>NZ_KI914661.1:4485-7114 GCF_000520495.1 Arthrobacter sp. H14
CCGCAACTCTCCGACAGGCGGGACAGATATGCCGGTGCAAAACCTGCCGGGTCTCCAGCTTTGTCATCGGCGCGTGTGCTGCAGCGACTCCGCGGCCGTCAGGATCGACGCCCCGAGAAGCACGCTGTCCTTGAGCAGGAATTGCCCCACCATGGACAACTTGGTCTTCCCGTGGTTTTCCTGCCGCACCCCTGGAGTCGTGGCCATGAAACTGAGGGTCGTGAGGAACATCCCGATGGCGCCCATGCTGCCGATGGTCGAGGCGCGCGGTGCGAAAGGCTTGGCGGCGATCAGGGAGCCTATGGCGATTTCGGTGACTCCGATCAGCTGCGCCGTCCTCTTCTCACCCAACTTTTTGACCACCGACGAGAGCAGAGGGCTGGAGGTGACCAGGGGATGGATGTTTTCCATTTCATACTTCTGGAACTTCAGCGTCCCGATCCAAACGAGGTTCGTCACCAGGGCGTAACGCAGGACCGAAGCCCCCACATTCTCGAGGTCGGTAGCGGATGCGTGTCGCTTTGTCATGTCGTGTTTTCCTTTTCTCTACGTAAATCCAGCAGTCAGAGTTGGTAGGTTCCCCCGCCAGCTGTCTTCTCATGAATTTCGAATCAGTTAGTAAAGTGCTGACAACGTGGTGACATGCGGCCACCCCGCGTGTCGGCGAGACCATCGATGATTCCGAAATGGTCGGTCACTTGCCAACATTTTGGATGTGATCGTGCACGGTGTCGCATGCCATGTCGGCGGCCAGTTTGACGAGTGCCGGGTCCAGTGTCATTTTCGCCGACGTTTTTGCCCCGTCGTAGAGCACCATCAGCTTTAGGACCAGGGAAGAGGATGCATCCGCCCCGATCAAGGCCGCGATATGCAAGGCCAATTCGCCCCGGTAATGGGTGATAACACGGTGTATCTCAGGGTCCTCCGGTCGCTCTATCGCGGCGTTCATGAATGGGCATCCATGGAACGTGCCAGCGATAACATCAGTGGAAATCCCATCGAAGAAAATTGCCAAACGAGCAGTTGGGAAGGCCTCCAGGTCGTCCCTGGCTGCGGAAGCTGTTTTCCATATTGTTTCCTCCCTCTGAAGGTAGGCAACAACAAGAGCCTGTTTGCTGCCAAAGTGGTGATACATGCTGCCCTTGGCGACACCGGCTTCAGCGATCACCAGATCGATGCCGGTGGCGTTGATGCCGCGTGTGTAGAAGAGCCGACGCGCAGCCTCCATGATCCGCTCACGCGCCTTCCCCGGTGTGGCCGGTGATGAGCCAGGCGCAACGGACAGGGCCTTTGAACTGGAACGATCCATGGTTGACAACACTAGACGAACCTGTCTAGTTTTGCCAGACGGATTCGTCTACAGGAGTGGGCGGGCCACGAAGGAAGGAATTTTCTTATGACAGACATCAAGGTTGCCGTGGTGATCTACGAGTCCGTGTCGTCCGGGAACGCACGCGTCTACCGGGGTCTCAGCACCGCTCTGGAGTTCAAAAGGGCCGGTGATGAGGTCGTCGTGATGTTCGACGGGTCCGGCGTCGAAAGCTTGGCAGCGATCTCGGACTCTTCCCACAAGTTGAATCCGCTCCTGGAAGAGCTTAAAGACAACGTCATCGGAGCGTGTGATCTCTGTGCGCGCTCCCACCGGGCCATCAAGCCCATCAAGGAGGCGGGTTGGCCTCTCCTCAACGATTACAACGGCGAAGCCAGTGTGCGCAAGCTCGTCGTCGAGGGATACCAGATCCTCAACTTCTAAAAGTTCTGGGCAGTCCGACACAGGCCCGGGCATTTACCCGGCGACGTTGATAAGCGATTGAGCGGCTTTGCTTGAGGAGTGAAAACGTGTCCCCGGAACGCATCCGGTGTCACGTGGATCTGATGTGGGCGACATGTGCGTGCAGAAAGTTTGCCTCACCTATACAGGCGAACATGAGGAGCGTGCGGGGATGCTAGTTCGGTTGCCTCTGTGATGCGGCATGCCATCGGTGTGAGACCGCGCGTCGGAACCAATCCGATCCCCTGGATGAGATGGAAAGGCCCGGCCGTGCCCGATGATGCAGGCCCGAACCTCCGAGGTAAGGCACCCGTCATGAGAGATACGTGGGCCGGCTGAGACCTGGCACGGCTTACTTCCTTGGTGATGTGTCGATCAGGTGTGGTCATTCGCGTCGGCTGTGTGTTGAAGGAATGAGGTTCCGTGGCAGCAACCATGCAGCTCGAAAGTCGTGTCCGGCCGCTGTCCGAGGCCGAGGCGGAGGAGCACGTCGCCTCCGCGTGCTTTCGCACCGGGCCCGTCGGCGCCGTGGGACTGGAGCTCGAACGGGGACGCCCACGAGGTGCACGTGCCGGGCTTTTGGATCGACACCGTGCCCGTGAGCAACGCGGAATTCGCCCAGTTCGGCGAGGACGGCGGGTACGACCGGCGCCAGTGATGGAGTGCTGTTGGCTGGGCGCACCGCCAGGAGGCGAGGCTCACCGCGCCGAAGCACTGGCGGCGCGAGGGCGGCAGCTGGTGGCGGACGCGCTTGGGCGTCGTCGAGCCCGTTCCCGGCGACGGACCGTGCAGCATGTGTCCTACTACGAGGCCTGGGCGCGGTGGGCCGGACGACGGCTGACCACCGAGGCGGAGTGG
>NZ_KI914661.1:7214-10925 GCF_000520495.1 Arthrobacter sp. H14
GTGGGAGAAGGCCGCCCGCCACGACCCGGCCATTGGCCGGCACGGCGCTTCCCGTGGGGGATGAGGACCCGTCCGAACGCCACGCCAACCTGGGCGAGACCGCGCTGCGGCCGGCTCCCGTGGGCTCCTACCCGGACGGGGCGTCACCGCTGGGCATGCGGGAGCTCATGGGGGACGTGTGGGAGTGGACCTTCAGCGGATTCCTCCCCTATCCGGGGCTCCGCACGTTCCCCTACCGCGAGTACAGCGAGGTGTTCTTCGACGGCGACTACAAGATGCTGCGCGGCGGGTCCTGGGCCACGGACGCCGCGGCTTACCGCGGCACGTTCTGCAACTGGGACCACCCGATCCGCCGCCAGATCTTCGCCGGTTTCCGGACCGCCCGTGACTGACCGCCCCCCGTTCATGGTGGGGGAACCAGGCCGGACAACGCTGCCTGACGCGCTTGGGCGCGTCAGGACAATCGAGGCACTCACGTACTTTGCATCCTGCCCGATCCCCGACATCGCCTGGCCTTGACGAGAGCCTGCCGATTTTTACACGAGCAGGTTTCACAAGGATAATTTTCAGTCAGTGCTGGATCCGGGTAGGTGCCGGTTTCGTGCCCATCAGCTGGGCACTCGACGCATCGGGAACCAGCCCATGCGAGGCTATCCAGGAGTCTCGCGAAAAACCGGAAGGATGCCCATCAATGGAACAGAAAACCAGAGAACCACTGCCCAGTGCGCGGTGGGTGCGCGGATTCGTCGGCAACACACGAGTGGTCGACAGCCGCGATCAGCTACTCGTATGGGAAGAAGAACTCCCCGTACCGCGGTATCTGTTCCCGGATGAGGACGTCCGGTCAGAAAATCTGATACCCGCCGGAGCGCCGGACGAATTGCGCTACCACCACCCGAATTCCGAGGTCACGTCCTGGTTCGATGTAGTTGTTGATAACCGCATCATCCGCCACGGGGCGTGGCGGATGAAGGGTGCTGACGGTTATACGGGAGTGACGTGGGAACGCGGTGAGTTTGACCACTGGTATGAAGAAGATCAAGAAGTATTCGAGCACCCCCACGACCCCTTCGTCCACATCGATGCCCTGCCCAGCTCTCGATTAGTGACGGTGCGCCACGACGACGTCGTGCTTGGCGAGTCGCGAGATGCGATCTTTCTTTGGGAAACAGGGCTGCCACCGCGCTACTACCTGCCGAGGCGAGACATCGACTTCGACCTTCTCACGCCGACGACCACGGAGAGCATCTGCCCCTACAAGGGCTTCGCCACCAACTACTGGAGCGTTACCAGCAAATCCTCTCTCACTGACATTGCATGGTCCTATCCCGAACCGTTCTTTCCGTACCGCAACATCGCCGGGGCAGTCGCCTTCCTGCACGAGGAACTGGACATTTCCGTCGACGGCGTACCGCAAACACGTCCTGTGCCCAAACAGTGGCCAGCACGGTCCCGGCTGGAGTAATTTACCCTGGACCGAGCCCGGTTACATGAGCCCTGTTGCTGGCCGCATCACCGGAACAGACCACACAATCTACCTCCGCTCACGGGACCGGTTTCGGTCCCGTGGTGCTGGCCGTGGGACACAATGGAACGATAGGTTTGTCGGTGGACCAGCGGCTACGCACAGGGATCGACGGGGTCTCCCGAGGGGGATGCCGGCTCGTGCGGCCAGGGCCGTGTTCGGGGCCACTCCCAGTCCCAGGATCACCAGGTCGGCCGGGATCGTGGCCCGGTCGGCCGCCACGGCGGTGACCTTCCCGTCGTGCGTGTCGAAGCCGGTCACCGCCTCGCCCAGGCGCACGTCCATCCTGAAACCCTCCATGGCTGTGGCGACGAGTCCGCCCATATCGGGGTCCAGCGCCGGCAGGGCACGATCGCACCGGTCGTGCCCAGGGCGACCGCTCCGCACGGTCGCACCCTGCACGTGCGTCCTTGGGGTGATGCTCCCCCGGTCACCACTGCGCTCCGACAGCTACTGGGCGCGACGGGAAGAATGTGGTCGCTGTTGTGGCCGTGGTTTCTCCGGCACCCCTGCAGCGGTGGCGCGGGCGCGGGTGATTACAGCGCCTGCTGCGGCCGTCATCGCGGCTACACCTGCCACCCGCCACGGGCGTGAGCGCCATCCGCCGGTGACGTGGTTGGCGGCCGGCTCGGGCTCGAACACGGTACCTGGTGTGGGGGCGGCGGCCCTTTTGCGCAGCGCGAGGGTGTTCATCACCGGGCCGATGCACCGGTCGTAGAGCCGAGGCAGCAGCGCGTGGACGGGGATGAAGCTGCGCTGGATCTGCCCGACCACGACCGTTGGCCGCGGACGGCCGGCCAAGCCCACGATGGCCCTGGCCACCCGGCGGGGCGAGACCACCGGAGGCAGCGGGTGGACCTGTTGGCCGGTGTAGTTGGCCGCGTGCTGGTAGATCGGGGTGTCGATCGTGGCCGGCAGCACGGCACACACGTTGACGCCCTCAACACTGCGGAGTTCTTGGCGCAGTGCTTCGGTGAAGCCCAGCAGCCCGAATTTGCTCGCGATGTAAGGGGAGACGTACGGGGAGGTGATCTTCGAATACACCGAGCCGATGACGATCAGCGTGCCCGACCCCTGGGTGTGGAACCGGGGCAGCAGGGCGCGGGCGGTGTACACCTGCCCGAGCAGGTTGGTCTCCAGGATCTGGCGGAACACGTCACTTGGGGTTTGCTCGACGGTGCCGTAACTATAGACCGACGCGGCACCGACCCACACGTCGATTCGCCCGAACGTCTCGAGGGCCGCCTGCACCAGGGCGCGCACCTGGTCCTCGTCACTGACGTCGGTGGGCATCATCAGGACTTCCTGGGCACCCTGGCCGCGGCATTCTGTAGCCACCTCCTCGAGACTGGGCCGGCTGCGGCTGGCCAGCACCAGCTGGGCCCCACGTTCGGCGAACGCGTGGGCGGTGGCCCGGCCGATCCCGCTGGAGGCACCGGTGATCACCACCACGCCGTCGTCACCTCCTGAGGCGTGTCGGCTCACGGTCGGCCCACCGGACACGGCCGAAGACCCGCAGCACGGCCCCGGTGACCACACCCAGCACCGTGTGGGTTCACCAGCGCCCTGCCGCGGGCCTGCCACGGGTACTGCCCCGGCCACGAGGGCAACCTCAATACTGGGTCTACTGGCACGCTTCGCGGCTGTTCAGCGACAGGTCCAGCGTTCGTCGTTATCCAACTCCACATGCCTCAACCACCTTTTTTACCTCGTTCCTCATGGGGACGGCACCCTGCTCGAGGGTCGCCTCATGCACCTGTTCCTACCGTGGGCCCATCCCGGGCCTCGACCTGGGTTGCCTATGGTTTGAGGACGACCTTGATGCAACCGTCCTGCTTCTTCTGGAAGATCTCGTACATCTGCGGCGCCTCATCCAGGGAGGCGGTGTGCGTCTTCAGATCCAGCACACCCAGCGGGTCCGAGGGGTCCTCGACCAGCGGGAGGAGGTCATCGATCCAGGACTTCACGTTGCCCTGGCCCATGCGCAGCTGGATCTGCTTGTCAAACAGCGTGAGCATCGGCATGGGGTCCTTCATCCCGCCGTACACGCCGCTGAGCGAGATGGTGCCGCCGCGGCGCACCGCTTCGATCGCGGTATAGACGGCATTGAGCCGATCCACCCCCGCGGTCTGCATCGCTTTGCGGGCGACCGCGTCCGGCAGCAGCCCGAGGGCCTGGTGCGCCGC
>NZ_KI914661.1:11025-26936 GCF_000520495.1 Arthrobacter sp. H14
CGAGCCGTGGGCCTCCATGCCCACGGCGTCCACCACGGAGTCCGGTCCACGGCCGTCTGTGCGCTCCCGCAGTTCCTCGGCCACGCCGTCGTGCAGATCCAGGGCCTCAATGCCGTGGCGCTCGGCCATGGCCCGGCGCTCGGGGACCGGGTCCACGGCGATCACGCGGTAGCCCAGGTGGCGGCCGATCCGGGCCGCAAACTGGCCCACCGGGCCCAGACCCAGCACGGCCAGGGAGCCACCCTCTGGAACATTGGCGTACTGCACGCCCTGCCAGGCGGTGGGCACAATGTCTGAGAGGTAGAGGTAGCGCTCGTCCTCGCCGGTCTGCGGGACCTTGATGGGCCCGTAGTCGGCGTGCGGGACGCGCAGGTACTCGGCCTGCCCGCCGGGCACGGAGCCGTAGAGCCACGAGTACCCGAACAGGGCCGCGCCGCTGTTGTACCCGCGGACCTGGGTCGTCTCGCACTGGGACTGCAGCCCGTGCCGGCACATCCAGCAGTGCCCGCACGAGACGTTGAACGGGATGACCACCCGGTCCCCGGCCTTGATGTTCGTGACGGACGAGCCGACCTCCTCCACGATGCCCATGGGCTCGTGGCCGATGATGTCACCCTTGTCCATGAACGGGCCCAGCACCTCGTAGAGGTGCAGATCCGACCCACAGATGGCCGTGGAAGTCATCCGGACGATCGCGTCAGTGGGCCCCTGAATTCGCGGATCCGGGACCTCCTCGACGCTCACCGAGCGCTTTCCCTGCCACGTGAGTGCCTTCATAACACAATCTCCAGTTCTGTTACCCAGTATGCTGATCGTTCCAGTATGGTCACAGCACAGGACCGACCGTAAAGGGCCGCACCAGATCCGATTCCCGGTTGCGGGTCGCCCGGCGCCCAGTGCGCGGAAGGAGGTGGACGTCCGGATGCGCAACCAGCACGCCACCGGAACCGGCTCGGCCACGGCACCACGGGCCCGCACGCTCACCGACATGCTCATCGGGGCGGCCGCCGGGGCGATCGGAGTCTGGGCCATGGATCAGATCGGATGGGTGATGCTGCGCCATGAAAACCAGGAAACCCTGGCCCGCGACCTGCAGGCCCGCCCCACCGGCCACACGACAGGGGCAGACACCGCCGGCACCAGCCCCGCCGCGCAGACCCGCAGCGTTCAAGATGGCACCGGCGCCCATGACGGTGTTCCCGGGACGGGAACTGTGGGGATCCTGACGAAAGCCACCCAGGTCAGCGGGGTCAGCTCCCCGAACCAACACCCGGCACCGGCCGCGGTTATCTTCCACTTCTCACTCGGGATGCTGCCCGGAGCCCTCTACGGGCCAGCACGCCGGCGGCAACCATGGTTGCGCACCGGCAACGGCGCCCTTTATGGCCTGGCCCTGTTCCTGGTGATGGACGAGACCGCCGCGCCTGTGAGCGGCATCGCCTCCGCGCCGGGCCGGTACCCCTGGCAGGCCCATGCCCGGGGCCTGGTCGCCCACGTCGTGCTCGGCGTGGTCACCGAAACTCTGTTGCGGACCACCGAACGGTTCCGCTGGCTCCACACCGGCAAGGACTCTAAGCGTCTCCGGTGGCGCAAGCTCATCCCCGCAAAAATCGCTCACGGGGCACCAGCGGTGATTCGCGGAGGGGCTTGCTGACACGTCTCCTAACGGTTTACCGTGAAGAATGCTGACCAAAAAACTGACCCAGAACAAGCCTTCCCTGATGAACTCGCTCGCCCGCGGCACGGCCGCAGGAGTCGCCGGCACCGTGGTGATGACCGCCTTCCAGAAGTTCGTCGAGATGCCCCTGACCGGACGTGAAGACAGCTACGCACCGGCCGACTTCGCCGAGAAGATCCTGCCCGTCCACCCGGAGACCGAACAGGGACGCAAGCAACTGAACTGGGTGACCCACTTCGGGCTCGGCATCATGTGGGGCTCTGCCTACGCCCTCACCACCCGCACCGGACTGCGGGGGCCCAAAGCCGTGGCGGTGGCCTTCGCCACCGTCTACACCAGTGATGTCTTGCTCAACACCGCTCTGGGGCTCGCCAAGCCCACCACCTGGGACCGGCAGGACTGGACCATCGACCTGCTCGACAAGCTCGTCGTAGTCGCGGCCACCGGAGTGCTCTACGACCACGTCTTCGCCCCGACGCGCAGTTCTTAGCTTCGATCCACCAATCCGAGTTGAAATCGGGCCGGCCTGGGCGCCGGAGCTGCCGTCACCCACGGGACCATGGCCTTGCGGATTTTCGACGAAGCCTGACCTGCTCCAGGCGGTGTCGCGCCCCTGCCCGTTCGCGCGACCTTCGAGGAGGCGCCATGAATTCCGCCGAGCAGCACTCCCGCCACGAGCACCACCACGCCCTACCGGCTCCGTGCCCCGCTACGGCGCCCACCGAGCCAGGAACAGACACGTGAGCGTTTTGACCTTGCCTGTTCAGCCGCGGGCAGCCCGGATCCGGTGCAATTCTCGTACGGTCGGCGCCAGATCGAGGCTGGGGCCGTCGACGGGCACTCCAGGGGCGACGGTGTTGATGGGTAGGGCGGTGACCGGTGATAGCGGTGTACCGAGGTCGCGCAACCACTCGCCGAGTTGCGCCGAGGACAAGGCGTAGACGATACGCCCCAGCCCCACCCACGCGTGTGCGGCCGCGCACATCGGGCAGTGCTCGCCTGAAGTGTAGACCGTGGCAACTGCCCGTTGCCCCAAGGGGAGGTGGGCAGCGGCCCATCGGGCGATCTCGAATTCCGGATGACGGGTCTGGTCGCCGCCGGCGACCCGATTGCGGTCCTCGAACAGCACGGTGCCCTCCACCGAGACCAGCAGGGACCCGAACGGCTCGTCGCCAGCCTCGAGTGCCTCCCGTGCCAGCTCCACGCAACGCCGCAGATGTGCCAGATCAACCTCTGAGATACCCATGGGCAACAAGCCTAGCCTCGATCCACCGATCGGTCGTGAGCCATGGGAGTCGGCCCGGTGGAGGGCCAATCCGTGACCCGGGCGTGGTGAAGCGGCCGGCCTCGCGGGTCTGTCCAGTTTTCGGTGTAACTCTGATTGTTGATGTTCAGCGGCGGCCGGCGGAGAGTCGGCCGTCGAAGGTGTTCTCGAAAGCGTTGAGCGCTGCCTTCCAGCGTTGGGTCCAGCGGGCTCGGCCCTTGCCGGTCGGGTCGAGGGCCATGACGGCGAGGTAGACGCACTTGAGCGTGGCTTGCCCCTTGGGAAGTGGCCACGGGTTTCAGCGAAGACCGGTGGGGGTGCCGGCTTGTTCATCTGTCAGCCGTGGTTTCGCCTAACGGGCGGGCCGCTGCCTCCGCACAGCTGTCCGGGACCTATTGTGCCGTGACCGCTGCGGATTCTGTGGCGGTGCCGGATTACACATTGCAGGCGGACAGCCCAGTCATACTCGAGGCCCTAACCGTGCTTGGTCTCACCTGGGGCGGGCCAACGCGCTGAGCGGTGCTTCGAACATCGCATCCAATGAGAAGTTATCAGTCGCCGGTGCTGGTTCCGCGTTCGACGGCCGCAGGCTGCTTCAGCCTGATCTCAACCCCTGCAAAAGGGCTCCCGTGTGGATAAAAGCGACCCTGGCACCCTTCCCGGCGGCGGAGACAACATGCGTCCGTCTCCGGCATGTGGAACTGCCGGGACTGTAGGCTGTATGCCGACATGGCACAAGGGCACCCCATTGGCCCTGGGAACCACTACGGCAAGGAGCATTCATGGCAATTCACGAAAAGGATCAGCGGTCACCGGCACCCGGTGACCAGTCACAAACACCGGAAGTACCTTCTGCACCAGCCGTTTCCACACGCACCCGGACCTCATGGAACGCCACCGACCTGTCGCTGATCGCCGTCTTCGCCGCTCTGGTCGCAGCGTTCGGCCTCACACCCGCCATCCCGCTGGGAGGCGTCGGCGTCCCGATAACTCTGCAGACTCTGGCCATCATGCTCACCGGCGTCGTACTGGGCCCGGGCCGCGGCGCGGCCGCCGTGGGACTGTACGTGGCCGCCGGCCTGGCAGGGCTTCCCGTTTTCGCCGGTTTCAGCGGTGGACTGGGCGTCCTCGCCGGCCCCTCTGCCGGCTACCTGCTTTCATTTCCGCTGACCGCCGCCGTTGCCGGCTGGCTTGCGGCGATGGTCCTCAGGCACGCTAAACGGATGCGTTTTTTGCTGCTCTTTCTGGCCTGCATGATTGCCACCGCCGCTGTGAACCACCCCCTGGGTATCGCCGGGATGATGATGAACGCGAACCTGGACCTGGGCACCGCCATCGCTGCTGATGTCGTCTTCCTGCCGGGGGATACAGTCAAGAACCTGCTCGCCGCCGGCCTGGGGCTGAACGTCCATAAAGCTTTCCCCCGGCTGCTGCACCGTGGCGGCCTCTAGTGCCACCCCATCCATCACCGGAAGCCACGGCCGTGAAGACAGGAGAGCCAGCTGTGCAGATCCACGGAAAAACCATCGATGACGCGGCCCGGTGCATCCACTACCACACCGACAAGGACGTTGTGGCGATCATGTTCAAGTGCTGCAACAGGTTCTACGCCTGCTTCCACTGCCATCAGGAGTCCGAAACCCACCCCGTCCGGCGATGGCCTGAAACCGAATTCCACGAACAAGCCATCCTGTGTGGAGTATGCCGGGCGCAGATGACGATCACGGATTACCGCCGGACTTCCTCCTGCAACAACTGTGGTGCCGCCTTCAATGAAAACTGCAGGCATCACGCCGGCCTTTATTTTGACACCGGTCAACACCCCTCCGCTGCACAAAAGAGTAAAAGACCGCAAGACCCCCGGTCGAACGGCCTGTTTTGACGAACCCTTACCATAACCAATGCCAGCGCCGCGAATCCCGAAAAGGTTTTCGTGGCAACATCATGCCGAACATTTTCACGGAAAATAGTTGGGGTACTCCCCAGACTGCCAAGGACCGTGACTGGGAGCGAAAGCCCAGCGGGACTACCACTTTAGCGGTGCATCCGGCTGTTCATTAGTTTTGCCCCTGGGACATCGATCGTCGAAAGTGATGGCACATGCCTCCGTGGCGGGTTTGCGCCCGGGATACCTCATATAAGGGATTTATTCCCCTCTGCGGTTCTCACTCCCCAGGGTTGGACCAATTCCGGCTAATCCGCTCAGAATGCATAGGCCGGCCGCAGTGCTGAAGGCCATGCTGAAGCCCAGTTGGTCGATGAGTATTCCCACGAGGGCGGATCCCGACGCCTGGCCCGCAGCCAGGGCGATGAAGAGCAGCGAAGTTCCGGCGGCGGAGGAGTCCGCCTGGATGCGTCCGGCCCAGATAATTAGAACGGACGTTGCGGCGTTGAATGCAAAGCCGAACAGTGCAGAAGCGGCATAGGCCATGCTGATGGTTTGCGGGAACAGGCCAATGAATGCCGTCGCGGCACCAGTTCCTGTAGCGGTTATCAGCCAGCTGACCGTAATTGTGCGGCGGCTGAGCCAGCCGGCCAAGAGTGCGGCTGCCGCGCCACCGGCACCGAGAATCACCCATGCCCCTGCTGATGCCCGGACGTCAATTTGGCCAACTTGCTGTAAAAGTGTCCGGCCCTGGACCCAGACCGCGGCACTGCCGGCCCCCAGCGTGTAAGCACCGACGGCGGGAAGCCCGAAGGCCCGGATCCCGGTTCGGTTCCCGACGGTAGAGGCAGGAACCGTTTGTACCCGGGTGCGGGAGTCGGAGGTGAGGACCGAGCACATTGCAGCTAACGTGGCGGCAGCAACCAGGGCCCAGGCAAGCCGCCACGAGTCGGCAAGGACCAGGGCCAGCATCCCGGCAAAGGCGAGACCAAGGCCGTTGCCGGAATTCACCACCGTGTTCATCGAATTTTGGCGGGTGGAACGGATATTCCGTTCGATCAACTTGATCATCGCAGGTGAGGCGAAACCGGCCCCTGCGCCTGCGACCACAACGGATACACCGAGAACAGCCACATCGCCTGCAACAGCAATTCCCACACTGCCCGCAGCGGCAGTTGCACCCGCCGCTATGGTCACGTGCCGTGGTCTGTGACCCGCTTGAAAGTATGCGATACCGGCAGCGAGGCAAAACACCACCGAAGTCCCCGAGAAAATCAAGCCCGAAACCGTCGCCGATATAGCGAAAGTCTCCGCAAAAAACGGCAGGAACAATCCATAGCCCATCCGGACAAGACCATAGGTGGCCGCGATCAAACCCATGGCGGATGCTGCCAGGACAGCCGGACGCATCCGTGCACCCTGCTGTAACGACCGTTTCATTGTAACGCACGTTATAAGCTGTAGATATGGTTACGCAACCCCCACCCCGCGACCGGCTGCTCGACGCCGCCGACGCCCTGCTCTTCACCGCAGGAATCGCCGCCACACCGGTCGATGTCATCCTCAATAAGGCAAACACCGCACCCGCCACCCTTTACGCCCACTTCGGAAACAAAGATGGACTCGTCACCGAAGCGCTGCGACGCAGACTGACCATCTGGGACCGCGAATGGCAGACGTGCATAGAATCCGCTTCCGGAGACAACGAAAAACTCCTCGCCGTCTTCGCCGCACTGCGGGCCTACCGGTCCAAACACCTCGCAGCGCGCTGGTGCGGATTCCTCGGCACGGCAGCAGAGACCAACCAACACAGCAAAGAGCTCGAAGCTGTGCTCATGGACGAGACGAACCTGCTCACCTCACGGCTGCAGAAGCTGGCTGAACCCGTAGCCGGGGCCAACGCGGAAACCCTCGCAAAACACCTGGCCCTCATCGTCAGCGGCGTCCTGGCCATGATGCTCAGAGATTCACTCGAGAACGCCATTACTTCAGGTGAAGAAACCGCCCGGATCCTTGTCGACGCCTGCACCCCGAAAACTATGTAACCGGCACGTTTTGCCTAGGGGCAGACACCATGACGGCTCCCCTCAGATTCGGCCATCACGACCGACGTCGGACGCTGCCGGTCACGAACGCGGCGCACCAGCTGTGGACGAACACCCGCGTCAAGGATCTCTTGCCACACCGCTGTCACGGCAGAGGGCATATCCGGCGGTAGCCCCCGAGAAGGCCAGGGGCCTGGGTGTTCAACGAGCAGCCATGAGTGCGCACCCTCTGGAGCGGTGCCCTGCAACGGCTCATCGTGAGCAAATCGCATTGCGGCGCAACCGGCTCGGCCCGGCGGTTCTATTGTCACACTGACATCATAAGATGGAGTCTCCCGAGTCTTCGGTCGACGTGCTGTTCGGCTCTAATCCATCATCAATCCACCGTCAACCACCAGGTTCTGGCCCGTGGCGTACCGGGCCCAGGGCGAGACGGAGAAAAGGATGGCGTAGGTGATTTCGGCCGGGGGTTGCCACACCCATGTTCGGGGCTCAACCGCCCAATGGCTGCTGTCGAGGTCAGCGTCCGTCCCCCGCCAGTACGATGCTGCGCGATTCGGATCAATCACGAAATACTGCACTGGTCATGATCTTTTGCCGCCGCCTTGAGGGAGGGGACGCGTTCTATTCGGTGAGGATGACCGCGGTGGCGCCGACGTCGGGCCCGCCGAATTCAAAGCCCGCTTCGAGGGATACAAATTTTTCGAAGGTACCGATGAGTCCTCGGCAGTCGCCGGTGCAGGTCGCTTCGGGGTACAGGCTGTTGTTCCAGTTCAAGTTCGTATCACCGGTGCCGCCGAATTTTCCAGCCTTCGACGTGGAACGCGGCGAACCCATGATTTTTGTACCACCCGTTGGACCCTGAGAGCCCGTATTGCTCGTACAGGGGTATAAGAACGGTCTCATTTTTCATCGTCTGCAGCTGGGTGACGCAGTTTGAGGGGAAGTTGTTGCCCGTGGTCACCGGAGTTTGCGGATCGGCCACATCGACATCCACGGAGCAGGTGCCCGGTGTTTGTGAGAGCCAGCCGAATCCGCCGGGGATGGAGTGCCCTGTGGGCCCGACGCAGGTGACCGTTGTGTCGTAGCGGATCAGTTGACGGCCGGCGGCCAGGCCAAGCGGGAAGTTGCAGTGCGAGATTGCCATCGGCAATATGGCCGGCCCGCTGGAGGGGCTTCCCCATCCGGCTGTCGCCCTGGCGCCGATTTCGGAGCTGTCGATGCCCAGCACAGGGGCAACAGGTGTGCGAGTTCGTTTTCGCCGCCTGCGGTAAGGGTGCTGGTGGTCACGGTCACTGAGTCGCCTGCTACGGCGGGTATGGCGGATGCTTTGCCATCGTTGGCGTTCAGCCCGGCAAGCGTGGTGGCCGTGGTGTTAATACCTCCGCATTCTCCGGCCGCGCACTGCTGGGCGATACCGAGGGCAGCTGCGTCGGCACCGTTCTGCAGTTGCGCTTTTTCCCAGTACATCGCCGCGACATCTATAACATACGCGGTGAACCCGGGCAGCACCACCATCAGCAACGCAACGATCACGGCGACTGCTCCGCGCTCGTCATCCGTATCCGCACGTTTCAAATCTTCTCCGCAATAGGGCCCAAACGACCGCTTCGGATGCTCCGGCCGCGTCACGGAGCTGACAGGTCGTTGAGTACTTCTCCAAGCGCGCCCGCTTCATGCACCAAATCAGAGATGTCCTGCCGTGCTTCACAAAACTATCCTGCCCGAACCTGCCGTTCAATCCGCAGGCATCTGTTCTCCACTCGGGGCCCGCCGATCATGGAGGAGGAGATAATGCTGTTTACCCTGTCTGGCAATGAACCGAGGAAGTCCCTCACAAATATGAGTCTTGCGTAACTGTTTCCGAGTTCGCTGCTCAATGATTCGAATCTAAAGAGATCAACAGGACCTGGCCCCAGGGCCGGCAGAAGGCTTGCAATGGGCATGTCTTTTCCTTCATATGGAACTGATGGAGCTTCGGTGCTGATCAGCTGCACTGGCCTCTGTGTTCGGCAGTTCAGGGACGGTCCTGTTAGGCGCCCGCGTCCACCAGCGGCTCTTGTGTTTGCTGTTCTGGTTGCTCGGCGCCTGTGCGGTAGCGGTAGGTGGTGTTTTCGTCCTGGACGATGAAGGTCTCGACGTCGCTGCGTGCCCAGTGCAGCACCAGCAGGCCGTATCGTTCGGCAAGTTTGGCCAATGTGGCGAAGGTGGTGACGTCGATGATTGGTCTTCCCTGCGGTGCGGTCATCGGGTGCACCTTTACCAGCAGTGCGGCGTAGCGGCGGCGGATGATGGCTCCTTCATCGGCCGGGGTTCTGCGCCGGGCGGCCACGAGCAGGACGGTGCTGACGAGTATTGACGTCAGCAGCAGGGCCGCTGAAATGATCCGTGCCGTGGCGGCGGTGAGGTTCCAGCTCTCAGGCCCGACTGTCCGTGGTACAAGGCCCGGCTCCCCGGCGGTGTCTTCGCCAGTGACGGTAAGCGCTTCCACCCCACCGTTCACGGCCAGCTGTAGGGGTGTCATGTTCAGGTTCAGGGCTGGCTCGAATTTATGCCCTGTTGCCGTCTCCACCTTCGGGGTGACGGCGATGGAGAGCTGCCCGGCTGGAAGTCCGGTGACTTCAGCCGCTGCCTGGGCCTTGGCCTCAAGCGCCTCCAGATCCAGTTGAATGGTTCCGTCGTACCTGTCACTGGTGAATGATTCCGGCGCGGCCAGTGGGATGGTCGAATTCCATCCTCCGGGGCTCGACAGTTCGGCGGTCACTGTCACGTCGCCGGGTTCGCCCCTATAGGAGAAGTGAACATCGATAGTATCGATGAGGTTGCGGAAGATCGGCTGCGGGGACTCGACAGTAGTGTCGTCATAGGCCGGGCCCGGTTTGACGTCGGCGGTGTAGGAGAACACCATTCGTGCATCGTTGGTTGGTTCTGCCGCTGAGGAATGCTCCAGTGGCCCGGTCCAGGCCGGCACTGCCAGTGCGGCGCCGAGGGCTGCGATGAGAACGGTGGTGCCGGCGGCGGCCTTCAGCGTTGGTGTGAGGGGTCCCAGCGCCGTGACCGGGCTGGATCCTGTGGTGGTGTGCCGGGACATTAGGGTTTTCCTTCGTCGTTTGCGTGCGCGCCGTGTCATGGCGGTGCCACCGCCTGCCAGCAGCGCGAAGGCGGCCAGGGCCAGCATGGGCGGACTCGTCAGGCGCTGGAGCCAGACGCCGCCGTGGGGAATATGCAGAACCGCCCGGCCGATGAGCTGGTCCGCGGACGGGCGCATCACGTCGATCGACTGGCTGTTATCACCCTTGATCACGAAACCGTCTGCGTCACCGTCAATAATGCGGTGCAGGACCACGTTGCCGTCCTCAGGCATCCGGTAGGCGACGATCTGCCCCACCGCATAGGACGGTGCCGGGATCACGAGAACCAGATCTCCGTGGTAATACACCGGGTTCATACTGGTTCCGTCGGTGGACACCACAGCAGCGTGACCACCTGCAAGCACTGCCGTACCAATAGCCAGCAAGGCGGCAACCCCCGTGAGGGCTCCTGCCAAAAGGCGGCGGAAAAACCGGTTCAGCATAATCGTGGACCCTTATTGACTAACGGTGGAAGCACGGGGCATGACCCGCTGCTGCGGACGGGTCATGCCCCGTGCTGGAACTGGATACCGGATTAGCTGGCAGTAACGGCCAGGCTGGTCAGACCGGTGTAGCCCGTTTCCGTGACAGTGGTGGTCGTCGTGTCCTCCGCGAAGGTACAGGTGGAGGCGTTGGCCACAACATCGGTGCAGGAGAAGGTACCGCCGGATCCACCTGACGGTGCGGCGGCGACTTTGACCCCGTCAGCAGTGTTGGTGAAGGCCAGAGTGATGCTGTTGACCTTAGTCTTAGCGTCGGCGTCGGCGAATGCGTAGTCGACTGCTGCCAGGGTGGCACCGGTGACGCTCTGACTGACCTGACCGCCGATGAACTGGGTTGTCGGGGCGGTGGTGGCCAGACCGGTGCCGGTCAGTGCCGTCCCGCCGGCGAAGGCCAGACCCGCAACGGCAACGGCGGTGATGAGCTTGCTGGATTTCCTCATGGTGGTTCTCTTTCGTTTTTTGATAGCCCGGGAAGCCCAGACGGGCTCCGGCTTTACTTCCCCGGCCAAGACCGGATGTGTTATTGCCGGTGGGTTTGCTGCTTACTGCTGAAGGTTCCAGCACCGATTTCCCCCGGAACTGGGTTCTGCTTCCCCCCGCTGCACATATGGACTTTTCATCTGCCCGCGCCGCACCGACACTTCGAAACTAACAGCGCATTTGCCCGAAAACTGCGACCTTCGACGAAACCGTCAAAAGGCTGGCAGCAGTCTGCGGTTCCTGTGCCTTACCTGCCGAAATGCCGCAAGAGACTCGCCCCGTGTCCCGGCAGAGAGCGCCTTACCGCGGATGGCGAAAGTGCCTCACCACTTGCCGATTGGTCCTTGGCCGCAGAAAGGGGGCGCGGGAAGCGCAACCGCAATGTTTGGGCAGGATTTGCTCAACTTCAGGGTTTTCCCAACATGGGAAAAGTACTCTGAACGAGTATTCTTTTCGCTGCCAACACCCGAATAAGGACGGTGCTTTTAATGTGGGTACCTTCCACGCTGATCCAACACGCGGACCGGCAATGACCGTGGCCTCTGCCGAAAACCGTCGCTTCGTCGACGCAGCCGTCCTTCAGGCTTTCGAAAATGAGATTGGTGACCCCGTCATTGCGAGGGAGTTTGTGCGGGACTTTGTCGGAGTCTGGGCAGACCGGTACGAGAAGTTAGCAACCGCTGTTGCCCGCCGGGACCGGGCGGCGGCCCTCGATGCTGTGCTGAGCATCAAGATCACTTCCCTCATGCTTGGGGCCGCGTTGTTGGCCGAACTCGCCTCCGATCTGGAGGACCTGATCCGCCAGTCGGACATGGATGGTGCCATCGCAGGGATGCCCCATTTACTGCTGTGCGGAAATCAGACAGTTGAAGTGTTGCGCAATGAGCAGCTGTGACGTTCGCACCTAAGAACAGCGCACCTTACATCCGGGCCCCGGGCACCACGCGGTAACCGACACCCCGTACGGTCAGCAGCCTCCGGGGTTGCTTTACATCCTCACCGAGCTTGCGCCGCAGGTTACCGATATGGACATCGACGGCACGCTCATCGGCTTCACTGATATAGGTGTCCTCCCCGTAATACTCACCCCGGACGGCCCTGACCAAATCAGCTTTGGTCCGCACCGTCCCGGCATGGAGTAATAGTTCATGAAGCAGATCAAATTCGCTTCTGGTCAAATTCACCTCCCTGCCCTCGACGGTGGCAGAGCGTATCTGTGGGAACAGAGTGATTCCGTTACATTTCAATACAGCTGCCCCGTCGGCCTGCCCTGTTGCCTGAGCAGCAGCGGGAGGACTTTGTTCCATCTGCGGGCGGGGACGGCGTAACATCGCCGTTATTCTTGCCCGTAGTTCACGTGGCCGGAAAGGTTTCGTTAAATAATCGTCAGCCCCCGAATTCAAGGCAGTCAGCATGTCGATTTCATCCCGCAGGGCGGTGATCATAATGATGTAACAATTACTGAATTGACGGATCTGCCGCAGGACTTCATAACCGTCCATATCCGGAAGACCGACATCCAACGTCACAATGGTGGGGTCGTTGCCGCGCGCGGCTTTCACTCCCTCACGGCCTTCCTCAACGGAATACACCTCGAACCCCGACTGCCTCAACACGGCGTCCATCAGGTGACGGACATCGGGATCGTCCTCAATTACCACAGCCACTCCGGGATCGCTCATCTTCCCTCTCCATCAGAAACGCACCTGAATTATTAGTAAAAAACGTTATTCCCAATAACCCGGTAACCGTAATGACTACACTTTCTCAATTCCAAGGAACCATAATGAGCCTATGCGCCGAATTTCACTGGGGGAAGGGGTACGAAACAAATACCGGGACCCGACCGTACGGGCACGACCATATGTGAGGGATCCCCATATCCCTGTGTGGCGGCAGCTTTTCCCGGGGCCGGGTCTGCGCAGACAGGTCTTCCTGTGCCAGCTTCCGTTTTCACTGATAAGCGCCATTACCGCAGTCATCCTTCATGTTTTTCGCCCGGATCTTCTCGAAAGCCCGGCACTACAACTGTGGCTGCTCCTTCACCTTGTCCTGCTTTGCGTTAGTTTCGCCCTGCCCTGGGACAGACTGTTTCACGGAGCCGTTCTTGCAGTTCCCATCGCAGATTTCTTCGCCATCGCATTGTCCGGTGCCGCCGCCGCAGAAGTGATTGCCGCATGGGGCCTGCTCGCCGTTTTCCCGGTGGTGTGGCTATCCGTTTCGGGGCTAAAACTCAGAACGAGTGCAGTCTTGAATTTTATCGGGCCCCTGATAATCGTCTCAGCATTCGTCTTTATGCCACCCGGCCCTCCAGCGTCGGAAGAGCTGACCACGGCAGTGCTGATCCCGTTGGCGACGCTTGCCCTGACGCTGACCATTCACTTCGCCGGCGGCAACAAGGTCATTCAGCAGCGGGATATGGACACGGAGTCCCTTGAATCACTGTCCAAAGCCGGCACCATGCCCGAACGGCAGCTTCCGGAGGTGTTTAACAACATGGCTGTTGGCGTCACCGTCGTGGATGGAAACGGCACCATATTGTTGATAAACCGTCAACAACGTCTTATCGACCAACTGGCCGGTCCCGAGGGCAATACATCCCATTGCCTGCGGCTTGTATTCGACGCCGGCCGGTCCAGCTGTCTCCCATTCGACGAACACCCCATCAACAGGGCAGTCAGAGGTGAGTCCTACTCAAATTATCTACTGTGGTTTGGGGCAGACGAAGACCGGCGGGCAGTCTCTGCCACGGCACGCACATTCAGCGACCCTGATGACGACGGTGCTGCCGAATCTGTCATTGTCTCTACCGATGTCACTGACCTGGTCAACGGCGTAAAGGCCAGGGACGACTTCATCTCAACGCTCGCCCACGAACTACAGACACCACTGACGTCCATCCTCGGCCACCTGGACCTTGTCCTCGAGGACGAAAAGGAAATATCGCCCCAGGCGAGGGAACATCTCCACGTCGGCGAAAGCAGCGCCGAACGACTGCTGGCACTGGTTTCGGAGATCCTCGACACCGCTTCCGGTTCCCTTGCAACCCACCCCCGACCGACCGATGTGGCCGGGATAATAAGAACAAGGGTTACCTCTATATCAGCTCCCGCGCAGAAAGCCGGAATCACTCTCGTTCAAGATGTCCCGGACAGCCTTCCGGCATATGCGGATCCATTAAGAATCGGACAGGTACTGGACAACCTGATTTCAAACGCGATTAAGTACTCCCGCGACGGCGGCGCAGTCACTGTGCGGGCATACAAGACAGACGGTTACATCCAGCTCGAAGTCGAGGATCAGGGAATCGGCATCAGCGAATCCGAAATCAGTCAGATCTTCTCCAAATTCTTCCGCAGCAGCTCCACGCGCACCACAAAGATACCCGGCACCGGGCTGGGGCTTCCCATCGCGAAAAACATCGTGGAGAATCACCACGGAACCATCTCATGCACCAGCGAACCCGGCACCGGAACAAAGTTCACCGTAAAACTCCCCATCGGGCTGCCACCACCAAATCAAGGTCAAGACCGATGACAAGGATGTCCATCCGGAAAGGATAAGCGACCGCCTACACCCGGCATCACGAGGGGCGAGCCCCTCCTCCCAACCCGGACTCTTCGACGACACGGCATAGGTCCCTACGCTTTTCCAAACGGCAACCTGTCACGGCCAAGGCGGCGACGACCGCCAGCGAAAGCGAAGCCTTGCGGGTATTCGCGTTCATGTCCCTTTTCTCGGCCAGCGCCGTTTTCCGGCGGCGTCGCACTGTGATTATCTAAAGCCGGTGATGGCGTTTCCGCTGGTGATAATTATGCGTGGATCCATGCGGCAATCGAGAATTGCGTGGGGTCCTCCAAGGAAACAGGGCACAAAGGCCCCTCCAGGCTTTATGGATGCGGGTGGGTAACGTTTTTCGAGGTGCGGCCCTGACATCCCTTATCGGAGGCACTGTGGGAGGATCGGGCGCATGGAGTCCCGGACCTCGTTTTCTGCACTGATAAGGCAGAAGTCGTATCGGCGCCTGTGGGTTGCCCGGACGGTTTCACAGTGGGGCGATGCGTTCAATACCGTCGCGCTGGCGCTGCTGGTGTATTCCCTCACTGGGACCGGTCTTGGAGTCTCGGGGGTGGTGATTGCAGAGATCATTCCGGTCTTGCTGCTTGCTTCCTTTGCCGGCCCTCTGGTGGACCGCCTGCCGCGGGTGTCTGTGATGATCGCCGCGGATCTTGTCCGGGCAGCCCTGGCTTTCTCCCTCCCGTTCCTGGACGGCAGTGTCTTTGCGGTGTACGCGGTGGCTTTCGGCCTGTCTGCCGGTGCCGTTTTCTTTAACCCAGCTGCGCAGTCAGTGTTGCCCTCCCTGGTCCGGGAACGCGACCTGGTGGTGGCAAACAGTGGGTTGTGGACTGCCGCCGTAGTGCCGCAGGTCGTTTTCGCCCCGCTGGCCGGCGTCGTGGTTGCCGCGTACGGGTACGACTGGGCGTTTTGGATCAATGGATCCAGTTATCTCGCTTCGGCCGCCGCCCTCCTCCGCCTGAAAGTCACTGCTGCGGCACCGGTCGGACCTTCGTCCTGGTACCGGGACGCGAAAGAGGGATTATCCATGCTTGCCAACCACAGGCTATTGCGGTCTCTGGCCGGCGCGCAGTTCCTTGGCGCCCTTTCGACCGGGGCAACTGGTGCCCTCCTCGTCGTCCTGGCCAGAGAGCACCTGCAGCTGGGCGAGGCAGACTACGGCCTGTTGCTCGGTGCCATTGGTATCGGCGCCGCGATTGGGCCGGCCATCCTTTCGCGGCTTACTGACAATCCTCGGCGGGCGGGGTTCGTACTCGGTCCCTTCGTCCTCCGTGGAATAGTCGACGGAGTGCTGGCGACGGTCACCGGCCTGATCCCGGCAATGGCGGCCCTGGTCGTGTACGGCCTCG
>NZ_KI914661.1:27036-31620 GCF_000520495.1 Arthrobacter sp. H14
CTGATCCCGGCAATGGCGGCCCTGGTCGTGTACGGCCTCGGGACATCAACCGGAGCGGTTACCTTCAACTCGCTCCTGCAGACTGAAACACCGGAACGGCTCCGTGGACGGATATTCGCAACCTCCGACATGCTGTGGCAGTCCGGCCGCCTCATATCCCTTCTTGCCGGCGGCGTCATTGCCGATACGTTAGGTATTCAGGCCGTCTTCTATATCGGCGCCGCACTGTTGTTCGCAGCAGCGTGGGCCGGCTGGCGCGGGCTCAAGACCTAAACGCCTATCGGACGTCCACGAGCTTGGCGTAGACGACCAGGTTTTCCACGAACTCGCCTGAGGACTCGGTGAAGCCGTCACAGGTGATCAGGCGCAGTTCCGCTCCCTCAGTCGGTTGGTATACCGCCTTTGTGGGGAACTCATTCTTGGGGTAGAGCTCGCTCTTGTACACCTCGAAAATGGCCGTCGACCCGTCCTCGCGGTCAACAGTAATAGTGTCACCTTCGACCAACGATTCCAGGTTATAGAACACCCCGCTCTCGTCGGCCAACGAGTTCACGTGACCGAGCAACACCGCCGGACCGATCTCGCCAGGGCTGGGCGAGCCCTTGTACCAGCTGGCGGGAGCGCCCTCGTGCTCCGGCGGGACTTCGAGCGTATTGTCTTCGCGCAGTCCGGTTTTTATGATGTCATCCTGCCGGTCCAGAGCGGGAATGGAGAAACCCACAGGCTTCGAAGGTTCCATAGCCAGCTCAACTTCGGGCAGAGTTGCTTTCTTAGCCTGCATGGCTCCGGACGTATTGGACGAACTCGGCACAGGATTGGGCGACGCCGGTGCCGAAGCGGACGGCTTAGGCGCGGCGTTACCGCCCGCTTCCCCTTCGCCCCCCGCATTTGGAGAGCCGCACCCAGCGAGCAGAAGCAGGAGGACCGCGGCAGAACCCGCCGTATTGCGGAAACGTCGACCGGTATAGCTGTTCATCATGGTAGGGAGCATAACGGTAATTCGGTGCTACCGTGTCACCTTCGACCAGCGATTCCAGCTCATAGAACACGCCGCTCTCATCAGCCAGCGAGTTCACGTGACCGAGCAACACCGCCGGACCGGTCTCGCCAGGTGTGGGCGAGCCCTTGTACCAACTGGCAGGAGCGCCCTCGTGCTCGGGCGGCACTTCGAGCGAATTGTCTTCACGCAGACCGGTTTTAATAATGTCATCCTGCCGGTCCAGGGCGGGAATGGAGAAACCCACCGGCTGCGAAGCTTCCATGGCCAATTCAGCTTCCGGCGGAGTTGCCTTCTTGGCCTGCATGGCTCCGGACGTATTGGAAGAACTCGGCGGCGGATTGGGCGACGCCGGTGCCGAAGCGGACGGCTTGGGTGCGGTGTTACCGCCCGCTTCGCCTTCGCTCCCCGCATTAGGAGAGCCGCACCCAGCGAGCAGAAGCAGGAGGACCGCGGCAGACCCTGCCGTATTCCGGATACGTCGACCGGTATAGCTGTTCATCATGGTAGGGAGCATAACGGTAATTCGGTGCTATCCACATCCCAGATGGGTCAACCCGTCGAACACCCCAGCACGCCATGCCGGTCCGTGCCTCTCACCGGCGTCACGGATGGGCACTAAAACGGGGCCACCTTTTTGCAGTGGCGGAAGCGGCGGTCCCACTCCGCAGGGATCGCGAAAAGGCATTGTCCATAGTGGGAAAACCTGGCCTTAGCGGCCCACCTTTCATCTTGGAGCGGAGGGCATAGCCGCCACCTGCTGCTCTTAATCCGGCGGAGTATTGGAGCACCTCTTGTTCAACGGGCGCTGTTTCCGATCGTCCTGGCCAACCAGCTAGGTATGCAATCAGATCTGAAGCCCACCCTTGTCAGTCCTCAGGGCTTGTCATGGAGAGGCTGTCCGCCAGGAGAAGCAGAAGATACGCTGCTCCTGAGCGAAGAATCGGAGGGAAGCTGGGGAGGATGCACAACACCTTCGCGGACTTATTCAGGAACTGATCAATGCAATGGCAGAAACGGAATAGTCTGTAACGACATGGATTCCGGAGCACGCGGATGTCTGCATGCCCCCGGCAGCCACGGCCGCATCGCCGGAAGAAGCCAAACCGGCCCTCGTAAAGATGGCGCTGAACGGGCCCACCGCGTGCCAGGTGACCAATGAGCACAAGTAAACTTGCAGCCCCGGCCAGTCGCTACTCGGTCGTTGATGGGGCTGTTGGTGTTTCTGAGCACTGTTGACCGTGGTCGTAAGCCGCCGCCCACCGTCCCCGTACCAACATTCACCCGACTGCATTGGCAATAAATGATCCCCTCCACTCCCCTGCCGCCACGGCACGCTCGTCGTGACCGGAACGTGACAATCAAGTAAAGGATGATGTAGCTTGGCGTTTGTGTCGTAAACCTACATTGGGGCGGCACCCTTGGGTAGATTGCTTAACTCTGCCACTATCGCAAGGTCCCGTTCGCAACATTCTGGCAGAGGCGGGGGAACCATCATCGGGCTCCCTTAGGGCCCTTGGGGTTAAGCCGCATACACCCGGGTATTACTGGATGCCTGGGTGGTGCGGCCGGGTGACTCCCATCCGAATCCGACAGCTCACCCCGCAGGCATTGGGAGAGGTAAATAACGTGTCCAAGAATTCTCATACAGCGCGCCACCGTGCGACCCCGGTCCGCACCAGCCCGCTACGGTCCATCTCCAAGGCTGTTTCCACCAATGCCGGCAGTATCGGCCGGCCAGTCGCCGTTCTTGCAGCAGCGTCTGCCATGATGCTTGGGATTGTCGCCCCGGCACAGGCCTCCGCCACGGCCAACCAGCCCGCAGCGGCCGTCACGGCTGCACCGGCCGCAGGCTACACCGCCAATACCGGGGCAGCAGTCAGCGGCTCATCGAGCTACACCGTACAGTCCGGTGACACCCTGGCCGGGATTGCAGCCAAGCACGGGGTCAGCCTCGGTACTGTTCTGTCCCTGAACGGACTGAGCATGAACTCGGTCATCTACCCGGGAGACACCATTGCGCTCTCCGGCAGCGGAAACACTGCAGTCGCCGCCACGGTCAGTGCCTCAACATCCGTAACGCCCGCATCCCCTGCCCCCGCAGCGGAGGTGGCCAGTTCCACAAATAACTCGTCGGCTTCGAACGTGAGCCTTGCCAGCTCGGGTTATACCGAGATCCCCGCAACGTCGACCAACGCGGCTATCCTCGCCTCGGCCAATGGCCAGCTGGGAGCAATCCAGGACTGCACCGTTCTGGGTGAGCAGGCACTGCGGGCCGCGGGCATCAGCGGTGTTGGCGATGAATCCCCCGAATCGCTGATGGGGTACGCCACCCAGGTCTCCAACCCGCAGCCCGGAGACTTCATCTACTACGCCGACGGCGGGATGGGCTTCTCCCACAACGCCATCTACATCGGCGGCGGCCAAGCAATTCACAGTGGCTGGAACGGCAACCAGACTGTCGTCAAGAGCGTAGACGTCGGTTCCGGACCGGTCTACTACCGGGTCAACGGCTAAGACGCTGACTGACAACTGAATAGCAGTAATAGCACGACCCTGAAAGTGCCCGGCTGGAAAATCCAGCCGGGCACTTTCCTGCAGCGGCCTTGGTATGGGTGCGGGGCTGTGAGGATGGTGGCCGTGAGGCAGGACGCGAGCATCGATGGTCGTTTAGCGTATACACCAGTTCTGGACCGCACCGGTTGGATTTTGGCTGTGCCCCCCGACTGCGTTCTCCCTTTGTCCCGTTCCAGAGGATCGTCACCGGCACTGCAAGGCACCGTGCAGCGACACCCGGCTGCAGCCTGGTGTGTGGCTTCTTCGAGCGGCCCGAGGCCCGGTCGGGCCGCGCCCACTCCTCACTGACGATGAATCGACTGGCAGCATTCCGTGCCCATGGCGCTCATCCTGGTTTCGTTGCGAACTACAGTGGACAGCTTCGATGCAGCGCATGGAAAATTTCTCCGGCGATTGAGTACGGGATTCGCTTCAGCAGCCCATAATCCGCCACCATTGGGCGGCGATACGCGAGGCCGAAGCGCTCCCCCCAGTTCTCCAATTCGCGTAGCCGATCAAAGACATGGTGCGCACCCTGAAATCCGCGTGCTGCTATCCGCTGATACGGATGTAGATGAACGGCATCCCGTTTTCGACGGTCGACCCCGAAATCGACTGCCCGTTATGGACGGCGTTGCCATTACCGGTATAGATCGCAACATGCGGCTCCCCGGAACCACCGTCGGGATAGTAAACCAGGTCCCCCGGCAGGGCAGCGGACGCGTCGACTTCCTGTCCTAACGTCGGGTAGCCTGCCGGGCCGCCGGTGTAGTCCACTCCGGCTGACGCGAGAATGCGGTCAACCTGCACCACGGACTCCAGGGAGGTTCCCTTCAGAGCGTCGAGCGCCGCGATTATGGCAGTCTGCGGACTGACGGGAACGACCGGCTTTTGCGGTGCCGTAGGGCTTGGCTCCGGCTGGCTCGGCTGGGGTGCCGGGGCCGTGGGACCCGGCTTTGGCTGGCTCGGCTTGGGTGCCAGCACCTTGGGACCCGGCTTTGGCGGTGCCGTAGGGCTTGGCTCCGGCTGGC
>NZ_KI914661.1:31720-38510 GCF_000520495.1 Arthrobacter sp. H14
ACTCGGTCATCTACCCGGGAGACACCATTGCGCTCTCCGGCAGCGGAAACACTGCAGTCGCCGCCACGGTCAGTGCCTCAACATCCGTAACGCCCGCATCCCCTGCCCCCGCAGCGGAGGTGGCCAGTTCCACAAATAACTCGTCGGCTTCGAACGTGAGCCTTGCCAGCTCGGGTTATAGCGAAATCCCCGCAACGTCGACCAACGCGGCTATCCTCGCCTCGGCCAATGCCCAGCTCGGTGCCGGTGCCATCCAGGACTGCACCGTTCTGGGTGAGCAGGCACTGCGGGCCGCGGGCATCAGCGGTGTCGGCGACGAGTCCCCCGAATCGCTGATGGGGTACGCCACCCAGGTCTCCAACCCGCAGCCCGGAGACTTCATCTACTACGCCGACGGAGGCCTGGGCTTCTCCCATAATGCCGTTTACATCGGTGGCGGCCAAGCAATTCACAGTGGCTGGAACGGTAACCAGACTGTCATCAAGAGCGTTGACGTCGGTTCCGGACCGGTCTACTACCGGGTCAACGGCTAAGACGCTGCCCAATAACTGAATAGTACGATCCAAAGTGCCCGGCCGGAAGTATCCAGCCGGGCACTTATCATATCGCCCCAGCGCCGCCGCCCCTGCACAGTAGATATGGCATAAAACGTCAATGCTGAACTGCTACCCCAAGGTCTTATTCAGATCGACCGGGACATACTGGCAGGAATGCATCGCAACCTGCTTGGAATGTGCCTGGATGTACCCCGCCTGGCGGAGGCATACCTAGCGAAGGCATGGTTGCCGAAATGACGAAATTCATCTGTATCAACATCGACCATGCGAATATCTGCGCCGCCCCAGGCAACCTCCTCGCGGTGCCATAGAAATCGACGCCGGTTCATACTAGACAGGGCGAGGATCGCTCTCAACACGCATTCCAGGTCGCCGCCGTTTACAAGTGAGCAGCCGGCAGGAGGGACACCAATCAGGTTCAGATACGCGCCGCCTGGCACAGTCGAGCGGATGCGGAGTGCGCCGTGCAGCCTACGCTGAATATCCCTGACTGGACGGTTATTCGCAGGCTTTGCCGAGGACCTGCCACCCAGCGTCCTGATGGAGTGGACGAAGCTCTCCGCCGTTCCGGAGCGTGTCCCACCGCGGCGCGCAATTGGGATTGCCGGTGGCCGCAGACTTGTCAGTGCTGCTTATGTGTGATCCACCCAGCAGACCAGAACCGCCGAGGCAAGGGCATACGCTGCATCGTGCTGCGTCTTAGACCCATTGGGCCCCAAGCCGACCGGAAGCGCTGTTGCGTCAACCAGCAAAGTCTTGCCATCCCTCAAAAAGGCGACGATTCCGTCACCTGTGGAAAATGACGGCATGCCCAGTCCCAGCATCCCCTTGATGTCTTCCGCGTTGTCTGTGCTCTTCTGGAGTTCAGCGAAGTGCTTTTTGCCCTCAGCCACGTTCGTGGCGTCATGTACGGAGAACACCAGTGGTTTGCCGTCGACGTCGTAGGTGCAGGTGAACATGGGTTTGTCCCATGATGATGAGGGGGTGAGTTCACTCTCCAGACCGAGGACGTCGCTCACGCTTTGCACTACTTGACCGTTGCAGACCATCCGGGCGGCCTCTGAGGGCCCTTGAGCATTCTGATGTTCGGGCTGGTGCTCCCCATGCTCGGCCCCGGACATCTCGGTTCCGTCGGCCATGCTATGGGAGGCCGGGGAACTTGGGGATTCGGGTGAGTCGGAGGCGGTCGCTGCACAGCCGGTCATCAGCAACGAGGCGACGGCGACTGCGCCGAGCAACTTCTTGGGGTCCATCTGAATCTTCCCATCTATGGCTATATTGGGGCCGGGCAATTATCCGAGGCTCCGATAGGCCGGAATCAACTCACGCAGCCCGGTTGGTTTGTAAGCTCTCCGGCGCCCCCCGCCCAAACTGCAGTGGAGTTTCTGGTTCGACCCGCTCCCCCATCCGTGCCTTGCCCGGGCGTAAACATTAGGACGGGATTCACCCTATGGTCTGGATGGATCGAAGGTCGGCGCTTCGGATCTCCCCGATTAGCGGCCTGCTGCGCACACTTTATCCTGTTCATCTTCGACGGCACAATATACGCCGGTCGATCCGTGGGAGTGTCCGAAGCGGTGATGGCAGGACCATCCCCATGAAAGGTACCCCTTGGACCAATCCATGATGTCGGTCACAGCGAATTGCCTGTGCGGTGCAAGGGTTGGACCGCGTGAACCTCAGGAGGAGATCGACATGAAGAAGAAAGTATTTCTGCTGGCCCCCGCCGTCGCGCTGGGCCTGACCGCCATGGCCGGAGCCCCGGCGGTGGCCGACCACGCCGCCGGCTCCTACTCGACCACGTTCCAGGACATCAACGAGACCGGCGCCAGCGGCAGCGCTTGGGTCAATGTCGAGGGCTCCACGGCTACGGTCAACCTTGAGGCCTCCGGTCTCGCCGAAACATTCAACGACGCAGCGTTCCCGCACGTTCAGCACATCCACATCGCCGCCCAGGGAACCTGCCCGACCATCGCCGCCGATGATGCAAACGGCGACGGAATCGTCGACACCGTCGAAGGCCTGCCCTCCTACGGTGAAATCGGCACCACCCTCTCCCTCGGCGATGCCGACAAGAGCCCGGCAGCCGCCACGGACATCAGCGTTGCTCCTTCCGGTGGAGCGTTCACCTACTCGGAGACCTTCGAGTTGAACGAGGACACTCAGGACGCTCTCGCTGATGGAACCGGCGTCATCGTTGTCCACGGCATTGACCCTGCCGGCCTGAGCGAGGCAGCCGCCAGCGCCAAGTCCAACCTGGTTCCGGAACTGCCCCTGGCAGCCACCGCTCCGGCCCTGTGCGGTGCCCTGGAAATGATGCCCGCAGGTGGCGCTGACACCGGCGTCACCACCGCGGCTGCCACCAACGGCGGCAACGGCGGAAGCGAAATCGGCATGATCGCCCTCGGCGGTGGCCTTCTCGCCGCAGCCGGTGGTGCTTACGCCTTGCGCCGCAAGATGGTCGCCGGCCGCTAAGGCTCACGCCTAAACTGTCGATCGTGACCTTGGTTGTGATCCACGCCGAGTGGGACGGCCGCTTCCGCCTATTGGTGGAGGGGCCGTCCCTTTTAATCCCGCCGCTCCCCCGGGCAGAAAATTCAAGCAGTACGCGATGAAAGGGACAACCATGAATATTAGAAGAAACACTCTCGCTATCGTGATGGGTGCAGCCCTGGTTGGAGTGAGTGCATGCGGCTCCCCAGGCGAAGATACCGCCGTCGACGAGCCGGCACCGCAGACATCCTCCTCCTCCAGCATGGCCGCAGGAACACCGCCCGCGACCACCAAGGCGACGGCCGACGAATCATCCTCGCCCTCCATGGAACCATCAACCGATGGGTCACAGTCCTCCCAGGAAGTTGTCATCACCGTCGAGGGCTTCAAGTTTGAAGGCCCGGAATCCGTCAGCCCCGGCGCAACCATCACCGTCGTAAATAAAGATTTAGCCCCGCACACAGTCACGTCCGAAGAAGAAGGAGTCTTCGATGTTCAGTTCGAGGGCGGCGAAACCGTGACCTTCACGGCACCGGAGGAGCCGGGCGAGTATCCATACATCTGCACCATCCATCCGGCCATGATGGCCACCCTGGTGGTCGAATGAAAAGCAGATCATCGACCTCCCGAAGCAGGAACGCCCCACTGCTGATCGTCCTGCGCATCCTGATCGCGGCGGCCCTGGCGATCGATGCGGTCATCCACCTGCAGCTGGCCGGCAACTACCAGCTCGCAGCGCCGGACGGCATAGGACAGGGCAACTTGTTCCGGATTCAATCCGCCGCGGCAATCCTCGCCGCGCTATACGTGTTGATTCGCGGCAGCCGCGCCTCCTATGTGGTCGCAGCCGTGGTGGCGCTAGCCGCGTTCGTCGCCGTCGTGCTCTACCGGTACGTTGATGTACCGGCCATCGGCCCGATTCCCGCCATGTATGAACCGGTATGGTTCTTCGAAAAAACGCTCACCGCCGTGGCCGAAGGCGCCGCAGGCCTCCTGGCCGTCGTCGGCTTCGCGCTACTGGAACGGAGACAGAGACGACACATGAATGACGACGCACGTCAACCATCCTATGACCGGCCCTGAAAAACCATTGCCAGGTGCAGCAAGCAGGAAAATCCCCGCCGGACTGCCCGAGCCGAATACCGGGCTACGGAGCCGGACACAGGCAGGGTTGTGACTTGGCCATGAGACTGTTTTACAAGTCAATCGGTCTCATGGCAGTATCCCGCGGCGATCGTCCGACTACTTACCAGCCGGATCAGTGAACCCAACACCGCTAAACAGACCGGCCGCCGCATAGACAGTCCGGCTGCCTCGGAAAACGTTAGGATTTCCGCGGCAGCCGGCCTTATTTGTGTTTGGGAGGGTGTCCCTTATGTCCGGTCTGAAGCGTTGCGTCGCACCACATAGGTTCCGCCTGCGGCCACAGCCAGGACCAATCCTCCACCGAGGGCGACGACGCCAAGGTTGGAGGCGTTGCCCTGCTCCGTCACACCCGTATCGGCACCGCCTTCTGGCATGGGGCTGACCTGCTGCTCCATTCCGGTGGCGCCGTCCTCTGAGGATCCGGTGCCACCGGCGCTGGAACCGCCATCGTCCATGGAGTTATCCCCCATGGAGCTGCCTGCGGCTTCCACCGTCAGCATGCCGGACATATTCGGATGAATGGTGCAGATAAGGGTGTACTTGCCCGGCTCCTGCGGTGCAGTGAACGACCCCGTCGCGCCGGCGTCAATGATGCCGGTATCGAACGAGCCATCGGCGTCGGTCGCGGTGTGGGGCACGTCGTCGTTGTTGATGACGGTGACCGTGGCACCGGCGGTGACCGGGCCAGAGACTTTGTAGGCGAAGTCGTCAATGGTGATGGTTACTTCAGCGGCCTGGGTCATTGCCGACACCATGGCCGACGTATTGACTGCCGGTCCGGAAGCGGTTGCGATCGAGGCGGTACCCAGGGTTGCGCCGCCGGCCAGTGTGGCAGCGAACGCGATACTGAGAGCTTTTTTGCTGGTGTTCATGATGGTGCCTTTCCGCGGGGATCCAGTCGGTTGAAGTGGTCCTTAACGTTCGACGCAGTTGTGGATTGCACTCAAGACCCACCGCTATATGGGATTCGTCACTTACCGGGGCGACGGATGGGCCGAGGTACATTTTTATTTTTCCTGCCTGATTGTGACCTCATATCCGGTACCCGGTGGAAAGCTACCAATCCATTCAGGTGTTCTCGCCGAATCCTCTATAGGAAGTGGTCGACGGGTAAAGCAGTTGCCTCGCGGCCGCATAAATGGGGGGGGGATCCCATGAACCATATATTGTCATGCACCGATCAGCACCGGCTGAGGACCATCTAATGGACCAGAAGTTTCATCCGGTCGAACTCTTGACGGTGGCTGAAATCGCGGGCGCATTACGCGTGTCCAAAATGACTGTTTACCGCAAAGTGCATTCGGGTGAACTGCCCTCTGTTCAGTTCGGCCGCTCATTCCGTATCCCGGCCACCGCCGTTGAGGCCTACATGCCCGAAGCCAGCGGCTCCCACCCAAAAGGAACGGCGGACTGACTTACTTTCCCGCAGGATGACAGCCCGACCATCCGCGATCTTTTCTTTCGCCTTGCCGAAAGAATTCCTAGAGGAGACAACCATTACTGGACCAACGTCAAGACATCTCCAGCGCGACCGCACCACTATACAAAAGGCGTCGCTTGCCATCGGCGCCGTTTTTCTACTCGTCGGCGTCTTGGGATTTATTCCGGGCATCACAACCAACTATGGGGCGTTGCAGCTCGCCGGGCACGAGTCGAAGGCCATGCTCCTCGACGTCTTCCAGGTTTCCGTTCTGCACAACCTCGTTCATCTGCTTTATGGAGTGGCCGGGATCGTGCTGGCAAAAACGGTATCCGGCGCCCGTACGTACCTGATCGTTGGCGGAGTGATCTACCTCCTGTTGTGGCTCTACGGTCTGCTCAGCAGTGGGTCAGCCGCGAATTTCGTGCCCTTGAACGGGGCGGACAACTGGCTGCACCTCGGGCTGGGCCTCGGCATGACCGCCCTGGCCCTCTTGCTGACCACGCGTACGACCCGAGCGGATAAAGCCCATTGAACCGCCACTGCAGCGGGAACCATTTACCGGCGATGATGAGGAATTCAGGAAGCAGTTCAAGGTCTTGAAACCGCCCGTTGTGGTCAGAACACTCCGCGGACGATACGTGATTCGGATGCAGCGGCACTTACTTTGCAACGCCACCACGCGCAGGCGATGAAAATGTCCATAATCATCCGGGAACAGTACACTGATCCGGAGGTCCGTACCATTGCCTTCGACATTGCGCGGGCACAGCAGCACCAGGAAGGGCAAATTTTGGCCCTGCTGCGGGACTGGGGATTACCGCAGACCACCGGCGCCTCCACAGACACAGAACTTTTCTTACCGTAAAAATTCATTGCATCGCAGACCCCAGAAATTAAGATGATGCAGCAGACGCCCGCCAAGGACATATGGAATGGTCCCTGTACATCGGCTGTGGCCCTCATCGCCGGACTCAGCCAGACGGCATGCAGTATTCTTCGAGCCGGGATAGGCTCGAAGGTATGGACTTTAGATACCTCGGAAACAGCGGCCTCAAGATCTCGGAAATCACCTACGGCAATTGGCTCACCCACGGCTCACAGGTGGAGAACGACGTCGCCACCCAGTGTGTGCATGCCGCCCTCGACGCCGGGATCAGCACTTTCGACACCG
>NZ_KI914662.1:0-3645 GCF_000520495.1 Arthrobacter sp. H14
CCCGGACGGACGCCGGTGTACGGGCCGGACCTGCTGGACCCGCTTATCAAGTGCTGGTCGGTGCTGCGCGCTCCGGCGGGCAAACTGCTGGCACCGATGCTGCCCACGTTGGTGCCCTTGCTGCGTCGGGATAAGGAGCTGAAGATCACCGAAGCTCAAGCGGCGTTGCTGGTGGCCATGAGCGCGGCGACGATCGACCGGAAGCTCGCCGGTGAACGGGCAAAAATGCTGCCGCGGGGCCGGTCGCATACCAAACCGGGAACGCTGCTCAAGGATCAGATAGCGATCCGTACCTGGGCCGAATGGGATGATGCTGTTCCCGGATTCGTGGAAATCGATCTGGTCGGCCACGAGGGCGGCAACAGCTCCGGCGAGTTCTGCTTCACGCTCACAGTGACCGACATTTCGACCGGATGGACGGTGAACCGGGCGGTGAAGAACAAGGCAGCCAAATGGGTCTTCGAAGCCCTCGAGCACGTCACCGCCGTCTTTCCCTTCCCGATCATCGGCATAGACTCGGACAACGGATCAGAATTCATCAACGAACACCTGCTGGCCTACTGCACCGAGCACAAGATCACCTTCACCCGCTCCCGGCCCGGCAACAAGAACGACGGTGCCCACGTGGAACAGAAGAACTGGGCCCGAGTCCGCGAACTCGTCGGATACCTGCGCTACGACACCGCTGGCGAACTGGCCAAGCTCAACGAAATTTGGGAACTGGACCGCATCTTCACGAACTACTTGCTGCCCCAACAGAAACTGATCGAGAAGCAGCGCAAGGGTGCCAGGGTCATCAAAAAGCACGATAAGCCAGCCACCCCGCACCAGCGGGCGATCCGGCACGAGAAGATGCGCAAACGCCCCATTATCCAGATGAACGCTCAGTTCAAACGGATCAAACCCGCCGCTCTCTCACGCCAGATTCTGGCACTGACCGCAGAGCTGGAAACACTCGCACTCGCGAAGAAAGCCGCGCCAATCAAACCCGTCAACCGGGCCTGGAACGCCTAACCCTCCCGGAGGTTTTCCTATGAGGCAACGAAACCCGCTATCCGGAGGTTCTCAAATGAGGCAACGTATTATTCTTCCCGGAGGTATTGCAATGAGGCAACAGGGCGGGCGGGGACGACTAACTAGTTAACTGCTGCGGAACTGTTGATGGCGTGCAGAAGGGTGTCGACGGCGTCGTGCCCTTCGTCCTGCGGCCCTTCGGGATCCGCCGCCGTGTTCCGAACAATCTGCTCCGCGGTAATGATCCTCAGTCCTTCGGCCGCATTGCGCAGCATCCCGGGACTGTAAAGAATGTCCGGGTCCTGCGGTCCTCCGCTGCCGCGGGTGAGGTTTTCCTTGTCGTGCCCGATCACCAGCAATGTCCCGCCGGGTGCGAGCCACTGCGCAGCGCGGCGGATCACGCTGATGTTCGAGGCTTCACCCAGGTGCAGGTAGGTAATCATAATCAGCTCGTAACTGCGGGACGGCTCCCAATACGTGGCATCGCCGAGCTGCCAGTCAATAGCCACGCCTTCAGCTGTACCCCGGGCACGTGCAATGTCCAGACCCTCGGCGGAGAAATCGACGGCGGTGACGTGCCAGCCGCGATCGGCCAGCCATACCGCGTTCCTCCCGTCGCCGGTGGCCAGATCGAGCGCCGCACCGGGATTGAGCGGCGCCACGATCTCCTGCAGCTTCCCGTGCGGCCGGGTGGACCAGAGCCCGCCACCCTCTTCAGTGGAGCGTGCCTCCCGGTACCGTTCATCCCAGGCTTCAGAATCCATGGTTTACCTGCGCCGCATCCGACGTCGTCGTCCTGATCCGGTACAAACTTGACGACGCCGTGATGTACAGGGTCGCGCCGTCGTCGCCGCCGAAACACAGGTTGGCAACGCGCTCCGGCACGGGAATGCGTTCGATTAGTTTGCCGGCGGGAGAAAACACCTGCACCGAATCCCAGCTCGACGTCCAGACATTGCCGTCCCTATCCACGCGGAATCCGTCCGGCAGCCCGGGGCTTACCTCGGCGAAGATCCGGCCGTTTTTGGCGTGGCGGCCCTCGAAGATGTCGTAGGCGTGAATCGCATGTCCGCCCGGGCGCCCGGGGATAGGCGTGCCCGGCGGGTCGACGGACGAGTCCGAGACGTAGAGGATCGACTCGTCCGGCGAAAAAGCCAGCCCGTTCGGCATCTCGACGTCGATCACCACCGGATCGAGTTTGCCGCTCGCCGGGTCGTACCGGAATACAAAGTGGTCGCCGTACTCGAGTTCACCGGCGTGCCCTTCGCCTGCCTTATGGATGCCGTATGACGGGTCGGTGAACCAGATCGTGCCATCGGACGCGACGACGACGTCGTTGGGGGAGTTGAGCCGTGCCCCGCGCCAGGAGTCCACGAGCGTCGTCAACTCACCGCCGTCGTCGCGCTCCACCGCCCTTCGGCCGTGCGAGCACTGGATGACAGCACCGTCGAGGCCAAGCGTGCGGCCGTTCGCATACTCGGCATTGGCCGAATACACGCTCAGCTCGCCGCTATCCTCGCTGTACTCCACGATCCGGTTCGCCGGGATGTCACTGAACCGGACGACCCGACGCTCAGCCAGCCACACCGGTCCTTCCGCCCAGGTTGTGCCGGTCGCAACTTTCTCCAACGCGGCGCCTTCGGCAATCAGGCCCGATCCCGCCACTGTCATTACCTCTGCTTCCACTGTTCCTATAGTTGTGTCTAGAGTAAGCGACATGGGTTTCACGACGACGGCACCCAGCGAATTGCCAGCGTTCACCCGGCAACCGGCCAAACTCGATGCGTACCGTGATAGGGCGTGACCACAATCGACGCTTCTCCCCGTTCCCTGCGCCCAGGTGCTCTGCATGAAATCCTGCTGCAGCTTGCCCGGCTACGCATTGTCGAGCCGGAGGTGGTGGGGCTGCAGGCGGTAATCCGTCCCGGCGACCATGTGTTCGACGTCGGCGCGGGCTACGGCATGTATTCGTTTCCGCTGGCGCATCTCGTCGGTGGGAGCGGCCGGGTGCACTCATTTGAACCGCAGTCTCACCAGGGACGGGTGCTGAGGCTGATCCGCCGGCTGAGCCGCTCGGGACAGATCAACATCACCAAAGGCGCGTTGGGCGCCGGGCACGGCGAACACAGCCTCGTTCTGCCCACCCGGTTCGGCATTCCCATCCATGGCCACGCGCATGTGGCCGAGGGCGTTCAACAGGTCCACACGCCGTCGTTTGGGAGTTCCAGGAACCGGACGACGACGATGACCACCATTGATTCCTGGTGCGCGGCGAACGATGTGGGTCCTGTTTCCTTTATCAAGATCGACGTCGAGGGTTTCGAACCGGACGTCCTCGACGGCACGACCGACACCATCGATACCTGGCGTCCCAGCCTGCTCCTTGAAATCGAGGACCGGCACGTAAGCCGCTACGGCCGGGACGCCAACCAGTTCGCCGGCGCTATCCTCGACCGCTGGCCCGAGTACGGGATGTACACCTGGTCGGGAAGTGCGTGGCGCCCGGCCGACCGGGTGCGGTTGGGCGTGCGCAACTACCTCTTCGCCACCAAAAGTGCACTCTCCCGCGGAGGGACAGTTGAAACCCCGGCAACACCAGGAATGATGACGACGGCGGATGCCCCCGTCCCT
>NZ_KI914662.1:3745-5258 GCF_000520495.1 Arthrobacter sp. H14
GGCGGATGCCCCCGTCCCTGCGGCAGCCGCACCGGCCGTGCCATAGTGCCGTAGAACAAGGGCATCTTGGCGGGGTTTCCCTGCCTAATCGAACAGGCGATTTATGCGCTTGTTGACCTCATAACCATCGTCCGTGTGGCCGGGGGTCTCTAGCGCCGGTTCGGTGTCGCTGGGGAAGTTCACCTGTTCGGCAAGGAAGTCTTCCCACGTCCGCTTCCCGGTGGCCGCCCCGTCGATGGATAAGTTCCCGCCGGCCCGGTAGGCACGTCCTGCCTTGCCCGGCATCCGGAACGGCACCAGTAAACGCCGTTTGCCGTGCTGCCGCAGGTAGTCACGGATGAGGTCGTCCATCCCGTGCACTTCCGGTCCGGTCAAATCGGAGACCATACCGGACGGTTCGCCGAGGGTCAGCGCGGCGAGCCGGGCCGCTACTTCATCCGCGTCGACCGGTTCGAACCGCACCCCACCGGGAACCGGGATCACCGGCAGCTTCGCCATCGCCTGCACCATTGTCAGCACCAGATCGTGGACCTGGGCGGCACGCAGGATCGTGAACGGCAGACCGGAGTCGACCACAGCTTGCTCCGCCTCGAGCTTGGACTTGAAATAGCCCAGCGGAACGCGGTCCGCGCCGATGACGGAGATGTGCACCACGTGCTGGACCCCTGCCCGCGCTGCCGCCCGGACGAGATTGCGCGTCGCCTCGTCGTCACCCTTCGCGTTGGCCGCACCGGCGAGGTGCAGGATGGTCCCGACCCCGTCCACTGCTCGCTCGACCCCTTCGCAGGTGAGCAGGTCGCCGATGACGTACTCGACGTCGTCGGCCGCATCCTGACGCTGCCGGCTGAGCACCCGCACGTCGCGCCCGGCATCGAGCAGACGCGGGACGACGAGCCTCCCGAGTCTGCCGGTTCCGCCGGTGACCAGAATCGGTGCTGCCACGGTGCCGCCGTCGTGATTCATTTGCCTGTTCATGGTTGTTCTCCTCCAAGGGATGGCTCTTTTGCCGGTTTACACTCGTATGACACCCGGCGTTGGGAGAATGTGACCGATGGACGAACTTGACCTGCTGGCCGAGCGGTTCGAAGCGCAACGGCCCCACCTGAACGCGGTTGGCTATCGGATGCTCGGCTCGCTTAGTGAGGCCGACGACGCCGTCCAGGAGACTTGGCTGCGCGCCAGTCGTGCCGACGTGAGTGGCGTGGAGAATCTCGCCGGATGGCTGACCACGGTGGCCGGCAGGGTGTGCCTGAACATGCTGCGCGCCCGGAATACGCGGCGTGAGGAGCCGCTGGGCGTGCACATGCCCGATCCCGTCGTGAGCGGCGTGGACGACATCGATCCTGCTGACCATGCGCTGCTATCGGAGTCGGTTGGGCTTGCGATGCTGGTGGTGCTCGACGCCTTGGATCCGGCCGAGCGTCTGGCGTTCGTGCTGCACGATATGTTTTCCGTGCCGTTTGAGGAGATTGCGCCCATTGTGGAGCGTTCGACGACGGCGGCACGGCAGCTG
>NZ_KI914662.1:5358-9905 GCF_000520495.1 Arthrobacter sp. H14
GCCGCGCCCGCCGGCGGGTGCAGCAAGAGGCTCCACCGCCCGACGTCGATCCCGCCCGGCAACGTGAAGTGGTCGATGCGTTCTTCGCTGCGTCCCGCGACGGCGACTTTTCCGCACTGGTCGCGGTGCTCGATCCGGACGCCGTGCTGCGGTCCGACGGCGGAGTTGCGCGGCCGGCGGCCTCAGTGCTCCTTCATGGAGGACCGACCATCGCCAAACAGGCACTCACCTATGGGCAGTTGGCCCCATACGTACGTCCGATACTTGTCAACGGAACCGCGGGAGTCGTCGTCGTTCCCCATGACCGGCCGGTCTCCGTTATGGCGTTCACCATCCGGAACGGAAAGATCACCGCCATCGACGTGCTCGCCGATCCGGACCGTCTGGACGTGCTAGACGTAGCGGTCGGCAAAAACTAATTCGCTGCCGAAACGGCTGCCCGATTCACCGATAATTTGTCCGTCGTTGATGAACAACACGCGGTCAGCCCAGGCGGTCTGCCTTGTTTCCTGAGTGGTCAACAGGACCGCGAAGCCTTCGTCGGCCAGGTGGCGAAGGCTGTCGAGCAGTTCATCGCCATCGGCGGAGCCCAGGGCGGCGGTCGGTTCATCTGCCAGCACCAGCCGCCGGTCGCCCACGACCGCCCGGGCTAAAGCGACGCGTTGTTGCTCTGCGCCGGATAATACACGCGCGGAGCGGCCGGAAAGATCCGCGATTCCGATCTTGTCGAGCGCGGTTTCGGCCTCACCGTGTGCCACTTCAGTGGGCGCACCGTCGAGTTCGCGGGGCAGTGCGACATTCTCCAACACCGTGAGCATTGGGACCAGGTCGGGTTTCTGGTGGAGATAGCCGATGAAGCGGCGCCGCAAGCTCGCGGACTCGTTCAGTCCGAGCCCGCCGAGCGAAGTGTTGTTGACGAATACTTCACCGTTGGTGGGCTGGTCCAAACCTCCACCAACAGCCAGCATGGAAGATTTGCCGGAGCCGGGGGAGCCGATCAGTGCGGTAAATTCACCGGCATTCACTGTGAAGTTAATGCCCCGCAGCGCCAGCGCGGACGATGCACCCTCGCCGAAAACCTTGTCCACCTCGGCGAATCGCAGTACCGGTTCGTTCATCGCCGTCCCCCAAAGCCGTCGTCCTCTGTGCGCGTTTTGGTCCGCTCCGGTCCCGGAAACCGGAGGCTCCCTGGCCCGCTTTCCGAGGCCGGAGCGGCGTTATCTGGTCGTCCGCGGCCTGCAGTGCGATCGCATGACGCCCCCGTCATCGCATAGGCGTTGATCCGGACGACCAAATAGAAACCGGCTGCCCGGTATGTTTATACAATACGTATGTCATACGTCACGGTCAAGCCGGGTTGCGCGATTATTCAGCCAAGCGGCGAAGGCGCTGCGGACGGCTCCTCAGGCCGGAGCGCGGGCAGCAGGAACGTCCACATGTCGTTGATCCGCTCGAGCACGTCCTCGTGGCCGGTGAGCAGGTTGGAAACCATCTGCACGCCGGTAAAGGCAGGCACTATGAAGTGCGCCAGGGCGGCCGGGTCGACGGTGCTGCGGATTTCACCACTGTCGATTCCCCGTTGGATGAGGGTTTCAAACTCTTTCATCCAGTCGGTGTATGGACTGATCACCGGTTTCTCGAACATCGATGTTTCGAGCGTCAGCCGGATTCCGGCGCGCACTATTGGCTCGGTCTGCAGCTGTTCGCCGAAGTGCCGGCATACCCTCATCATGGTTTCGATCGCCGAATCACTCTGCAAGGCCGGGTCCTTCCCCGAGTTGAAAGACAGCTTGTGCTGCGCTTCGACGACGGCGTGGGCCAAGTCTTCCTTGGAGGCGAAATGAAAGTAGAGCGACCCCTTCGTGACGCCGGAGCGCTGAATGATGTCGCTCAGGGTCGCGCTGCCGTACCCATAACTTTCGAACACTTCGGCCGCGCCGCGGATAATCGCTTCCCGCGTCGTTTGCGCGCGTTCCTGTTGAACCAATTGTTCCCCTCCCCGGCAGCAATTCCCTCATTACTCTAGCGTTGTGCCTGCGGCGATTCCTTACAGAGCGTCCAGACGTTCGTGTCCCCATGCCGTTCGAAGGTCACTGTGCTGACCAGCGCGCGGATCAGCGCCAACCCGCGGCCGGACTCCGCCTCGATGTCTTGATCGGGGGAAGAGGCACCATCCAGATCCGGCCGGGAAGCCGCCGCACCGATTTCGCTGACAGTTGCCTGCAGCCGGCGGGGCCAGATGGTGATATCGACGCCGAGCTGCAGTTGTGCGTCGGACGCCGGCGTCGCGTGCTGGACTACATTGGTGGCGGCTTCAATAACGGCCGTGGTGAAGGCCATCTGGTCCATTTCAGGAACGAACGATGCCTTCGCCCACAGGCTGTCCAGATCTGCATGCAGCTCGTCAATGATTTCCGGGATGGCCGGTCCCTGGCGGGAGCTGTGGCCGATAATTTCAGACATCGGCGAACGCTGCTTCCACGTTGTCATAAGGCGTCAGGACACGGTTCATATTCGTCAGCTCGAGGACCATCTTCACCTGTGATTGCACATTGGCGATCCGCAGGTCCCCGCCGGCCTGCCTGGCTATTTTCAGGCAGCCGATGAGGGCGCCGAGACCGGAGGAGTCCATGAAGTCCATCTCGGCCATATTGATGACCACATGATTGGAACCACCGGCGACGACGTCGGAAACCACCTCCCGCAGTTTTGCTGCGGAGACCATATTCAACCGTCCCGCTCCTTTGACCTCGGCGTAGGATTCAGCCGCGGTATCAACGGTGAAATTCATCTTGCTTCCTTTCCTGAGGGGTCGAACCCCTTGTAGCTGGCTGCCTTGACCAGGACCCACAAAATGGTCAGGTCAAAAACGACCCAGGCAACGTTTACCAAAGTCCCGATAGGTTCGTTCATATTATTGGCCAACCGGACTGCGCCCACAATCAGCCCCAGGACCAACAGCGCCATCACGATCAGCTGTGGCCGGATCAAGCTCCAGGAGGGTCCGTCGGTCTGTCGGGCCTTGGGGGTAACCGCAAATCCAAGGGGACGTCCGAACCAGACGTTGCGCGCCGCCGTCGTGCACGCCTTGATCCAGGTCGGGAACAAAGCGAGGCTGTACTGCTGGCCGCGCCAGGTGCTGACGCCCTTGCCCACGACTCCGAACAGCAGCTGGTTGACGACCATGAACGGAACGAACCGGAGAAAGAAGTCCGTGCTGAGGCTGTTGACCGGCAGTATGCCCAGCGTGAGATAGATGATCGGGGCAGCGAAGTAGATGATGGCGGCGAAACCGCTGAAGTAACTCCACATCGTTGAGAAGTACATCATCCGTTGACCGAATTTCATTCCGGATTGAACCAGCGGATTTTCCCGGAGCAGGACCTGGATGGTGCCCTGCGCCCAACGCAGCCGCTGGGTCAGCATGGTTTTCAAATCCTCGGGCGCCAGGCCGTAGGCGAGGACTTCGTGGTGGTAGACGCTGTCCCAGCCCATCGCGTGGATGCGCATGGCGGTAGCCATATCCTCGGTCACGGAGATGGTGGCCAGCGGCATCACCGGCTGTGCCTCGTCCGGCCGCTCCACCGAAACGGCGTCCAATACAGATTGAATGGATTCGAGCGCGCCCAGTGGAGACCAGTCCCGCCGCGACATGCGGTCCACTGCGCCCTCCAGTTCAAGCGGCGAGTCGATGCCTCCGCCGGCGCCGAGCTCCATCACGGCAATCTCCGCCAGGTCCGCTTCCAGGGTCGAGAAGTTTTCCGAGACCAGGCTCTGCACCGCGGTATCAACCTTCCTCCGGACCCGGTAGGTGATCTCGCTCAGGGATACGCCGTCGTCCAATTCCTTGCGCGCCTGGTCAGTGGCCGCATCCACCTCATCGAGCAGCCGGGACACCATTGGATCGGCCGACTCCGGGGACTTGCGTGCCTTGCGGATGGCGGTCCGGGCGCCGGCCAGGGCGCGGCGCACTCCCCGGTCGACCTCCCGGACATAGCCGGCCAATCCGACCTGCATCAGGGCTTCGCGGCGCAGCAGGGCGTTGGAACCGCAGAAGAACGCGGCATTCCAGCCATCTTTACCCTGTTGGATGGGACCGTAGAACAAGGGTGCCTGGCTCCCCAGCGGATCGTCGGCCGGGACATTGCTGAAGTACTGCGGAGTCTGGACCAACGCCACCCGACGGTTGTTGAAGTAACCGAGCGTCTTGTCGAGGATGTCCGGTTCAGGGATCTGGTCGGCGTCGAGGATCAGCAGGAATTCGCCATGCGTGGTCATCAGGGCGTTGTTGAGGTTGCCCGCTTTGGCGTGCCGCGGCCGGTCCGTCCAGTCCTCGCTGCGGGTCAGATACCCAATGCCATGTTGGTCAGCCTTGCTTCGCAACTCGGGCCGGGCGCCGTCGTCGAGTATCCAGGTGCTGTGCGAATGGCGGATCCTCTGCGCCGCCAGCGCCGTGGTCATCACCAGGTCGAGCGGCTCGTTGTAGGTGGTGACGAAGACGTCGACGGTGGCATCGGCCGGTGGCGGCGGAGGCGCATCGCGGTACT
>NZ_KI914662.1:10005-28836 GCF_000520495.1 Arthrobacter sp. H14
TGGCGGCGGAGGCGCATCGCGGTACTTGACCCGCCAGACCGTGAGGCCGAAAAGTCCGACGTCGATCAGACTGTAGGTCTCGGCCACGATCAGCGGGACGGCGATCCACCAGGCCGACCAGTTGAGCGATTCCAGCCACCGCCAGGCGATGTAATTGACGCCAAGAATAACCGTTAGAACGACCAGCAGGCGGACGAGGAACAGGTTCATCTGTCCGGCCCCGGAGCCAGGCCTCCCACGACCGGGCTGCGGCGGACCACCACTGCTGTGACGTCGTCGGTAATGCCTTCGCCGTGGGCAAGTTCCAGGATGGCGTCGGAGGCGTCCTGTGCTTTTTCGCGGGCGTCGACGACGGCGGCAACCGCTGCCATCGCGGCCTCCACCGAGTCGAAAGCATCCAGCAGGCCATCGCTGACAACCACCATTGCGTCTCCGGGCGCCAGTACGATGCTCCCTGAGGTCCAAACCGCACCCGGCACGGCGCCCACGGGTGGTCCGCCCGACGACAACCGGCTCAATCCGCCGTCGTGGACGTGCATCGCGAGCCCGTGGCCAGCGTCGACATAGCCCATCGTGCCGCAGTCCGCGTTCAGCCGCGCGTGGAAAACGGTCGCGAAGGAACCGGCCTGCTCAAGGTCCTTTTCCAGGATGCCTCCGGCGGCGTTGAAGGCGGTATCCAAATCTGTGTGTTTGATCGAGGTGCGAAGCACCGCCCGCACCGTGGCGGCTATCAGCGCGGCACCCATTCCTTTACCCATGGCGTCGGCCACGGTCAGCTGGAGTCCCTCCTCGGTGGCATTCCAGTCGAAGAAGTCCCCGCCGACATTGCGGGCCGGGCGGCATCCGCCACCGATCTCATAGCCATCGAGCAGGACGGCGGCACCGGGCAGCAGACTGCGCTGGACCTCGGCGGCATGTTCGCGTTCCTGCGCGCCCGAGGCCGCCTCGGGCTCGGGGGAGCGGGGACGGCGGAACAGGGCGGAGATTCTCGCCTGCAATTCGCGGGGGCTGAAGGGTTTGCTGATGTAATCGTCCGCGCCGGTTTCCAGGCCATTCAGGCGGTCGATCTCGTCCACCCGGGCGGTGATCATCAGAACGTAAGCATCGGAAAGTTCACGAACCTTCCGGCAGACTTCGATTCCGTCCATGTCCGGCAGATTCAGGTCGAGCGTTATGAGGTTCATCGCCCCAGCCTGCACCAGTTCCAGACCTTCGGCGCCGGTCTCGGCCTCGAAGGCAGTAAATCCCTGAGCTGTGACAATCTGGACGAGCAGGTCACGGATGTCCTTATTGTCCTCAACAATGAGCGCGCGGCGCCTGCTATGAGCATGAACCATGTTCTTATTAAGACTGTCATCTGCCGATTTGTCACATCAGTCACACTGTACTAACCACTAAACCAGAACTATGGAGTCCGCTGTCGTGGATAAAGTTCTCGATTTTCTGACCTTCAACAGGGTCAAGTTCCACAACCTTTCCCTGCGGGGCCGGGTGGTCATGAGCCAACTGCCGCTCTCGGCGACGATGCTGGTCCTGTTCATCGGCACAATCATTTTCCATGCCCCGCTGCTGGCAGAGCCCTTGTTCCGGCTCAGCCTCTTGACCGGCGTCGTTCTGCTGCTGGCCTGCTTTGCGATTCCGTGGGACAGGCTGCCCTATCCGTCCTTCCTGATCATTCCCTTGCTGGATTTCATCCCGATTGGGCTGATGCGCGAAGGTGCTGGAGACGTGCTGACCGGGATCGGGATGCTGGCCGTCTTCCCCGTCATCTGGCTGGCAGCCTCCGGACAGTTCCCCCGGCTCAGTGTCCTGGTAGGTGCGGTGGCTACGCTGCTGATGGTGTGGATACCGGTATTTGCCAGTGGTGATCCGGTAAACCTGGCCGCGCTTACCGGACCGATACTCATTCCCTTCATGATGCTGGCGATCGGCATAACCGTTCACGTCATGACGGCAAGCATGATGGAACAACAGCGTGTGGTGGAAAGCAAGGACGCCGAGCTGCGCGGACTTCTGGAAGCCAGCGGCCGGCGCGAACGCCTCCTGAAAACCGTCGTGGACACCGTCGACGTCGGCGTGCTGGCTATCGATGAGAACGGGAACGACGTCCTGATGAACCGGAGGCAGCACCAGATCCACAGGATCGGTGTGCCGAACGGACTGGCAGACGCCGCCGAAGCCGACCTGGTGCTCTTTACAGACGGCGGGTCGTTGCCGCTGCCCGCCGAAGCCCGCCCGGCGGTTCGGGCCATCCGGGGAGAGACCTTCTCCGACTTCCTCATTTGGATCGGTCAACCGCCGCAGCAGCGGGTACTCTCGACGTCGGCGCAATCCATGAGCGACAGCACCGGCCGGCGCGAAGGATCCGTCCTGGCCTTTAACGACGTCACCGACCTGGTGTCTGCCCTGAACGCCAAGGACGACTTCCTCTCCAACGTCTCCCACGAACTGCGCACACCTTTGACGTCGATTCATGGATACGCGGAACTGCTCACCATGACCGACGATCTGCCGCCGAATGTCATCGCAGGTCTGGACGTCATCCGGCGGAATTCAGATCAGCTGCTCAAGATTGTTAACGACCTGTTGAACACTGCAACGGGGTATGCGGAGCTTCAACCGGCTCGAGCCGACTTAGCCAGGCTGATTCATCAGGCAGTCGCAGCGGCCGAGCCCCGGGCCGCCGTCGCCAAGATCCAGATTCTCATCAACACCCCGGCGAAGCTCGACGTCGAATGCGATCCTGGACGGATCCGCCAGGTCCTGGACAACCTGCTCTCCAACGCGATCAAGTATTCGTCCTCCGGAGCCACCGTCAAAGTCCATGGCAGCGCACAAAACGGGACCGTTCGGTGTCAAGTCGTTGACAACGGAATGGGCATGAACGCAGCGGACAGCAAGGACGTTTTCGCCCGGTTCTTCCGCAGCAGCGCGGCGCGCAAGAGCGCAATTCCAGGCCTCGGACTGGGGCTGGCCCTCTCAAAGGACATTATCGAGCGGCACGGTGGAACCCTGACCTGCACCAGCACGCTCGGCGAAGGCAGCGCATTCACGTTCACGCTGCCCGCCAACAGCTGACACCAACTGGATCAGCACATGCGGAAGGCGGCTCCCGGAGGAGCCGCCTCAAGCTGGATGGTGGCGGTAGTTACCTGGGCGGAGGCGGGGTTTCGCCGCCCCGCTGGCCCTCATCACCTCTCGGGCCTGGCCCTTCGCCAGCCCTTGGGTCCGGGTTTTCGACGCCGGCAGCTCCACCGCCGAAACGCTTATCCTGTTGTCCATCGACGAACTTATTGACCTTCTCGCCGTGCTTGCCCAGCTTGCTGCCGTGCTGCTTCTGGGCTTTATCGATAGTTTCGTTGATCTTGCCGTGATTCTCTTTGTTGCCCAGATAATCCTTGGCCTTTTTGGCGATGTTTCCTAATCCCATGGTGTCCTCACTTTCTTGCTGACACCTGGCACACCGGGAGGCGAACCAGCGGCACACTTGTGCCTGCAATTTTTACCTTGGCACAGCGGTCAATATGTGTCCAGTGGCCGGAAGCCGACGTCTCAGTAGTACTGCGAGCCGCTGTCGTCGCGGCGTCCAAGGCGCTTGAGGTGGATCTTCCGCGCCATCCGGATGATCGGGCGCAGCAGGAAGTCGATACTGCCGAGGACGAATAACGTCACTGCCCAAAATTCCAGCGGTTTGAAATAAAACAGGATGCTGCCGGCGAAGAAGAAGATGCCGATCAGTACGTCGTTGGCGATTGACAACGTTTCGTACTTGTTGTTGATGACCAGCTCTTCGTTGCCGATATCGATTTGGACAGGCGGGTCGTTATCCTGATTTGCCATTGCCGCCTCCTTCCGTTGTCAGGGCACCGGCGTGCCCAATCGTGCCTTCAGCAGGGATGGTAAGTCTACTTTTGGTTTACCACACTACGACCCATTCCGCTTTAGCGCGGGGTCTCGTATGGTGGTTCTGAGGAGGTGTTTGCCATGGAGGCACAACCAGGCGACCGCATCATCATCCGCGGCACCACCGTCGATTCGGCGGACAAGCACGGGGAAATTACGGAGGTCCGAGGGGACAACGGACATCCCCCGTATGCGGTCCGGTACGACGACGGCCACGAAACCATCATCTATCCCGGCGGCGACTTCGTCCTCGAGAAGAATTCGTCGGTCCACTAGGGGAGTCCGCTTCCGATGGACCGCTGCTGACAACGACGTCGAATCCCTTTCCTGAAGCGATTCGGCGTCGTTGACAGCGGCTGGATTACGCCGCCGTCGTACCGGCTTCGACGGCGGACGCTGCGCCGCGTGCTGCCACGCGGTTCGCGTGGGTCGGAGCTTCCGGATGGTCGGCCGGCGCCCGCGAAGCGAGTTCCTTGCGCAGTTCCGGAAGGACGTATTCGCCGAACAGGTCCAGCTGCTCCAGCACGGTTTTCAGTGGCAGGCCGGCGTGGTCGATGAGGAAGAGCTGGCGCTGGTAGTTGCCGAAGTACTTCTGGAAGGTCAGGGTCTTCTCCAGCACTTCCTGCGGTGAACCGACCGTCAGCGGGGTCTGTGCGGTGAAGTCCTCCATGGTCGGGCCGTGGCCGTAGACCGGGGCGTTGTCGAAGTACGGGCGGAACTCGTCGACGGCGGCCTGCGAGTTCTTCCGCATGAAGAACTGCCCGCCCAGTCCGACGATCGCTTGGTCTGCCCGGCCGTGGCCGTAGTGCTCGTAGCGCTCGCGGTAGAGGCCGATCAACTGCTGGTAGTGCTCCTTGGGCCAGAAAATATTGTTCGCGAAGAACCCGTCACCGTAGTAGGCGGCCAGCTCCGCGATCTGCGGGGTGCGGATGGAGCCGTGCCAGACGAACGGTGCGACGCCATCGAGCGGGCGCGGCGTGGAGGTGAACCGCTGCAGCGGCGTGCGGAACTTACCCTCCCAGTTCACTACGTCTTCGTCCCAGAGCCGGCGGAGCAAGTTGTAGTTCTCGATGGTCAGTTCGAGGGAATCCTGGCCGTTCTTGCCGAACCACGGGTAGACCGGGGCGGTATTGCCGCGCCCAAGAACCAGGTCCACGCGGCCGTCGGAGAGGTTCTGCAGCATGGCGAAATCTTCGGCGATCTTGACCGGATCATTGGTGGTGATCAGCGTCGTCGCGGTGGAGAGGATAATCCGCTTGGTCTGCGCGGCGATGTACGCGAGCGTCGTGGTGGGTGAGGATGAAAAGAAGGGCGGGTTGTGGTGCTCGCCAATGGCGAAGACGTCCATTCCGATCTCCTCGACCTTCTTCGCAATGGCGACCGAGGCCTGAATCCGCTCGTACTCGGACGGTGTCTTGCCGGTCGTGGGATCTGCGGTGATGTCGCTGACACTGAATACGCCGAACTGCATGGTGTTCCTCCTGTTATGCGCTTCCTTTATATGCATTTGCATGTAATAGCGTCCGGGAAGGTCAGGACATTCCTTCAGGGAGGGTGAGGTGCACCACGTCAAGAATGACGACGACGGGACGCGCTGGTCACGTCGCTGGTAGTCGTGCCTCGATGATGACGACGGCGGACCAGAGGCGGCGGGCGTCAGCCCCTGGGGCGGATCCGCACGTTCGGCAGGACGGGGGCCGGCAGTGCTGCCGGTTCCCCTTCGGGGAAAGTGCCGAACCGCGGATGCCCGAGTGCGTCGACTCGTTCTTCCGGGGTGCCGTCGACTCCGATCTCCGTCTGCCACTGCGCCCGGTACTCGACGACTTCTTCATGGCTGCGGCCGACGAAGTTCCACCACATCACGATTTGCTCACCCATAGGCTCTCCGCCGATGAGCATCGCCCGTACCGGCTCACCGCCGGCAGCCAAGGTGAGGGACGAGCGCCCGACCGGCAGGTAAGCGAGGTGATCCTTCGGGACAGCATGCTGGTCCACCTCTGGTGCTCCCGTATCCACCAGCACGCCGTGTTCGAAAGACGGATCCGTCTCAACCGTCATTGTCGCGCCGGCCTCCAGCAGGATTTCCGCTCCGAGCAGGGGTATGTGAGTGATGATCGGCGAAGTGGACCCGGACAGTGACCCCATGAATACCCGCATGGTCCAGCCGTCCCCGGTCACCGGTTCGGGGCGGTAGTGCTCGAAGGTGGGTTCCATCTGCCGGACTCTGTCCGGCAGGGCCAGCCACAACTGCGCACCGTGCAGGACATCCGTCTCCGGAGTGGAAAACTCTGAATGGCTGATGCCCCGCCCGGCGGTCATCAGGTTCACCTCTCCGGGCGCCACCATGGCGTGGTAGCCGGCAGAGTCCCGGTGCTCGACCTCCCCGGTGAACAACCAGCTGACGGTCTGTAGTCCGGTATGCGGATGCCGGGGCACACGCATGCCGCCGGTATCACCGACCCGGTCCGGACCGTAATGATCCAGGAAGCACCACGCGCCAATCAGGCTGCGCTGGCGCTGGGGGAGCGTGCGGCGCACATCCATGGCCCTCGGCCCGCCGAGCGGAACATCCCTCGGAACCAGAACTTCCAAGCCATCCTGATTGTCCTCGGTTTCGCACAGTATTTCCCGAGGGGCTACTTCGATATTGCTCATGTACCGTCCGTTAGGTTCATTTCCGCGAGCCGGGGTCTTCATCCCCAATGTGCCCCGGTGCCGCATTGTGGAAGATCCCCCATTTGAAAGTACGAGTGTGGATTGGAATGGCGCCGACCCCGGTTGTTTCCCCTCAACCGCTGATGATCTGCTGCCAGTCATCGGTGTATCTGCGCTTAGGTAATAGTTATAGCAGTCGGCACCGACATTCAGCCGTTCACGGCCCCGTGCCCGGCTATTCATCACGAGTTCGGCAGATGCTACCGGCTGCTTCCAACCCCGCTTACCTCCCGGTCGATCGCTGTACACCTGTGCCTGCGACGGTGTCCTTGGCGCGTCAAAAGGGCCGCCACTTCACTCATCCGGAGGTACAGCTTGAACCCCATAGCCAGACCGTCCAGAGCACGACCTGCCCGACCCATTTACCTGACCGCCGGCACGCTGGCGCTCACCTTCGCAGGTACGCTGCTTGCCCCTGCCGCTACAGCGCAACCGGAAACTGCCCCGGCCGACGGCGATTGGTCGGCCACCGCCTACCGTGGCGGGGTCGACGTCGTCGAGGGGCCGGACGACGACCAGCAGACTCTCGACGGTACAGTCTTCGACGACAAAGATCGGGACTCCGTGCAGGATCCCAACGAGCGTGGCCTTGGCGGTGTGACGGTTTCCAATGGCCGCGAGACCGTGACGACCGACAGCCAGGGACGCTATGAACTGCCGGCCTTCGAGAACATGACCGTCTTCGTCACCCAGCCCCGTGGCTACCAGGTGCCGGTCGACGACGCCAACGCCGCCCAGTTCTTCTACCACCACCTGCCGGAGGGCTCGCCGGATCTGCGCTACGGCGGCATCGCGCCGACTGGTGCGCTGCCGGATGCGGTGAACTTTCCGCTCGCCAAGAGCGCGCTGACCCAGTCGCCGGAGCAGCACTGCCTGATCGGCGGTGACATCCAGACCTACAACCAGGAGCAGGTGGGATTCGCCGCCCGTGGCGCTTTCGCCGACCTGGCGGCCCGCACAGACTACGCCGGATGTGGGGCACTGTTCATTGGCGACGTCGTCGGCGATAATCTTTCGCTGTACCCGCAGACCCGCGAACTGACCAGCATGCTCAATGGCCCCGCCCGTTTCCTGCCGGGCAACCACGACATGGACTTCGACGCCGCCACCAGCGAGCACGCGTTCGATACGTTCCGTGCCAAGCTCGGTCCCGAGTACTACTCCTACAACGCCGGCAAGGCACACGTCGTCGCGCTGAATACAGTGGATTATCCAATGCCGGGCGGCGGCTACAACGGTGCCGTGGACGCCAAGCAGCTCGAATGGCTCCGTAACGATATCGCCCAGGTGCCGGAAAACCGGTTGATCGTCCTGGCCACCCATATCCCACTGCTCGATTTTGCCGACCAGGGGATGGCACAGCACCAGGTGGACCAGGTCAAGGAGATCTACGAAATCCTCGAAGGCCGTGAGGTCGTGGCCCTGGGCGGCCATACCCACAGCATCGAGAACCTGCGGGAAGGCGACTCGCTGGCAGGCTGGTCCGAACTGTTCGGCGTCGAAGGTCTGCCGTTCACCCACATCACGGCCGGAGCCATCTCCGGCGACTGGTACTCAGGCCGGATGCTGCCCGAAGGCTACCCCAAGGCAGTACAGCGCGACGGCGCCCTGCCCGGCGTCCTCACCCTGGACATCATGAACACCAAGTTCCAAGAGCGCTTCACAGTCCGCGGCCAGGACGAATCGCTGCAGATGGCACTTGGCCTGAACACTCCGCGCTACCGCGCCTGGTACGCGGAGAACATAGATAACCAAGGCTCCGCTCCGGAATTCGCCAATCCGATGAGTGTCAGCCAGGAAGCTCTGGCCAACGACACCTGGCTGACAACCAACTTCTGGATGGGAAGCACCGGATCAACAGTCGAAGTGGAGCTCGACGGCGGCCAGACAGTTGAGGCGGTCCGGACCCAGAAGATGCAGGGCGAGGGTCAGCTGATCGGCGCCGAGTGGTCCGATCCGGTGGCCATCCAGGAACAGCTGGTCCACGGCGGCGGCCCCGCCGACCGGATGATGCACCTGTGGCGGCTGGAGCTGCCCAACGACCTGGCTGTCGGCGAGCACACCGCCGAGGTCACTGCCACCGATGTTTACGGCCGGGAGTACACCGACACTGTCACCTTCGAGGTCACCGAGTAGCCCGACGTCGGACTCCTTGATGCAACCGGTGCCGGTATCCGCACAGCCACTTGGTCCGCGGGTGCCGGCGCCGTAACATGGTATTTATATGGTTCATATTGATACCATGATGGTATGGCTATGACGTTGCGGCTTCCCGCAGAGCTGGAAGATGAACTCCGGATCGCTGCAGAGGAAGATCACAGAAGTGCACACCAGACTGTTGTCCGGGCGGTTGAGCTCTATCTCGCTGCTCGGGAAACAGAGGAGGTCAGAGCGGATCCCGACACGCTGCGTGGGCTGGCTGACGCGCGCGCGGCGGTACGTGTGGGCGATGTTGTCTATGGTCCTGAGGCCGTGCAGAAGCTGGTGAATGGTTCCCGTGCTTCATGAGCGCACCCTATGAATTGGGGACTGCTGCTCCCGCCCGCCGTGCGCTCGGCGAGCGCATATCGCCGGATGTAGCTTCGGCGGCCGCGGAATTCATTACCGGTCCACTGCTCGAGAACCCGCAAAGGGTCGGGAAGCGTTTGCTAGGGGAGCTTGCCGGCGTATACAGCGCCCGGCTTGGGAGGGACTGGCGCGTCCTATACGAGATCCACGAAGAACAACATACGGTGATTGTGCTCGATATCCGGCCGCGTTCCAACGCCTACCGGGCTCGTTAACCAGCTGGCGCAGCGTTCAACCTCAGAAAGTGAGGACGATCCGGCCGCGGACGCCGCCTGCTTCCAGTCGCCGGTGCGCCTCCGGCGCCTGGTCGGCAGGCAGCGTTGCCGCCACTCGAGGGGTCAGCACTCCGTCCTCCGCCAGTTCACGGATCCGGTCCAGCTTGTTCCCGGAATGGTACTCATCGAACACGGAGGCCTGGTGCAGAGCGATGCCTCGACCGGGACGCCCGTCCCACCCGCGCACAATGGCCATGGCGCCGTCGTCGTGAATTGCGGGGGCTGCCTGGTCCCGTTGCAACGCGGCATCGGCAAGGCCATCGACGCCGTCGGGCACAATTTTACGGATGTGGCTGGCAACGTCTTCTCCACGCGGGACTATATGGCCCGGTCCCAGGGACGCGACGAGGTCGCGGTCCTTATCGGCGGCGTCGGCAATCACCACCAGTCCAGTATGCTTGGCCAGCTGCACGAGGTAGTTGCCCAACATTCCGGCAGCGCCGGTGACCGCGAGCGTCTGCCCGGGCTGCAGGTCGAGCTTCTCCAGAATCTGAGTCGCCGTCAAAGCGTTCATAGGCAGCGTCGCGGCGGTAGTGAAATCCATGCCGGCGGGGATGCGGGCCATCGAGGCGTCGTCGCCAATCAGATACTCGACATACGCGCCCTGATGCTCGCCGAACGGCAGGGCAATGGCCATTACTTCGTCGCCGACCTGCCACTTGCTGCCTTCGCCGATCTCGTCGATCACTCCGGCCGCGTCCATTCCCGGAATGTACGGCGGCTGGCGGTCTCCGGTTCCGCGGATGCCCGAGCGGACCACTGTGTCGGTGGGATTCACCGCAGCGGCCGCGACCTTGATCCGTGCCTCGCCAGGACCGGGATGCGGCTCCGGAAGCTCGACGACGGTGAGGGCGTCCGGCCCTCCAAACTCTGTGACACCAATAACCTTCATACCCGCGCCAACCAGCAGCGGGCGCCGGCTATTCCTGCACCGTTGCCGATGGACGTTCGGAGCGGGAGGCTAATCGCGCAGCCGGTGGAGGACATAGATGCCGCCGTGGACGGGCTGGTCCTGCCGGTCCTGGTCGGTAGCGACATACTCGTCCAATACGGCGACGATCCGCCGGTCCAGCTCCTCGGCGTCTTCTGCCGAGAGATGCAGTGCGAACCGGGAGAAGGTTTGGATTGACTCTGGTCCGGCTTCACGCAACTCATCGCCAAATGCCTCGATGGGTGACAGCGAGGCATCCGGGTCAGCATCGTCGAGCGAAGTGCTCAGCCACCACGAGCGGTTGGTGGACCGGTACGGCTTCTCCAACGCTCCGCTCTCGCCGGTGCGTACGGACACCTGTTGCAGGAAGTCCGCCTTGACCAGTTGGCGGACGTGGTAGAGCACCGTGCCCGGGTCCTGCTCCAGCCGAGTGGCAAGTTCCTTGTTGGTCAGATCGTGCAGGGCGCACAACCGCAGAATCCGCAGCCGCAGCGGGTGAGCCAGCGCCTTGGCCTCCTCGACGGTTGCCGGACGGCGCATTGGAACGGCTTCAATCGATGCGCCGGGTGAGTCTGCAGTATCCGGAGAGCGTGCCGTCATGGGAACCATCATAATCCAAAATGGAAGATTACCAATCGATTGAGTAATCTACATCGATGTGAGATTCTAAATGCATGACCGGGGAATCCATCGATGAATCCACCTCATCGGTACACGCTGCCGGGCGGCTGGGCGCTCCCTACTGGCGGCTCTGGGGTGCGTCCGGTCTCTCCAACCTGGCGGACGGGATCCTCAAGGTCGCCTTGCCGCTGGTTGCCATTCAATTCACCCAGTCACCATCGTTGATTGCGGGCTTGGCATTTGCCCTCACACTTCCATGGCTGGTGTTCGCATTGCCCGCCGGCGCGCTCGCCGATCGGTTCGACCGGCGGCGGATCATGCTCGGCTCGAATGCGTTGCGTGCCCTCATGCTCGGGCTCCTGGTGGCCGCCGTCGTCGTCAACCTTGGTTCTATCTGGGTGCTGTACGCAGTAGCGCTGGGTATGGGAATTGCTGAGACCCTGTACGACACCTCGGCGCAGTCAATCCTGCCGCAACTTGTCGACCGCAATCAGCTCTCGCGCGCCAACGGGCGGCTCTATGCCGCCGAACTGACGGCCAACCAGTTCGTCGGGCCGCCGTTGGGAGGACTGCTGGCGGCAGCCGGAGCCGCAGCAGCGTTCGCGACGCCGGCCGGCTTATGGGTGTGTGCGCTCGGCGTCCTGCTGCTGGTGCGGGGCAATTTCCGGATTGCCCGTGATGAACCGACGACGATGCGCGCCGACATCGCAGAAGGACTGCGTTTCCTGGCGGGCCACCGGATTCTGCGGACCATGGCTGTGATGACCGGCGGCTTCAACTTCGCGTCGACCGCAGCTTTCGCGGTGCTGGTGCTCTTCGCCGTCGGCCCCACCTCGGCGATGGGTTTGTCCGAAGCAGCCTTCGGGGTTCTGCTGACCACCACCGCGGCGGGGAGCCTGGTTGGATCCTTCATCGCGGAAAGGGTTGAGCAGCGCCTCGGCCGTTCACGCTCCCTGACCCTGACCATTCTGGCTGGCGCCCCGCTGATTGGAGCGCCGGCACTGACCAGCAACCCATACATCATTGGCGCGACCTTCTTTATCGGAGGCATTTCGATAATTCTCGCCAACGTCATTATGGTTTCGTTGCGCCAGCGGATCACACCGGACCGACTGCTGGGACGCATCAACAGCGGCTACCGGCTCGTGGCCTGGGGGACTATGCCACTCGGTGCCGCGGTTGGTGGTCTGCTGGCGGAACTATTCGGCCTGCAGATCATGTTCGGCATCATGGGGCTGCTGGTGCTGGGATTGCTCGCGCTGATGCCGATCCTGAATGACAAGGCCCTGGACGACGCCGAACTGGACGGCTAGTTGCTTCCGCACTGGCGTTTTTCCGTAGTGGTAGGCTCTGCCCACCATGACTGAATTCTGGCCTGATGCGCCGCCGTTGCCTAAGCCCACCATCATGGATCAAAGCTGGACTGATGCGGTCTTTCTCCACTGGCGGCTCCCCACAGGCACCTCCACAGCGCTGCTTCCCGCCGGGGTGGAACCGGACATCTACGACGGCAGCGAATGGGTAGGTTTGATCGGCTTCCGTATGCGCCGCGCCGGTTTAGGAACTCTGGGGCCAGTACCTTACTTTGGCAACTTCAACGAGATCAATGTCCGCTTGTACTCACGGGAGCCGGACGGAACGCGGGGAGTGGTATTCAAGACCCTCGATGCCTCCAGGCTGGCGGTCGTTCTTGCTGCCCGCGCCGCCGGCATCCCGTACGTGTGGTCGCGGTGCGGCTACGTCCAGGAGGGAGCCGCGGAACACGGATTCACCGTTCAACGACGCCGGGACGCAGCGGCGACGTCGTTCGCAGTGGCTGCGGATACGGGACGCGTTGCCAACGACCCGCTGTCGGTCTTCCTCACCGCCCGGTTCGGGCTGCACAGCCGGTTCCGCGACCAGACGTACTTCATACCCAATGCCCATACGCCGTGGCCGCTTCATCCCGCCCGGCTGACCGAGCTCAACGACAGCTTGCTCGAAGTTGCCGGCATCGACGTCGAAGGCCCTCCCGAATCCGTGCTCTACTCGCCCGGCGTACGCACCCAATTCGGCCGGCCACGAAAGCTGCCGCGTTGAAAGTGCGGATTCGACTGTATAGCTTGGGAGAACCTGTGCGTGAAGTACTTCACAATGAAGCGCAGGTTTGTACACACCACTCACTGGAGGTCTCCGCTTGAAATCCAAGGAACAACACCGCGTCCACAGAACGAAATCGCTGGCGCTGGGCGCAGTATCTTTATTGGCGCTGCCGTTGTTGGCAACTGCGCCCGCACAGGCAGATGCCAACTTCCCGTCCCCCGAGGGAAACACCAACACTGCAAGCATCCAGACCTACGACGGCATGATCGATGCTTTGAACAAACTGGAAGGCAATGGCCGCTACGACGTCGACGTCTTCACGTTGGAAGAGGCCGGCACCAAGGTCAACAAGAGCGAACAGGGCCGCGATCTGTATGTGGCCACTGTCGGTACCGGCGAGGAGGACGTCTGGATCCAGGGCCGTATTCACGGCAATGAGCCATACGGGACAGAGTCGATCCTCACGCTGCTGAACAACCTGGGCAACAACGGTTCAAAGACGTACCAGCAGATCCGGGACGCCTACACCATCCACTTCATCCCGATGTACAACCCGGACGGCAGCGAGAAGAACATCCGCCACACCATCACTGAAGATGGCACGCGGGTCGACCTGAACCGCGGCTGGGTAGAGGGCGGCTTCAAGGCCAGTGAATCACTCGCATTCTACGAGTACTGGACCATGGTCGATCCTGACTTCGGTATCGATATCCACCACCAGGGCCTGAAGCAGGAGGCAGGAACCGGCGACGACGTCACGCTCTCCCTTGGCATCTCTCTGGCACCCGGCGGTCCGACTCTGCCGTACCTTGAGGGTGGCGCCTACGACGTTCTGACCCGGCAGATGCAGGGCTACGTGTATCAGGAACTGTCGAAGTACGGCTTCATCAACATGGACCGTTACCAGGTGGGTGAGGACAACAACCTGGAAATCGACATCAAGGGCGGTGTCGTTTCCGCAATGATGCTGGGCCTGAACTACCAGGGCCTGAACGAAGAGGGACACAGCAACCCGGTGGTCTTCTTCGAAACCTCGGGCAACTCCTCCGACTACAGCCTGGGGCAGAAGGCCCGTGGCAAGAGCATTCGCCAGAACGTCCTGGCCATGGAAGAACTGTTGCTCGGCATGGCGACCGGCGAAGTCCAAGAAGTCGATCCGGCCGCTTGGGACGACATCCCGCACTACCCAACGATCGGCTACGCCACCGACTACGGCGACGGGTTCATCCCCGTAGAGCCGTAGCCACATTTACGATGAGTGGGGCAGCAGTGCCAAAAACGGCAGCGCTGCCCCACTCGTTACTGGACGCGCTGTGACCGTGTCAGGCGGACCGTTCGGCAACCTGCCGTGATCTGAGGATCACGCGCCGACCGATGCGGATGATGATGGCTGAGACTATTGCTGCGCCGGCGGCAGCTATCCAGGCGGTTCCGTAGGAGGTTGCCTGAACCAGAAAGCCAAACAGCAGGGGGCCAGCGGCACCACCAAACGCGACGCCTGTCTGTATTACCCCGGTAGCAGATGCCGCGGCTCTGCGGTTGTCACGGACGACGGCGAAATGGACCAAACCTGGCCACGTCCAACCGGCACCATAGGCAAGAAGGGACCCGGCGATGAACCAGAGACCTTCCCCCACGGCCAGAAGCAAAAATCCTGCTGCACCGCCAAGGAGCAGGTTGGCCACCAGGAGGTATGGGCTACGACCGGTGCCGCGGTCCATCAGCGCGCCGAGGGTGATCCGGATCAGCAGGCCGATAAGGGCGGAGACGGCGAACATCAGGCCGGCAGCAGTGGGGGAGAGGCCAGCCTGGACGGCGGAGTCAATAAGGAAGATTCCCAGTGAAGTGGCCGCTGCTGAAGCGATACCCACACCGATGGTGATAACCACCAGTCCGGTCCGTGGGGTTCCCCTGTCAGGTGCTGAACCGTCGTCGTCCGATACTCGCTGAGACCCATTGCCACGCGTCAACGCCGCCCAGACGACCAGCAACGCAGCGGCGATGGCTGCGAAAAGCAGTACCCATCGCCAGCCCAGAATCAGTGCGATTCCTGGCACGGCGAGGCCAGAGAGCAGCGTTGCTGTCGGCACGGCTGTTTGTTTGATGCCTAAAGCCAGGCCAAGGTGGGAAGGCCCGACGGCGGTGGAGACGCCAAGGTTCGCGGCAGGTTGTGCCATGGCGTTGCCAACCCCGCCGACGATCAACGCAAGGTAAAGCAAGGGTAAGGAAGGTGCCCAGGCGACGCCAAGCAGGGCGATCATCGCGAGAATCGAAGCATTGATGATGCCCCAAGCGGTGCCACGCCTCTGGACAAGGGCACCCATCGACGTCGACAGTATTGCGGTGACGCCAAAGAGGATTGCCGCACCGGCACCGATTTCTGCGGGACCTATGTCCAAGTCGTCGCGTATTTGAACGGCCAAGGCGCCGACCAGATATGCAGGTAATACGCCCAGCGTCGTCGAAGAGATAGCCTGCAACAATGTGACAGATGTGCTCCGCTTGGTTCCGGGGATGTTGCGGGACGCCATTAGTTGAGGATCTGTCCTGTCAGTTAGCGCAGTTCTGGTTTACCAAGTATCACACCGATGCAGGTTTACAGACGTGTGATGTCGACTCCTGAAATTTCCTATTCCCGATGAGTGAGGCAGCAGTGCCAAAACGGCGCTGCTGCCTCACCCGTCACAGGACGCGCTGCTATAAGGAGCATCGCTCAAGGTTCAACCTCTCACCGGCCAACCTCGGCGGCCACCTTGGAGATGTCCTCTGCAATGGCGGCGCCCAAATCGCTGGTGCTGCCCGTGCCGCCGATATCCGGGGTCAGCACGCCGCCGCCCCGTGCCAGCACGCGTTCCATGGACGTCACGATCCCAGCCGCTGCTTCCGTCTCTCCCAAGTGTTCCAACATCATCGATGCGCTCCAGATCTGCCCGATCGGGTTCGCGATCCCTTTGCCAGCGATGTCCGGGGCGGATCCGTGCACCGGTTCAAACAAACTGGGGAAATGCCGCTCCGGGTTGATGTTGGCACTGGGGGCAACACCAATGGTGCCGGTGCATGCCGGTCCCAGGTCGGACAGGATGTCGCCAAAGAGATTGCTGGCGACGACGACGTCGAACCAGTCAGGGTGCAGGACAAAGTTGGCGGCCAGGATGTCGATATGGAATTTGTCGACGTCGATTCCGGGGTATCCCTGTGCCATCTCTTTGACCCGCTCATCCCAGTACGGCATGGAGATGGAGATACCGTTGCTCTTCGTGGCCGAGGTCAGGTGCTTCTTGGGCCGGGTTTGCGCCAGATCGAAGGCGAACTTCAGGATGCGGTCGACGCCGATTCGGGTCATCACGGTCTCCTGCATCACGGTTTCCCGGGCGGTGCCCTCAAAGATTTTGCCGCCGATGCTGGAGTATTCCCCTTCGGTGTTCTCCCGCACTACATAGAAGTCGACGTCGCCGGCAACCCGGTTCGCCAGCGGGCTGGTGATCCCTTCCAGCAGCTTTACCGGCCGCAGGTTCACGTACTGATCGAAATGCCGGCGGAACTGGAGCAAGCTGCCCCACAGCGAAACGTGGTCCGGGACAACGTCGGGCCACCCCACTGCACCGAAGAAGATGGCGTCGAACGGCTTGAGCGTGTCGAACCAGTTGGTCGGCAGCATCTTGCCGTGCTCGATGTAGTAGTCGGCGCTGGCGAAATCGAACTCCTCGGCCTCCAACTTGAAGTCAAACGCCGATGCGGCGGCTTGAAGTACGCGTTCGCCCTCGGGCATTACTTCCTTGCCGATGCCGTCACCGGGGATCATTGCAATGCGGTGTGTAGTCATAGCTCTATCTCACTGGACAGCGGGCGGCGCCGTCCAAGACCGGTCACCTAGGGGAACGATTGGTTCCGCCTATCAGTCCGGCGTGCTGTCGGCAGAGATGCTCGTCGTGGTGAGGAAGGCTTCCGCGGCAGGGCTGAGCTGTCCGGTTGGGTGAAGCAGGCACACATGCAGGTCCTCGTCATAGTCCAGTTCCCGGACGACGGCACCGGCCGACCGGGCCAGATGCTGCCAGGATTCGCTGAGCACGGCAGCTCCGACTCCATTGAGGACCAAGGGGAGCACTGCCTCCCGATGTTCAATTTCGACGACGGCGCGACTGCCCGGGGCAGCGGCCAGTATCCGGTCAGCGGCCCTGCGCATACCGGTTCCTTTCTGCCCCACAATCAGCCGCTGCCCGGTCAGCGACGCTGGGATCAGCGGATCGGCATCCGGTAGTTGAGTATCCGGGGCGGCGACCAGGATGAAACGCTGGGTCTCCACAGGCAGCACCACGATTCCATCCAGTGGAGGAATCGACCCGGGGAAGGCAACCAACCCGAGTTCGACGTCGGCGGTCCGCAGTTGGCTTTCAACCTCACCAGGCGTCCCAGCGGCACGGACGGAGACCTGCACCAGCGGGTATCGCCGGGAGAATTGGCTGATCATGTCCGAGAGCGGGCTCACGGCCTGCGATGGCATGGCCGCAAGCACGAGTCTGCCTGCCCGCAGTCCATCCACCGCTTCGACCTTTGCCCGGGCCAGCTCCAGCGACCGGATGACCTGGCGGGCCGGCTCGATGAGCTGTTCTCCCGACGGCGTCAATATCAGCCGGCGTCCCGTGCGGTGGAACAACGGACTGCCCAGATCCCGCTCCAGGCTCCGTAGGGTTTGCGACACGGAGGGCTGCGCCACAAAGAGTTCCTCGGCGGCACGGTGTACGGTGCCGTGGTCGACGATGGCCAGAAAGTACTGCAGCTGACGCGCATCCAAGGGGAATCCTCTCACCGGTAATAGGTAAACCCTATCGATAAATCAGGTAATGAGTCTTGGACAACGCGTACTGTCGGGACCTTGACTGGAGAGGTCGATGTGGCGATCGTCACGCGACAGCAATACCCAATACCACTCAAGGGAGAGTCCCATGGCCGAAAGCTGGCTCTTGATCCATACCGCGATCGCAATTTTGGGCACGGTCGTGATGATCGCCTGGGCGCGGGTACCTCCGCTCCTTGCATTGTTCATCGGCACCGCCTACCTGGGATTGGCTACCGGGATGGGGATGGAAGGCACCATGACAGCGGTGACCGACGGTTTCGGCAGTTTGATGGCCGAAATCGGTCTGCTCATCACTTTCGGCGTGATGATGGGGTCGATGTTGACGTCCACACACGCGCTGCAGCGACTGATCGAAGCGCTGTTCAAAGTCGCGAAACCGGGGCAGATCCCGTACGTCTTCGCCGTCTCCCTGACCACCCTCTTCACTTCAATTTATTCCGATGTGCTGCTGGTGTTGACTGCTCCACTGGCCAAGCGGATCGGACCGCGCATTGGTCCCAAGGGTCTGGCCATTATGGGTGGTGCACTGACCGCCGGTATCGAAGTCGGCCTGGTATTCGTGGTCCCCGGTGTTGGTGCGCTGGCCGTCGCCGGCCTGTTGGGCGTGCCGCTGGGCCAGATGCTGATCTTCGGGCTGCTGATCGGGTTGCCGACGTCGATATTGACCGTAGCGATTTTCAACTTGATGGCGCGGCGGATGCTGCGCTGGAACCCTGCCACTGATGAACTCGGTGAAGAGGTCCCGGAAGCGGTTGAGACGGAGAACGACGGCGGCACACAGCCGGGTGCCGGAGGCCGGGCTTCGAGCGGTTCCGGTTCCCAGCACGGTTCGACTGCGACTGAACCCGGGCACGGCGGGGTAGCCACGGCCACCAAAA
>NZ_KI914662.1:28936-29561 GCF_000520495.1 Arthrobacter sp. H14
GTGCTGCTGACGTTGGTCCTCGTCGCCTTCGGCGCGATCGTGGACGCCACCGGAGCCAACTTTGGCTTTGTTGGCGAACTGGGTAATCCGGTGTTTGCCATGTTCCTGGGCGCCGGAGTCTCCTACCTGCTGGCCCGGAAGACTCTGCCGGGACGCGAAGTCGGCTCTGCCGTGTCCTCCGCGCTCACCACCGCCGGACCCATCCTCGTGCTGACCGGTATCAGCGGTTCGCTGGCCATGGTGATCAGCGCGTCCGGGCTGGACAAGATCCTCGCCGGCCACCAAAACGACGTCGTACCCGCCCCTCGCCTTGAGCCTGTCGCCGGTGCTGCTGACGTTGGTCCTCGTCGCCTTCGGCGCGATCGTGGACGCCACCGGAGCCAACTTTGGCTTTGTTGGCGAACTGGGTAATCCGGTGTTTGCCATGTTCCTGGGCGCCGGAGTCTCCTACCTGCTGGCCCGGAAGACTCTGCCGGGACGCGAAGTCGGCTCTGCCGTGTCCTCCGCGCTCACCACCGCCGGACCCATCCTCGTGCTGACCGGTATCAGCGGTTCGCTGGCCATGGTGATCAGCGCGTCCGGGCTGGACAAGATCCTCGCCGGTTACTTCTCGACGGGGCTGCTC
>NZ_KI914662.1:29661-30612 GCF_000520495.1 Arthrobacter sp. H14
TGGGATCCATCTCGGCGGCAGCCATCACCGCAGCCGGAATCCTTGCACCAATTGCGGCAAACCTGGACATGCCGACGGTACTGATTGCGCTCGCGGCCGGATCCGGTGCATTGTTCATCCCGCATGTGTCCAGCAACTTCTTCTGGATGTTCCAATCGATGCTGGGCCTATCCACCCGCGGCACCTTCAAGACCCATTCGGTGGCTATGTCGCTGTCCTCGGTGATCTCGTTGCCGTTGATTCTGCTGCTCGGGGTGTTCGTGTAGCTCCACGGTGCCGCCAGTTCGCTACAAAAAGGATCTCCTGTAACGTACTCCAACGAAGAGGACGGGCGTCGGACGCTTCGTGACCCGCTGCACCTGGTGCGCGAGACCAAGGGGCGCCAACTCGAACACATGACGCTCTGACCCGTTAGCAAATACGCATCTTAGGGCTGATTCTGACTTGGCTCGTAGCCGCGATCCTGCACGTCGCTCTGGGATCCATCTCGGCGGCAGCCATCACCGCAGCCGGAATCCTTGCACCAATTGCGGCAAACCTGGACATGCCGACGGTACTGATTGCGCTCGCGGCCGGATCCGGTGCATTGTTCATCCCGCATGTGTCCAGCAACTTCTTCTGGATGTTCCAATCGATGCTGGGCCTATCCACCCGCGGCACCTTCAAGACCCATTCGGTGGCTATGTCGCTGTCCTCGGTGATCTCGTTGCCGTTGATTCTGCTGCTCGGGGTGTTCGTGTAGCTCCACGGTGCCGCCAGTTCGCTACAAAAAGGATCTCCTGTAACGTACTCCAACGAAGAGGACGGGCGTCGGACGCTTCGTGACCCGCTGCACCTGGTGCGCGAGACCAAGGGGCGCCAACTCGAACACATGACGCTCTGACCCGTTAGCAAATACGCATCTTAGGTTAGTAGCACTCGTTCTGAAGCTCGATTCGGCAGGGTTCCGAC
>NZ_KI914662.1:30712-37703 GCF_000520495.1 Arthrobacter sp. H14
CTGTCGGAACCCTGCCTTCTATCCGATTATGTGTTCCCTGCCCGGTCTTGCATGCCCTGCTCGAGCCAGAAGGAGAGCTGTTCGTGGTCGGCCAACGATTCGGGAGCGACGGTCAGCCAACCTGGTCCCATGGTCCGGCCCTTCCCCATCTCAGCCTGGCGGCAGGCCGAGTACCCGAGCAACTCCTCATGGCGGCCGGGGTCAACGTGCACGAGGAGACTGCCATCCTTCCGGGCAGCCACCACCATTTTGTCGTTGACCATGAACGAGATGCCGCCGAACATCGGAATTTCGCGCACGCTGGGTACGTCGGCCAGCAAGTCTCGGATGCGGGCAGCCAGCTCTTCACGCTCCGCCGTCATTGGTGCTACCTTCCCGGCTTCCTGTTAGCGACTCATGGATCATTGACCTTCTCCTCTGTGCCGGTGCTGCTCATTCTAGCCGCGTGCACTAGAGGGACGGACCCTGTAACAGATTCTCAATATCGCCGTAGTGACACACCGCATAAGGTAGAGTCCGGTTCGTTCCGACGAAGGCGGAGGGCAACATGTCACAGGTGACGTTCGACGACGTGCAGGCAGCAGCGAGCCGGATAGCCGGCCACGTCCGGCCTGTGCCGGTCGCACGGGCCGGCCACGCAGCGAACTCCGCCGGTGGCACCTTCGAGATGTACTTCGCTCTGGAGTTCATGCAGCACACCGGATCGTTCAAAGCGAGAGGCGCACAGAACTTCATCCGGGCCAACCGGGAGGCCGGGACGCTTCCCGAGGCCGGAGTCACCATCGCATCGGGCGGCAATGCGGGACTGGCGTGCGCGTGGGCGGCACAGAATGAAGGGATCCCAGCCACCGTCTTCCTCCCGGTAACCGCCCCGCAGGTCAAAGTGGATCGACTGCGCACGTATGGTGCGGACGTCCGCCTTGTCGGTGAGGAGTACGCCGAAGCGCGTGTTGCCTGCGACGAATTCGCCGCTGCCAGCGGGGCGCTGGCTTCCCATGCCTACGACCATCCGTTGATCGCAGCCGGCGCGGGCACGGTGATGGTGGAATTCCTCTCTCAGGTCCCCGACCTCGACACCGTCGTCGTCGCGGTCGGCGGCGGAGGGCTGTTCTCGGGGGTTGCCGCCGTCGCACATCACCATGGAGTCCGGACAATCGCGGTGGAGCCTGAGAACTGCAGGGCACTCAACGCTGCTATTAAGGCGGGCACTCCGGTTGATGTCCCAGTCGACTCGATTGCGGCCGATTCGCTCGGAGCCCGGCGCGCATCCGTGCTGGCTCTTTCCGCCGCTCAGAACACGGCTGCGCGCTCCATTCTTGTACCTGACCAGGCGATTGCCGCCGCGCGGCAGGACCTATGGGACCAGTACCGCCTCGCAGTTGAGCACGCCGCTGCCACTGCGATGGCGGGTGCAGGAGGCGCGGGCAACTACTCGCCGCGCAAAGATGAGAAAGTCGGCGTCATTCTGTGCGGCGCCAACACCAACATTTCAGATCTCTGACAACCGACCCTTACTGGAGGATGTTCGATGACCTCAATCAATGCGGAGCGACTGAAGGCAGACCTGGGCAGCCTCGGCAATATCGGACGGCGGCCTTCAGGCGGATTGGGCCGGACCTCGTTCTCCGCCGAAGACACCGAAGCGCGCCAGTGGTACTTCGATCGCTGCGCCGAGGCCGGATTGGATGTCACGGTCGACGGCATCGGCAACATCATCGTGTCGTCGCCGGTCGCAGATGAGCTCAGCGATGCCCGACGTCCCGCCGTGTGGTCTGGTTCCCACATAGATACCGTGCCCGACGGCGGTGCTTTTGACGGTGCCCTGGGATCAATCGCGGCGCTCGAGTGCCTGAGGCGGATCCACGAGGACAGGCTGGCTCTCGACCGCCCCGTCAGGTGCATCGTGTACGCCGACGAGGAGGGCAACTATGCGCATCTGTTCGGTTCCCGGGCCATCAGCCGCGGCTTCTCGCGGAGTGAGCTCGAAGCACTGACCGGCCGTGACGGTGATCGGTTCGTCGACACCTTCACCGCGGCCGGCGGAGATATCGACCGTGCTGCGAACGCCGTGCTGCCCGAAGGCACTATCGACGCGTCTGTCGAGCTCCACATCGAGCAGGGCCCTGTACTCGAGGTGGAGGGAATCGACATCGGCGTTGTGACCGGCATCGTAGGGCTGGGCGGGGGCACGATCACCCTGCGCGGCCGCTCCGACCATGCCGGAACCACGCCGATGAATGCGCGGAAGGACGCCGGTGTGGCAGCCGGCGCTCTGCTTGCCTCACTGCCCTGTATCGCCGCAGGCGTCAGCGAACGCGCCGTCGTCACCTCGGGGATCGTCACGTTCGTCCCTGGTGGTGCGAACGTCGTTCCCGAGGCCGCTCACGTGACCGTCGACTTCCGTGAGCCGACGGCCGAGGGAGTCGCTGCGCTGGAATCAGCGCTCATCGCCCGGACCAAAGCGATTGCCGCCGAGCACGGGCTCGACTTCGACATCGAGTTCGAAGAGACAGTGCCGCCGGCGCCGCTGGACGGGGAGGTGCAAAGCATCGTCGCCGCCGCAGCGAAAGGGCGCGGACTCAGGCACATCCCGATCCACTCCGGCGCCGGACACGACTCGCAAAACATTGCGACCGTGGCTCCGACCGGAATGATCTTTGTTCCCAGCATCGATGGCCGCAGCCATTGCCCCGAGGAGGACACGAAGTGGGACGACGTCGCCAACGGTGGACAGGTCCTGCTGGACACGATCATCAAGCTGGCGAACCGGTAATCACGGACCATTCCCTACAAATCCCCATACCCCAATGACGAATATGACCTAAGGAGTTCACACATGGCAGTCGACTTTCCCCGTGAGGCGCAGGATATCGCCGACGAGCTTATCGCCCTTCGTCGCGACCTGCACCGGCACCCGGAACTGGGCAACCAGCTCCCCGAGACCCAGGCACGGGTTCTTGCGGCACTCGAGAATCTCCCCCTCGAGGTCACAAAGGGCCAGGCACTCACATCCGTCGTCGCCGTCCTGCGGGGGGCGCTTCCCGGTCCAACTGTCCTGCTCCGCGGCGACATGGACGGACTGCCGGTCTCGGAGAAAAACGACCTCGAATACGCCTCGAAGAACGGGCGCATGCACGCCTGCGGACACGACCTCCACACCGCCGGCCTGGTAGGCGCAGCCAAGCTGTTGTCCGCCCACCGGGACGAGCTCCGTGGCAATGTCGTCTTCATGTTCCAGCCCGGCGAAGAAGGCCCCGGTGGAGCACAGCCGATGATTGACGAGGGTGTACTCGACGCAGCCGGATCCCGCGTCGACGCCGCTTTTGCCGTGCACGTCATGCCCGGCGAACGAGGCACCTTCACCTGCCGGCCGGGGGCCATGCTGGCAGGAGCCAACATTCTGCGTGTTGTGTTCCACGGTGCAGGAGGGCACGGCTCACAGCCTGAGAAGGCGCTCGATCCAGTGCCGCCTCTTGTCGAGTTCTGCCAGGCCCTCCAAGTCATGGTGACCCGGCGCTTCAGCGTGTTCGACCCGGTCGTCGCCGCGATCACGAACCTTTCAGCGGGGGAGGCAATCAACGTCATCCCGCCGTCGGCTTCGATGGGCGCCTCGGTCCGCACACTCTCGGCGGAGACGACACGTGGCTTTCCCATCTATGCCAGAGAGCTCGCCGAATCGATTGCGGCCGGGCACGGATGCACCGCCGAGATCGAGTGGACCAACGTGTACCGGCCTACGGTCAATGATGCCGCCGAAACCGAATACCTGCTGCGCACACTGACCGACGTGTTCGGTGCGGACCGGGTGGTGGAAGCGGACAATCCGATCATGGGTTCGGAGGACTTCTCCTGCGTCCTCGAGGAGGTTCCAGGGGCCTTCTACATGCTGCAGGCCACTCCCAAGGGCATCGATCCGGAGACGGCGGCAGTCAATCATTCCCCGCTCGTCCAGTTCGACGACGCTGTCCTCGCCGATCAGGCGGCCTCCCTGGCGGCTCTGGCATTCACCTACCAAGCGCCCGGGCGCTGAGAACTCACAAAAGCTCGCTGCACCTGACGGCGCAGTGAAGAAGAAGGCAGAAAGGCTCACTCATGGAACCGATCTACAGCGCAGCCATCGTGCTGGCATTCATCGCACTCGGCGAACTCATCTCGCTTCGGACCAAGGCCCGTGTGCCGAGCCTCCTGGTCGCAATGCTGGGCATATTCATCGTCGCCCAGCTGGGCCTCGTGCCAGACACGGTCGTCGAAGATTCACTCCTGCCACAGGCTTACACAATCCTCGTCTTGCCCCTGCTCTTCCATATGGGGTCCCTGATTCCCCTGCCCACACTGCTCAAGCAATGGCGCTCGGTCATCATCGCCCTGTCGGGAATGCTGGTGGCAGTCCTCACGCTCGCACTCGTCGTGATTCCGCTGTTCGGCTTCGAATATTTTGTCGCCGGAGCCGGACCGCTGGCCGGTGGAATTGTCGCCACCAGCCTGACAACCGATGGACTCACCGCAGCGGGGGTATCATCCATGATCGTTGTCCTGCCCTCACTCGTCCTCATGATGCAGTCGCTGCCGGCGATGCCGATGACGAACTTCCTCCTGCGACGGTTTGCCATCAACCTCCGGGACAGCGGTGAGCTCGCCAAGCTCGCGGAAGATGCCCAGGCGGAACACGGCCATGCTGAAAACGGGTCGGCAAAGGCGGTAGGAACGAAGCAGAAGGCAGGCACGAAGAAAAAGCTCGTCACACTGCCGAGCATGCTCGCGCACAACGAGCTCTTCCTACTCTTCTGCGTCCTGGTCGGCGGTTCCCTGGCCGCACTATTAGCGGTTCCCACCCACATCCCATCCTCGATCCTTGCGCTCCTCCTCGGCATCGCGTCGACCGCCATCGGTCTCACCCCGGAGCGCGCTCTGGAACGCTCCAACTCATTTGGCATTGCAATGGCCGGCGTGATCGCTATCGTCATGGCGCCGCTCATCACCGCCTCGCTCTCGGACGTAATCGCAGCTATCGTGCCGATGCTCGTCATCCTCGTCATCGGATTCGGCGGCATCATGCTCGGCGGCTTCATCGCGACCAAGCTGCTGCGCTGGAAGACGGGCCTGGGCATGTCCGTCGCCCTCACGGCGATGTACGGCTTTCCCGCCGACTACCTGCTGACCAGTGAGGTCGCCCGGTCCGTGGGCCGCGATGAGACAGAGCGCTCGCAACTCACGGACGCCATGCTGCCGCCGATGCTTGTCGGTGGTTTCACCTCTGTGACCTCCGGCTCCGTTGTTATCGCCAGCGTTCTGGTCAGCTTCATCTGAGTCGTTCTTTAGCCGTTTCGGTGTTTTCGGCGGTTTCGCGGGCCAGGTCCAGGAGCGCGGCGAGTGCGAGCCTATGCGGGCAAATCCAACTCCCAATCCTTGACGTCGGCTACGGGAGCGAAAAGGCGACCGTCGAGTTCGTCAAATTCCAGGTTGTTTTTCGCCCGGTGCGGCCAGTTCCGATTAGCCAAGGCACCCTTGCCCAGGGCGACGACGTCGGCGGCACCATCGTGCAGCATGGCAGCGGCCGTTTCCGGGTCGTCCAGGTTGCCGTTGGCGATCACGCTTACTCCCGAGTGCTGCTTGGCGAGGGACGCCAGGGAGTCTCCTTCGCCGTCGAATGCCGGGGCCGTTGCCCGTGGCTCAGTAGTGTGAATGAAGTCGATCCCGGTGGCGCCGAGGGCGGAGAAGATTGTCTTCGCTTCTTCCTGGCCGCCATTCCAGCGGTGCTCGCCGTCGCTAACCTTGGCCTGGGAAATGCGGATCCCCACAGCCATGTCCGGGCCAACGGCGTCGCGTACTGCCTCGCAAACCTCGACGGCGAACCGTACCCGGTTTTCGGGAGAGCCACCGTAGTTGTCGGTCCGTTGGTTTAGATAGTCAGTGAGGAACTGGTCGAGAAGGTATCCATTGGCACCGTGAATCTCGACGCCGTCGAACCCTGCCCGCTTGGCGTTCAGCGCGGCAGTGACGAAGCTCTCCCGGACATCATCCATCTGCTCCACCGTGATTTCCGCCGGAACAGGGTAGGGTCCTTCTCCGCGGTAGAAACCGAGTTGCTCGCCTTTGGGGGCAACCGCGGATGGGCCAATTGAGGAGTCGACGAATCGATTGCCTTGGGCCTGTGAGCCAGCGTGCATGAGCTGGGCGAATATGCGCGCACCGGAAGAATGCGCGGCGTCGACGACTGCACTCCAGGAGTCCGCCTGCTCCTCAGTGGCGATCCCCGGTTGGAAAAGATATCCCTGGCTGTGGGCGGTATCCGGGTAGATTCCCTCCGTGATCAGCAGGCCGAAGCCGCCCTTCGCGTATGCCTGGTAGTAGGAAGCCATCTTCGCTGTGGCGTGTCCATCCTCGGTTGCGCTGATGCGGGTCATCGGAGCCAGCGCAACGCGGTTTGCGATTTCGGTGGAACCTAGCTGGAGGGGTTCCCACAGCGGGGCGAAGTTTTGCACGAAGATCTCCTTCGGGTTTTCAGGTGGAAGGCCGTCTGTTGACGATTCTGTGTCATAACGGGGCGAACGCAGATTGTTATTCCTTCGCGGGCACGACCACTGGCAAGGACTTCAGGGCCGGACCCGCTTGGTTTCGTAGGCCCAAATGACAATTTCGACTCGGTTGCGGACACCGATCTTGTTCATCGGGCTGGCGAGGTCGATGCTGGACGGAATCTCATCGATGAGCCATGCCGAGCTTGTCCAAGAGAATCACCTTGTGGCCCTACGGCACTCTGGCCCTATTCTGGCGCCCCGAAAAGGTTACTAACACTCGCTGATCCGTTGCACGCGCCACCCATCGGCCGCCGGGTTGTGTGCCAACACCACCATCACATCCGGCTCAGATCCGTGGCAGTGCAACTGCATCCGCCAGTACTCCGCCTGCAGGGTGTCGGTGGTGTGGGGCTCCGGCACGGCCGCGCAGTCACCCAGAATGCGCCAGGCATTCCAGTGTTCCGGCTCGTCGG
>NZ_KI914663.1:0-23322 GCF_000520495.1 Arthrobacter sp. H14
ATGGCTCCCCCTCCCCGTTTCGAACTACACCCCCAATACTTCCCACATTGTGATGTGATTCACAGCCCTACTTGTGGGGGTACCCCACCGCCCTATATGGGGTATACCCACCACCGGATCCGCGCCAATGTCAAGAGTCCGCACAAGATTCCCTCAAGATCAGCTCAAACCATTGACGAAAACGACAGAGAGGTATATGCGCCGTCACTCGATTATCTGCTTGGATGCACCCGGACGGCGGGCACATTTCCGCTACTGCCGGGCTCCTGCGACGATGTACATTATGCCAACGGAAAGGTCTCCTCATGCCCGCTGCCGCTACTGAACAATCCAGCCAAAATAGTGGCTTTCAACTGGATCTTTTGCTGCACAACGCAAACGTGTTGACCATGGATCCGTGGCGGCCCAGGGCAACGAGTATCGGAGTGCTGGGCGGGCGGATCCTGGGCATGGATGACGACGTCGCCAGCCTCACCGCGCGGGAGGAAGTGGACTTGCGCGGCGCTTGTGTAACACCGGGGTTCATCGATGCGCATTGCCACACCACGTGGTTCGGCCTGGGGCTGGCAGAGGTCGACGTTTCCAAGGTCAGAGGCGTGGAGGCCATTTATTCGTTGCTCGCAGAGGCCGCGGCTATGGAGAGGGACGACGGCAGCGCCGACGGGTGGATCATGGCGACTGGTTTCAACCAAAAAGACCACTTCGGCGAGTTCCCCGACATCGCAAAACTGGACGCCGTCACGGCTGGACGACCACTGTTTATTCGACATACTTCGGGCCACATGGCGGTGGTCAACTCCGCTGCGCTGAGGCTGGCCGGTGCGGATATTGCAGGCTTCCCGGATCCCGACGGCGGTGTCATCGTCCGCGACGACGACGGCAACCCGACCGGGCTGGTGCAGGAGACGGCGCAGAATCTGATTCAGGACCTTATCCGGCCATATCCCCGGGACGCGATTGTCGCCGCACTCGAACGTGCAACCGCCCAGTATGCCCGCGAGGGGATCACCAGCTTCACGGAGGCCGGAATTGGAGGCGGCTGGATCGGACACAGCCCTGCCGAATTCAGCGCCTACTTCTTCGCCCAGCGGACAGGGCAGTTGCATGCGCGGGCACAGCTGATGCCAACCATCGACGTACTGCACTCGATCAACGCCGCCGAATCGGACGTCTTCGGAAATGGGCTCGACTTGGGGATCGCATCCGGCTTCGGCAACGACTATCTTTCACTTGGCCCGGTCAAAGTCTTCCTCGATGGTTCGCTGATCGGTGAGACTGCGGCAATGAGTGAGGACTACTGCAGCCATCCGGGCGCCGGGCGGGGCTACTTTCAAGCCGACCCGCTGGCCATGTGGGAACAGATCCTTGACGCCTACCGTTCCGGCTGGGCCATCGCCGCCCACGCCATCGGTGATCGCGCCGTCGGACTGGCCATCGATGTACTCACCGAATGCAGGGAGCGTTATGGTGCCCCGGTAGTACCAAACCGGATTGAACACTGCTCGCTGACCAGGCCCGACCAGATGAAACCCTTGGCGGATGCAGGGATCGCCGTCACGCCCCAGGCATCATTCTTCTTCTCGATGGGAGATCAGATCACCCGGGAACTCGGGGAAGAAAGGTCCAATTGGGCCTATCGCGCGCGGTCGTTTATCGACGCCGGCATCCGGATGGCTGGCTCGTCAGACCGGCCGGTTGCCGACGGGCAGCCGCTCCGGGGCATGCAGGCCTTCGTGGACCGGCAGACCGATTCCGGACAGACCTTTGGCGATCCAGGTGAATTCATCACGGCTGCGGAAGCCCTCGCCGCATACACCACTGTCGCCGCCGAGGCCACCGGACTGGCTGACTCCCGCGGCAGCATCACACCCGGAAAACTGGCCGATTTTGCCGTACTGGCAGAGGATCCAACGGATGTTCCCACCGACCGGATCTCGGGGATCGCAGTCCTCGCCACCATGGTCGGCGGAAAATTCACCCATAACGAGCTGCACGCCTTCCGGTCCTAGTGGGGATCTACCCTGCCAGCAAACCGGTGAAGAGCCCGTAGGCAACGGAAAGCGTCATCGCGACAATCGCCAGCCAGGCAATGGGCACACGGTATTTACGGATTAGCGTCATCATGATCCAGCCAGTCTAATCGCCGGTTCCCTAGCTGTTCCACAACCCGTAGGAATCTGCGAGATCGTTGATCTTCTGCGCCCGCGCCAGCCGGGGCAGATAGCTGCCGTCGCCTTCAATCTCTCCCGAGCTGTGCTTCTCCAGCAACTCATGGGCCCACTGCACCTCGCTGTGGCTTGGACTCAGTCCGTAGTTGATCGTTTCCGTCTGCTCCGTCTTCAGGCACAGCTTGCCAGTCATTCCCATTGAGGCCGTGACCGCGCAGGCCTTCCGCAGTCCCTCTTCGTCGGTTCCGAGCGTTGGGCCGTCAATGGGCCCGGGCAGCTCGCCGACACGGCTCGCGACAACAAGCTTTGCCCGGGCATAGGCCAGCGCCATCGGATCATCACTGGCGCCCGTGTCCCGGCGGAAATCGCCCACCCCGAAGGCCAGACGGAACGTACCGGGGGCCTTGGCAATCGCCGTCGCATTTTCAATTCCAATGGCCGATTCGATTAATGCAAGTACCGGTGTTCCGGCCCGAAGCCGCAGTGCAGTTTGGGAGACGTGTTCCGGCTTTTCCGTTTTTGCCAGCATCACTCCGCGCAATCCGGGGACCTGGGTCAGCGCTGAAAGGTCATCCGCCCAGAAGTCGGTATCGATGGCGTTGATCCGCACCCACGCGGTCAAACCTTCGCTAAGGGCTTTTACGACCCGGTCACGAGCGGCTTTCTTCTCGTCGGCCGGTACAGCATCCTCGATGTCGAAAATCACCGAGTCCGCTTCCGAGGCCAACGCAGCCGGGAAATTGGCGCCCTCCCCTGCTGACTCGAGCAGCCAGGAGCGTGACAGTTTGGCGGGAAGGGATGCGGCGCGTTGATTTCGTACTGAGTCCATGAAAAAACCATACGTGAGCCGAGGCGTCCTCCGGTAGGCGGGACGTGTGTTGTTAAGCGCCTTTGCCGCCGCGGTCCTCGTGTGACAACGAAAACACCACACCCATTCCGGCCAGGTGACCGGATCCGACGGAAAGATTCACCTGCTGCGGCGGCACAGTCTGGTCTCCTGCAGCAAACACCCCGGGTACGCTCGTCTGACCGAAATCATCCACCTCAAGGTGACCAGCGGCGGAGGTCTTGCATCCGAGGGAAGCAGCCAAGGCATCACGGGGCCCGAAGATAACTTCCGTCATGACCTTGTCCCAGTGTTCGGTTGTGCCGTCCTCGAACTCAACCGACAACTGTCCACCCTTATCCCGCACAGCCCTGATCGTCGCACTTTCCGCCCAACCCAAATCGTCGATCCAGTTCGGCAGGATAATTTGCATGTGCGCCAACCAGTCCGGAGTTCCGACCGCAAGGACGCTTTCATTCCGGGCCTCATATCCGTCGCAGAAAGGGCAGTGTATGACCTTCGTTCCCCATAAGTCGTCAATTCCCGGGACCGCCGACTTTTCGAATTCCATCCCCTGAGCAAGGACGGCCTTGCGTGTTTCCACACTGGAACCGTCAGCCAAAGTGACCGTGAATCCAGCTCTGCTGCGGGCGATGCCGACGACTTTGCCCTCCTGGATCAGGGCCGATGGGTACTGCTCCAGCTGCTTCCTGGCCTTCGGGTAGAGCTCTTCCGGATTGGCACCATCGTGCAGGAAGACTCCACCGCTGTGGCTAGTCCGGAGATTGTTCTGGCGGCCGGCGTCGATGACCATAATGCTTCGGCGGGCTCTGGCAAGCACCATGGCCGCGGCCAGTCCGCCGCTGCCTCCGCCCACAATCATGCAGTCCTTCAATGGTTGTCCCGAATCGTTGTCGACTTTTCCGCAAATAAATGGCTTCCCCAGTTGGAACCATCCTACGTGGCGGACTGCGACGGATTTCGAGGGGCTCCCGCCAATTACGCGGGATGTCCTGGTGCTTAAAAACGCTCTCCCCGCTGTTCCAGTGGAACGGCGGGGAGAGCGATGTGGTAGGTGATCACCCTACTGGGGGGAAGCAAGGCGATCACCGTCTATTGGTGATCGCTCCACTGGGGGGAGGGCGGAGCGATCACCGGCTTTTTTGGCGATCGCCCTGCTGGGGGGAAGCAAGGCGATCGCCGGCTTTGAGGTCAGATCAATCCATCAGCCCCAAACCTGCGCGGCCCAAGCTGCGTCCCGGACATAGTCCCTTGACGGTGCCAGATTGGATAAATCTCCATGGGGGGATAAGAATCCGAGGTTTCTCATCCGTTCGACAACGTCGACCGAGCATCCAAGTACTGCGCTTAGGTCTTGGGCGTCTGCGGTCCAGTTGACGTCTGCTTCAGTTGTCATCATCGACGCACTTCCACTAGTTGGGATTCTGTCTCTTTTGTCCATGTCCGTGCATAGAGACCAAGGGCGGCTTCCTCACGGGGAGTGAAGCCGAGCCGATTCAACATCATTTGCGCCTGGTGGAGCGTAAGGTGCTGCGCACTTCGGCTGGCTCGGGCTTTATCCGCCCGGTACAAGTAGTTATCGATAGAGCCGGACCAACGCCGCCGCCAAGTCTGCACCGCAGAATCCGATGCCGTTGCTGCCATCAGACAATGCATCGGTTGAACCTTGGTGGAGACTTGCTCCACCATGGCGGTACGTGCCCGGGGCCCGTTCTGCCCCAAGTCTGCGGTGCGCCATTTGAGGTGACTATCCCAGTAGTAATCCCAAGAGAGGCGACGTCGATCCGGCCACTGTCCCGAGCGCGGACCTCGCAACATAGCCCGCGCCGAGTCTGAAAGCAGCAGGGCCGCCAAAGCTGAACGGTTCTGTGACTTACTGAACCGCTGGTTGGCCCAAACTGCTAGATCTGAGGAAAGCTCAAAAACCTCTTGAGCCAGTTGTAGTGCTTCGACCCCTCCATACTTGGCCAGCTCCGCCTCATAACGGGCAGGAATTTCGCCGTTTGGAGTGCCTCTGTGATGGTGCCGGCTGATGCCGGCGACATATTGCTGTTCGATATCCAGATCGGCTATTCGGCTGTCCAGACGGTCCTGAAGTGCACCATGGAACCGCTGCAACCGTTCAAGCGTTGTGCGGCTTCCAAGGAATCGAACCTTGATGTGAGGACCCATTTGGTCCACACTCCGGTTGAAGAACCAACGGTCGGCACCAAGGACCCGTGCCTGTGCTGCCAGCGGGGCAACCAAATTACCTACGACGGCGTCCGCCACGGCCAGGTCCCCTGTGTAGACGGATACAGTCCACCAAAGTGGAGAACCAAGAGTTCCCGTACCCTCTCGCAGTGTGGCTACCTGGGTCATAGCGGCTTGCCTCCTCGGTTATTTGGCGGCCCACGCTGGCCGCCAGGTTCTAAAGTTGATTGTTCAAACCTTGCGACTAGTTCTTCCAGTCCCAAATGGCCGGCTGGTAGGTAGTCTTGGCTTGAACTTCAACGACTGCAGCTTCATCGACTAACGCCGTACTTGCAGCAACTGCCGGTCCTGATATTGACGCTGCCCCAGCAGCAATGAACAATACGGCGGTAAACCGCGCAACGCTCTTTGACATGAGATCTCCCCTACAGGTGGAACCTGATTTTCGCTAGTCCGGACTGTAGTGTCCGACAATTCAAGGATTGCTTGTGTCTATCGGGGTGTCCACCCATCCGGACACCAACATCAGGACATTGCCGCAAGCGGACTTACACCTGACCGGACATGGCCAAGCCAACCTCAAGAACCCGCCAAAATCCGCGGAATACCGGCCATTATTGGGAATAATGACCGGTTGCGCAGTTGACCATCGGCAGACGTCAGGTTAATGCCAAGTCAGGTTTTTACCGGCGGTATAGTTGCTGAAAACAATCTTTCACCTCCAGGGCGGTAGTGGGCCGCTCGATAAGGTGTCAGAGAATACAAGTCCAGAGACCTCAAGTAAGGAGAGCGTGCTGATGCTGGGGACCGTTCCATTTGAGCTCTATCAATTTGCTATCACGCAGCCGGGTTGGACCAAGACCGATGCATCCACCGCATTGGGATATACGATGCGCGAAATAGACAGCGCTGTTGAAGAGCTCATGGAACGCCGGTTACTCCAACGTCCCGCGGAAGGGCATGAGCGGTACGTCGCTATGTCTCCAGATGTCGCACTGTCCGAGTTGGTGGATGAAGACGAGCGGACTCTTCAGGATCTGCGAAGCGCCATCACGGCACGACGCCGGGAATTTTCCAGTTTGGTCCCGTTTTATCACGAGGCGCGCAAGAAACTCACCCTTGAGAACTCCGTCGAAGTGATCGAGGATCGAAAGGTCGTACGCCGCCTGCTCATCGACTATGGCCGAGATGTGACAGAGCAGGTCTTGATTGCTCAACCTGGCCAAGGATCGACGGCGGACGTTCACGAGGAAAGCGTGAAGAAGGATCTGGAACTTCTGGCCAAAGGCGTTGTTCGGAAGAACATCAGCCATGACAGTACCCGTGATCATATGCCGACCCGCAGGGCCGTTGCAGCGTTGGCGCCGGTTGGTGGCGAATACCGGACGCTTCCTCTGGTGCCACTTCGAATGATGGTGTTTGACCAAAAGCTGGTCATCGTTCAACGTCAGCTCGATGCTGACGACAACGCGGCCCTTGTTATTCGCGATTTGAATCTGATCCGAACCTTCGACAGGTTGTTTCATGTTGCCTGGGAGTTTGCCCAGCCATTTCCAGTAGAGGAGGAGGACCAGTCACCTACAAAACTGAACAACGTTCAACAATCCATATTGAAGGGTCTCGCCGCTGGCCATGGTGACGAGGCGATCGCCCGGCGGCTCGATATCAATGTTCGTACATGCAGGCGGCATATTGCGTGGATGCTCGAAGAACTGGGTGCCACCAGCAGGTTCCAGGCTGCAATCAAGGCGCGCGAGGTTGGCTGGATCTAGTCCAAAGACCCAGCCAGCTTTCCAGACTGCGCTAAGGAGTCGGCTGGCCGCCGTTCACGTTCAGCGTTTCGCCAACCACGTAGCTGGACTCCGGCGAGGCCAGGAAGACATATGCCGGGCCGAGCTCCGTCGGCTGGCCCGCACGCCCCAGTGGCGTTGATTTGCCGAACTGCGGAAGTTTCTCCTTTGGCTGACCGTCCGAAACCTGCAATGGTGTCCAGAACGGTCCCGGCGCCACAGTATTGACTCTGATTCCGCGCGGCGCCAGCTGCTGCGCCAGGCCCTTGCTGAAGTTATTAATCGCCGCCTTCGTGGTGGCGTAGTCGATTTTGTCCGGGGACGGCTTGTACGCCTGGATAGAGGTTGTATTGATGATGCTGGATCCGGCTTCCATATGAGGCAAGGCGGACTTTGTAATCCAGAACATGGCGTAGACGTTCGTCTTCATCGTCTCGTCGAACTGCTCGTCCGAGAGATCCTCGAGCCTCTCGCAGCTGATCTGCTTACCGGCATTATTAACCAGAATGTCCAGTCCGCCGAGACCTTCCACAGCCTTCGCGACCATCTCTTTTGCCTTTGACGCGTCGCTGATATCGCCGGGCAGGGCAACGGCCTTCCGGCCACTTTCTTCAATTATTTTCACGATGTCCCGGGCGTCCTCTTCCTCCACGGGCAAGTAGGAGAGAGCGACGTCGGCACTCTCCCTGGCGAAGGAAATGGCAACAGCGGCACCAATTCCGGAATCCGCACCGGTGATCAGCGCCCGGCGCCCCTCGAGCCGACCGGTTCCACGGTAGGAGTCCTGGCCCCGGTCCGTGTGGGGGTTCAGCCATTCATCCAGGCCGGGTTCCGGCTGGTCCTGTTCCTCCGGCGGACTGATGCTTGGGAACCGTTTTGTTGGGTCCTGGAACGTGTACTGGTCTTCAGCCATCTTGTTCTCCCATCGATCCTCGGTAATTCACACCGCCCTGACGACGGCAGAGACATTACAAAGCCTGCTTACGACATTACTGACGGCCGGGAGTGGTTTTCAAGGTCCTTCACCTCCTAGCACCACAAGACGATAAACAGAAGCGGCCACGCCACTGTCAGCGTATTCACAGCCTCGAACGATTGAGTTCGTGATCAAAGCGTTATACGGTTATGGCAAGGTCAAGCAGTGGCCGCTGGATGTCTGTAATTGGATGCCACGGACCGCTGATACCCGGGGTCCATGGTTACCGAAAAGAGGCTGGATCATGACGATTACCCGCAATGCACCCGTACATTCGCAAGCGCCGCTCGGGAGCACTTTGCACGACCCGCACGCCGACGCTGCAATCCACCCGTGGAGCCAGCACAAAAACTACGAGTTGGTAACAGCTCCGGCCTGCGCCCGTTGCAAGACGAGTTCCTACATCTACATTGAGGAATTCATTCCGCCGGAAATTAACGACGACGGCGAACTGACCAAATTGGGCGAAGCCAGCTATTTCTGCACACGCTGTGTTGAGTATGCCGCCCATGCGGTCCCGCCACTGTGGACCCCGGATGGGTATCACGCGGGCTAAGCTTCCCGACAGAGGGCGCCGGACGGATAACTCGGTCCGGCGCCCTTTTCGGTTACTCCCTGCCGTCACTGCAGCGGCAATGATCCTGTCGGCATGTGCCGGCGCCCCGGATAATGATTCGAATTCCATCAGTCCCTCCGATCCTCAAAAGACGTCACAGTCACCAACTGTCACGAGGGCTCCATCTATCTCCCCGACGCCAGAGCCTCAAACGGCCGTTCCGCTCACGGTGTATTACATAGCCCTCGACGACGGCGGGCAGACGGGGGAAGAGGTCGGTTGCGGTGACAGTCTGGTAGCCGCCTTCACAGAACCCGTGATCTTCAAGAATCAACTCAAAGCAACAATGGACCGCCTGCTTGCTGACGACAATATGCACCACGGCGGCTCAGGGCTATACAACGCTCTATACAAATCCGACCTGGGGTTTACAAACGGCAACTTCGCCGGCAGCACCGTAACTGTCAACCTCAAGGGGACGATTAGACAGTCAGGGGTCTGTGATGCGCCGAGGATCCAAGCGCAGCTAAGCCAAGCCGCGGAGACGGCCGTCGGGGCAGATTCTTCGGTTATCACCGTCAATGGAAAACCGCTGCGCGAGGTACTCTCAAGCCGCTGATCACCCTCGCTCCGGTGGGCGTTATCCTTGTCTGATGACTTCCCACGAAACAGTTAGCCCAGAGACGTTGCCGGCTGAAACCGAAGTGGCCCTCGAGCGTGCGTCCGCCTCGCACCACCACGAGCATCTGCTGTCCGCCAGGGCGGCGAATATCAAACAGTCGGCAGTGCGCGACGTCTTCGATGTCTCCATGCGGCCAGGTTTGGTGTCGCTGGCAGGAGGAAACCCCTACCTCAAGTCGCTGCCACTGGACCGGTTGGGGGAAACGGCGTCGAAAATCATCTCCGAGCACGGACTCCAAGCGCTGCAGTATGGCGGCGGCCAGGGAACCGAGGAGCTTCGCCGCCAGATCTGCGAAGTGATGGCGGCCGAGGGCATCACCGATGCTGTCCCCGAGAATGTCGTCATCACCGCCGGTTCACAGTCTGCCCAGGATGTCGCGGCGAAGATCTTCTGCAATCCGGGCGACGTCATATTGGTGGAAGATCCGACCTACGTGGGTGCGCTCAATACCTTCGAGGCCTATCAGGTGGACGCGCAAACAGTGCCCATGGACGAGGATGGGCTGATCCCGGAAGAACTGGAGCGCCGGATCGCCGAAGTCAGGGCCGACGGCGGAAACATCAAGATGCTCTACACCATCCCGAGCTTCAACAACCCCTCCGGCATCACGTTGGCCGCGGGGCGCAGGCAGCGCATTGTCGATATTTGCAAAGCCCACAAAATTCTCATCCTCGAGGACAATCCATACGGCCTTCTGAGGTTTGACGACGAAGTATTCCGGCCTTTGCGCGCGGACAACCCGGACGACGTCATCTACACCGGGTCATTCTCGAAAATCTTTGGTCCGGGTTTGCGGATCGGCTGGGCCCTGGTGCCGGCCCACCTGCAACGTAAGTTCTACCTGGCGGCCGAAGCGGTCATCCTGTGCCCGCCGACCTTGAACCAGATGCTGCTCTCCGCCTACTTCCGGGACTACGACTGGCGCGCCCAGATTGACACCTACCGCGCCCTGTACCGGGAACGCTGTGAGGCAATGCTCGAAGCCTTGGAGAAATACATGCCCGAGGGTGTCAGCTGGACGCGTCCCGCAGGCGGGTTCTTTGTCTGGGTGACGCTGCCCGATGGTGTCAACACGTATCCGCTGCTTCAAAAGGCGATTGACGCCGGAGTGGTGTTCATTCCCGGCGCAGCCTTCACACCGTCCGATGAGCCGAGCAACAATCTCCGGCTTGCTTTCAGCGCCGTCGGTGGCGATGACATTGCCGAAGGGGTGCGCCGTTTGGCGCCGGTCCTGCAGGAAGCCATCGACGCGCGGTAAGCACCGAGCGGGCGGGCCGGTGTTCAGGCGTTCTGCGGGAACGGCGGGCGCTTGGGATAGACCGCGCACAACTCCAGGAAACGGGTGTTGGCTTCCGGCTCACCGATACTTACCCGGATGCCCTCGTTGCCAAAGGCCCGCACGGACAGAGCCTGTTCTCCGGCAAGGGCCGCAAATTCCTGGGTGTTTTCACCCAGGTTCAACCAAACGAAATTGCCTTGTGCCTCGGGAACGTACCAGTCCAGTTCCTTCAAGCCACTGGTTACGCGGTCCCGCTCATCAACCAGGCTCTGGACACGTTCAAGTACCTGGTCGAAGTTCCGCAGCGAAGCGATTGCGGCGTGCTCGGCAACTGAAGAAACGCCGAAGGGCACCGCGCTGACGCGAAGATACTGGGTCAGCTCCGGATTGGAGACGGAATAACCGACCCGCAGGTTTGCCAGGCCGTGCGCCTTGGAGAAGGTCCGCAGGGAAATCACGTTGGGATACTTCTGATACATCTCGATACCGTTGACCACCTCGGGGTCACGGACGAATTCCTGGTAGGCCTCGTCAATGATGACGATGACGTCGGAAGGAACCTGACCGATGAACCACTCAACGTCCGTCTTGGTCAGGCTCGGGCCGGTTGGGTTATTCGGGGTGCAGAGCAGAACGATCTTCGTCCGTTCGTTGACCGCGGCAGCCATCGCCTCCAGATCATGCGTTCCGTCGTCCTTGACGGGAATCTGGACGCTGTTCGCTCCCGACAGGCCGACCGAGATGGGGTAGGCCTCGAAGGAGCGCCAGGGATAAACAACCTCGTCGGGCACGCCGTCGTCGTTCTGCCCGGCGAAAGTGGCCAGGATCTGGTTCAACGCGCCCAGACTGCCGGTTCCGGTGACGATGTCCTCCATCGGTACATCAAGGAACTCGGCCAGTTCGGCGCGCAGGGCATTGGCGACCGGATCGGGGTAACGGTTGACCGCCGTCGTATCCGCAATGGCTTCCAATACCGCCGGAATCGGCGGCAGCGGGTTTTCATTGGAGGACAGCTTGAAGCTCTCAAGCCCCTCGACGGCGACCGGTGGCTTACCTGCCGCATAGCGGGGAAGCTTACCTAGCACCCCCCGGGGCTGAACCTCAGCAGCGGTGGTGCGGTTCTGTAGTGAAGTCATACCCTCAGCTTAAGGGAGCAGGTGCCGGAGCAAGGAATCGCAAAAAAGACCAATCCGGCGGCGGGGTGCCCATGCGAAGCTGCGAATTCACTGCTGTTTCCCAGATCGGCGTGTCAGCATAGTGCTATGGGTATGTTCCTTGTCCGGGTACTGATCAATGCTCTGGCGCTGTGGGTGGCTAGTTGGATCCTGTCCGGCATTTCCATTTCAGCTTCCGAGGCCGAGGGCCTTGCACAAGGGAACGATACGGTCGCCCTTATTCTTGGCTACTTATTTATCGGCCTCATCTTTGGCTTGGTCAACTCACTGGTCAAACCCATTGTCAGCCTGTTGTCGTTGCCGCTCACCATCCTCACTCTCGGGTTGTTCACCATCGTCATCAATGCGGGGATGCTGATGCTCACCTCATGGTTGAGTTCCTTCACGCCGATTGAGTTCGGGGTTGACTCCTTTTTCTGGTCCGCCATTCTCGGTGCGATCATCATCAGCATCGTTTCGCTGATCGTTGGGGCCATCACTCCCGGTAAACGAAAGTAGCTGCACTCGATCATTCTGAGCGGTTCACTATCTGTTGCGTGGCACCGTGTAGTTCCGGCTGGCCGGGGGTTGTGGTTTGGGAGGCGATAGCGGTTGGCGTTCGAGACTGAACTTGTAAGACGAGACTTTGGCACCCCTTGGCGCGAAGGCGGCTATTCCTGCCACGGTGGTCGAAACTGATGGATGGTCGCTCACTTCGAGCAGTTCGGCCTTTGCGGAGTAGTTTGCCAGGGAATGCCGGTCCATCAGATATCCGGTGTCGGGGTCGTTCCTTGGATGCGTTTGGAATTCCACCGTTACATTGTTCTTCGTGTCCGGCGGAGGTCGAAAGTCCGCCTTCGTGACAATGTCGTCCTTCTGTTGGAGATTGAGTCCCTGAGTTCCCCCCGGCAACGGTATATCCCCGGCCGGCGAACCTGCGGTGACCACGTACTTCGTGTCGAATTTCGCAAGGAAGGCAGGATCGGCAGCTGTAGCCCGCGCGTGCAGTCCACCACCGCTGTAACCGATCAGCATCACCGGTGCTCCGGATGGTGCTCCCGTCTCTTCTAAAGCTTCCCTAAGAGCACGTGCCATGTGGGGTGATCCAGTCATGGCTGCCAGATTGCCGGTCAGGTCGAGTGGGTTATCCGTTTCCCAGGGACTCCACTCCTTAGTGCCCGGGATGGTGACGGCGTACCGGTCAGGCTCACCTTCGGTTTCGATGACCGCTACTTCGATGACGTTCTCGTTGCCGTCGCCGTCAACCCAGTTCATTCCGGTACGTTCCACCAAGCCGGAGAGGGAAGAGTCGTAGTTTGTCACTTCACGATTGCCGTCTTTGTCCGGAATGAGTGTGGTGGAGATCGGACGAGCGATAAAGCCGCCGCCGAAGATCATGCCTGTGATCATTAGTGCCGAGGCCGCTTCATCACCGAGATGGGACCAAGCGTCGCCTTCAGTGACAAACGGCAGCATGGTTCTGTTGCCCATGGCGTCATAGCCAGCCCTGGTGTGTAGCTCCCAGTTCCGTAACTTGATCGCGAGCGGCACTTCAGCATCGGCATAGTTTTTGTACGACGCACGGAGGTGGTCTGCCAAATTCTGAAACCTGGTCACATGGGCAGACGCCTCTCCTGCCGCGTTGGCCACCTGGATCTGGGCCGCGCTTGCCTCAGCACGAAGTTGCGGCTCGGCCGGGAACGTGGTTAATTGCCAGGCGCACTCGTTCAGTTCAGATTCCACCCTGCGAAGCTCGTCCGCCAACACCTCGAGCTCCTTCGCGCCGCGCAGTAATTCAGTCCAGGAGAACGAGATGCCTCCAACGCCGCCAGTGACTGTGTAGCCGTCAGGTAGTGGGCTGAAGAACCAGGAACGCTCCGGAATGGCGTCCTCGATACGCCATGTCATCCGCCCACACCGCTCGCCTCAGCGGCGGCCACTGCAGCAACACTGTCCGCCAACCGGCGCAGCGATGCCGCCGCATAGGAAATCTGCTCATGCAATTCAGTCATAGTCCGGCGATGTTCGTACAGGCACTGGCGAAAGGCCTGCCCGGCAGGCGACTCCCAATCAATGCCCTGAATCGATTGGATACGTCCGGTCAGCTCATCAACCCTTGTGGCACAGCCCCGCAACCGCTCTTCGATCAGGTAGTACGAGTAACCCGGGCCGCAGACTAATGGTCCCGCCCCTGTTGTATACATCCGGTCCGTCCTTCCGCCCTCTTGCCGTCGTCGCAATCCACGCTAGAGAGCCCACAACGCGTCCGCCATCACCTGCATCCGGGATGTGGACAACCTGGCACGGGCATGGGTGCTTGTGGAGGACAAGTAATGAACGACGACGCCTGGATGATCGTGGAAGAATGAGGGCCATGCCTGAAACACCTGTACGCAACCGTGTCGACCTGAGCACCATCACCCCTTCGATCGCCCTGGGGCCACTCGATGGCCGCTACAAGGGCGCGGTCGAAACGCTCGTAAACCACCTTTCCGAGGCCGCGCTCAACCGTGACCGGCTGGCTGTGGAGGTCGAGTGGTTTATCCACCTGACCGACAATTCGGTGCTTCCCGGTACGTCGCCGTTAAGCGCTGAACAGCAGCAAAAGCTGCGGGATCTGGTGACTCACTTCGACGCCGAATCCATTGCCGAACTCGGCGAAATTGAGCGCGTGACGGTCCACGACGTCAAGGCGATCGAATATTTCATCAAGCGCCGGCTGTCAATCGTTGGCTTGGACCAGCTGAGCGAACTCGTCCATTTCGGCTGCACCAGTGAGGACATCAATAACCTCTCCTACGCGCTTGGCATCAAGAGCGCTGTGGAGGAAGTGTGGCTCCCGGCAGCGCAAAAGCTGCTCGACGACGTCGTAGAACTTGCGGAAGCTACGCGGGAGATCCCGATGCTTTCGCGCACGCATGGCCAGCCCGCCACGCCCACGACGTTGGGCAAGGAACTCGCCGTCGTCGCCCACCGCCTGGGACGGCAACTCACACGGATCCGCGGCACCGAATACCTTGGAAAGATCAACGGCGCGACCGGAACTTACGGTGCGCACTACGCTTCGGTTCCGGAGGCGGACTGGCAGCAGGTGTCCCGGACCTTCGTGGAGGGGCTGGGGCTGACCTGGAACCCGCTGACCACGCAGATCGAATCCCACGACTGGCAGGCCGAGCTCTACGCCGACGTCGCACGGTTCAACCGTATCCTGCACAATTTCTGCACCGACGTGTGGAGCTACATTTCCATTGGCTACTTCGCGCAGGTGCCGGTGGCAGGGGCAACCGGCTCCTCAACCATGCCGCACAAGGTGAACCCGATCCGCTTTGAGAATGCCGAAGCGAACCTGGAGATCTCCTGCTCGTTGCTGGACACCCTCGGGGAGACGCTGATTACCAGTCGCTGGCAGCGCGACCTGACCGACTCCTCTTCACAACGGAATATCGGCGTCGCCTTCGGGCATTCCCTGCTGGCCATCTCCAACGTCCAGCGTGGATTGGCCGCCCTCGATGTTGCCAGCGACGTGCTCGCGCACGATCTGGACATGAACTGGGAGGTGCTCGGCGAGGCGATCCAGATGGTCATGCGCGCCGAAGCGATTGCCGGCGTCGAAGGCATGGACGAGCCGTACGAGCGGCTCAAGGAACTAACCCGCGGGCAGCGCGTCAATCAGGAACGGATGCAGGAGTTCGTCTCCGGCCTGGGGCTTTCCAGCGAGGCGCAGAACCGGCTGATGCGGCTGACCCCCGGCAGCTACACGGGCATCGCGGCAGAACTGGTCGACCACCTGAAGTAAGCGGGCCGGGCAGGTCTCAGACTGCTGCGCCGAACCGCTCAGCAGAACGTGCCTTGGCCTTCGCCGCCTCGACCTCCCGGTCCTTGGGCGGCGCCGTCGTCACCAAAGCATCAAGAAGGTGGTGCGTGGCATGGCTGATTTCGTGCACGGCCGTGTTGAACGCTTCTTCATTGGCCTTGGACGGTTTGGTGCTGCCGCTGATCTTGCGGACGTACTGCAGTGCAGCCGCCTCGACCTCGGCGCTCGTCGCAGCCGGCTCATAGTTGTGCAGCGTATGGATGTTCCGGCACATCGTGATGCCTCCTGGTAGATGTTTGCCTGCTTCCAGTGTGCACGCATGGAGGCGATGGCGGAAGGTCCAAAAATTGATCAGGCAAAACGACTAGTGACAGGAGGAGCCACCATGATGGGTGGACACCATGCCGCCTGCGGCGCCGCCGCCTGGGTGGCAGTGGCATCGACGGCTCCGTTTGCGCTGGGCTGGTATCCGGTCAGTCCGCTCGGGGTGCTTACCGGCGCTCTGGTGACGGCGGGTGCAGCTCTGCTCCCTGACCTGGACCACCGCAGCGGCACCATCGCCAATTCGCTACCCCCGTTAACCAGGGTCCTGGCCGGTTGGATCGAAACGATCAGCGGCGGTCACCGGCGCGGCACTCATTCGCTGCTGGGCGCGGCCGTGTTCATCCTGACGGCAATCTGGCTGGGGCTCGCCACGACCGACGTTCCCGAATTCGGAGATATCGCCGTCGGCGCCGGCATCCTGTCCGTGCTGCTGATGGGATTCGCGCTGAAGTCACTGAAGCTCGCGGGCGGCCCGGTGCAAAGCTGGCTGCTGGCACTCGGCCTGAGCTGTTTCATTGCCGTAAACGCGCCGCAGCAACACGACTGGCTGCCCATCGCCGTCGGGCTTGGAGTACTGGCCCATCTGGCCGGCGACCTGATCACCACGGGAGGGATCATGCTGCTGTGGCCTCTGCGGCTCAAGCGGCCCCGCCCCTTCGCCCGGGTTCCAGGTCTGCGCGAGATCTGGAAACCCGGCGGCTGCCTGGCTATTCCACTGCTCGGCGGTACCGGCTCGCGCCGGGAGTGGGCGTTGTTGGTTCCCGTGTCGCTCTACGCCATCTACGGTGTGACAGATGCCGGATTCAGATGGCTGGCCGGGCTCTTCTAGCGTTCTATTTCACCGCGCCCATGGACAGACCACGGACCAGCTGCTTCTGCGCGATCCAACCGGCGATGACCACCGGCAGCGAGGCCAGCACCGACGCGGCGGACAACTTGGCCAGGAACAGCCCCTCACTGGTCATGGTCGAGACAAGGAACACCGGCACGGTCGGGGCAGTGGCGGCCGTGAGGTTCAAGGCAAAGAAGAACTCATTCCAGGCGAAGATCACGCAGATCAGCGCGGTCGCGGCCAGACCGGGAGCCACCATAGGCATCAGCACTATCCGCAGCGTCTTCAGCAGGCCGGCGCCGTCCATCTCCGCCGCTTCCAGGACCTCGGCCGGAACTTCCTGGAAGAACGAGCGCATCATCCATACGGCGATGGGCAGGTTCATGGCGGTGTAGAGCACCACTAGCGTCCAGATGTTGTCCAGCGCGCCGATCTGCCCGGCGATCACGTAAATCGGCATGATCACGGCCACCACCGGGAGCATTTTGGTGGAGATAAAGAAGAACAGTACGTCCTTGGTCTTCTTGACCGGGCGGATGCTCAGGGCATAGGCGGCGGGAACGCCCAGCGCGATCACCAGCACGGTGGAGACGCCAGTGGCAATCATCGAGTTGGCGAAGTAGACGCCGGCACCGGAATCGAGCACCGCCCGGAACTGGTCCAGCGTTGGTTCGAAGAAGAATGACGGCGGGTTGGAGGCTGCGGCCGATTCCTGCTTGAACGCCGTCATCACCATCCAGAGCACCGGTGCGAAAAACAGCAGACCGACGATCCAGGTCAGCGCAGTCAGCAAAGAGGAGGACATCCGCCGTTTCGACGCCGGGGAGTGCGGCCGCGCTGGCTGGGTCGCCGTAGGCGGCGCAAGGGCGCCGCTGCGGGACGGATCGCCGGCGGCGGGGGTTTCGAGTTTGGTGGTCATTGCTTAGTCCTTTATGTCGAAGCTGCGGAAGAGGAGCCGCAGCGCGAAGACGGCGATGATGATGGTTCCGATCACTACGACGACGCCCATGGCTGCCGCCTGGCCGATGTCAAAGCCGAGGAACGCCCGCTGGTAGATGTAAAAAGGAAGGTTGGCGCTGGCCGTGCCTGGCCCGCCGGCGGTCATCAGGTAGATGTGGTCGAACGTGTTGACCACGTAGATCGCACCAAGCAGCAGGCCGAGCTCGATGTAGCGGCGCAGCTGGGGCAACGTCACGGAAGCGAACGTCTGCCACCAGCTTGCCCCGTCCATCTGGGCTGCCTCGAGTACGTCCTTAGGCTGTGCCTGGAGGCCGGCCAGCACCAGCAGCATCATGAACGGTGTCCATTGCCAGACCAAGGCGATCAGGATCGAGAACATCGGGAAGGTCGACGTCCACGCCACAGCAGGGATGCCAAAGAGCCCGATGAACCAGTTCACCAACCCATAGCTGGGATCGAGCATGGAGACCGCCCACAGCATCGCTCCGGCGACCGGCATGATCAAGAACGGCGTGATCATCAAGGTGCGGATGAAGCCCTGGCCGCGGAATTTCCGGTCCAGCAGCAGGGCGAAAACGATACCCAGCACCATGGCGGCCAGCACGCAGCCAACGGTGATGATGACGCTGTTCAGAGCCGCCCCGCGGAACGTTGAGTCGGTAAAGATATCAGCATAGTTTCCGAGTCCGACGAAAATGTTGCCATCCGGCCGCAGCAGGTTCCAGGAGCGCAGCGAGTACCAGAGGGTGACCAGGAACGGGATCTGGGTGACGACGACGACGAATATCACCGCCGGCAGCAACGGAGCCCGACGGCGCCAGCCCTCTGCCTTGCTTTGCTCACGGTGCGTCCGGAGCTGCTGCTGTTTGACGTTGTGCCGCTCGACGAGGGTGGCCATCAGTTTTCTCCTGCCTGGTAGGTTTCCGCCACCGTTTCGGCATACCGCTGGGATTGTTCCAGGGCCTCTTCGACGGTTTTCTGTCCCGCAATCGCAGCGGAGATTTGCTGTGCCACCCGGGTTCCCAGATCCTGGAATTCCGGTATCCCCACGAACTGCAGCCCGGTGTAAGGCACCGGTTTCGTCATCGAAGTCTCCTGCGAGGCACCGGCGATGGCCGAGAGCGTCGGCTCGGCATAGGCCTCGGAGACCTTTTCATATCCGGGGATCTCGTACGTGGACTGGCGGCTTCCGGGTGGCACGCGTGCCCAGCCGAATTCATTACCAACCAGCTTGATGTAGTCCTTGCTGGTCATCCAGGACATGAATTCCCAGGCTGCGTCCTTGTTTTCGCTGGTCTTGGGGATCGCCAGCGACCAGCTGTAGAGCCAACCGGCCGCCTCGGTCTTGTTCACCGGTGAGGCGGCGTAGGCTGTCTTGTCCGAAACGAGCGAAGATGCGGGGTCCTCGACGCTGGAAACCATCGACGTCGCGTCATACCACATGGCGGCATTGCCCTGACTGTACCGGGTCAGGCAGTCACCGAATCCGCTGGTGGCTGCGCCCGGCTGACCGTAGTTCTGGACAAGGTTCACGTAATCCGTGACGGCAGCTTCCACCTGAGGTGAATCGAGCCTGGCGTTCCAATCCATATCGAACCAACGGCCACCGTAAGTACTAATGACCGTATTCAACGGCGCCAGGTTCTCACCCCAGCCTGCCAGCCCGCGTAGGCAGATGCCGGCCACGCCGTTTTCCGGATCGTGCAGCTTCTTCGCCAGGCCCTGGATATCGTCCCAGGTCGGATCGGCCGGCATCGTCACGCCGGCCTTCTTGAACAAATCCTCCCGGTAGGCCACGAACGAGGATTCCCCATAGAACGGAACAGAGTAGAGGTCGTCCTCGTAACTGAGCGATTTCCGGATGTTCGGCAAAATGTCGTCCGGGTCGTAGCCCTCGGTCGTTTCCGCGTACTCCTGCAGGTTGGTGATCCAACCGTTTTCGGCCCACATCGGGGTTTCGTAGTTGGAAATCATGACGACGTCGAACTCCCCGCCACCGGTCGCAACAGAGGCGGTGATCTTCGCCCGGGCTTCATTTTCCGGCAGCGAAACGAATTGGACGTCGATATTGGGATGCTCTGCCCGGAACTTGTCCTGCAAGGCGATGGCGTCCTGCATCTGCGGGTTCGAGACGATCGCCACCACGATCTGGGTTTTGCCCTCACCAGCACCAATCGCGCCTGCTCCGGCGCAACCGGTCAGCACGAGCGATGCCGCGATCAGACCGGCAAAGAAGGTGCGGCGCCGTCCGCGCCGCCTCGGGGCTTCCGGGGCAACTTCATTCTTGTGTCGGAACATTGCTGTCCTTGTCATTTGCTCAGTTGAGAATTTCATGCATGCTCATTTGTTATGTGACTCTAGTCATATAAGCTCGTTTGAGCAAGAGCAAACGCTCACCCGTTGTCAGGAGTGGATAAAAAAGTGCCGGAACAGACCCATGAGCAGTTTCTGGCCAAAATTGGGCGGGAGCATTTTCTGGACGGCAAGTCCAAGGTGGAAATTGCCAACACCTACGGAATCTCCCGGTTCCACGTCGCACGGTTGTTGGAGGAAGCCCGCGAGGTCGGCATCGTCAAGATCGAAGTCAGCACACCGGGAGCGGCAGCACCGCTCGATACCGAATTGATCAAGAAGGAACTCGGCCTCACCCGGCTCATCACGACAGCCGGCTCGGCGGACTCCGCACGGAACCGGGAAGTGATGGCACAGGCTGCAGCCGCGGAATTGTCCGTCCGGGCCCGGGCCGGCATGACAGTCGGCATCTCCTGGTCCCGGACACTCGCCACCACCGCCCGGTTCGTCACCAAACTCCCCAAGTGCGAGATCGTCCAACTCGCGGGCGCCCTCCCCCTGTCCGGCAGCGGGCATTCGTTCGAAGTGATTCACCGGCTCGGCGGCCTCTCCGGCGGAAATACCTGGCCCCTGTTTGCCCCACTGGTGGTCGACGACGCCGCCACGGCGGCCGGATTGCGCCGGCAACCGGAGATTGCGCATGCCTTGGAGAAGGCGGACACTCTGGACCTTGCCGTCATCGCTATCGGTGCCTGGAAACCAAACTATTCCACTGTCTGGGAACGCGTGGGCAACACCGACCGGAGGGCGGGAACCGCCGCCGGTGCAGTCGCAGAATGTTCCGGCAGACTGATTGACGCGGACGGCCAAGCGGTTCTTACTGCGATGGACGAACGGATCATTGCCGTCACGGTGGAACAGCTGCGCGCCACACCGGAGGTCATCGCCGTCGCTCCCGGCGCCGAACGCGCCGCGGCCGTTATCGCCGCCTGCAAGGCAAACATCATCACCACGCTGATCGCCGATGAGTCGCTGGTAGCCGCACTTTCCGCCGCTCTCACGAAGGAAGCACACCTATGAACACCGACACCGTCGCCGGAATCGATTCCTCCACCCAGTCCTGCAAAGTCCTCACCGTCGATATGGACACGGGGGAAATCCAAAGTTCAGGTACGGCACCACACCCCGACGGCACTTCCATCGATCCGCGGCTCTGGACCGACGCGCTCACTCAGGCTTGGAAACAGGCAGGCGGCGCGGGAGCCGGAAACCTGGTCGGAGCCAGCGTTTCCGCCCAGCAGCACGGCATGGTTGCCCTGGACGCCAACAATGAACCTGTGCACGACGCGCTGCTGTGGAACGACACCCGCAGCGCCACGGAAGCGGCCGAAATGCGGGCCGATCTCGGCAACGCAACCTGGATCGACTCGGTGAACGTCATCCCCGTCGCGTCCTTCACGCTCACCAAACTCGCTTGGCTGGCGCGGAACCGGCCCGAACTGGCGGCGAAAGTCGAGCGCGTGGTGCTGCCGCACGATTGGCTGAACCACCAGTTGACCGGCCGTTTTTTCACCGACCGGAGTGACGCCTCCGGCACCGCCTACTTCTCCGCCGTCGCCAATGAGTACCGGCCGGAACTGCTGGAGCGGTATTTCGGCAGCGTGCCCGAGCTCCCGCCGGTGATTGGATCGTCCGACGCCGGTGGGAACCTGCTGCCTCAGTGGTCCGCCGGTGCCGGAATCGTCGGAGCCGGCACCGGGGATAACGCGGGAGCCGCCCTGGGACTGGGAATTGTCCCCGGCGAGGTGGTCATTTCCGTCGGAACCTCAGGCACGGTGTTCGCCTCCGCCTCGGAACCCGTCAGCGACTCCAGCGGCGCGGTGGCGGGATTCGCCGACGCGACCGGGCAGCACCTGCCCCTGCTGGCGATGATTAATTCGGCGCGGGTGTTGACGGCGGCCGCTGGAATGCTCGACGTCGGACTCCCGCGGCTGGATGAATTGGCACTGGCGGGAGCCCCCGACGCCGACGGGTTGACGCTGTTCCCGTACCTTGACGGCGAGCGCACACCCAACCTGCCGGATGCCCATGGGACTTTGACCGGATTGCGGCGGGCGAACATGACGCCGGAGAATCTGGCCCGGGCGAGCGTGCTGGGCGTATTGAACTCGCTTGCCGACGCCCTGGACCTGTTGACTGCCCACGGGGTTCCGGTCCGGAAAGTGCTGCTGATCGGCGGCGGATCGAAATCAAGGGCACTGCAGCAAGCCGCCGCGGCGATGCTGCGCGTTCCCGTGGAGGTTCCGGTGGCCGGCGAGTACGTTGCGCTCGGAGCTGCCCGCCAGGCGGCCTGGGCGGCCACGGGGGAGTTTCCGCAGTGGACGCGGAAGATCGACTCATCCTTCGAACCCGGCGGCTCCGGAGGTTCCGGCAAGTCAGCTGGTTCAGGCGACTGGGCGCTGGACGTGCGTGCCCGCTATGTCGAGGCCCGACAGCAGGTCTACGGAGTCTGAGCCCCGTTACGGTTGCCCAGGACGGCGAAGTAACCGGGAATGCGTTCGGGCTTTCCAGCCGGTGACATGGGAACGGTTTCAATCGACGTCGCACCGTCTTCGCACAGTACCCATTGACCGGCGTCGAAGGCTGCTTCCCGTTCGGGTCTGCCGAAGTGTCCCGGCCGGGGCAGATTCGCAATCGCCCGCTCCAGCGGAGCCGGTATGTTGCCTGGGACTGCTCCCAAGTGCGCCATGTACTGCAGCCCATTTCCCTGGAAATCCGTCTCCGCGAGGAACACCCGTCCCCGCCCGCCGACGACGGGGTGCAGGTTGGCGGCCAGCGCCGCCCGCGCCCGCCGGTCCAGGACATGAAAGACGCCGCGGACAAAAACGTTCGCCTCGCCGAACTCTGCCCGGAGGGCCGCTCCGGAACCGTCGGCCGTACAGTCAAGGACCCGGTATGTCACGTTCGACACTTCGGACGATTCATTTTGAGCGCGTTCGACGGCGTGGGCGGACACGTCGACTCCGACGGCCTGCGGGAAATACCGCGCAAGGGACCTGGTGAAGCTTCCGTGGCCACAGCCGACGTCGATAATCGGCAGCCCGGGATCCAGGTGATGCCGCAGCCGTTCCAGATAGCCGTTCAGCTCGCGCTCGTCTCCGGCGTCCCAAAGCACGTCGCCGCCGGCACCGGTGGCTTCCACCCCTGCCCAATACTGGTTCCAGGCGACATGGGGGTCCTTCGGCACCTTGGCGGAAAGCCGGAGGACGCGCGGAAGGAGCAGAAGTTTGTTGATCAGTGACGACACCCGTCCAATATAGACGTCCGCCGGCCCGGAAAGGACCATCCGTTAATCGTTTCCGGTGCCCGGCTTGCGCAAGTAGCCGCGGCGGCCGAGCATTCCTGTCATCCCGTCCGCAGTTACCGGCGGGCTGAAATACCGCCCCTGGCCATAG
>NZ_KI914663.1:23422-35093 GCF_000520495.1 Arthrobacter sp. H14
ACCGCCCCTGGCCATAGAGGCAGTCGAGCCGGCGCAGCTGGTCCGCCTGCTCTGCGGTTTCGATTCCCTCAGCCACGGCGGTCAGGCCGGCAGCGTTTATCAATTGCAATACGGCCGCCACGAAGGTTTTCTGCTCCGGATCATTCGCTATTTCTACGATCAACGACCGGTCCATCTTGACGGTGTCCGCCGGGAGCTCGCGGAGGTAACTGATCGACGAATAGCCGGTGCCAAAGTCATCAATCTCGACGGCCACCCCCAACCGGTTGAGCTCGCGAAGGTTTTCGGTGCTGACCACATCGCCGGTCATCAGGACCGTCTCGGTGATCTCCACAATGAGCTGCGACGGCGGCACGTTGGAAGCCACGAGCGCAGCCGAAATGAACGCAGCCAGGCCCGGTTCGCGCATTTCCATCGCGGACAGATTTACCCGCAGCGTGAAGGGCCGCCCGGACAGCACATCCTGCCAGGCGGCGAGCTGGTGAACCGCTGTCAGGATCATCCATTGCCCCAGCTCGGCGATGAGGCCGGTCTCTTCCGCTACGCCGACGAAATCGTCTGGATAGAGGAGACCACGATCGGGATGTTGCCACCGGACCAGTGCCTCCGCGCCGGTGATCTTGCCGTTCCCGAGTCCGACGACCGGCTGGTAATGGACCACCAGCTGGTGTGCAGCGATACCGGTCCGAAGTTCAGCGGTCACCCGGGACCGTTGCCGCACCGCATCAAGGATGGAGGGGTCGAATACCCGGACAACCCCCTTGCCACCTGCTTTCGCGGCATACATGGCCGCATCGGCGTCGCGCATCAGCGTCTCGGCGCTGTGGCCGTCCTCTCCGCACCGGACGCCGATGCTGGCCATCGTCCAGATTCGTGTACCCGCAACGATGATGGCGGGGCGGAGCGCTTCAAGCGCCCGGTCCGCCACCGCCCTGGCCTGCACATCATCGGTTTCCGGGAGCAGGAGCGCGAATTCGTCTCCGCCGAGTCTTGCCACCGTGTCGGTCGCGCGGACCACGGCCTTCAGCCTTCGCGCGACTTCCACGAGGACACGGTCGCCGGCAGCATGGCCGAGGCTGTCGTTCACGTCTTTGAATGTGTCCAGATCCAGGAAGATGAGGGCGGGAGGCTTGCCACTGGCAGCGGCCGCCTGGACTTCCTGGCTCATCCGCTCGCTGAGCAGGGCCCTGTTGGCCAAACCTGTGAGGTCGTCCGTCGTCGCCATCCGCTGAAGTTCCACCTGCGCCTCGCGCAGCATCGCGGTACGTTCCTCAACGCGTTTCTCCAGATCCTGGTACATCACGTTCAGTTCTTCGGCGAGCAGGTTCACGCCGCTGATCACGGCGTCGATGGAGTCGCGTGCCGGCGAAATTTCCAGACGGGCCGTCAGGTCGCCGGACGAGAGCCGAACAATGCCGTCGACCAGCTTGTCCAGGCGCGGATCGCTGACAAACTGCTCCACGTTAATCGCCGCTCAGCCATTGGGTCGCCTCCGGTTCGGAGGTGAAGAATCTGGTGGGACAGGGAAGGTGGCTGATGCCCAGGACGAAGTTGGCTATCACGCGGTCCACCGGAGAAGCACCGAGGAGGGCAATTTTCGACGCCGAGCACGGCTTCCCGAACACGGCACGGGCGCCGCGGCTGACAGAGGCGGTGGTGGCCATATCGACCAGCATGGGCCGCCGGATTCCGGCACATAATTCGTTGACCTTATCCATCGCGGTCTGTGCGGCTTCCTCGGTGATGGCAATTCCCCTGGCCCAGCGCAACCGTAGGATACCGTCGTCGCCCAGGCCGAGCGTTGCATCGATTCCGGTTACCCGCGGATCCGTCATTATCCCAGCATAGAACGTGCCCTCGCGTATAGACTCCGTAGAGGGCGCCGAAGGTACGAATGGAACCCGCCGCCGGAACCCGTCCGGCGCTCAGTGCCAGGCAGAAGGGAGCAAGGGTGAGTTCAGCGCGGAACGCCGGGGACCGCCTCCAACGCACCGCCCTGGTTGTTATTGGCGATTCCGGTGATCGGGACCAGACGACGCAATACTTGAGCGCGGCCGGCTTCGCCGTCACCCGCTTCGGCAACAGCCAGGCCGCCCTTGCCGAGGCCCAACAGCATTCATTTGACCTTGCCGTCGTCGACATCGCTGTCGCGGAAGGAACCTGGACCTACGTACTGCGCAAACTGCAGCAGGTTGGAGGGACGCGGCGCATCCCGGTGATCCTCACGGTTTCGAGCGTTGATCAGCTCAGCATCGACGACGGATTGGTCCTGTCAATTTCCGACTACGTGTTGAAACCGGTGAAGGCCGAGGAACTTGTCCATCGTGCCGACGTCGTCATCACGCACAATGAACGGCAGCTCCGTCGGCGGGCCAAAGCCACCCAACTGCGGGAGCAGACACGGCAGGTGTCGGCCGCCATCCGCAGCACCCACAAACCGGAAGAGATGGCCGCGCACCTGGTGGATGGTTTGGGGGAGGCTTTCGGGGCGGAACGGGTCCTGCTGACGACCTTCGAGGATGAACGCGTCCCCAAAATCACGAGGCAATGGGCCCGCGAGGGGTTGGAGCTCATTCCACCCTCCTTTTCCGAACATGAAGAACAAGCACGGCCGCTCGCCAATCAACTGTGGGAGAACTCAACCGTGCTGGAGCTGGGGCCGCGGTCCGGCCGCACTCCGGCGGAGGGCTTGGAGGACCTGGCCAACTGGGCGGCAGGGCTGGGTCCGGGCGCATCCGTCGTCGCCCCGATCGGGGAAAACGACATGGCGTTCGGCCTGATTTGCCTGGTCGCCGCCGACGAGGACCGGACCTGGACCCAGGCGGAACTTTCGCTCACGCAGCACGTGCTGGGAAACCTGGCCCACGGGCTCATTCAGGGCCAGTTGATCACCGGTCAGCAGGAAGTGGTGGAGAGGCTGAAGGAGCTGGACCGGGCGAAGAACGACTTTGTGGCCACGGTCAATCACGAGCTGCGGACACCGCTGACGTCCATTACCGGTTACCTTGAGATGGTCCAGGAAGGCGCGGGAGGGGCGGTTCCCGACAGCGCCGGACGGATGCTGGAAATCGTCGAGCGGAACACAGTCCGGTTGCGGAGTCTAGTGGAGGACATGCTGACCCTGTCCCGGATGGATTCCGGCAGCATCCAGACCATCGCCCCGGTCGACGTCGGCGATCTGCTGGAGATGGTGATGACGGCGATGTCTCCGCTCGCCGTGACCCAGGATGTGCAGCTCAACTACGAGCGGCCCCAAACGGCGCTGCTGGTCCTCGGCGACGTGCACCAGCTTGAACAGGCCTTTACCAATATTGTCTCCAACGCGGTGAAGTTCACGCCGGCAACGGGGAAGGTCGAAGTCACGGCCGAACGCGCCGCGCCGGTCGACGAAATGCCGGCCAGCGTCGTCGTTAGGGTGCAGGACACCGGAATGGGGATCCCCGCCGACGAGATTCCCCGGCTGTTCACCAGGTTCTACCGGGCATCGAACGCCACCGCCGCGGCCGTTCCGGGCACGGGCCTGGGGTTGTCGATCGTCAAGGGCGTCGTGGAGCAGCACAGCGGCGAGTTGAACGTGCAATCCGTCGAGGGAGAGGGAACCACGGTGACGGTCCGGTTGCCCGAGACCGGCCTGGCCGAGGAGAGCTGAACGCTCAGCCCGCTTCGGAAACCAGTGCTTCGACGGCAGCCCTTGAGCCACGCGTGTGCAGGTTGGACAGTGCCTCCGTGTAGGCGGCCACGAAGCGTTCGTTGTCGACCAGATCGCCGAAAACTTCCCTGTTCGCCAGGAAAGCCAACGGGTCCTGCCGCTGCTTTGCTGCCGCGGCCATCAAGGTTTCCTTCAGCCGGTCGACCACCTCGATTGGCTCACCGGCCTCGTCCACACCTTCGGCGTACCTCGCCCAACTGGCGACGATGCCCGCGGAACGGGAGATGTCGCCGTCGTTCTCCAAATTGATCCGGATCACCGGGACCAGCCATTTCGGGATCCGGTCTGAGCTCTCGGCGCAAAGGCGGGCTAAAGTGTCGCGGATATGGGGATTCGAGAACCGCTCGATCAGGGTCTGCTTGTAGTCCTCGAGGTCGATTCCGGGCACCGGCGCGAGCGTCGGCTGGCCCTCGTGGGTCATGTACTCCAGCAGGAAACGGGCAAACAGCCGGTCCTGGCACACCTCATGTGCGAAGCGGTAGCCGGCCAGGTAGCCGAAGTAGCACAGCCCCTGGTGACTGGCATTGAGCAACCGCAGCTTCATCAGCTCGTACGGCTCGACGTCGTCGACAATCTGAACCCCGACCTCTTCGAAGGGCGGCCGGCCCAGGCTGAACTTGTCCTCCAGAACCCACTGCACGAATGGTTCGCTAACCACGGGCCAGCCGTCAGCGACGCCGAACTCTTCGGCAATGGCCGACCGGTCGTCGTCGGTCGTGACAGGCGTAATGCGGTCGACCATGGAGTTCGGGAAGGGCACGTTCTGCTCGACCCACTCCCCCAGTCCGGCGTCCTTGAGCCGGGCAAAGGCGGTGAACATTTTGTGTGCAACCTCGCCGTTGCCCTGGATGTTGTCGCAGGACATCACGGTGAACGGCTTCAAACCACGGGCACGACGGCGGGACAAGGCTTCCGTGACGAGGCCGAAAGTGGTCCTCGGGCTGGCATCCGGTTGCAGATCGGCCACTACATCCGGGTTTTCGGCGTCGAACTCCCCGGTCACATGGTGGAAGTTGTAGCCGCCCTCCGTGACGGTCAGGGAGACGATGCGGACTTGCTCGGACGCCATTTTCTCGATCACGGCTTCGGGATCCTCTGGGGCGTAAAGGTATTCCGCCATCGAACCTATGATCCGTCCCTCGCGCGTTCCGTCGGCGTGCTTGGTGACGAGAGTGTAGAGGCAGTCCTGGTCCTGCAGAACGTCACGCATCCGTTTATCGCCGGGCAGCACACCGACGCCGCAGATCGCCCAGTCCAGAGCCTTGCCCTCGTTCATCAGCCGGTCCAGGAACATCGCCTGGTGCGCGCGGTGGAAGCCGCCGACGCCGAAGTGGACAATGCCGACGCTCAGCGCGGAACGGTCATAGCCAGGGATGGCCAGACTGTCCGGAAGCCCGGGCAGAGCCTGCGTGTTCAACTGGGTGGGAGTCTGCATCGATTTCTCCTTTGAGAGCCACGGTTACCTGAATTTATCATATGAGCGTGACGAGCGTCTCATGTGAGCAGCGATTACTGAGCGGGCACCCAGCGGCGCGGACTAAAGTTATTGCATCAGGACGCTCCATCAGGGCGTTCTTTCCAGACTGTCGGAGGACGCATGTCAGAATCGGATCTGCTGGTGGTGGTGAACGCCGCCGCCGGTACCGCGCACGAGCGGGGCGTCAACGCTGCGCTGACCGTCCTGCGCGCTGCCGCCAAAGCGGGAGGCAACGAGCTTGAGCTGGCCGCCACCCGCAATCTGGACGAGTTGGCGGAATCGCTGCATGGGCTGAACGGGCGCCGCCTGGTGCTGCTCGGTGGAGACGGTTCCATCCACGCCGCCGTGCAGTGCCTCTACCGAAGCGGAAAGCTCAAAGAGACTGGTCCGGTTGGCCTGATTCCGCTCGGCACCGGCAACGACCTGGCGGGCTCCCTCGGAATCCCCCTCGATCCGGCGCAGGCGGCCAGGACCGTGATATCCGGACACGGCCGCGGGATGGAATTGCTGGTCAGCGACGAGGGCGACGTGGCCGTGAACGCGGTCCATGTGGGCATCGGTGCTGCCGCAGCGGCACGCGGGGCATCGGTCAAGAAGAAGCTGGGCAAAATCAAGCTCGGCAAATTGGGTTATCCACTCGGAGCGGTTGCTGCCGGGTTCAGCGAAAGAGGCTGGAGGTTGACCGTGCGGGTCGACGGGCAGCAGATCCACGACGATTCGACTCCCGTTTTGATGGCCGCCATGGGGCTCGGCGGAACCGTTGGCGGCGGCGCCCGGCTGATACCCGACGCCGATCCGCACGACGGCCGCATCGACGTCGTCGTCTGGGAATCTGTAGGTTCGATTGCCCGCGTGGCTTATGCGCTCGGGCTCAAGAGCGGGAACCACGCCTCCCGGTCCGACGTCAGCACTGGCTGCGGGCAGGTGGTTGAAGTGGAGGGAGCCGGCGATGAGACCTTCATGGCAAGCAACGACGGCGAGCTGCACGGCCCGTTCAGTTACCGGCGGTGGGAAATCCATTGCGACGCTTGGCAGGTGATTGTCCTGCAGGGCAACAATCATCCGACGAGCCTGGCCAGTCTGCAGGTTGAGCCGGACTGACGGGGTAATCGACGGGACTCAGCCGACGATCGCTCAGTCGACGAACTCGGACTGCGTCTCGATGAACTGCCAGTCGCCGGTGCCCAGCAGATCTGAACCACCCTGCTGCTGCACTGACGGGCCACCCGCATCCCTGATCGCCTTGACGACGTGATCAGGCAGGACGGTGCTGCGCAGATTCTCCCGCAGCCACTCCTTGGCCGGGGTTGACACCCGGGACCACCATGTCTCGATGGGATTGGTTTCCATGAGTTCAGTCTCCTCGGGTCGTTGGCCAGTCCATCCACGGTAGGCATGCCGCGGGCCTCGAAACAAGACCTCCGGGTGCCGGGTGGCCGCCTGCGGGACAGATTCGCCGGAGCCAGGAGCCGATCAGGGGGTGATGACCGCCGCGAGGGACTCCAGCGCGCCTGGGACCAGCGAATAGTAGGACCAGATTCCGCGCTTCTCCCTGCTAAGGAGGCCGGCATCGACCAGAATCTTCAGGTGGTGCGAAACGGTCGGCTGCCCAAGTCCAACGGGCTCCGTCAGGTCGCAGACGCAGGCCTCCGAGTTCTCGCTGGAGGAAATCAGTGAGATCAGCCTGAGACGGGTCGGATCGGCGAGCGCCTTGAGCTGATGCGCGACGGCATTGGCCCGCTGCTCGCTCATGGCTTCACCTCCCACCGGGGTGCAGCAGGAATCGCGATCTATCCCGGCGTCGACGGTGGTTGCGGTGTTCATGGTTCCATTATGCACATCACATTGACATCCGTCGATGCGTACCGGCATACTCGCTTCATCGATAGACTTCGATGGACAAACCACGCAGGCGGTCCGCCACCAGACTGCCGAACATGAAGGAGCCGAGTGAGCACCTCGACAGCAACCGCCAGCAGGCAGGAGGAAGCCGTCGTCGGGAAACTCTCCACGTTGGACCGCTTCCTGCCAGTCTGGATCATTGCCGCCATGGTCGCCGGCATAGTGCTCGGCCGTTTCGTGCCGGGGATGAATGACGCTCTGGATGCCGTCAAGATCGGTTCGGTTTCACTGCCGATTGCCGTGGGCCTGCTGGTGATGATGTATCCGGTGCTGGCGAAGGTCCGCTACAACGAGACCAGCCACGTCGTCCGCGACCGGAAACTGATGATCACCTCCCTGGTGCTGAACTGGCTTGCCGCCCCCGCGTTCATGTTCGCGCTGGCCTGGATCTTCGTCCCCGACCTGCCGGAATACCGCACCGGACTAATCATTGTCGGCCTCGCCCGTTGCATCGCCATGGTGCTGATCTGGAACGATCTGGCTTGCGGCGACCGCGAAGCCGCCGCTGTACTGGTGTTCATCAACTCCGTCTTCCAGGTTTTCGCGTTCGGGGCGCTTGGCTGGTTCTACCTGCAGCTGCTCCCCTCCTGGCTTGGTCTGCCCACCACCAGCGCGGACTTCTCCTTCTGGGCAATCACCATCAGCGTGCTCGTCTTCCTCGGCATTCCGCTGCTCGCCGGCTTCCTGACCCGCACCATCGGCGAACGCACCAAGGGCCGGACCTGGTACGAGGACAAATTCCTGCCGAAGCTTGGCCCTTGGGCGCTCTACGGCCTGCTGTTCACCATCGTCATCCTGTTCGCGCTGCAGGGACAGGAAATTCTGGCCAACCCGTTCGACGTCGCCCGGATCGCCTTGCCGCTGCTGGTCTACTTCGTCGTCGTCTTTGGTGCCGGGATGGTCCTCGGAAAGCTGCTCCGGCTCGGCTACGCCAAAACCACCACTCTCGCCTTCACTGCGGCGGGGAACAATTTCGAGCTGGCCATCGCCGTCGCCATTGGCACTTACGGGGTGACGTCCGGCCAAGCCCTCGCCGGCGTCGTCGGTCCGCTGATTGAAGTCCCTGTACTGGTCGCGCTCGTCTACGTAGCCTTATGGGCACGGCGCAAATTCTTTCCCGAGACGCCGTCAGCGACCGGTATGCCTGCATCTGCCACGACACCCTCCAAAGGAGCCTGAGATGTCCGATACCGCCAACAAGCCAAGCGTCCTGTTCGTTTGTGTTCACAACGCCGGCCGCTCGCAGATGGCTGCGGCCTATCTCGCGCACATGTCCGCCGGGCAGGTCGAGGTCCGTTCCGCCGGAACCGCGCCGGCCGACTCGGTGAATCCAGAGGTCGTGGAGGCGATGAACGAGGTCGGCATGGATCTCTCCGCTGAACAACCAAAAGTACTGAAGACTGAAACGGTGCAGGAGTCCGACGTCGTCATCACCATGGGTTGCGGCGACGAGTGTCCGTACTTCCCGGGCAAAAAGTACTACGACTGGACGCTTGACGATCCGGCAGGCCAGGGCCTCGAAGCCGTCCGGCCGATCCGCGACGAGATCAAAGGACGCGTGCAGAACCTGATGATCGAGCTCTTCCCGGCCCTGCATCCCGACGCCGGGTAGGGCGGCCGTAGAGCCCGTCACGGCCCATCCCAAACCCCACCGGCTCTCCTCCAGGAGACAGACATGATTGAACTGCCAGATAATTTCGACCAGCTCGGCAAGGATGGCGCCGTCGACGGCAGCGCGGGAGGAACCGGCGACGGCATGGGCGACTCCGGTCCTGACGGCGCCTCCACACGCCATCCGCTGATCATCATCGGCTCCGGTCCGGCTGGCTACACCGCCGCGATCTATGCTGCCCGCGCCGGACTCGAACCGCTGGTCCTGGCCGGTTCCGTCACCGCCGGCGGCGCCCTGATGAACACCACCGAAGTGGAGAATTATCCGGGCTTCCCGTCCGGGATCCAGGGACCGCAGTTGATGGACGACCTCTTGGAGCAGGCCCAGCGATTCGGTGCCGATGTGAAGTACGACGACGCCGTCAGCGTGACGCTGAAGGGGAACACCAAGCGTGTGGTCACCGGCGGCGGCAAAACCTACGAGGCCACGGCCGTCATCCTGGCCACCGGCTCGGCGTACAAGGAACTCGGCCTGCCCGAGGAACAGAAACTGTCCGGCCACGGCATTTCCTGGTGTGCCACCTGCGACGGCTTTTTCTTCCGCGAACAGGACATCATCGTGGTCGGCGGCGGCGATTCCGCCATGGAGGAAGCAACCTTTCTGACCCGGTTCGCGCGGTCCGTCACCGTCGTCGTCCGGCGCGGGGGCCTGCGGGCTTCGAAAATCATGGCCCAGCGGGCGCACGACAACGAGAAGATCCGCTTCGCCTGGAACTCCGCCATCACGGCCATCCGCGGCGACGGGAAGGTCACTGGCGTGACGCTCCGGGATACGGTCACAGGCGAAACCCGTGAGCAAGCCGCCACCGGGGTGTTCGTCGCGATCGGGCACCTGCCCCGCACCGAACTCGTCAAGGGTCAGGTTGAGCTCGACGACGAAGGCTACATCAGGGTCGACTCCCCCACCACCGTTACCAATCTGACCGGCGTTTTCGCCTGCGGTGACGCGGTGGACCACCGGTACCGGCAGGCCATCACGGCCGCAGGAACCGGCTGCGCCGCCGCCCTGGACGCCGAGCGGTATCTCGCCGCACTCGACGATGCAGCCAGCATCGCCACTGCTGTTGTGGAGGAAGAGTCCCATGCGTGAAACCTCTGAACTACCCGTCGTCGTTATTGGTGCCGGACCGGTCGGCCTGGCGGCCGCCGCCCACCTGCTGGAGCAAGGTCTGCAGCCGCTGATTTTCGAATCCGGCCTTCGGCTGGCGCGGCCGTGTCCGAATGGGGCCACATCCGGCTCTTCTCGCCATGGCGGTACAACATCGACGCCGCCGCCCGCCATCTGCTTGAGCCCACCGGCTGGGAAGAGCCTCGTCCGACCGCGCTGCCCTACGGCCGGGACTTGGTCGAACGGTACCTTGAACCGCTGGCGGCGGTGCCGGCAATTTCGACGGCGCTGCACACCGGATCGCGGGTCGTCGCCGTCAGCCGGGATGGCATGGACAAGAGCCACTCGAAAGACCGGGATCTGCGACCCTTCCTGGTCCGGGTTCAGCGCGAAGACGGATCAATCACCGACCATCTGGCGAGGGCGGTTCTTGATGCATCCGGGACCTGGCATCAGCCGGCGCCGCTTGGCCAGGCGGGTCTGTCTGCTCCGGGCGAAGCGGAAGCTCGACGGGTTCTTGACCCACAGGACGCGGCCCCATCGGCGCACACCGGGGTTAGCGCGCTCCCCTCGGCCACCCACCCGGTCCCGGTCCCTGCGATCACCGGACCGCTGCCCGACGTCGTCGGCCGCGACCGCGAGCGCTTCGCCGGTAAGCACGTCCTGGTGGTCGGCTCCGGCCACTCGGCCGCGAACACCCTGCTCGCCCTCACCGAGGTTCAGCGCGACGCTCCGGACACACGGATCAGCTGGGCGGTCCGCGGCGCCTCCGTGCAGCGCCTTTACGGCGGCGGATCGCTTGACGAACTGCCCGCCCGCGGGATGCTCGGCACCCGGCTGAAAAGAATGGTCGACGACGGCAAAATTGAACTGACGACCTCGTTCACGATCACCGGCTTCAGCCCTCCCCCGGGCGCCTCCCTCTCCGGGTCGTCTGACACAACCGACTCGTTCCCAGCTTCAAACTCGTCGCAGGCATCCGGGTCGAATAGCGTCGACAGCAGTTTCCGGCGCGTGACGGTGTACGGGCAAACCCCAGGCGGGCCGCGGGGGATGATTGTCGACGTCGTCATCCCCACTACCGGGTTCCGGCCCGACCTTGGCCCGCTCTGCGAACTGCGGCTTGAACTTGATCCGGCGGTGGAGGCACCGCGGGAGCTTGGGCCGCTGATCGACCCGGAATTCCACAGCTGCGGGACCGTGCCCGCGCATGGAGCCGCCGCGCTTGCCCACCCGGAGAAGGACTTCTACATCGTCGGCATGAAGAGCTATGGGCGGCCCACCTTCCTGCTGGCAACCGGCTACGAGCAGGTCCGCTCGGTCGCGGCGGCGCTGGCCGGGGATCTGGCCGCCGCCGAACGAGTGGAACTCGGCCTGCCGGAAACCGGCGTCTGCTCCACCTCCTTGCCAGAGCAGTCAGAGGTTGCAGAGGAAGCTGCGGGAGCTGCCTGTTGCGGAACCCCAGCGGCGCCGGGGCCGGAACCAGTCTCGGTAGGCTTCGCGACGGGTACAGCCCATGGCCGCTCGGGGGGACGCCCTCTAGCCTTAGCGAGCGAGAACGGTTCTGGACGGCGAAACCGGTGCTGGCCAGAACCGTTCTGGCAGCTAAGCACCGTTCCCGATCGCTTGCGCCGATGCGGCCACGGCATTTGGGCGCCACGGGTTACGACGAACCGTTCCGGGCAGTAATCACGACGGTTCGTCCCTTCTGTCCAGTTGCCGCAGTTACAGGGCCGGTGCAGAATGAGCGGATGCTCAATACCTCAGCCCTTGCAGAACAAGCCGTCCTCCACACCGGCCGTTT
>NZ_KI914663.1:35193-38274 GCF_000520495.1 Arthrobacter sp. H14
CCGTCCTCCACACCGGCCGTTTGCGGCTGGAACAGCTCGGGCCGCAACACTTCGACAGTACGTGGCAGTACCTTCAGGACGAGGAGGGCCGGCGGCTGACCGGCACGCATCAGGACTTCACCGAGGACGCTGTGCGCAAGTTCCTGGCGCGGCTGCCGGGCAGCGACGAGCGCGCCGACTGGGCGGTGATCCGCACAGAGGACGGAGCCCACATCGGCGAGGTTGTACTCAACGACCTGGACGAAGACAACCGGTCGATGAACTTCCGAATCGGCCTCGCGGGAGACGGCGTGCGGGGGCAGGGGTACGGAACCGAAGCCACTCGGGCGGTAGTCGCCTACGCGTTCGACGTCGTCGGGCTGCACCGGGTGAGCCTTGGCGTCTATTCCTTCAACCCCCGGGCGCAGTGGGTGTACGAGAAGGTCGGGTTCGTCCGGGAAGGAGTTGCCCGGGACGCTCTGCTTTGGGATGGGCAATGGCACGACGAGGTGCTGATGGCAATGCTCACCACCGACGCACGGTTGTAGCGGGCGCGGGCAACTGGGAAGCAGGACCGTTCGCGGAATGGCTTCTACCGCGGAGTGCTACCTCTTCGCCGCGAACAGCTCCAAGGCAATGTTGTCCGGGTCGCGGAACTCAAGGATGTACGCCGCTCCGATGTCCTTCACGTCCTCGTGGCCAATACCGCGCTCGTCCAGCAGCTTTGCGGCGCTGTCCAACTCTTCCTTGCTGTCAACAGCGAAGCTGACATGGTCGAGCCCCACCCGGTCTTCGTTGAAGGCGTCATCTCCTACCGGCCGCAGCCCAAACAGCGAGTCGCCGACTTGGTACAGTACGCCGCCGAAGAGGAACGCCAGCTGCTCGCGCGTCGCCTCATCGGCGTCAGCAGGCAGCTCAATGGCCACCGGCCAGCCAAAAACGTCCTCGTAAAAGGCGCGGGACCGCTCGATGTCGGTGACGGTTAGACGAACGTGTGCGAACCCGCTGGTTGCTATCGGCATGCTCGTAATCGTGCCACAACCGCCGAGCCTTGGATAGAGGTGCACCCCGCGTCAGTGTCCGGCGCCGAGCTTTCCGCCCAACCGCTCGCGCATCATCGTGCTGGCCTCGTTCAGCCCGATGATCTTCACGTCCTTGCCGTGCCGGTGGTACTTCTCGGTCACCGCATCAAGCGCCGCGATGGTGGAGGCGTCCCAGAGGTGCGAGGCATGCATGTCGATGACCACCCGTTCGGGGTCCTCGGCATAACGGAACTGGGTGTACAGGTCGTTGCTGGAGGCGAAGAACAACTCGCCGTCGACCAGGTACGTGGCGACATCGCCGTCGTCGTCGCTCTTGATGCTGCGCTCCATTGTGACGAAGTGCGCGACCCTGCGGGCGAAGGCGACCATGGCCACCAGCACCCCGACACCGACGCCGATAGCCAGATTATGCGTGGCCACAACGACGACGACGGTGCTCACCATAACGGCCGTTTCGGACTTGGGCATCCGTTTGAGTGTGGAAGGGCGGATGCTGTGCCAGTCGAACGTGGCCCAGGAAACGAAGATCATCACCGCGACGAGCGCCGCCATCGGAATGATTGCCACCAGGTCTCCGAGCGAGACGACCAGGATGAGCAGGAAGACACCGGCCAGGAAGGTGGAAATGCGGGTGCGGGCGCCGGAGGCCTTGACGTTGATCATGGTCTGGCCGATCATCGCGCAACCGCCCATGCCGCCGAAGAAACCTGTGACGATGTTCGCGCCGCCCTGCCCCCAGGACTCGCGGCTCTTGTTCGATCCGGTGTCGGTGATGTCATCGACCAGCTTCGCCGTCAGAAGTGATTCGAGCAGTCCGACCAGGGCCATGGCCAGCGCGTACGGCGCAACGATCTGAAGCGTCTCGAGCGTGAATGGCACGTCCGGGAAGAACAGCGACGGCAGGCTGTCCGGCAGTTCGCCCTTGTCTCCGACGGTCGGCACGGTGATCGCAGCGGTGACCGTGATGGCGGTGATAAGGATGATGGCCACCAGCGGCGCGGGGACGACCCGGGTGATGCGCGGCAACAGGAAGATGATCAGGAGGCCGAGGCCAACCAAGGGGTATACAGCCCAGGAAACGTCGATCAGCTCCGGAACCTGCGCCATGAAAATCAGGATCGCAAGCGCGTTCACGAAGCCAACCATCACCGAACGCGGGATGAAGCGCATCAGTTTCGCTACACCCAGCAGGCCAAACACCACCTGAATGATGCCGCCCAGGATGACTGCGGCGATGAGATAGTCCAGGCCATGGCTGGCCATCAGCGGTGCAATGACGAGCGCGACGGCGCCGGTGGCTGCGGAGATCATCGCCGGCCGGCCGCCTAGGAATGAGATGGTGACTGCCATCGTGAAGGAGGCGAACAACCCGATCCGGGGGTCAACGCCGGCGATGATGGAGAACGCAATGGCTTCGGGAATGAGGGCCATCGCGACGACAAGTCCGCCGAGGACCTCTGTCTTCAGCCGTCGCGGCGACTTCAGCGCATGCAGGACGGAACCTTGTACCTCGGGACTGGGGTCATGCGTCTCGGTGGTGGCGGTGGCCATGGGGCTCCGTTCGGGATTGTTCAGACACAGGTCTTCCGGGGGAGGACCGTTTGGGAATCGATGGAAGGCGCTGCGGTGCGCCGGAATCGTCGAGGGACGTAAACTGAGGGGCTGGTGGCGGGAAGCGTCATCGCCGTCCAACAGGTCAACTCTACCGTAACGTTAGGGTTGGGGTGAAATCGAGCAGCGAATGGAGCCGGAGAGCAGCATGAGTGCAGAGTCGAGCGGGACCAGTATGCATATTGGCGAGCTGGCGGAGCGCACCGGCCTGTCCCTGCGCACCATCCGCCATTACGACGACGTCGGGCTGCTTCCAGCCTCCCGCACCGAAGGCGGCTTCCGGGTTTACTCGGCAGCAGACCTTGAACGGTTGATGGTGATCCGGCGGATGAAACCGCTCGGCTTCTCGCTCGAGGAAATGGGCCGGCTGCTGGACGTGATTGACCGGCTGGCGGAATCTCCCGGCGAGGGGGAACGCGCGGATCTGCAGGAGCAACTGAACGGATAT
>NZ_KI914664.1:0-5192 GCF_000520495.1 Arthrobacter sp. H14
AAGGAGCACAGATGCCACGCAACTACACTCTTTTCACCGGCCAGTGGGCCGATCTGCCCTTCGAGAAGGTCGCCGAACTCGCCGGCCAGTGGGGCTATGACGGGTTGGAGATCGCGGTTTCCGGGGACCATCTGGACGCGTGGCGCTGGGACGACGATGACTATATCCAGGACCGGCTGGAGATCCTGAAACGGAATGGTTTGAAGGTCTGGGCCATCTCCAATCATCTGAAGGGCCAGGCGGTCTGCGATGATCCGATCGACTTCCGGCACAAGGACATCGTCGGGCCAAAAGTCTGGGGCGACGGCGATCCGGAGGGTGTGCGCCAACGGGCGGCCGAAGAGATGAAGCTGACCGCACGGCTGGCGAAGAAGCTCGGCGTCGATACCGTCGTCGGCTTCACCGGCTCTTCCATCTGGCAGTATGTGGCAATGTTCCCGCCGGTTTCACAGGACGTGATCGACGCCGGTTATCAGGACTTTGCCGACCGCTGGAATCCGATCCTGGACGTTTTCGACGAGTGCGGCGTGCGCTTCGCCCATGAGGTCCACCCGTCCGAGATTGCGTACGACTACTGGTCGACCGTGCGGACGCTGGAGGCCATCGGACACCGTAAGGCGTTCGGCATCAATTGGGATCCGAGCCACATGATGTGGCAGGACATCGACCCGGTCAGCCTGATTTGGGACTTCAAGGACCGGATCTATCACGTGGACTGCAAGGACACGAAGCTGCGGATCACCGGACGGAACACCCGCCTCGGCTCGCATCTGCCGTGGGGCGATCCGCGACGCGGCTGGGACTTCGTCTCCACCGGACGCGGGGATGTGCCGTGGGAGGAAAGCTTCAGGGCGTTGACCGCCATCGGCTATGACGGACCGATTTCCGTTGAGTGGGAGGATGCGGGCATGGACCGGCTTCAAGGTGCACCGGAAGCCCTCGCCTTTTTGAAGAAGTTCGATTTCGCCCCGTCCGAAACCTCCTTCGACGCCGCCTTCAAGCAATAGTCTCCTTCCCGGCACGCGCGAATCGAGTCCGCATTAGGTGCTGTTTTCAGAGCTGGGAACGACATCTACTGCGGGCTCGATGCTGTGATCAATCACCAGTAGGCTTAGTGCATGCGGAAACTTCAGGCTCAGATTATTGCTGAACTCGGCGCACAGCCGTCCATCGATCCGGAGGCGGAAATCCGGCGTCGGATCACTTTCCTGAAGAGCTACCTGAAATCCACCGGCGTGAAGGGCTATGTGCTCGGTATCAGCGGAGGACAGGACTCCACTCTGGCCGGTAAGCTTTGCCAGCTGGCGGTCGATGAGCTCGGCGAAAAGGGCCTGGAGGTGAACTTCGTCGGCGTGCGGCTGCCCTACAAGGTGCAGCACGATGAGGACGACGCCCAGCTCGCTCTGGACTTCATTAAGCCCAAGACGTCGTGGACGTACAACATCGCTCCCGGCGTGGACGGTTTCGAGGACGAATACCGCACTACGACCGGCGAGAAAATCACGGACTTCAACAAGGGAAATATCAAGGCACGGGCCCGGATGATCGCCCAGTACGCGCTGGCAGGCCAGCACGGTCTGCTGGTGATCGGCACCGATCATGCGGCCGAGGCCATAACCGGTTTTTACACCAAATTTGGCGACGGCGCTGCAGACGTCCTGCCGTTGTCCGGGCTGAATAAGCGGCAGGGCAAGGCCATGTTGAAGGAACTCGGCGCCGCTAAGCGGCTTTACGAGAAGAAACCGACGGCCGACCTGCTGGACGAAGATCCCGGGCAAACGGATGAGGAAAGCCTCGGACTCTCCTACGACGACATCGACGACTACCTCGAAGGCAAGGACATCGGCGCGGGGGCGGCCGAACGGCTGGAACACCGTTTCATGGCGTCGCGCCACAAGCGGACCCTGCCCGTGGCCATCGACGATACCTGGTGGCATTAATGCTCACATGGAGAGAACAGCTCATTGCCGAGGAAAACTGACGCCCGGCAAAGGCTCTTTGGCCGATGTCGTCCCGCTTCCGCAGTCGTTTGGATCAGCCAGATTGTCTCAGCTCGTTGAGGAAGACCGCGCCGAGCGGTTGTGACCCCAGATCCATCTCCCCCCACCCTCGCCCATGCCGTCCGGTAGCTGTAATAGTAGCTGGATGGAGAGTTCCGGAACACTGAATGCCCACCAGCTCGATTCAGAACAGCCATCGCAGGCAAGTATCGACCTTTACCGGACGCTCAGCGCCGACATCGCATCCGGCGTCGCCATCATTTCCACCCGCCTGCGGAGCCACGACTATGCCGCGACCGTGACCGGATACCTTTCCGTTTCCTACGATCCGCCCACCATGCTGGTGAGCCTGTTCGACGGCGCCCGCATCGCCGATGCTGTTTCGGAAGCCGGCGTGTGGACGCTCAGCCTGCTCGGCAGTCAGCACCAGGGCACCGCCAACTGGCTGGCCAGTCCCGGAACGCCGCTCCACGGACTCCTGAACCAGGTTCCCTACCGGCGCGGTCCCGCAACCGGCTCGGCGATTATCGACGGCGCGCTGGCCTTCTTCGAACTGCGCACCGTGGAGATCCACGAAGCGGCCACGCATCTGCTGGTGATTGGCGAGGTCGTTTCCATGGGCCGCGATGCCACCGGCACGCAGACCCAGGATCCTCTGGTCCATCACGGCTCTGCCTACCGCCGGCTGGCCCGCTGAGGTCAAGGCTGGCTCCGGAGCCGCAGCGACCGCGGTCCGACAGCGAGTCAGCCCCAAACCTGCACCCGGCTCCGCAGCCCAAGCGCCGAATCAGCCCATAAGCCGCCAGTCAGGGGGTTGCAGTGGGCTGACTCGCGGCTAAGGGGCTGAACCGGCGGAATCGCGCGCAGGCGAGGGGCTGACTCGCGGTGCGGTGAGCGGCTAAGGGGCTGAACCGGCGGAATCGCGCGCAGGCGAGGGGCTTACTCGCGGTGCGGTGAGCGGTAAGGGGCTGAACCAGCGGGATCGCGGGCAGCGAAGGCACGGATCCGGTGGGGAATTGGAAACAGTTACCGCTGGTCCCGGCGGAGCGGGTGGTCTTCCGGAATTTCGACGACGACGATCCGCACGCCGTCGGGTCCGTCCAGCCACATTTCCACCAGCCCCCATGGCTCCTGTTTCGGCCCACGCGTAATGGTGGCTCCTGCTGTCCTGAGCCGCTCGTGTTCGGCCTCGATGTCCCGGACCTGCAACCACAGCGCGGTACCGGCGGCACCCATTGCCCCGCCGTCGTCACCCGAGCCCGGCGTTCCTCCGGCATTGCGAGCCTGTGCCGCGTGGTGGTCCTTCTGGTGTCCGGACACCTCAAGGAAGCCGTTGCCGAGGAAGAAAACCATCCCGGGGTGCCCGGGACTGCCGAATTCGCGGTAGACGGCCAGGCCGAGAACCTCCCGGAAGAACCGCTGACTGCCCTGCGGGTCGGCCGACCGGAGCAGGATCCTGCTGCTGAGAATCTCCATACCTGCGATCATGCCAGCCGGCGCCGGCAGAATGTACCTACTATGGGTGCTGACCTCAAATGCCGGGCAATCGCGGTAACGTAGCGGATGTGAAGATTGCTACCTGGAATGTGAACTCCATCCGTGCCCGGGCCGACCGTGTCGAAGCCTGGCTGCAGCGCTCCGACGTCGACGTGCTCGCGATGCAGGAGACGAAATCCAACGACGAGAAATTCCCCTGGGAGCTGTTCGAGAACAACGGCTACGAGATCGCCCATTTCGGCGTGAATCAGTGGAACGGCGTCGCAATCGCCTCCCGGGTGGGCCTGCAGGACGTCGAACGGACTTTCCCGGACCAGCCCACCTTCGGCAAGGGCGAGCAGGAAGCGACGGCGGAGGCCCGCGCGATCGGGGCAACCTGCGGCGGCATCCGGATCTGGAGCCTCTACGTGCCCAATGGCCGCGCGGTCGGGGACCCGCACATGCCATACAAACTGTCCTGGCTCGGCATGCTCAAGGACCACGCTGCGAAATGGCTTAGCGAGGACCCGGAGCAGCAGATCGCCCTGATGGGCGACTTCAATATCGCCCCGCAGGACGACGACGTGTGGGACATGGCCGCGTTCGAGGGCGCCACCCACGTCAGCGAACCGGAGCGGGCGGCCTTCGCAGCCTTCGCCGAGGCGGGCTACACCGACGTCGTACGCCCGCATACACCCGGCCCTGGCGTTTACACCTACTGGGACTACAAGCAGCTGAGCTTCCCCAAGAAGATGGGCATGCGCATCGACTTCATCCTCGCCTCCCCCGCACTGGCCGGCCGTGTCACCGGGGCAATGATCGACCGCGAGGAGCGCAAGGGTAAAGGCCCATCGGACCACGCGCCCGTCATTGTGGAGCTGGGTTAAGTAGATGGCGGGGGATAACGACGGCGGCAAGGACCACTTCAAGGGTTTCCCCTATGTCTCCAATCTGCGCATTTTCGAACCGCTGGAGGCGTTTTCCGACGAGGACCAGCTCACCTTCACGGAACAGCGTTACCGCAACAGGGCCGACGTCGACGCCACCGAGGCGAAGAGTTCACTGAGCCGGATCGCGCGTACGGTTGCCGACCCCTTTCCGCACCGGTCCACCAATGACGTCCGGGTGCTGCACTACCCCTCGGCCGAGGGCATCACGTCAACGTTTTACTGCCCCAGTCAGCTGTCGGTGCGCAGCACGCTGGCCGCGGAGACGCTGATCGAAAACATGAAGGGGCCGCTGGCCAACATCCTGCTGCCGGAGGCGGCCAGGGAGGCCCACCAGACCCGGCTCGATCCGGACGAGCTCGCGGATTCGATCGACAAGATCCACACCCGCGCCGCGACCTGGGGCGTGCCGTTCAGCTGGTTCGCCCTGATCCACGAGGACGACCACTCCGAGGTTGTTGAAGAGCACGGCCGGGTTCTCACCGTTCGTATCTCGGCTCCGTTAACCCAGGCAGTGGAGCGGGCGGCGGAGGCCAGCACCAACCTTGTCGCTGCTGCGCCGGAACTCGATCTGTTGGCGGACCTGAGCGAGTTATCGACCTGGATGGAAAACTTCCACGAGAACTCGATTATCGAACTCGACTACGGCGCCGTGGCCAACGTCGTGTTCCCCGATGAGTCTCCGTACGATGTCCGGCAGGGGATCGAGGCCCTGGCCGAAGGCGACATGACGGGCGCGGCCGCGGCCTACCGGCGTCTGGCCAGCCGG
>NZ_KI914664.1:5292-19111 GCF_000520495.1 Arthrobacter sp. H14
CGGCGTCTGGCCAGCCGGTGGATTCCGGTCCGGCAGCTCGGGCGCGCGTCTTAGCGCACCGCTGCGCTGCCGGGTGGATTGCCGACGGCGGCGCGGTCATTGCCGCTACGTCGTTACTGGCGACGGCGGCGGGGCCGTTGACTTGCGCACCACCAGTTCGTGCGGCTGGATTCCAGGCTGGACCCGGGCGGCGCCGGCCAGTTCGGCCAGCAGCAGGCCCGCGGCGAAGGCACCCTGCTCGTCCGGCCGCTGCCGGATGGTCGTCAGTCCCGCCGGTTCAGAGAGTTCATGGTCATCGATCCCCACCACGGACAACTCTTCCGGAATCCGGATGCCCCGTTCCGCGGCAGCCATCATGACGCCGAAGGCCATCTCATCGGAGGAAGCGAAGATCGCCGTCGGACGGTTGCCGGGATCATCCAGGAGCCGGGCAGCTGCGGCCTTGCCGTCCGCGGCCCTGAAATTGCCCAGGGCGGTCCATTCCGGCCGCACCGGGAGACCATGTGCCTGCATTGTTGCCTCAAACGCTTCATTGCGCAGCAGCGGGACGGAAAAATCGAAACCGTACTCCCCGGTGCCTTGCAGATGCGCAATGTCCCGGTGACCAAGCCCGATCAGGTGCTCAACGGCGTCCTTGACGGCAACCGGATCATCGATACTGACATGGCGCACACCCTCCAGATTGGAACCGACAACAATCGACGGCGAGTCCAGCGCGCGCAGCGACACCAGTTCCTCTTCAGTCAACGACATGCACATCACCAGAAGGGCATCGATGCGTTTGCGCAGCATCGAGCGGTGGAACACCCGCTCACGGTTGCCCCCGGCCCCGCCCAGGTTGAAGACCATCAGGTCGTAGCCCGCGGCCCGCAAGGCCCGGTCGGCGCCGCCGAGGGCAGTGGCGAAGTACCAGCGGTCAATCATCGGCACCACGACACCCATGGTCATCGTCCGGCCGGAGGCCAGGCCTGAGGCGGACGACGACGGCACGTAACCGAGACGCTCGACGATCTTCAGCACGCGCTCACGGGTGGCCGCCGAGACGCCAGGGATGCCGCGGACGGCTCGCGAAACAGTCGCAGTGGAGACCCCGGCGGCCATAGCGACGTCGTCAATACTGACTGCCGGCGCCGTTGCCCCCTTGGACGTCTTCCCCTTAATTGCGCTGATGCCGGTCCCCTCTTCCGGAATCTGGATTGCCTAGCCGCTTCTTGACCAACAACCAAATGATCAGGACGAGGAGAAGCAGCAGCAACGCCCATCCGACGGCGGGCTCACCCGAAAGCTGGGCAATGATAGTAACGACGACGAGGACCGCGGCGAAGAAGCCGAGCAGACCGATCAGGATGTCGATATTCTCGGCCTTGCGCTCGGCCTTCCGGTTCTTCACCATTGCGTTGTCCGCTCAGCACCGTTGGAGCGCCTGCCCTGCGGTGCGTGGTCGACGATCACTTCACACCACCTGCGGTGAGGCCCGCGACGATCTTGCGCTGGAAGATCAGCACCATGATGACCAACGGGATGGTGACAACGGTTCCTGCCGCCATCACCGCTGTGTAGGGTTCCTGGTGCGGCTGGCTGCCCGCGAAGGAGGCAATCGCAACGGTGACAGGCTGAGTCGCATCGCTGGCGAGCTGGCTGGCGAGCAAGTACTCGTTCCAGGACGCGATAAAGGCGAGGATCGCCGTCGTGAATACCGCCGGAGCCGCCAAGGGCATGATGATCTTGCGGAACGCCTGCGACTTGGTGCAGCCGTCGATCCGCGCCGCCTCCTCGAGTTCCCATGGCATTTCCCGGAAGAACGAAGTCAGCACGTAAACGGTCAGCGGCAGGACGAAGGAAATACTCGGAATGATCAGCGCCTGATACGTGCCCATCCAGCCGATGTCGGTGAAGAGCTGGAACAACGGAGTCACGAGTGCGACGCCGGGGAACATCGACGCTCCGAGGATGACGCCCAGCACCATGAACTTGTACGGAAACTCCATCCGGGCCAGCGCGTAGGCTGCGAAAACGCCGGCGGCCAGACCGATGACCGTCACGCAGACGCCGATGAACAGGCTGTTGAACAACGCCCTGCCCAGGTGGTTCCCCAACTCTTCGGAGAACGCGGTCACGAAGTTGTTCAGGGTCGGATGGGTCGGCCACAGCGTCATTTCGAAGGTGTACTGGACCTCGCGGAAGGCGGTGACCATCATCCAGTAGAACGGCGCCATGCACCAGAGGAAAATCACCGCGGCGCTGACATACGTGCGGATACTCGCCCATCTGGCACGGTTCCGGGCACGCCGCTTCGGAGCGCTGTCGGGCCCTGTCGCCACGTCGGCGGTGCTGGTTACTGTACTCACTTGATTTTCGCCTTTCCGCCGGACGTGCTGTCCGCGGCCACGTTGGCGCCGAGGAACTTAATGAAGATGAACGCGACCAGGAAGATAATAATGAACGTGATCGTCGACAATGCGGCCGCACTGTTGAAGCCTTGCCGGATTTGTTCAACGACCAGAATCGACAACGTTGTCGTACCGTTCGCGCCACCGGTCAGGATCGCCGGCAGGTCATACATCCGCATGGCATCAAGGACGCGGAACAGGATCGCCACGATCAGCGCCGGCTTCACCAGCGGCAGCGTAATATGCACGAACCTCTGCCAGGCTGATGCGCCGTCGACCTTGGCCGCCTCGTAGACGTCGCCCGGGATCATCTGCAGTCCGGCCAGGATCAACAGCGCCATGAACGGCGTCGTCTTCCACACGTCGGCAATAATGATGGCGAACCGTGCCGGCCACTCGCTGCCGGTCCAAAGAATGGTGGTGTTAAAAAGGTTGTTGGCCACTCCGTTGAACGCGAAGATGAAGAACCAGAGCTTCGCCGTGACCGCCGTCGGAATTGCCCACGGCACCAGTACGGCGCCGCGCAGGATGCCACGGCCCTTGAACGCGCGGGCCATGATCAGGGCCATCCAGAAACCGAATACCGTCTCCAGCGCCACCGTGACGATGGTGAAGAAGAACGTGATGCCGGTGGCAGACCAGAACTGCGCGCCCAGGCTTCCCGGGGCACAGGGCACCGTGCCTCCGCCGACCGCGGCACATTGCTGCAGCAACCACTGGGTGTAGTTGTTAAGGCCGGCAAAACCGCCCTCGACGAACAGCCCGGTCGCCGGATCCAGCCCGGCGTCCTGCTGGAGCGACATCACAATGGCGCTGATGATCGGATACAGAATCACGACGGCGAGCAGCACAAGCGTCGGCGCTATGAACAGCGCCGCCCAGCGGCCTTGACCGGGAATCCTGCGCTTTCCGTTACCGGATGAACCCGGTTTCTCCCCGGGGGGCTTCTCGGCATCGCCGACTGGTACTGCCTGGACAGCCATGGTCCTCCTCCCGCGCAGGCAATATCGCCTGCGCGTGCTTCGTTCGGACCTGAGGGCTGGGGCTGCAGCCCCGCCCTCAGGCTTTGCCTAAGATCCGGCTGCGGCTGACGTAATCGCTTGCTGCATGTCCGCCAACGCCTGATCCACCGATTTCTCCCCTTGCAGGGCGGCGTAGGAGTTGTCCTGGATCGCCTTTGAGACCGCGGGATAGAACGGCGTCACAGGACGCGGCACCGCATTCTCGATCGAGGTCTTCAGTACGGGCAGGTACGGAAGTTCCTTGACCAACTCCGGATCGTCATACAGATCGGTCAGCACTGGAGCCAAGGAGCCCTGCAGCGCGTAGAACTTCTGCGTTTCCGGGCTGGTGATGAACTCGACGAAGTCGTGCGCCGTCGCCTTGTTATCGGAGTAGACGCTGATGCCAACGTTGTGCCCGCCGAGTGCGGAGGCGCCTGGTCCGTCGCGGCCCGGCAGCGGAGCGATGGCGAACTTATCCTGGACCTTCGAGGATTCCTCGTTCTTGGCCAAGCCATAGACGTACGGCCAGTTGCGCAGGAACAGCAGGTCGCCGTCCTGGAACGCGATGCGGCTCTGTTCCTCCATGAAGGTGATGGTCTGTTCCGGAATGTTTCCGGTTTCGAATCCCTCGACCAGGTTGGTCAGCCCGGCCTTCGCCTCGGGAGTCTCGAGCGTCGGCTTGCCACTGTCGTCGAGGATGTCGCCGCCGGCGGTATTGATCGCCTCGACGGTGTTGACGGTCAGCCCCTCATACTTGGCAAACTGGCCGGCGTAGCAGCCCATGTCATTTTCCTCGGCGATGTCGCACATGCCCATCATCTCTTCCCATGTCTCCGGCGCCTTGGGCACCAGATCCTTGCGGTAGTAGAGCAGGCCGGCATCGCTGGACTGGGGTGCGGTGTAAAGGGTGTCGTTGTAGGTACCGCTGGCGACGGTCGCCGGCAGCATGTCACCGGTCTCGATGGCCAGCTCATCCTCGAGTGGCTGCAGCCAGCCCTGGGCGGCGAATTCAGCGGTCCAGATCACGTCGACGCTCATCACGTCGTATTCCTCGTTCTGAGCCTGGAAGTTCTGGACCAGATCGTCGTGCTGCTGGTCCGCACTGTCGGACTGTTCCTTGAAGGTGACCTTCTCGTCCGGGTGCGCTTCATTCCATTTCTTGATCAGGGGACGGACAACGTCGCTGTTGTCCTTGCCCTGGACGTAGGTAATAGGGCCGCGTGCATCCAGGTTCTGGGAGGCCGGTCCGTCGGCTTCTCCGCCGCCACCGCCACCGCCGCCGCCGGTGGATCCTCCGCAGGCCGTCAGGGCAAGGGCCAGAACGCCAGCCGCAGCGACTGGTGCCAGTCTCTTACTATTGAACATAAACTCTCCTCGTTGAGATGGCCGCGAGAATACGATGGCCGGTTGAGTGATGAGGCTCATATTAGTAATGTGAATCACGTCAATGCAAGCGCTTACGTAAATCGACGTCGAAAGGTCTCCCGTGACTGACCTCCAGCAGACTCCATCCGCGAGGCAAGACGCCGGGCGATCCGTTCCGTGGTGGTCCGACGCGGTGATCTACCAGATCTATCCGCGCTCCTTCGCCGACGCCGACGATGATGGCATGGGCGACCTCGCGGGAGTCACCGGGCGGCTGCCATATTTGGCGCAACTGGGCGTTGACGCCATCTGGCTGTCCCCGTTTTATGTCTCACCGCAGGCCGACGCCGGCTACGACGTCGCCGACTACCGCGACGTCGATCCGTTGTTCGGGAGTCTGCAGGATTTCGACACCATGCTGGCCGCCGCGCACGAACGTGGCATCCGCGTCATCGTGGACCTCGTTCCCAATCACACCTCGGATGAGCATGTGTGGTTCAAGGAAGCCTTGAACTCAAAGCGTGGTTCCCGCGCCCGGGACCGCTATATATTCCGCGACGGCAAGGGCGGACACGGGGAGCTGCCGCCCAATAACTGGCAGTCGGTCTTTGGAGGTCCGGCCTGGAGCAGGTTGATGGAGGTCGACGACGGTTCGGCCCTGGGTCCGCAGTGGTACCTGCACTTATTCGACTCGAAGCAGCCGGACCTGAACTGGGAGAACCCCGAGGTCCAGGAAGAAATGATCTCGGTCCTCCGCTTCTGGCTTGACCGTGGAGCCGACGGTTTCCGCATCGACGTCGCCCATGGCCTCATCAAAGAGGAAGGGCTTCCGGACTGGAGCGGACAGGCGGGGATGGTTGAGGGTGAGAGCCCGACGGTTGAAGCAACCAATATCGAGGATGAGGAGCAGGCCCGGATGGGTGGACCGGAAGAGTCCGACGCCGGCCGCTCACCAATGTTCGACCAGGACGGCGTGCACGACATCTACCGCCGCTGGAACGAGGTGCTGGCCGAATATCCCGGGAACCGGATGCTCGTCGCAGAAGCCTGGGTGGAACCGGCCGAACGGCTCGCCCGCTACATCCGTCAGGACGAGATGCAGCAGGCCTTCAATTTCGATTTCCTGCTGGCCGGCTGGGATGCCCGCAGGATGGCCAAGAGCATCGAGGAATCGCTGAACGCGGCTTCCTCCGTCGGTTCCCCGAGCACCTGGGTGTTGTCCAACCACGACACCATCCGCCACACCACCCGGTTCGGCCTCCAGGACCCGACGAACTTCCCGAAGGGCGTCGGTTCCGATGATGAGCAGCCTGATGAAGCACTCGGGCTGGCTCGGGCGCGGGCGGCCACGTTGCTCATGCTGGCCCTGCCCGGCTCCGCCTATATCTACCAGGGTGAAGAACTCGGCCTGCCCGAGCACACCGCGCTGGACAGCGATGTCCGCCAGGACCCGTCGTTCTTCCGTACCCAAGGCGCGGAAAAGGGCAGGGACGGTTGCCGGGTGCCGCTGCCGTGGCATTCGGATGCCCCGGGCTATGGCTTTGGCGACTACGCCGCCAGCGACGCCGGCCCCTGGCTGCCCCAGCCAGCGAGCTTCAAGCGGTACGCGGTCGACCGGCAGGACGGCATTGCCGGTTCCACCCTTGAGTTCTACCGCTCAGCGCTGGCTTTCCGCGCCGAGTACCGGCTCGGTGCCGGGATCCTGGAATGGTCACCGCTGAACAAGCCGGGCGACGGCGTCCTGTCATTCAATAACGGTTCTGTTTTGGTTTTCGCCAATCTGGGAACCGGGCCCGTTGACCTGCCCGGCGACCACAGCGTGGCACTTTCCAGCAGTCCCGATGCGGTGGATGACACGCGGCTCGCGCCGAACGCCACGGTGTGGATGCTGCCGGAGAAATAGTCAGGACGTCAGCTCAGCGGACGCGTTCGGCGCGGACGAATTTCGTCCGCGCCCCGGCGCCCATGCTGATCAACACCGGCCGGCTGACCCCGACGACGGCGTCGAGCGCACGCACCAGCTCCGACACTTCTTCAGCAATGATGTATGGCGCCACTCCCGGCCGCGGATGCAGCCGGACGCGCAGACCAGGTTCACCCTTGATCTTGTAGGCGGCCACGGTTGCATTGACCAGGTCGGTCCGCTCCGCGAGAGCACCCTTGAGCGCCTGCTCTGCCACGGAACCGCTGATCAGGACGCGTCCACCGTCGCGCTCCTGGCCAAAGTCACCGGCAAAGTCGCTCGTCCTGCCCTTGCCCTGATTAGCCGCCCACGCCACCATGCCCACAATCAACAGCACGGTGAGCACAGCCAGCACAATCCACAGCCAGCTGTCCCGCTGGCCTTCGAGGGTCGTCTGTTCAAAAAGCGCGTGCATCCGGGCCTGGATTGCTTCTGCAACGTTGTGCCACCAGGGGCCGGCTGCAGGGACTACGGCCAGCGCCAGCGCCAATGCCCCGATCGCCAGCAGAATGGCACCGATGGTTACCAGCAGGATCCGGTTGAGGGCGCGCGGAGTGCCGTTCATACGCCGATCACTCCCTCAGCCGAAACCTTGACCCTGACGTCGGGCAGCGGCTTGACCGGAGTCCGGATCAACTCGTCCTCCACAGCTTCGGCGATGGCTGCCTCATCCACAGGGATGCCCGACGTCGGCCTGACATTGACTTCGACCAGCCGGCGGGAGACTGTGACGAGAACCTGTTCCGGCGTCACTCCTGCCTCCGCCCGTGCCCGCCTGGCCAGGGAAGATGCAATTACTTCATTGTCGACGACGACGGCGGCACGGGGGTTCGGGATGATGTGCCGTGAGCGGCGGCCGGGCAACACGGCATTCAAGAAAAAGTACAGTCCCAGCAGGAAGATCAGCGCTCCGACCGCGCCCAGCGCCAAGGGATCAATTCCGGACGGGAGGTTACTGATCCACTCCCACGCCTGCTCGGGTGCCAGCAGCCACGGTTCCTGCCCGAACGCCTTCAACGCTGCCTCGAAAAGGCAATAGACAGCGAAAACGGTTACCAGGCCGGCCGCCAGCACGGACGCTGCCGCGCGGGAGGCATGCGTCTCCCGGCGCAGGATTCCCGCCGTCGCCGGATCGGGAGCACGCTCGGTTTCTTCTGCACTCATTGAACGCGTCCGCCCTCCTTGACCCGGACACCAGTGATCCGGATATCCACCCGGCTCAACTGCGAACCGGTCAGATGGGTGATTTTATCCAGGATTGTTTCCCTGGCCGCCAGCCCCCGCTCCCAAATGGAACCGCCAATATTGTCAAGCACCGATGGATCCCGCGCGACGCGGGTGAGCGAAGGGATTTCAATTGGCAGCATCAGCGAAAGGGCGAGCAGACCGGCGTCGTCCCGCCAGGTGGCCCGGATCTGATCCCCCGGGACGCGCAGCACCTCCGCTGCGGCGGCCTGGGCAACACTGGTCAGCGCCTGCGTGCTGATCCGGTTGTGGCCCGAAAATCCCGATTTCCGTCCGGCACGCACGGCATTACGGACGGTTTCCGCCCTGGAAGCCAGCTCCGTCACGAGGAGGATCGCCGCCCGGTCAGAGCGTCCCGGACACCGCGCAGATCAAGCTTGCCTTCAGCTGCCCGCCCGAGCAATGCTCCGACGGCCATGAAGACAACCATGAGCAGGAAACCCCAGAACTGGAACAACAATGCGGTGAACGCAAGAATGGCGCCGATACCGATGCCAATGACGGTGAGATTCATTCGAATCCCTCACTTCCTGTATGACTCAAAGACCATTAATCGCCAACGTCCCATGCGCCCTGCCGCTATTTCTCATTTGCCTGCTGCTTGCCGTCGTTGACGCCGGGAACGTTCACATCGTTGATCTCGACATTCACCTCGATCACGCTCAATCCAACGAGTTCCTGCACCGCTGTGTAGACGGCCGCGCGGACGTGGTTCGCCACATCCTGAAGCGGATTTCCATACGAGGCCACGAGATTAATATCGACCGCGACCTGGGTCTCGCCGACCTCGACGCGTACGCCTTGGGTAAGATCGCTGCTGCCGACGGCGTCGCGCAGGGCTCCGAGGGTGCGTGATCCGCCGGTACCGAGAGCGTAGACGCCTTCGACCCGACGGGCCGCGATGCCCACCACCTTGGCTACAGCGACATCCGAAATGACAGTCCGGCCGGTCGCGTTCTCTGCAGCGGCCTGTTGCGCGCGCGCCGTCTGCGGAGTGTTCTTCGCGAGCACTTCGGTCTCCCCCGTGCCATCGCCCGCGTCAGCCGCCGTGGGACGGAAGTCCTGATCCGGGCCGGTTAAGGGCTCGGTTCGGATCTCAGTTGTGTGGGCACCACTGGTACGGGCATCGTCGTCGGCCATCGTCCACCCTTTCTGTTAGCTCCCACCCTAGCCCGTTGCGTGCCTCTGCAGGGCAGAACAACACCGATGCTGGAATGTGTGGAAAATGCGGTTAAAAACAGCTCCGTCAGTGCAGTTTGGGACAATTCTCCAGGACCCACTCCTCGATCGGAATGACCGCCTCCTCGAAGGCCGCCTCATCAAAGTTGGAGTATGCATGACCACTCTCAGCGAAGACTTCCTCCACCTTGTCAAAGTCGTCGCGGAGTTCCGCCGGGACCTTCTTCTTGAGCTGGGTCAGCTCGCTTACCGCTTGCTTGGCCTCCGCCCGGCCTCCACCGTAGGAGTAAGTCAATGGCGCGAAGGCGATCGAGAGCATCTGGGCACTGATGGCCTTGCATGCCTTGCTCATATTTTTGAACGCCCCGCTGAGGCCGGCGCGGGCGGACGCTTCATCGCCGTCGGAAGCCTTTCCGTTGCTCCCAGCACCATTGCCGTCGATGCCACTGGCTCCCTCATTAACGTCCGCGTTGTCGGTGGATTTGCCCGTGCCGTTGGCCTCATCCTCCGGGCCTGCGGCAGTAGCATCCGCGTCTTCGTTTCCGTCCACGCCTTCGGGCTGGTCCGCTCCGCCATTGGGAGCAGAATTATCCTCCGCGGCGTCGCCTTCATTCGGAGCGACATTTCCGCTCAGGGCGCCGCTTCCTTCCGCCCCTGGATTTGCGTCCGCCCCACCGCCTGCGGCGTTGCCTGAATCTACACCGCCCGCGTCGGGGCCCTCGCTTACGCCCCCGTCACCGGCAGCGTTCCCTCCGTCATACACGCCAGGGCCACCGCCGTAGGAACCCGTGGGCACATCGCTGGCCTCCGCATTGGTCGGGACGCTTCCCACGGAGCTTCCATCTGTCGAAATCCGGTTCTCGCCGGGCAGGCTTTCACCCTCGGTGCTACCGGCGCCGGAGCAGCCGGTCAGGACGAGAGCAGCAGTGAGTAGAGTGGAAGGAATGAGAGCGCGTGGGGGCCGGTGACGGGTCCTGGAGACCTCAGGGGCACATTCCATGCCGGGCGAATCCATCGATATCGCAAGGCCTTTCCGGCCGTCGAACTGGTTCATGACGCCCTCCAAAACGGTCCCTCCAGAATACAGCCGGGCGATCCGGCGCGACTGGATTCCAACATCCCGTCTCTGTAACACTTTGGAGTTTGCGGACCACGTTCCGGTTATGGGCCAGGTCCTGCCGCTCACCCTCGCTGCGCTGGATTTAAAACCAAAAAAGGCCCGACGCCGCACGTCTGGCCTTGGTATTCCCGGCGCATGCAAGCGCCGTACGTGGCTCCGACCGGCGTCGATCCGGTGACCTTTCGATTTTCAGTCGAACGCTCTACCAACTGAGCTACAGAGCCCGGCGCCACTCTTACTGGCGCCGTGACGATCCGGCTTTTGACCGGAACGCCAATGCGACCCTGACGGGACTCGAACCCGCGACCTCCGCCGTGACAGGGCGGCGCGCTAACCAACTGCGCTACAGGGCCTTACTAACAAGACTGGTCAATACTACCAGCCTCAAAACGCAGGAAAATTACTCCTGCAGTACCCCCAACGGGATTCGAACCCGTGCCGCCGCCGTGAAAGGGCGGTGTCCTAGGCCGCTAGACGATGGGGGCATCGGACACTACACGTGAAATCTTCCGCCCGATTTGCATCGAGGGAACCTTCCCGTTGTGGACCTATAAAAGCATAGGGCCCAGCGGCCGATTAAACAAAATGGGGTGTGTCTTCCGTCCGCCGTCGTCGCGCCGGCCCCTGGGAGGGGGTAGAAATGGAATGTGATGGAGATGCCCGAGGAAGAATTCGAGGCGGCGGTCGACGACGCGATTGACCGCATACCGGAAGACCTGGCCAATGCGATGAGCAACGTCGCCATCTTCATTGAAGACAACTATGAACCGGACCCTGGCGAAGACCCGGACACGGTGTTGCTGGGCATCTACGAGGGCACCCCCCTGACCGAGCGCGACGGTTGGTGGGAAGCAGGTTCCCTGCCGGACCGGATCGTCATTTTCCGCGAAGCGATCCTGGAAATGTGCGAAAGCCGTGAAGAAGTTATCGAGGAAGTACTCGTGACGGTCGTTCATGAAGTTGCCCACCATTTCGGCATTGATGACGCCCGGTTGCACGAGCTGGGCTGGGGGTGACCGCCGGGCGATAGCCTTAACCCATGGGGCACAGTCACACTCACGGGATTCAGCCCGGCACCGCCGCGGGCAAGCACCGCAAACGGCTGTTCATCGTCGTCGCCATTACCTTGTCCGTCGTAGTTATACAGGTTATCGGCGCCGCCCTCTCCGGCTCGCTGGCGCTGCTGGCCGACGCCGGGCATATGCTCTCCGACGCCGCAGGGGTTTCGATTGCCCTACTGGCCTCCTGGATCGCCACCAGGCCCGCGAGCGACCGCAGCACTTATGGGTATCAGCGCGCCGAGGTGCTGGCCGCCCTGGCGAACGCCCTGGTCTTGATCGTCATCGCCGTAGTGATCTTTATCGAAGCTGTCCGCCGGTTCGGCTCGGAGCCGGAAGTGGAAACAGGGATCATGCTGGCCGCGGCTGTGATCGGCGCTGCGGCGAATCTCGTCTCACTGCTGGTCCTGCGCGGCGGCCAGAAGGAGAGCCTGAACGTCCGTGGGGCCTACCTGGAAGTCCTTGGAGACCTGCTCGGGTCGATCGCCGTCATTATCGCCGCCGTAATCATCGCCACCACTGGCTACACACAGGCGGACACGTGGGCATCGATCCTGATCGCCCTGATGATCCTGCCGCGGGCGTGGAGCCTGCTTAAGGACGTCGTGAACGTGCTGCTGGAAGCGACGCCCAAGGATGTGGATCTGGACATGGTCCGCGAACACATTCTCAGTGTCGAGGGCGTGACCGATGTGCATGACATCCATATTTGGACCATCACCTCGGGCGTGCCGGTGTTTTCGGCGCATGTGGTGGTTGGTAATGAAGCGTTCGACGCCGGCGGCGCGGACCGGATCCTGGACCGGCTGTGCGAGTGCCTTGGCAGCCATTTCGACACCGAACACTGCACCTTCCAGCTGGAACCCCAGGCCCACGCCCGGCACGAACGGGAACAGCACGCCTGAGCCTGGGCAGGCATGACCGCCCATACACACGGACGGGAGCGGCGCTTCGACCAGTTGGCTGACTCAGGCGCCCGTCCCGCAGGTTAGCTGGAGCCGAGCAGCGGTCCGAAGTCCGGCCGGTTGGCAAGCCGTGGATCAGTTCGGTCAGGCACCACCATGAGCGGTCCCTTGGCATGGTGCATGACGCCCTGGCTGGTGGAGCCCAGCAGCATGCCGGCAAACCCACCCCGGCCACGGGAACCAAGTACCAGCAGCTCCGCGGTCCTGGACGCTTCGATCAACACCTCGACCGGAGCTCCGTCGACAACCTGATGCGAGATATCCAGACCCGGGAAGTGACTCTGCAGCCACGCCTTGCCAGCGTTCAGCTGCACCTGGATGTCCGCGTAGAGAGCCTCCCGGTCCAGCGGCGCGGGCACCCACGCCAGCGAACCGGTAAACGGCGGAACGGAACAAATCATCCGCAATGGACGCTTCCACCGCAAGGCCTGCTCAGCGGCCACCAGCACGGCCGCACGGGCCTGTTCCGAACCGTCAACGCCGACCAGAACCACGGGCTCCACGTCCGCCGCACTCGTGGCGGGCTGGCGGTCGCGCCCCTGTGGGGCTTCGATGCCTGCTTCTGCCAGCCGCGACGCGCTGCATAGCGGAATGGTGACCGTGGGGCACTTGGCGTGGGCCGGCAAAGCGCTGCTGACCGAGCCGAGCAGCCGTCCCATGAAGCCGCCCCGGCCCCGGGAACCAACCACCATGAGCTCGGCTTCTTCGGACAGCTCGAGCAGCACGCCGGCGGCATCGCCCGTTTCCACGGAGGCATGCACCTCGACGTCGTAATCCGCCACTCTTGCCGCGGCCTGCCGAAGCACCGTTTCCGCGCCATCGCGGATCACGGCGTCGTCAACTGTGGCATAGCCTCCGTCAAGTCCGGAAGCGGCGAAAATAGGAACCGTATACGCGGTTACCAAATGCAATGGTGCACGACGGCGTTGAGCCTCCTTGGCGGCCCAGATGAGTGCGCAGACACTTTGGTCGGAGCCATCAACTCCCACCACGATCCCGCGCGGCTTCCTTCCATCCGTACTATGTCCGGCTTTCTCACTCATGGCCGGTGCCTCCTAGACTGCCCCCGAGGGCGTTGATTCCGCCTGCTTCAAGCTTACCTTCCAGTGACCGACCACACAGCAACGACGTCCTACAACTGTGGAAATCACGATCCATACGCTACTGCCCCTGTGGAGAACCGGCCCGCCGCTACCGGGCAGTCGAAGATTTATGTAGGCTCGGACCAGTGTTCCGCACCGGGATCTGCCGGGGGAACCAACAGCGGTCACGCCTGTGGCCGGATCATTTCGCTTACCTATTGAAGAGCCGTAACTGGGGGCCGCTCAATGGGCCTGTTCTCCTACCGTTCGGGGAGGTACCAATAGTGGGCAATGCGCCATGCACGTCAGCGGCCATGGAGTCGACTAACACGGTGATCATCGGTTCCGGACTGTCCGGCCTGGCAGTTGCCAGTGAGTTGAGCCGCAAAGGCGTCGCCGCGATCGTGGTGTCCGGCTGCGGCGGGCTCCTTGGGGACTGCAGCACACA
>NZ_KI914664.1:19211-26199 GCF_000520495.1 Arthrobacter sp. H14
TGTCCGGCTGCGGAGGGCTCCTTGGGGACTGCAGCACACACCGCAGCCCCGCCGATCCATCGATGTTGCATGAGCGTGCCGAGCTGCTGAGACTGCTGCGGACCTATGCCAGCAATCACGCGGTCGACATCCGGAAAGACACCCACGCCGCGGATCTCATTCTCCAGGAGAACGACGGCGGCACGGGACATTCCGCGGACGGCACCCAGCCGCGGAAATGGGCGGTGCAGACAGAGCAGGGCGTCCTGATGGCTGACAGCATCGTGTTGACGAATTGCCCGCAGAACCAGATCCGGCGGGTACTGAAATCAGTGGGGATCACCGCCGGACGCGATTTCCTGGCCGCCATGCGCGCCATCGGCATCCATCTGGTCGGAATCGGAGACATGCTCGCGCCCACCACCCGGGAGATCGTGCACCAGGCGAAAGTTGTCAGCGAGGCGATCGTCTCCGAACGCATGTTAACCTCCGGACAGACGGCCATCGCCTAAGGCAGGCATGCCGCCTGAACCTGCTGGGCAAAATGTGTTCGTAAACGTGGCGCTAACCAACATTTATTGTCCACCACGTCGATTAGTCGTCGTTCCTGCCCAAACGGCGGCGGGCCATGATGCCGATGATGATCACCAGAACCACCAGCACCGCACCCATGATGACGACGAAGGTGGTCGGGAAGACTGTCGGCGCTTCCTCGGGGTCGGCGACCTGTCCTTCCGATCCGGCCTCCGCGGAGGGAGATTCGACGGGCTGCGGCGAAGACACCTCGGCGCCGCCCGGGCCGCCGGTGGCTGCAGTGAATTCGAAGACCCCTTCAATCGGGTGTGAGTCCGAGGACACGACGCGCCAGGTCACGGTGTATTTTCCGCCGGGAGCATCCGGGCTGATCGCCTGGGTCGCGACATTGTCCACGATCTCCACGTCGCCGATCGCCCAGTCCCTACCGTCTTCATCCTGGACCTTGATCTCGGAGCCAAGTGCGATGGGAGTGTCCGTGAAGGTCAGCTTGATCGCATCGGGAACACTCTGCATGCTCTGCCCATCCTTGGGACTCGACTCCGCAAGGGAATCATGGGCGGACGCGGCCGAAACCGGCACCATCAGGCCCAACAGCGCCACAAAGAGGGCGGCCAGCGCCCTGCGGATGGATACTGCAGCGGATGCTCTTTGCACGGTGTTGCCTCTCGACGATGTCTTCCCTACCAGCGTAGGACATATCGCCGCCTGAAAGTCCGGCAGTTCGCCATGGGCGGTAGGATTCTCAAGGACCATCCGCCGTCGTGCACGAGGAAATCACTATGCTCAAGCAGGGCTCTGCTCTCGACCGCTTTTTTCACATCTCCACGCGGGGCAGTTCGGTCTCGCGCGAATTCCGCGGTGGACTGGCGACCTTCTTTGCAATGAGTTACATCGTGGTGCTCAATCCCCTCATCCTCAGCGGAGCAGACTCCACCGGCGGCGAACTGGGCCCGGCACGCGTCGCCGCAGTGACCGCCCTCGTGGCCGGTGTTCTCACTATCCTGATGGGCGTCTGGGCCAAATATCCCTTCGCGCTGGCGACCGGACTCGGGGTCAATGCCTACGTGGCGGTAACCGTTGCCTCCAACCCAGGACTGACCTGGCCGGATGTCATGGGGTTGGTGGTGCTGTCCGGTGTCACGATGCTGATCCTGGTCCTGACCGGCTTCAGGACGGCCGTCTTCAACGCCGTTCCGCCGAGCCTCAAGACGGCAATCGTGGTCGGTATCGGACTGTTCATCGCCTTGATCGGGCTGGTCAACGCCGGCTTTGTCCGCCGCATCCCCGACGAAGCAGGAACCACTGTGCCCGTCGGTCTCGGCTTCGGCGGCGTACTGCTCGGCTGGCCGACGCTGGTCTTTGTCTTCGGGCTGATCCTGACCATCGCCCTGGTGGTGAAAAAGGTCAAAGGCGCCATCCTGATCAGCATCATCGCCGCGACGATTCTGGCCGTCATCATTGAGGCCATCTTTCCGTCCGGTGTCCGCCCACAGGATCCCACCGGCTGGTCGCTGGTGGTGCCGCAGGTGCCGGAAACGTGGATTCAGTTGCCCGACCTGAGCTTGATCGGCGACGTCAATATCTTTGGCGCGTTCACCCATCTGGGAGTCACGGCCGCCTCCCTGCTGGCCTTCACCATCCTGCTCAGCATCTTCTTTGACGCCATGGGAACCATGGTCGGTCTGGCGAACGAGGCTGGGCTGACTGACGAGGAAGGCAACATCCCGAATGCGGACCGCGTGTTGATCGTCGACGCCCTCGGTGCCATCGCGGGCGGCGCGGGGTCAGTATCCTCAAACCAGATCTACGTTGAATCCGGTGCTGGTATCGGCGAGGGTGCCCGCACCGGTCTGGCTAACGTTTTCACTGGTCTGTTGTTCCTGCTCGCCGTTCTCTTTACGCCGCTGGTGGCGATCGTCCCGTTCGAAGCGGTGGCCCCGGCCCTCGTCGTCGTCGGCTTCATGATGGTGGCACAGGTCGGCCGGATCGACTGGTCCGACTGGGGCGTCGCCATTCCGGCCTTCCTGACCTTCACCTTGATGCCGTTCACGTACTCCATTGCCAACGGTCTCGGTGCCGGCTTCATCGCCTTCGTGCTGGTGCGCAGCTTCCAGGGCCGGGCCAGAGAGATCCACCCGCTGATGTGGGGCGTGGCCGCGGCCTTCGTCATCTTCTTCGGCCTCGGTCCGATCGAACAGGCCCTCGGCGTGCGGTAACTCACCCCTACTCCACCGCAGGGCCAGAGGCCAGCCGCGTTAGGCTTGGAAGCAATAACAGCCGGGCGGACTTGATGTTGGCGCCCAACATCAGCCGCGACGACTATGGGGGATATTGAGTGAATCACGCCACCGGCGAAAGGCCCGATCGTCCGCTGGACAGCGAGGATCCCGCCGCACCGTGGCGTCAGCAGATGGGAAAGCGCCGCGCACTCATAGTCAGTACGGCCCGTGACCGCGGTGCGCTGGCAGCTGCGAGGGCCCTCAACCAATCTGGCTGGACTGTTGGTGTCGGCATGCCCGATGCTCCAGGGATGCTCGGCTCCTCGCGCGCCTGTACTGCCCGGCATCCGGTGCCACGGCCGCGGGGCGACGGAATCGCCTTCGTCGACGGTGTCCGCAAGGCGGTAACAGCGGGCGCATACGACGTCGTCTTCGGCGGCGGAGATGACTGGATGGCGGCGCTGTCCACCTACCGGAATGACATTCCAGCCCGGGTGGCCCATCCCCGATCCGGTGTGGTGGAAGCCGCCCTGGACAAGGTGAACCTCGCCGAAGCCGCCTTTGATGCCGGACTGGCCGCGCCGTACACCGCAACGGCAACAGAGCAGGCGCTCGCTGGCTGGGCCGGTCCGGTAGTGGTCAAATGCCGTGCCCATTGGTCCCAGGGCCAGACCCGTCCACACCGTATCGAAGCAAAACTATTTCCACATATCGAAGCAGCGCGGAAGCAAGTCGAGCACCTCCGGAAAGCAGGGGCCGAGCCTGTGCTTCAGACGCCGGTCCGCGGCAGCCTGGGGGCACTGATTGGCGTATTCCATGACGGGCGGCTCAATGGTCGAGTGCAACAAGTTTCGTCCCGCTTGTGGCCTACGCCCAACGGCGCCTCCGCACGGGCAGAGACGATTCCGGTCGATGAGGGCCTGGCCGCCAAGGCCGAGACGCTGCTTCGCCGGCTCAATTGGAGTGGACTGGTTGAGCTGCAATTTCTGACAGGTGCCGATGGCGTGCCACACCTGATCGACCTGAACGGCCGGTTCTTCGGATCCCTTGCCTTGTCGAATGTTGCACGGCCGGGACTGATTGACGCCTGGGGCCAGCTTGTCCTTGATGGCTCCATGCCGGACCTTGAAGACGCCCGCACAGGAGTTCGCTACGCCTGGACGGCCGGCGACCTGCGCCGGGCAGGTGTGGAACGCCGGAACGGCGTGGCGGCGGACGTCATTGACACACTGCGTTGGGCCCGGAAAGCAGAGCACAGCGTCTGGAGGCTGAGTGACCCCGGACCGGCATGGAATCTCGCTGCGGGACGGTTCACACGATCAGGCGGGAAAGCCGGGAAGCCAGTGCCCCGGCCGGCAGAGAGCTGACAGTGCCCCATTGCTCGACGGCAATTACACATGCTTTAACGCCGGCGACGCACCGCGCGGATTGTCTCCGCCAGCAGTAGCCGCTCCGGCGCCCGCAGCACCATCAGCCCAAGCACATAGAGTCCGCCAACGACCAACGCGACGGCCGCGGCCGTGACAATGGCCGGAAATCCGGTCAGTGCTTGGAGAACGGCATAGCCCGCAGCAGCTGCAACAACCGCCAGGCCGGCCGCCCTGGCGAGCAGTGCGGTTGCCGCCGGCAGATCCAATCCGGCGTGCAGGCGGTGCAACAACCAACCATTGGCAAGCGCGGCAACGACGAGCGAAGCGCTCGTGGCCAACGCGATCCCGGCAATGCCGAGCACCGGTGCGAGCAAGATATCGCCGACGACGTTAATGACCATGGCGAGCAATGCCACAATGACAGGCGCACGCGAATCGCCCAATGCATAAGCCGCACTGACGATCACCCGTCTGCAGCCTAACGCGAGCAATGCCGGCGTGTACCAGAGAACCGAAGTGGCCGTCGCGGTGACATCTTCTTCGGTGAACGCACCGCGTCCGAAAGCCAGTTCGACCAACGGAACGGCCGCGATCGCCAGGACCAGGCACAGCGGCGTGAGCACGGTTACCGTAACGGCCAGGGCACGTCCAACCAGCCGCCTGACTTCCGTGATATTCCCGGCGGCCGCGCCCAAAGCTGGGTAGAGCGGAACGACCAACGAGGCGACAATCAGCATCTCGGGAAGGTTGATCAAGCGCCAACCATACGACAGGGCAGTGATCGCTCCGTCCTCCAGCGTTGAGCCGACGGCCCTGTCCACCATGATGTTGACGTTCCCGATGGCGCTGCCGAACAACAACGCGGGCACCAGCCTTGCGATCTCCCGGAAGCCTGGATCCCGCAAATTCCAGCGGGGCCGCACCCTGGCCCCCAAAGCACGCACCGGAGGGAACTGCATCAGAAGCCTGGCGCCGGATCCGGCGACGAAACCCACGGCGAGGGCCATGATCCCGTAGCGGGGGCCGAAGATGCCTGCCGCGCCGATCATGACGATGTTGAAGGGTACGCCCTGCAGGGAGGACCAGGAGAAGCGTCCATGGGCATGTGCCAGGGCGGCCAGCAGATCGGTCCCGGCGACAAGGACGGCTGCGATCAGCACCACGCGGGTCAACTGCGCGGCAGTCGCCGTCTCGGCCTCATTGAAACCCGGTGCGAGGACCGACGTGACGGGACCGACGAAAATACCCATGATGACGCTGCCCAGTCCCAAAACGACCAGCGTCACCGTCAAGGCCACGTCGAAACCGGGATGTCCGCGGCAGCGCCCCTCCTCGCCGTCGGCTTCGCGGGCAACAACGGGAGTAACCGAACGAGCCATCGCAATCGCAGCCAGGCCGAGGACGATGTTCAGCAGCCCCTGAGCCACGAAGTACGCGTCCAGTTCGAAACCAGCGCCAAAGACGGCGGCGATCACGATATCCCGGAAGAAGCCGAGCAGTGTGGAGATGGCCGTCAGACCGGTCACAAGTAATGCGGCGCGGGGTACGCGCCCACCTCCCCGGCTAGCCACGGACTACCGGCAAGGCTGTAGGGCAGCAGCGGTGAAGTCTCACTGAACGAGCCCCTCATCGTCGGTCAGGATCTTCGCGCCGGTGCAGAACTGGCGCACCCGCACGTCTTCCCACACCTGGGCTGGGACCCCGCCGCCGAGCAGGTCCCTGGCGAGCCGCGGATCGTTTCCGATCGGCACATCGCTGCCGGCAATAATGACGTTCCCGTAGCGCCGGCCCTTGAGCATCGGCGGATCCGCAATGATCAGCGTGTGTGCGAAAACCGAGCCGATGGTGGCCATTTCCCGCTTGGCAGTCGCCAGGTCCGGGGAATCTCCGCAATTGACCATGTAGATCCCACCCGGTGCCAGTACTCTCCGGGCGGATGCGGTGAATTCGGCTGTTGTCAGGGCGACGGGAGTGTACTGCCGGGAGAACACGTCACGGATGATCAGATCGCGGCTCTCGTCCGTCAATGATTCGGTCACCTCACGCGCCTCGCCGACCCTGATCCGCACCAGCGGCGCCCTCGGGATGTTGAACCACTCCCGCACCAGGGCAGCCAACCTGCCATCAATTTCGACGACGACCTGCCGCGCGTTGCCGTAGGCCGCCGCCAGGTACCGGGCCATCGAGCACGCTCCCCCACCCAGGTGCAACGCCCGCAACTTTTCGTCGAAACCCCAGTGCGATTCAATCAGCCGGGCCATCCAGGCCATGTACTCGAATTCGAGGCGCAGCGGGTCAACAACGTCCACGTGCGACGTCTGCACACCGTTGAGCTTGAGCAGCCAGCCGGTCGGATTGTCGTCGTCGGAAATTAACTCAGCGGTGCCGGTGTCCACCTCATAAACGCCGTCCGCCGGGCCCTGCCGTTGACCTGATACACCAGACCGGGACTCCGCACGGCTTTTAGGGCCCCCGCCACCTTTCGAATCCCCGCCATCCTTGGAGCCCCCGCCGTTGGACCTGGCTTTCCTGGTTTTTCCCTTCGCCATCAGCGCCGCACCATCCGGAACATCGGCTTGTCATACCAGCTCGGCCCGCACAGAAGTGAAGTACCGTCCGGGGCGAAACCGTTGCGCCGGTAGAACCGTTCCGCCCTCAGATTGTCGTTCAAGATCCAGAGGTAGGCTGCCCGGTCGTCGATGGCGGCATCAAGCATCCGCTGCCCCAGCCCGGAACCGTGGGTGGCGGCCAGGGTGTAAAGGTGGTGCAGCTCCAAAGCAATGGGCGACGGCGGCGCATCCCGCTGCCACTCGACGTCGCGCTTGGGTCCGGCTGCTGCAATCCCGACGACGGTCCCGGTGGAGTCCACCGCCACCCAGCTGC
>NZ_KI914664.1:26299-27279 GCF_000520495.1 Arthrobacter sp. H14
GCCGCCGCCGCTTTCCTGCTCGAGACGGGCGCGGTGGCGTTCGATCACCTGGTCCAAAGTGGACTCATAACGCTGGTGGAATTCTTCCGGCATGATGTGGGCATACGTTTCGCGCAAGGTCTGGACGTGCGTCCGCGCGTATGCAGCGGCATCCTCGGGTCCGGCCCGGCGGATCTCATACTCGGGCAGCGGGACGGTCATGCCTCCATGCTATTAACGTACGACGGCGATGGCGAACCCGTCCCAGCCCTTCGCACCAACCGTCTGGATCGCCGTCGCATCGAGCCGGGGGTGGCTTCCGAGCAATTCGAGGGCTTCACGGGTGCCGCGGATATCCTCGTCTTCGACACTTCCTGCTCCAGCACCTCCCGCAGCTCCGCCGGTTTCTGAAGCGTCTTCGGCGACGGCGCCGTCGCGGATACTGCCGCCGCGGACGACATTATCCAGCACGATCACGCTTCCCGGCCGGGAAAGTTTGACCGCCCACTCAAGATAGTTCGGATTATTGGCCTTGTCCGCATCGATGAAGAACAGGTCGAAAGGCGCCTCGCCTGCCAGTGTGGGCAGGGTGTCCAGGGCTGCGCCGACGCGGATATCCACCTTGTCGGAAAGGCCGGCCCGCTCCAGGTTTGCAAGTGCGACTTCCGCGTGCCGGGGTTCGAACTCACAGCTGACGATCCGGCCGTCCCCGGGAATACCGCGTGCCATCCAGATGGTGCTGAACCCGCCCAGAGTACCGATTTCGAGCACTTTTCGCGCGCCCTGGATCTGCGCGAGCAGCATCAGCAGCTTCCCTTGGGCCGCGGTGACCTCGATGGCGGGCATACCGGCGTCGGCAGTGGCGCGTACCGCCTGCTCCAGCGCATCATCCGGTCCCACCACGGTGCGCTTAAGGTACTCGTCGACGTCGTTCCACTGGTCTTTCACGCTGACTCCTTCTTAGGTTCCGCTGGAATAGCGCTCAGCTGCCGCCGTCGATG
>NZ_KI914664.1:27379-35905 GCF_000520495.1 Arthrobacter sp. H14
GAGCCGCTCGACCTTGCCGGTCAATTCGCCGGTGTGGCCGGGGCGGACGTCCGCCTTCAGCACCAGCGATACCCGGCTGCCATAGCGGCCGACGGCTTCGGTGGCCCGTTTGACCACCTCCATCACCTCGTCCCAGTCCCCTTCGATTTCGGTAAACATCGAACTGGTGTGGTTTGGCAGACCGGAATCGCGGACGACCTTGACGGCGGCCGCCACGGCGTCGTGCACTGACGCGTTGCCAGTGGACGAACCGCTGTTGGCCGGCGCATCGCCGTCGGGAGTTCCGGAAGGGGCTACTGAAAAGGCAACAAGCATGCTGTTAGTCTGCCATGTCCGCCATCCGGATATAAGCCGTCGCTACCCTCCCAAGAGCGGTGCCACCTGATTGTAGAGTTCCTGGAAGCCGAGCACGATGAAGACCAGGGCCACCACGCTCAGCAGCACGTTGCTCAGCGCCTTGTTGCGCCACTGTTGAGGCACCCGTTTGCTGTTCAGCAGCCACAGCAGGGTGATCGCCAGGAATGGCATGAACAATGCACCGAGCACGCCGTAGGCGACAATCAGGGCAAACGGCTCGCCAATCAGCAGCAGCAACATGGGCGGGAAGGTCAGCCAGAGCATGTAGGCGCGTGCCTGCTTACTGCCCGATCCCGGCGCTTTGTCAGCAGACAGGTCTTTTGGATGCTTGCGGTAATTGACAACGAAGTCGGCAAACATCAGGGATACGCCATTCCAGACGCCCAGCAGGGAGGAGAACGACGCCGCCCAGAAACCGACCAGGAAGATGACAGACCATGTCTCTCCGTAACGGTCCGCGAGAACATCCGCCAGATCGATAAGGCCGTCGTCGCCTTCGGACAAAGCAATGTTTGCGGCGAACAGCAGTTCCGCTCCCACAATCAACATGGAAATAGCCAGGATGCCGGTGACGATATAGGCAACGGAGTTGTCGATCCGCATGACCTTCATCCACTGCGGCGTGTGCCAGCCTTTCTCCTTCAGCCAGTAGCCATAGGCCGCCAGGGTAATGGTTCCGCCCACGCCGCCGGCGATTCCCAGTACGTAGAAGAGGGAACCTTCCGGCAACCGGGGAACGAGGCCGGAGATAATGCCGCCCAGATTGGGGACAGCCAGGACAGCGGATCCGACGACGGCGACGAAGAGGATGCCCACCATCACGGTCATGATTTTTTCGAAGCCGCCGTACTTTCCAAACCAGACCATCGCCAATCCCACGATGCCGGAGATGACGGCGAAGACATTGAGGGGAATGCCGGGGAAGAGCGTCGCCAAGGGAAGGGCGCTCGACGTCATGGCGGTGGCGCCGTACACGAAACCCCACAGGACGACGTAAATGCCGAAATACCAGCTGGTCCAGATGCCGAGCGAACGCCAGCCCTGGAAAATCGTCTTGCCGGTAGCGAGATACCAGCGACCGGTGCCCTCCACCAGTACGATCTTGAAGATGCAGCCCAGCACCGCGGCCCACAGCAGTACATAGCCGTAGAGGCTGCCTGCCAGCAGGGTCGCGACCAGGTCGCCCGCGCCGACGCCGGTTGCCGCCGCGACGAGGCCGGGACCGACTATGCGCCACTTCGGGGTTTCTTCCGACACACCTTGTGTGTTGACTGACTCGGCCACGACTACTCCCTGGTTTGCTGTATTCCCCGATGAATCGCTTGAACTCTACGCGCGCCGGCACCGCGCCACAAGGCTGTTACGGTCAACGGTGGTTTCGGACTGACAGGTTTGACAGGATGGGTGGACGGCATGCGGAAACGGAGCCGAAGCAAAGGATGGCGCGGATGGCCAAAGGGATCTACATCAGCGCGATGACGCCCAGCTCAGGGAAGTCGCTGATCAGCCTTGGCCTGGCCGATACACTGCACCGGCACGCGGGCAGAGTCGGCTTCTTCCGTCCCATTTCCGACGGCGACGACGTCTCAGCCGATCCGATGGTTGATATGATCCAAAAGCAGTTCGACCTTCCTGCCGAAAGCTGCCGTGCCGGACTCAGCGCCCATGAGGCCCGGAACCTGCTGGCCAGCGGGGACCGCGACGAGATCGACTCCCGGTGTGTGGCAATTTTCGGGGAAATGTCCGCCGAATGCGATGTCATCATCGTCGAGGGAACGGATCTCACCGGTCACGACGCCGCCGTCGAATTCGATCTCAATGCCCGCCTCGCCAACAATCTCGGATGCCCGGTTCTCGCCGTCGTCAACGCCGGTGACATGTCCGTGGAAGAGGCCGCCGACGCCGTCGACGTCGCCCGCCGTGAGCTGTCCGCAGCCAACTGTTCCCTGCTGGCCATGATGGTGAACCGCGCGGATCCGGAAGCGCTCGAGGAAATCGGCAAGGCTGTCCGGCCCGGAGCTTCCAAGCGGCCGGTGTACATCATTCCCGAAATACCGGAGGTGTCCCGGCCAACCGTCGCGGAAGTGGCCTCCGATCTGGAACTCGAACGAGTGGCCGGCAGCCGCAATCTGGAACGTGACATTGTTTCCACCAAGGTCGCCGCCATGAGTGTCGGCAATTTCCTGCACGAGCTCACGGACGGCACGCTGGTCATTGTCCCGGGCGACCGCGCCGACCTCCTGGTCGCAACTCTGGCCTCGGCCTTGTCGTCCGACTTCCCGGTTCCGGCAGGCATGATCCTGACCGGCGGGCTCGAGCCAGAGGAGCACATCGCGACCTTGCTGGACCAAGCGCCGTTCCCGGTCCTGAAACACCCGGAAGACACCTACTCGACGGCGCGGCGGGTCAGCGGCGTGCGCGGGGAAATCACCACCGGCCAGCCACGCAAGATCGCCGCCGCCCTCGGGGCCTGGTCCAACCGGGTGGACGGAGCGGAACTAATCGAACGGCTGACCATTCCGCGGCCGGAGAAAACCACGCCGCTGAGGTTCCTGCATGAGCTGATCGAGCGCGCCCGGTCCGAACGGATGCATATTGTCCTGCCGGAGGGGACGGATGCCCGGGTGTTGCAGGCGGCGGAAATCCTGCGCCGCCGGGATGTCTGCGCTCTGACCATCCTGGGTCCGGAAAAGCAGGTGCGCGAACTGGCCGCCAGCGAAGGCGTGAGCCTGGACGGAGTGGACCTGGTGGATCCGGAAACGAGCGGCCTTCGGGAGGAATTTGCCACCGAGTACGCCCGGCTCCGTGAGCACAAAGGTGTGGATCTTGCCGCGGCACGGGAAAAGATGCTCGAAGGGGCCTACTTCGCAACGATGATGGTCCAGCTCGGCAAGGTCGACGGCATGGTTTCCGGCGCCGCCCACACCACGGCCAACACGATCCGACCGGCCCTCGAGTTCGTGAAAACCCGCGATGGCGTTGAGATCGTCTCCTCGGTCTTCCTCATGCTGCTGCGCGACCGTGTCCTTGTCTACGGCGACTGCGCGGTCAATCCAGAACCGGACGCCGGGCAGCTGGCCGACATCGCCATCGCCTCCGCCGAAACTGCTGAAGAGTTCTGCATCGAACCCCGCATTGCCATGCTCTCCTACTCCACCGGCGAATCCGGATCCGGCGGTTCCGTCGAGGAGGTCAGGCGGGCGACCGGCATGGTCCGCGACCGCCGCCCGGACCTGCCGGTGGAAGGTCCCATCCAGTACGACGCCGCGGCTAACGCCGCCGTCGCCGAGTCGAAATTGCCCGATTCCTCCGTGGCGGGGCAGGCAACGGTATTTATATTCCCCGACCTGAATACAGGCAATAATACGTACAAGGCGGTGCAGCAGTCCGCCGGGGCGGTCGCCGTCGGGCCTGTACTGCAGGGGCTCCGCAAACCGGTCAACGACCTTTCCCGCGGCTGCACCGTGGAGGACATCGTGAACACTGTGGCCATCACGGCCATCCAGGCACAACCTTCCCGGGAGTCTTAATGCTCGTTCTGGTTCTCAACTCCGGCTCCTCCTCGATCAAGTACCAGGTCCGGGAAGTCCCGCTCCCCGGCGCGGACGACCACCACGAAGCCATCCTCACCGAGGGAATCGTCGAACGCATTGGCGAGGGGGAAGTCGAGGACCATACCGCCGCCCTGGAGCAAATCAACTCCGAACTCACCGCGGCCTTGGGTGACCGGCAGATCGACGCCGTCGGCCACCGCGTGGTGCACGGCGGTGAACGTTTTGGCGAACCGGTGCTGATCACCAATGAAATTACCCGGGCCATTGAACGGCTCAATCCGCTGGCGCCGCTGCACAATCCGCCCAACGTCCTCGGCATCCGAGCCATCGCCGATAAATGGCCGAACCTGCCGCAGGTGGCCGTCTTCGATACGGCGTTCCACCGTACTCTTCCGGAACGGGCCTGGCGGTATGCCATTCCCGACGACTTCTACCGCAAGTACGGTATCCGCCGCTACGGCTTTCACGGCACTTCCTGCGAATACGTCACCCAGCAGGCAGCGGAACTGCTGGGATGTCCACTCGGAGAGTTCAACGCCGTCGTCGCCCATCTGGGCAACGGCGCCTCGGCGACCGCCATCCAGGGTGGTATCAGTGTTGACACATCGATGGGTTTCACCCCGATTGAGGGGCTGGTGATGGGCACACGTTCGGGCGACCTTGACCCGTCCATCCTGCTGTTCCTGGAGCGGGAAGGCTTCAGTGCCGACGAGCTGGACGAGATGCTGAACAAGAAGTCCGGGCTCAAGGCACTGTTCGGGCAGAACGACATGCGTTCCATCGTCGAAGCCGTCGACGACGACGAACGCGCCCGGCTGGCGCTGGAAATTTCCTCCTACCGGCTTGCCAAATACATCGGCGGGTATCACGTCGCGGTCGGCGGTGCGCGGGCGATCGTCTTTACCGCCGGCATCGGCGAAAACTCACCGCAGTTCCGACAGGCGGTTGTTGAACGGCTGGCGCCGCTGGGGGTGAAGCTCGACGACGGCGCGAACCTTGGGCCGGCCGACGGAGCCCGGATCATCTCGACCGGCAACTCTGCTATTCAGGTTCTCGTGGTTCCCACCGATGAAGAGCGTGCCATTGCCGAGGCAACAGCCGCCGTCGTGGCAAGCCGTCCTATCCCCAGCCGGTGAGCCTTGTCAGCGCTGCCGCAACCGCCCCGACAATGACGACCACCAAAAACGGTGCCCGCAACCAGAGCGCCACCGCCGCCGCGCCGAGCGCCACGACCCGCGCGTCCAAGGTCAACGCTTGTCCACCCGAGAACGCGTTCACCATCGTCAACGATGCGAGCAGCCCAATTGTCAGGGTCGCCGCGACGCGGGACATCCGGGGGTTATCCATCATCCGCTGCGGCAGCAGGTATCCGGAAAACTTGATCGCGAACCCCAGCGCGCAGGCCAGCAGCAACCACCACCACAGACTCATCGATCGTTCCCCGGGTCGTTCTGCCCGTGCACCGTATGGTCCTTGGCGTAGTGGTCGAGATCGTGCTCGCTGTACGGCTCTTCATACGGCTCGATATCAGGCGCCATGCCGGCCGGAACGGCGTCGTGCTTGAACCAGCCGATTGCCCCGGCCACGGCCGCCGCCACCAGGATCGGCACGCCGGATGGCAGGAAGGGAATGGTCAGGACCGTCACCAACGCGCAGACGACGGCGATGCTGGCCGGTTGCTTCGCCTGCAGTCTTGGCCACAATAAGCCCAGGAATGCAGCGACGGCAGCGCCATCGAGACCCCACTGCTGCGGATCGCCCAATGCATCGCCTGCCAGTGCCCCGACGGCGGTAAAGAGGTTCCACAGCGTGAAAACACCCAGCCCGGCCGTCCAGAACCCACGCCGCTGCTCGGAGTTTTCCAGTTGCCCGCTCGCCGTCGCAGCGGATTCATCGATCGTGACCTGCGCGGCCACGACTTTCCGCCACCCCTTGGGCCGCACGAGCGCGTTCATCTGCATGCCGTAGACACCATTGCGGATACCGAGCAGGGTCGCCGCGCTCATCGCGGCGACGCCGGTACCGCCGCCTCCGATCACGCCGATGAAGGCAAACTGCGAACCACCGCTGAACATGAATAGGCTCAGGATCATGGTCTGCCAGAAGGTCAGGCCCGCGGTGACGGACAGCGCGCCGAAGGAGATGGCATAAAGGCCGGTGGCGATGCTGATCGAAAGACCCACCCGGACTGCCGGCGATTTCCTCCAGGATGTGCCCGGCGCCGGACTGGATGGGACGGTGGAGCTCATCATCTGAGAGTAACGGAGCGCCGGCACCTCCAGCCAGTTACCGCCGCCGGACACTCCACGCCCAGGCAACCAGCGGAATCTGCAACGGCAACCGGAGGCTGTGGATCGTCCGCGCCTTCCGCGATCCCTTCGGACCGAAGGCCCGCTTAAGGGCACTGATATGGCCGACGGTAAAGCCTGCAAACATCACGGCCGTGCAAGTGGCGGCTGCCCTGCGGGTCGGCGGAAAGAGCAGCCCGGCGGCGCCCGCGAACTCGATCACACCGCTGAAATGGACCCAATTCTTCCTGGACCTGATTCCCTCCCGGGTGGTGATCGCCGGCGGCACGACCGCATAGTAGAAATGCGGAGTGATGAAATGGTTCACCGCGCTGACGGTCAGCAGCCCCGCCAGAGCCGTCACGGATTTCGGCGTCACGCTTCCACCGGTTCCACGGGATCCTGCGCATGGCCTTCGAGCGCATCGGCCGCCCGGACCAGTGTCAGGTGCGAGAACGCCTGCGGATAATTTCCCGCCATCCGGCTCTTGCTGGTGGCATACTCCTCGCTGAGCAGACCCAGTTCATTGGAATAACCAATCAGCTGGTCCATCAGTTGCTGAGCCTCGTCGCCCCGGCCCGAGCACGCGTACTGCTCCACCAGCCAGAACGAGCAGGCCAGGAACGGATGCTCACCCGGGGCCAGGCCATCCACGCTGGCGTGTGTGCGGTAGCGCAACAGCAGGCCGGCGTCGTCCAGCAGTTCCTGTTCCATGTACGCAACCGTGCCGAGCATGTGCGGATCGTCGTAGGGCAGGAACCCGATCTGGGGAATCTGCAGCAGCGAAGCATCCGTCTGCAGCTCGCCATACGCCTGGGTGAATGAATTAAGCTCCTTGTTGAAGCCGTGCTCCATGATCTCGTCGCGCAGCGAGTCCACGAGCTTCTGCCAACGGTCGGCCGGCCCTTTCAACCCATGCTCGCGCACGGCGCGGACACCGCGGTCGAGCGCAGCCCACATCATCACCCGTGAATGCGTAAAGTACTTTTGCGGCCCGCGCATCTCCCAGATGCCGTGGTCTTTATCGTCGAAATGCTTCTCCAGGTAGCCAAGCATCGCCCGCTGCAGCGGCCACGAGAAGTTGTCCTCCTTGACCCCGGCATTGCGCAGCTTCTCCAGCGCCACCATGACCTCGCCAACCACATCCGCCTGGTACTGGCTGACCGCCCCGTTCCCGACTCTGACCGGCGTCGATTTTTCATAACCGGACAGGTGCGCCAGCTCCTTCTCCGGGAGGTTCCGTCCGCCGTCAATGGCATACATGATCTGCAGATCCTCAGGATCTCCTGCGACGGCGCGGAGGAGCCAGTTGCGCCACTTCTGCGCCTCGTCCTCGTAGCCGTGGACCAGCATCGCCTCGAGGGTCAGCGCCGCATCCCGCAGCCAACAAAACCGGTAATCCCAGTTCCGTTCGCCACCGAACTGCTCCGGCAACGATGTCGTCGGCGCCGCGACAATGCCGCCGGTATCCTCATGCGTGAGCGCTTTGAGCACCAGCAGTGAACGTTCGACGGCGCCGGCGTACGGACCCTTCTGGGTGCAGTATGAGGCCCAACCCTGCCAGAATTCGGTCGTCTCCTTGAGCGTCTTGTCCACATCGGTCATGGTCGGCGGCGGGCGGTGCGAGGGGAACCAGATCAATTCCAGATCAACCACTTCGCCCGGCTTCACCGTGAACTTGCCTTTGTGGGCATGCCCGGACGGCTTAGGCAGATAGTTTCCGTGAATTACGAGCGCGTCCGGACCGGCCATGGCAACGATCGCTTCACCGTCGTCGTTCGCCCTGTTCTCATCCTTGTTCTTGATCCGCTGAACCCAGGGCAAAACGGCGCCATAGCCAAACCTGATCCGGAACTCGGTTGCCATCGTGACCTCACCTTCGAGGCCCTCAATCCGGCGGACCACCGAGGCCCTGCGGTCTCCCACCGGCATGAAGTCCGTGACGAGTGCGGCACCGTCCGGCGTTTCCCAGCGGCTCTGCAGCACGAACGTCGACTCGATGTAACCCCATTCGGTCACGGTGCCGCCTTCGGCAGCCAGCCGCCAGTGCCCGTCGTCGTCATCACCGAGCAGCGAAGCGAAAACCGATTCCGAATCAAACCTCGGGAAGCAAAGCCACTCGATACTGCCCGTCCGGGACACCAAAGACCCGGTATGCTGATCCGTCAGCAATGCATAGTCCTCGATTGGTGATGCCATCTGTCCATCGTAATCACAATGCAGCTGCCGCCAACAGGGACCGCGTTGACTCATTAAAGATGTCCGCGTAGCGGCATTCGAAGAATCATTTGAGAATGTCCGCGTAGCGGTGTGTCTGCCGGGGCGGT
>NZ_KI914665.1:0-18275 GCF_000520495.1 Arthrobacter sp. H14
GAAGCTCATCTCAAAGACCCGCACCGGCGCTAAAATCACCAAGAAATACGACAAGCCGGCCACCCCGTACCAACGGGTCCTCGCCGATGAAGGGACCGTCTTGAAGAAGACCAAGACGAAACTGACCCGAGAGAACACGCCGCTGAACCCGGCAAAGATCCAGCGTGAAATCCAGGCCCTTACAGCCGAACTGCTGACCCTGACCACATCAAAAAGAGGACCGAAAACGCAACCAGCTATCCGGGCATTCTCAAATGATTCTGCGAATCGATCCAGCCGGGCATCTTGACATGATTCCTCGGGGTCAACTCAATTGCACAAATGTGCAAAAGGTGAATTCAATGATCGGTCCCTCTGTTCCCCGTCCATTTGCCGACAGGCACCGCACCCGGACGGCCGAGCTGCCGGTTCCGGCGAGCGGTGGAGCCTCTTCCTCCCGGGCGCTGGACGCCCTGCGGGCTGCACAAATGTACTACCTCCAAGACATGACAATGGATGCCATCGCACGTGAGCTGCGGACGTCGCGGTCAACTGTCTCGAGGCTGCTGTCCAGTGCGCGGGAAACCGGCGTCGTGCAGATCCAGATCACGAGCCCGCACGAGCGTGCACCGCAGTTGGAGCAGCAGATCAGCCGCGAGTTCGGCGTCGAGGCGCATGTGGTTCCAGTGACCGAGACCGGTCACGAGGCCGAAGTACTCGAGCGGGTGGCGATCCAGGCGGCGCGGACCATTGGTCCACTGCTTGGCTCGAACGCCATCATTGGAGTCGCCTGGGGTTCCACTATCAGCGCGGTGAGCCGGCACCTGACGCGCAAGATCACACACGACAGCACAGTTGTTCAGCTCAACGGGGCGGGCAACACCCAGACGACGGGAATCACCTACGCGAGTGAAATTCTGCGGCGGTTTGGGAAAGCGTACGGCGCCCGGGTTGAACAATTTCCCGTTCCAGCCTTCTTCGACCGTCCCTCAACCAAGACGGCAATGTGGGGTGAACGCAGCGTGCAGCGGATCCTGGACCTGCAGTCGCGGATGACGACGGCGATTTTCGGCGTCGGTTCGGTTGGTTCCGAGATCCCCAGTCATGTATACAGCGGCGGATACCTGGACCCGGATGCACTGGCAATGCTCGCTGCCGACGAAGTGGTTGGCGATGCCGCTACGGTTTTCTTCCGGGCCGATGGTACTGATCAGGGCATTGCCATGAACGATCGTTCCAGCGGACCGGACTTCAGCGTTCTGCGCGCTGCCCGGCGCCGGATCTGCGTTGTCTCCGGCGAGTCAAAGATCAACGGTCTGCGCGGAGCGTTGGCCGCCGGATTGGCCACGGACCTGATCCTCGACGAGGTCACAGCCCGGCGCCTCGTGCAGGTGGCAGCAGAGAATGGGTAGAGTCGTTCCCATGCACACAGTCCCCAGATTGTCCCTTGCCAACGGCGTCAAAATGGAGCAACTAGGATATGGCGTCTACAAGGTTCCGCCGGCTGAAACGGCCGGATTGGTGACGTTGGCGATCGAATCGGGTTACCGCAGTATCGATACAGCGGCCCTCTACGCTAATGAATCGGGTGTAGGAGAGGCTGTACGTAACGCCGTCGCCGGTGACGGGCTGAGCCGTGAGGACCTGTTTATCACCAGCAAGGTCTGGAATGACCACCACGGCTACGACCAGACCCTGCGCGCATTCGATACCTCAATGTCCGAGCTGGGACTGGAGTACATCGACCTGATGTTGATCCATTGGCCCTGCCCGGCCAAGGACCTCTTCGTGGAAACCTACCGTGCCCTGGAAGCCATCTACCACGAGGGCAGGGTCCGGGCGATCGGCGTCTCCAATTTTGAGCCTGAACATTTGGAAAAACTGTTGGCGGAAACGGACGTTCCGCCTGCCGTGAACCAGGTGGAGCTGCATCCCTTGAATCAGCAGACCAGGCTGCAGGACTTCCACGCCAAGCATGGAATCCGTACCGAAGCGTGGAGTCCGCTTGGCCGCGGATCACTGCTGCAGGAGCCGGTATTCCTGGAGCTTGCCAAGGAGTATGGCAAATCAGCGGCGCAGGTGATTCTGCGCTGGCATGTCCAAATGGGCAATATCGTCATTCCCAAGGCGAGCTCGGCGGGCAGGATCCGGGAGAACATCAATGTCTTTGACTTCATTTTGGACGACGCCGCGATTGAACGAATCGCCGCCCTGGAGCGTGGCAAGCGGTACGGTTCGCATCCCAACGAGGTGAACTAGTGGCCCTGCAGCTGCAGGATAGAGCGGTGGCCCGGGAGTTCCTGCATCACGGCTTTTCCGTGCGCTATTGGAATTACTCCCCCGCCGAACCGGACCGGCCTCATCCGACTATGGTGATGCTGCATGGTTTCCGCGGCGACCACCATGGACTGCTGAAGATTGTCGAGAGGCTGCCGCAGGCACGGGTTATCGTTCCGGATCTGCCGGGTTTCGGCGAATCCGCCCCGCTGGAAGGCGAACACAACGTTCCGAACTATGTCCGTTGCGTCGAAACGTTGATGGAGTCACTGCAGCTGCCGGAGGACACCGTGCTGCTCGGTCACTCGTTTGGATCCATCGTCGCGGCACATTTCGCGGCCTCGCCCTCCCACGCGTTGCAGGCACTGATCCTCGTCAATCCCATCTGTGAGCCCGCTTTGAAGGGCTCGAAGGCGTTTCTGTCGAGATTGACCGGTTTTTACTATCTTCTCTGTGCCCGGCTGCCGGAACGGGCCGGTTTGTTCCTGCTCCGCAACCGGTTGATCGTCCGTGCCATGAGTATCCTGATGGCACGGACTAAGGACCCGGTTCTGCGCCAGTGGATCCATGCTGAACACGCCAGGTATTTCAGTGCGTTTGCGAACCGAACGGTGGTGCTGGAAGCATTCCGCGCCTCCATCAGCGGCACGGTGCGCGAGGCGGCGGGCCGGTTAAGGCTTCCTGTATTGCTGATCGCCGCGACCGACGACGACCTCGGTTCGGTCGCCGGGCAGCGGCAGCTTCAGGAGTCCATCGCAGGGTCCAAACTGGTGTTCCTCGACAATGTGGGGCACCTGATCCACTACGAAAAGCCCGCCGAAGCGGCCGCACTGATCCAGGACTTCCTTGGGTCATTACGATCGAGGGATAACGTATGAAGCTTCTCATCGACGCCCGGTTCACGCGGACAGGCCGCCACGATGGCATCAGCCGCTACGGGTCGTCCCTGATCGCTGCGGCCGCGGAATACGCCGACGTCGTCATGTTGATTCACGACGAGCGGCAGCTCAGTCTTTTGCCGGATGTGCCGTATGTGAAGATCAATAGTCCGCTGTCGCCGATGGAACTGTTCGTGGCATGGAAGATCAATAGACTGCGCCCCGATGTCGTGTTCTGTCCGATGCAGACGATGGGCAGCTGGGGCCGGAAGTACCCTCTGGTCCTGACCCTGCACGACCTGATTTACTACGAGAACCCCGAGCCTCCCGGTTTTCTGCCCTTGCCAATACGGATCCTGTGGCGGCTCTATCACAAGGCCTACTGGCCACAGCGGCTGCTGCTCAACCGGGCCGACGTCGTCGCGACCATCAGCGAAACGACCCGGTCGTTGATTGACCGCTACCGCCTGACCAAACGATCGGTCCGGATCGTGGGTAATGCCCCGCAGCCGGGGCAGATTCCACGTGATACCTCGGTGGCGCCGGAAAAGACGATCCTCTATATGGGCTCGTTCATGCCGTACAAAAATGTCGAGACACTGATCCGCGGCATGGCTGAATTGCCTGGCTATACCCTGCACCTGTTGAGCCGGATCTCCCCGGAGCGGCAGGCGGAGCTGGAAGCACTCATGGCCCCGGGAATGCAGGTGGTATTCCACAATGGCGTTTCCGACGACGACTATCAGCAAATGCTCCGCAGGACGACGGCGCTGGCCATTTTGTCGCGGGCGGAAGGGTACGGACTGCCGGTGATCGAGGCCATGTCTGTCGGTACGCCCGTGATCGCCAGCGACATCGCTATTTTCCGGGAGGTTGGCGCTGACGCCGCTGCCTATGTAGACCCGGACAGTCCTGAAGAATTTGCCGCGGCCGTAGAGAGCCTGGCGGAGCCGGAACACTGGACGGAGATGGCTTCGGCAGGACTGGCACGTGCCTCGAACTACGATTGGGACGCGTCCGCGAAGCAGTTGCTGGAAGCGGCCAGGGAGGCGTTTGACCGGCGTGGGACCGAATCCGATCGCGCTGAATCAAACCGGTTGCCGTAACTACACCGGGCCGGGTGCTAGATCAGGTCCACACCGTCGCACCGTACCTGCACGGAACCGCCGGTCTTTTTAGCGGACATGGCCGAGCGGGCCGAGCGCAGGCCGGAGGTAACCGCCGCCGCGGCACTGTAAGGGAAGAACACCAGAATGCGCTGGTCAGGAACATTCACCTCTTCGGTTGCGGAGAGACGTTCCTGTGGACTTTCGGGCAGCGGAGCCGGCCCAATCACCCGCACCGTTGAGGGCAGCTCTGCGCGCTCCAATAACTGCTTCAAGGTCGTGGGCTGGCCGGTCAATGCTGCGACCCTGACACTGGGCGGCAGGGAGAGTTCCTGCCGCTGTGCCAGCTCCCGGTCGGCAGCGCCGGCCGCATCCCAGCGGACGAGCTGGCCGACGATGCTCTGGTCATCCGCGGTGATCACCACCTTGCCGCCATCTTTGGCGGAGCGTACGAGGGCGGCAGCGGTGAACCAGCGTCGCAGCGCGTCCTCCCCCGCCCGCAGCGATTCGCGGCTGAGCAAAGATTGCCCATCCAACAAGAGCGCCGCAGCATATCCTTCCGGAGCCACCGGCTCCGCTCCCGGGGTGGCGACAACAACGGCTGAAGCATCGGAAACCGTGGCACGGATATGCTCGCCGGCCGAAGAAATCACCGGCACCGAGGGGAATGCACGCCCCAGCTCCTCCGCTGTCCGGCCCGCGCCGACCGCCGAGACGCGCAGCTGCTGACTATTGCAGTACTGACAGTGCCATGAATTCGCCGGCCGCGCGCACCACCGGCAGGTCGGCACGGCATCGCGGCCGGCTTTCGCCAGTGGACCTTGGCACTGGGTGCATCTCGCGGGTTCCCTGCACTGCTGGCACGCAATGTTGGGTGCGTAACCCGTGCGCGCCACCTGGACCAGGACAGGACCTGCCTTAAGCCCCTCTTGCGCTGCCCGCCAGGCAGCCCCCGGCAGCCGCGCCTTTACGGCCAGCGGGTCCCGTTCACGCTCATAGCTGTCAGCAGTATTGATCACCCGCGGAGTGATCTGCCGCAGCATCGTCCGTTCCGGGTGGATGGACTGGGCCCACCCGTTTCGCACCAGACGCTGGGCTTCGCTGGTTCGGGAAAGACCACCAATTATTGCCGCTGCTCTTGACTGCTCGGCCCGCAGCAGCAGGACTTCGCGGACGTGCTGGTACGGGGCGCGCTGTTCAATGTGCAGATCGTCACCGTCGTCCCAGCAGCAGACCAAGGCCAGATCCTTGACCGGCGCGTATGCGGCAGCACGGGTCCCGATCACCAGTTTTACCCGTCCGTGCAGGACGTTCAGGAAATTGCGGTAGCGCGGCGTCGGCCCGTCTTCGGCATTCAGCCTGGCGAATTCCTGCTTTGGAAGGACGGCCAGAAGTGCCTGCTCAAGCCTGTCAAGGTCCTTTTGATCAGGCACGACGACGATAGCGCCGCAGTCCATTCCATGGACGGCAAGCAGTACATCGGCCAACTCGTGCGGCCACGCCCGGGGACCGTAGCCCCGGGCCGACGTGAACACAGCCCGCGGTGCCTCCAGGCGACGCAGCCTTTCGAGGAAACCGCCACCGTTGCAGTAATCGGCCAGCAGGTCCGCGGACTGATGGTCGAATGCTGCGTCCTGCCTGGCAGAAGGGTCAGTCGCCTGGGCTGGGGGTGGTTCAGTCGTCCGGGCCGGAGGTTCAGGCGCCGGATCGAATTCCTTCTCGACTCCGGCGACCCGGGGCGGAACAGCAACCCGGATCACGTCGCTCACCGTGCCGACATAGCGCGCGGCGATCTGGTTGGCGAGGTCGGCAATATCCGGAGCGAGGACCGGCTGCGGCGACACCACTTTGCCGAGGAAGCTGAGTTTGGCGGCAGTCGAAGGGATTTCCAGCCGGCGCACCAGAAAGCCCGGCAGTTCCTGTCCGCTAAACCGTACTTTCACGCGTGCACCGGGCCGGGCCCGTTCGTCGAGCTCGACGGGAACCAGGTAGTCGAAGAGCCGGTCCAAGTGTGGAAGCGACGAATCGATCAGGACCTGGGCCACGGGCAACACGGCTGCGGCACGCAGGCCCTTGGAGCTTTTGACCGGAGCGCTGAAGCCCTGAAGCAACGACAGCTGCTGTCCCGCGTCATCCATGGCCGACCCCTCCTTCAACCCCGTCAACACTGTCCGCATCAGCCACTGATATTCAATCAGGGCGCACCGACAAAGTTCGGTGCGTACCGGGCGTCAGGAGTTAAAGTAGGCCTTTAGTTCTGCCACCCGGTCAGTACGCTCCCAGGTGAAGTCCTCGTCATCGCGGCCAAAGTGCCCATGGGCGGCGGTCTTCTGGTAGATGGGGCGCTTCAAATCCAGGTCGTGGATGATACCCAGCGGGCGCAGGTCGAAAATTTCGCGGATCGCCGTTCCAATCCGGTACGGGTCCACGGTTTCGGTGCCGAAAGTTTCAACATAGATGCCAACCGGGTTCGCCTGACCGATGGCATAGGCAACCTGGATCTCCGCCCGCCGGGCCAGTCCGGCCGCGACGACGTTCTTCGCCACCCAACGCATGGCGTAGGCCGCCGAACGGTCGACCTTCGACGGGTCCTTGCCGCTGAAAGCTCCACCACCGTGACGGGCCATGCCGCCGTAGGTGTCAACGATGATTTTCCTGCCGGTCAGGCCAGCGTCGCCAACCGGTCCACCAATGACGAAGGCGCCGCCGGGATTGAGAATGTGCTGGACCTTGGAGGAGTCAAGGTTGGAATCGGCCAATACAGGATCAATCACATGCCTGGCCAGGTCAGCACGCAGCGTATCGAGAGATACCTGCGCCTCGTGCTGACTCGAGACGACGACGGTATCGACCGACACGGGGACATCGCCGTCGTATCCAATGGTTACCTGTGTCTTGCCGTCGGGACGGAGGTAGCCCAGCAGGCCGGTCTTGCGGACCTCGGTCAGCCGTTCGGACAGCCGGTGTGCCAGCGAAATCGGTGCTGGCATCAATGACGGGGTTTCGTCCGTGGCATAGCCGAACATAATGCCCTGGTCGCCGGCGCCCTGGGCGTCGAATGGATCTTTATTGCTGCCCTGGCGGGTCTCAAGGGACGTGAATACTCCGCTCGCAATTTCGGCCGACTGCTGCCCAATGGAAATGGACACCCCGCAACGTGCGCCATCGAAGCCTTTATCCGAAGAGTTGTAGCCGATATTCAGGATCGTGTCCCGGACGATCTGCGGAATCTCAACGTATCCATCGGTCGTTACCTCTCCGGCTACATGAACCAGGCCGGTGGTGACGAGGGTCTCGACGGCGACGCGTGAGTTGGGATCCGCACGCAGCATGGCGTCGAGGATCGCGTCACTGATTTGGTCGCAGATCTTGTCCGGATGTCCCTCAGTGACAGACTCGGAGGAGAAAAGGCGCAGGGCGGTATTAGCTGAAGTCACTTGATCACTCTACTGGTTTCGCGTATTCCGTATGGACGATGTGACCTTGCGTTGAGCGCTGCAATGATCAGTGCTGTGCTTTGAGTTCTACGGCGATGCGGTCGATGATGGCGACGGCGACGTCGGCCTTGGTGCCCGACGCGGCCTCGGTGTCCTCGGTCCCCGGGCTCAGGATCTGGACCGACGTCTCATCCTGTCCGAAGACGACGCCGGTGCCGACCTGATTGAGCACCAGCAGGTCACAGCCTTTCCGCTCAAGTTTGCGGCGGGCGTAGCTGAGGATGTCGGACTCTGCGTCGCCGGTTTCCGCTGCGAAGCCGACGATCAGCGGTACGCCGGTCGAGCCGGTGGCGTCGCGGTTTTGGACCAGTTCCTGCAGGATGTCCGGATTGCGGACCAGCGTAATGACTGGATCCTCGCCGTCGTCGCGCTTTTTGATCTTGCTGCCGGATAGTTCAGCCGGGCGGAAATCCGCCACAGCAGCAGCCATGACGACGACGTCGGCAGCTTGCGCGGCAGCCTGCGCCGCCTCACGCAATTCGAGGGCGGTTTCGACGGCGGTGAGCTCGACTCCGGCCGGCGGCTCGACTTCCGTGTGGGCAGCGATGAAGTGCACGGTGGCGCCTGCGTCCAGGGCCGCTTTCGCCAATGCTGCGCCTTGCTTGCCGGAGGATCGGTTGCCCAGATAACGCACGGGATCCAACGGCTCGCGGGTACCGCCGGCGGTGATCACAAAGGTCCTGCCGGCAAGCGGACCGGCGGCAGGCTGAACGGCAGCACTATGAGCCACGGGGCTTTGAAAGGCGGCAGTTTGACGGGCGTCCGGTTGAGTGACAGCCGCCCCATCGGAAGCTCCGCCGGCGGTGTTCATCGCCGCGGCGTAAATTTCGTCCGGCTCCGGCAGCCGGCCGGGACCGGAATCAACTCCGGTGAGGCGCCCTGTGGCCGGTTCCAACACCGTAATTCCGCGTTCGCGGAGCAACTTAACGTTGGCGGACGTGGCCGGGTGCCGCCACATTTCGGTGTGCATGGCAGGGGCCATCAGGACAGGGCAGGCCGCCATCAGTAAAGTGTTGGTCAGCAGGTCATTGGCCATGCCGGCCGCGGCCCGCGCCAGCAGATCCGCCGTCGCCGGGGCGACCACAATCAGGTCGGCCTCCTGGCCGAGGCGCACATGGTTGACCTTCTCGACGTCGTCGAAAATGCCCTCCGGCACCTTCTGTCCGGAGAGTGCCTCCCAGGTGGCTCGGCCGACGAATTCGCCGGCCGACGCCGTCGGGATGACGGTCACCGAATGGCCTGCTTCGGTGAAGAGCCGCAGCAGCGTGGCTGACTTGTAGGCGGCGATTCCGCCACCTACACCCAGGATGATACGCACGCCGCCGCTGCTCGTTGTGCCGGTTCTGCTACTCGCCCGTGCCGGACGGCTCGATCGGAGTGGAAACCAGCATGCCTTCGTCAATTTCGCGCAATGCGATGGAGAGGGACTTCTCGTTCAGCTTGGTGTCCACCAGCGGTCCGACGTACTCGAAGAGACCCTCGTGCAGTTGCGCGTAGTAGGCATTGATCTGGCGCGCGCGCTTGGCACCGTAGATGACCAGCGCGTACTTGGAATCAGATGCTTCCAGCAGCGAGTCGATCGGCGGGTTGATGATGCCTTCGTTGTGTGTCGACACAATATCTCCAAATTCGGTTGGGTAAGGCCAGTGGCGCGCCGCTGCCTGTGTTCAGGTGCGTTCGCTGGGGGCCAGTCCCATGAGTGATACAAGCTCTGCTGCCGCCCGTTGGACGTCGTCATTAACGACGGTATGGTCGAACTCGGATTCGGCAGCAAGTTCCAGTTTAGCGGTTTCCAGCCGCCTTTGCTGTTCAAGGGCTGTTTCAGTGCCCCGTCCCACAAGCCGGCGGACCATTTCGTCCCAGCTCGGCGGGGACAGGAAGACGAAATTCGCCTCAGGCATTTTCTCCCGCACCTGGCGGGCTCCCTGCAGATCGATCTCCAGCAATACCGATCTGCCTTCAGCCACGGCCTGCTCGACGGTGCTGCGGAGTGTCCCGTAGCGGTTCCGGCCATGCACCACGGCCCACTCCAGCATTTCCCCGGCGGCAACCAACTCATCGAACCGTTCAGGACTGACGAAGTAGTAATGCACGCCCTCTTTCTCGCCGGGGCGCGGCGGCCGGGTGGTGGCCGAGACAGAGAGCCAGACGTGCGGATAGTGGTCCCGGATGTAGGTCGATACGGTTCCCTTGCCCACAGCCGTGGGGCCGGCGAGGACCGTAAGACCATGTGCAATATTTCCCCTTGGCACTTAGCGCTCTCCCAAATGGGCGATCAAAGCCACCCGCTGATGCACACCCAGGCCACGGACCCGGCGGGTGGGGGCGATTCCCACCTCTTCCATAATGGCAGTGGCGCGCACCTTGCCGACACCCGGCAGGGACTCCAGCAGGTCCGACACTTTCAGCCTTCCGATAGCTTCATTTTCGGCACTGCGGGCAATCACATCGGCCACAGTGGTTTCGCCCGACTTCAGTTCAGCTTTGACTGTTGCCCTTGCCGCCCTGGCAGCGGTTGCCTTGTGGCGTGCCGCGTCGCGTTCGCTGTCGGACAATGGTCGAAGACTCACGTATGACTCCTGGAGGCAAGAGTAAGGCGCTGACGATTGAGGGCGCGCCGGTGGTTGGACTTGAACTGAACCTATCCGCAAGGCCGCACCAAAATCAACAGGACAGGTGTGCTGGCGCGCTGCTCTAGGCGCCGGAAATACCGAGGCCGGTGCTTGGCGGCGAGAACGGTGGTGGTCAGCACCGTTCTCGCAGCTGCGGACCGTTCCCGGTCGTTTCAGGCGACTGGCGCTAGGCACGCAGGGCGGACAGTTCGTCCCGGGCCGCGGTGGCGGCAGCGAGCAGATCCCGCTCAGTGGGACCAGCCTGCAGCACGCCGCGGCTGGTGCTCGCCAGGACGCGGTCAAAGACGGGCCCAAAGGTCGCTTTAATGTCCGACGGCGTTGCACCCTGTGCGCCCAGCCCCGGCGCCAGGATGGGTCCATTCAACCGCTGCAGGTTGATGCCCAGCCTTTTCAGGGCATCGCCGGTGGTGGCGCCGACCACAAGGCCGACTGAGCCGAGCGCCCCGCCGCCGTCATGGTTTTCAGCCGCGGTGGCCCGGACAATGCCCTTGGCAACCGAGCCCGGCTCTCCGCGGTGCTGTACGGTGGCGCCCTCCGGATTGGAGGTCAGCGCCAGCACAAACACGCCCCGGCAGGACTGCCGCGCAAGATCAAGCGCCGGACGCAGCGACTCGAAGCCCAGGTAGGGGCTCAGGGTGACGGCGTCCGCGGCCAGAGCGGAACCATCGCGCAGCCAGGCGTCAGCGTAGGCGGCCATTGTCGAGCCGATGTCGCCGCGTTTAGCGTCCGCCAACGTCAAAGTTCCTCCCTCTGCCGCGGCGGCGAGAGTCTTTTCGAGCACGGCGATTCCGGCAGATCCGTGCCGCTCGAACAGCGCCACCTGCGGCTTCAGGACGGCAACTTCGCCTGCCAACGCCGAAACCACGCGGAGCGAAAACGTCTCCAACCCGGCTGGCGAATCGTCCAGGCCCCAGTCGTTCAACAGCTGTGGGTGCGGGTCGATGCCGACACACAGGTTCCCCCCGTCGGCCATCGCCCGCTCCAGCCGCGCGCCGAACGGTGGACGGATGTCCGCTGCGCTCATTCGGCCGCCGCGGCAAAGGCAGCGGCAAGCTTGGCGGCGTGCTCCTGCAGGGGCGTGACGTTCCACTCGAAGGTACGCATCGCCTCGATGGCCTGGACCGCCGCGCCGAACTCCGCCACTGTGGTGATCACCGGACGGCCAATCGAAATACCGGCGGCCCGGATCTCATAGCCATCACCGCGCGCCTGTCCACCGGAAGGGGTGTTGAAGATCATGTCGACTCCGCCTGCGTTGATGATGTCGACGATCGTCCCCTGGCCGTCCTCGCTGCTCCCTTCGGCCACCTTGCGCACCGTCGTGGCGTGGATGCCGTTGCGCCGCAGCACGTCGGCGGTGCCGCCAGTGGAGAGGATTTCGAAGCCGAGGTCGGTCAGCCGTTTGACCGGCATAATGATGGACCGCTTGTCCCGGTTGGCGACGGAGACAAAGACCTTGCCCGACGTCGGCAGCGGGTTGTTCGTAGCGGCCTGGCTCTTGGCGAAGGCAGTGTCGAAGTACTGATCAATCCCCATCACCTCGCCGGTGGAACGCATCTCAGGCCCGAGCAGCGAGTCGACGACCGTACCTTCGGGAGTACGGAACCGGCTGAACGGCATCACCGCCTCCTTCACGGCAACAGGCGCCTGGGCCGGCAGACTGCCGCCGTCGCCGGTCTCCGGCAACAGCTTGTAGACGCTGCGCAGATGGGTGATGCTCACACCGGTGCCTATCAGCGCCGCTGCCTTGGCCATCTGCACACCCGTCGCTTTGGAGACGAACGGTACCGTGCGGGATGCCCGCGGATTCGCTTCGAGCACGTAAAGCACATCGGAGGCGAGGGCGAACTGGATATTGATCAGGCCACGGACGCCGACGCCGGCAGCAATGGCTTCGGTGGCCGTGCGGACCCGCTCGAGTATGTCTGAACCGAGGGTGATTGGCGGCAGCACACAGGCGGAGTCACCGGAGTGGATCCCGGCCTCCTCAATGTGTTCCATGATTCCGCCCAGATACAGATCCTTGCCGTCGTAGAGCGCATCGACGTCGATCTCCACCGCGTCCTCCAGGAACCGGTCAATCAGGACTGGATGCGCTGCAGTGATCTCCGTGGCGTTGGCAATATAGCGGGACAGGCTCGGCTCGTCGTAGACGATTTCCATCCCGCGTCCACCGAGGACGTAGGAAGGCCGGACCAGGACCGGGTACCCGATCTCGTCGGCAATCTTCTTCGATTCCTCGAAGGAGACAGCCGTGCCGTTCTTCGGGGCGATGAGGCCGGCCTGGTCCAAAACCCGGCTGAAGGCGCCGCGGTGTTCGGCCAGGTCAATCGCCTCGGGTGAGGTGCCGAGGATGGGGATGCCGGCGTCGGACAGTGCCTGCGCGAGCTTCAGCGGAGTCTGCCCGCCCAGCTGCACGAACACGCCCATCACTCCCCCGGTCCGTTCCTCGGCCGCGATGACCTCCAGCACGTCCTCGAGCGTCAGCGGTTCGAAGTACAGCCGGGAGGAAATGTCGTAGTCGGTGGAGACGGTTTCCGGGTTGCAGTTGACCATCACTGTCTCGTAGCCGGCTTCGCGCAGGGCCATCGACGCATGCACACAGGAGTAGTCGAACTCGATCCCCTGCCCGATCCGGTTGGGGCCGGAACCGAGGATGATCACCGAGGGCTTCGAGTGCAGTTCCACCTCGTCCTCCTCGTCATAGGACGAGTAGTGGTACGGGGTGTAGGCGGCGAATTCAGCCGCGCAGGTATCCACCGTCTTGAAGACCGGACGCACGCCGAGTGCGTGCCGGACGCCGCGCACGACCGCCTCGGGCGTGTGCGTCAAGGCACCAATTTGCTCGTCAGAGAAGCCATGCCGCTTGGCGAGGCGCAGGATATCCTCGTTCAGTCCTGTGGAGGCCTTGATCTGCGCGGCGACTTCATTGAGCAGCTGCAGCTGGTCCAGGAACCACCGGTCGATGCCGGTGCTCTTGTACAACTCCTCGATGCCGGCCCCGCCCAGCAGCGCCTGCTGCACCTGGGCGAGCCGTTCCGTCGTCGGACGCGCGGCGGCGGCCACCAGATCGGGAACATCAAGTTCATTGACGGAGTCGAACCGGAAGGAGGCGCCCTTCTGCTCGAGTGACCGCAGCGCTTTCTGCAGCGCCTCGGTGAAGTTGCGGCCGATCGCCATCGCCTCGCCGACCGACTTCATGGTGGTCGTCAGGGTCGGATCGGCGGCCGGGAACTTCTCGAAGGCAAACCGCGGCACCTTCACGACGACGTAGTCCAGCGTCGGCTCGAAGGAGGCGGGTGTCTGCCGGGTGATGTCGTTCGGAATCTCGTCCAGGGTGTAGCCGAGCGAGAGCTTCGTCGCGATCTTGGCGATCGGAAAACCTGTGGCCTTCGAGGCCAGCGCCGAGGACCGCGAAACGCGCGGGTTCATTTCAATTACGACGACGCGGCCGGTGTCCGGTTCAATGGCGAATTGGATGTTGCAGCCGCCGGTGTCGACTCCGACCTCGCGGATAACCGCAATGGAAATGTCGCGCAGCCGCTGGTACTCGCGGTCGGTCAGGGTCAAGGCCGGCGCAACGGTGATCGAGTCGCCGGTGTGCACGCCGACCGGGTCCACATTCTCAATGGAGCAGACGACGACGACGTTGTCATTGGTGTCGCGCATCATCTCCAGCTCGTACTCCTTCCAGCCGAGAATGCTCTCTTCGAGCAGTACCTCGCTGGTCGGGCTGTACTGGATGCCGGCGCCGGCAATACGGCGCAGATCCTCGGCGTTGTAGGCCAATCCGGACCCCAATCCACCCATCGTGAAGGAGGGCCGGACCACCATTGGATAGCCGAGCTCATCCGCGGCGGCGAAAGCCTCATCCAGGGAATGGACGATGGTGGACCGTGCCGATTCCGCGCCGCAGCGGGCCACGACTTCCTTGAACTTAAAACGGTCCTCACCCGCCTCAATGGCCTCGACGTTGGCGCCGATCAGCGCGACGTTGTACTTGGCCAGCACGCCGTTCTTATCCAGGGCGATGGCGGTGTTCAGCGCGGTCTGGCCGCCCAGGGTCGGCAGCAGCGCATCAGGGCGCTCCTTTGCGATGATCTTCTCTACCACCTCCGGCGTGATCGGCTCCACGTAGGTGGCGTCGGAAAACTCCGGATCCGTCATGATGGTCGCCGGGTTGGAGTTGACCAGAATGACCCGCAGGCCTTCTTCCTTCAGCACACGCAGGGCCTGCGTACCGGAGTAGTCGAACTCGGCGGCCTGCCCGATGACGATCGGGCCCGAGCCAATGACGAGGACGCTGTTCAGATCGGTTCTCTTAGGCATGGTTCTCCTGGCTGGGCTGGTTGTTGCCCGAATGGTGCTGGTCCGGCTGCGCGCCGGTTGCGCGGTTGCCGGCCATCATGTCGATAAAGCGGTCAAAGAGGTAGGCGGCGTCGTGCGGTCCGGCAGCTGCCTCCGGGTGGTACTGGACCGAGAACGCGGGAATGTCGAGGCAATTGAGCCCCTCGACGACGTCGTCATTGAGGCAGACGTGGCTCACTTCCACCCGGCCGAATCCCGGTTCGGGCGCCTCGACCGGCCCATCCAGTGGGGCGTCGACGGCGAAGCCGTGGTTCTGGCTGGTGATTTCGACCTTGCCGGTGTGCCGGTCCATCACCGGAACGTTGATGCCGCGGTGCCCGTAACGGAGCTTGTAGGTGCCGAAGCCAAGGGCGCGGCCGAGCAGCTGGTTGCCAAAGCAGATTCCGAAAAACGGAATCCGTTGGTTGAGGACCTGACGCAGCAGTTTCACCTGATGTTCGGCCGTGGCGGGATCGCCGGGTCCGTTGGAGTAGAAAACGCCATCCACCTCGAGCGCATCGATATCCTCGAGGGTGGCCGTGGCCGGCAGCACATGCACCCGCACTCCGCGTTCGGCGAGGCGCTGCGGCGTCATGGACTTAATGCCCAGGTCGACGGCGGCAATGCTGAATTTCGTGTCACCATCCCAGCCGTGGGAAGACGGTTCAACGACGTAGGAGCTGTCGATACTGACTTCCTCTGCCAGCTTCGAGCCTTCCATCGACTCGCTGGCGGTCACCTCGGCCAGCAGTTGGTCCACCGGCCGGGCTGCCTCCGCTCCCGAGAAGATTCCGGCACGCATCGCGCCGCGTTCTCGCAGGTGCCGGGTAATGGCGCGGGTGTCAACGCCCTGGATGCCGATGATGCCCTGATCCCGCAATTCCTCGTCGAGGCTCATCTCGGAGCGCCAGTTGGATGGCCGCCGGGCGGCGTCGCGGACGATGTAGCCGGCCACCCAGATCTGGCGGGACTCGGCGTCGTCGCGGTTTACTCCGGTGTTGCCGATATGCGGTGCCGTCTGCACGACGAGCTGGCGTGCATAGGAGGGATCTGTAATCGTCTCCTGGTACCCCGTCATGCCGGTGGCAAACACCGCTTCGCCGAGGGCGGTGCCGGTGGCCCCGTAACTGGTGCCGCGGAAGGTCCGCCCGTCCTCAAGGACCAGCACTGCGCCGGAGGAAATGATTGCTTGTTCTGTCACTGTCTGTCCTTGATGTCGCCGTTGCGCGGTTCTGTGGGTAGGAGTTCGGCCAGGGCTTCCACCAGCGGAGCCTTTTCCGCTGCGTGCCTGGTCCGGAAGGCCGTGTCGACGCCATGACCCGCGAGACCCCAGCTGAGGACCACGAGGCCTTCCTTTTCGACGAATTTGCCGGCCATGCCGCTTTCGGTACGTACCCGGTTCAGCGCTCCGACTGGAATGAAGACATCCCGGGCTCCAGTGCGGCGCAGCAGGACGCCTTGGGCATGGATGCTCAACGCCGCGTTGGATTTCACGCCGAGGCTGTGCACCGCGATGCGGTCCAGCCAGTCCCCTTCGGTGGTTGTCACCACGTACTGTCCTTCGACGAGCAGCGACGCCGGTGACAGCACGGCCGGTGCCGGCGGCAGTTCGCCGAACTGCTGCTGCCGCTTAAGCCGGGCGCGCCAGCCAAGACCCACCAGGGCCAGCAGGGCCGCAATGACGCAAACGCTCAGAAGAACGGCGGTTACTCGTTCCACGCCGGACCTCCTGGCCGCGGAGTGTCGAGCTTGCCCTCGAGCACTGTTGGATGGCCGTTGAAGAATGTCGCGATGACGGCGCCGGGCAACTGGCGTCCGGCGAAGGGACTGTTCCGGCCCTTCGTCGCCATCCTGGACGGCTCAACCGTCCAGCGGGCGGCCGGATCGACCAAGGTGATGTTGGCCGGCTCCCCCACCTGCAGCGGGCGGCCCTGGTCCTGCAGTTGCCCGATGACGGCCGCCGTCGTCGAAGTTATCCGTGCGACGGCGGACCAGTCCAGCATGCCGGTTTCCACCATGGTTTCCTGCACCACCGACAATGCCGTTTCAAGTCCGGTCATACCCATCGCAGCCTGCGCCCATTCGCAGTCCTTGGCCTCAGTGGGGTGCGGGGCATGGTCCGTGCCGACGACGTCGATGGTTCCGTCCGCGAGTCCCTCGCGGAGGGCGCGGACATCCTCATCGGTCCGCAGCGGCGGATTGACCTTGTAGACCGGGTCGTAGCTGCGGACTAGCTCGTCCGTCAACAACAGGTGATGGGGAGTGACCTCGGCGGTGACCTTGATGCCACGTTCCTTGGCCCAGCGGATGATTTCCACCGATCCGGCCGTCGAGACATGGCAGACGTGCAGCCGTGAGTCGACGTGCTTGGCCAGCAGCACATCCCGGGCGATGATCGACTCTTCGGCGACGGCCGGCCAGCCACCGAGGCCGAGCACGGCCGAGACTTCGCCTTCGTTCATCTGCGCGCCTTCGGTCAGGCGTGGCTCCTGCGCATGCTGGGCGATGACGCCGTCGAACGCCTTGACGTACTCAAGTGCCCGGCGCATCAGTACCGGGTCGGAGACACAGATGCCGTCGTCGGAAAACACCCGGACCTTTGCGCGGGAATCCGCCATGGCGCCCAGTTCGGCCAGCCGCTCCCCCGCCAATCCGATGGTGACGGCTCCGACCGGGCGGACATCCACCCAGCCGGCCCTGCGGCCCAGGCTGTGTACTTGTTCGACGACGCCTGCGGTGTCGGCGACCGGCGAACTGTTAGCCATTGCGTGCACGGCGGTGAATCCGCCGAGCGCTGCGGCCCTGGTTCCGGTTTCCACCGTTTCGGCGTCCTCGCGTCCGGGTTCACGCAGGTGTGTGTGCATGTCCACCAAGCCGGGCAGCGCGACCAGCCCGTCGGCGTCGATGACCTTTGCGCCGTTGCCGATTGCACCGTTTCCGGTGGCATCGCGGCCGGTAGCTGCAATCCGTCCGTCTTCGATCAGCAGATCCGTGCGGCCGGCGCCAGCAAGGTCGGCTCCCTTGATCAGGTAACGGTTTTGCGCTGTCATAGCACCGCGCCTTTCTGCTCAATTGGTGTGCTCTGCTGGTGTGAATCGCCCGCGAGCAACAGGTAGAGGGCGGCCATCCGGACGGAAACGCCATTGCGGACCTGTGCAAGGACCGTGGAGCGTTCGGAATCCGCAGCGGCGGAGGAGATTTCCAGACCACGGTTCATCGGTCCCGGATGCATGATCACGGTGGCGGCTCCGGGCTGTTCGCCGAGTGCCCGCAGCCGCGCGTCGTCGAAGCCCCACTTGCGCGAATACTCGCGGGTGGAGGGGAAGAAAGCGTCGTTCATCCGTTCGGCCTGCAGGCGCAGCATCATGACGGCGTCGACCCCTTGCTGGAGTGTCTCATCCAGGTCGTAGCTGATGTCGCAGGGCCATCCGCCCGCGCCAACCGGCAGCAGAGTGGGCGGGGCCACCAGCGTCACTTTCGCGCCGAGGGTCTGTAGCAGCCAAAGGTTGGAACGCGCGACCCGCGAATGCAGGACATCCCCGACAATGGCCACCCGCA
>NZ_KI914665.1:18375-35793 GCF_000520495.1 Arthrobacter sp. H14
GGCGAGCGGTGGCCCGACTGGCGGGACCAGTGATGGCGCAGGGTAAAGGCGTCAAGCAGTGCCTGTGTGGGGTGTTCATGCGTGCCATCTCCGGCATTGATAACGGCGGCGTCGATCCATCCGGAGGTGGCAAGCCGCTGCGGCGCTCCCGACGCCCAATGCCGGATGACGACGGCGTCGGCGCTCATCGCCTCCAGCGTCTGCGCGGTGTCCTTGAGCGACTCGCCTTTCGAGACCGAGGAGCCCTTGGCGGCGAAGTTGATCACATCCGCGGAGAGCCGTTTGGCTGCGGCCTCGAAGGAGATACGGGTCCTTGTCGAGTCCTCGAAGAAGAGATTGACGACGGTGCGTCCGCGCAGTGCCGGAAGTTTCTTGACTTCGCGTTCCCCAACGGCGGCCATCTCCTCGGCCACGTCGAGTATTCCGACGGCGTCGGCGTAGCTGAGGTCCTGGGTGGACAGCAGGTGCCTCATAGCCCACCCTCAATCACTACTTCGTCCACGCCAACACCGTTGGCGGTATCGGTTTCCCGCAGGTGCACCCGCACCTTTTCGGCCGTGGAGGTGGGAAGATTTTTACCGACGTGGTCCGCCCGGATCGGAAGTTCCCGATGGCCGCGGTCGACGAGCACGGCGAGGCGGACGATGCGGGGACGCCCCAGATCCACGAGCGCGTCCAGGGCCGAACGGATCGTCCTGCCGGAGTAGAGCACGTCGTCGACGAGCACTACGACTTTGTCGTCGATTCCGCTGCTGGGAAGCTGGGTCGGCATCGGTGAACGCGTGGGATGGCGTTGCAGGTCGTCGCGGAACATCGTGACATCGAGCTGGCCGGTAATGGCAGCAGCATCGACGTCGGGATCAGTGACAGCGATCTTCCTGGCCAGACGCTGGGCCAGTGGGAAACCCCTGCGGGGGATGCCGAGTAGTACGAGATCCTTGGATCCCTTGTTGGCTTCGAGGATTTCATGGGCTATACGGGTCAATGCGCGGTCTATATCCGCTTCAGCAAGAACCACCCGTGCAGTCCCGGACCCGGTCCTGGGCATGCTCATTATCCTGCTGCCTCCTTTCCCGCCTCACTGGACGGCCATTAAAGGTTGCTTGCGTTCTAAAAACTACCACAGCACAGTGATAGCCGATCACCACCGGCCTCAGGCCAGCAGCCCGGGCTTCAGCTGCTGCAGGCGCCCCAGAAGTCCATTAATGAACGACGGAGACTCATCAGTCGAGAGCATCTTCGACAGTGCGACGGCCTCGCTGACGGCGACACCGTCCGGAATCTCATCGTTGTACAACAGTTCCCAGGTGCCGACCCGGAGGATAACCCGGTCCACCGAAGGCATCCGCTGCAGCGACCAACCCTGTGAGTAGGTCTGCAGAAACTCGTCGATCGTTTCCTGCAGGGAGATGACGCCTTCAACCAGGTCAATGGTGTACGGGTTGATTGTCTGGTCTGTCTTCTCACGCCGGTAACGCAACACCTCCACTGGCGAGGTGTCGCGCTGCTCGGCTTCAAACAGAATGTCTACGGCCCTGCGCCGGGCCTTGGAGCGGGCACTCACTCGTTGACGCGCCCGAGATATTCGCCGGTGCGGGTGTCGACCTTGACCTTGGTGCCATTGTCGACGAACAACGGAACACCAATCTGGTAGCCGGTTTCCAGTGTGGCGGGCTTGGTTCCGCCACTGGAGCGGTCCCCCTGGAGGCCGGGCTCGGTGTAGGTGATTTCGAGGGTGACCGACGGCGGCAGTTCGATGTAGAGCGGGGCACCTTCATGCATGGCGATATTCACGTTCTGGTTTTCCAGCATGAAGTTGGTGGCGTCTCCGACCACGGCCCCGGGCACGAGAACCTGGTCATAGTCCTGGTTGTCCATGAAGATGAAGTCCTCACCATCCTGGTACAGGTACTGGTAGTCACGGCGGTCCACGGTGGCCATGTCGATCTTGGTACCCGCGTTGAAGGTCTTGTCCACGACCTTGCCTGAAAGCACGTTCCGCAGCTTCGTCCGAACGAAAGCGCCACCCTTCCCGGGCTTGACGTGCTGGAATTCAATGACGTTCCAGAGCTGACCGTCAAGGTTCAGTACGCTGCCGTTTTTGATGTCGTTGGTTGAAGCCACAGGATCTCTTTCGTCGGGTTCTTTGGATAAAGCGTCGATGGTGGTGAAAAGTCCGCCAGACCATTCTACCGGTACGGCGTGCTCAGCTGGCGATCTCCTGGTACGCGGCAAAAAGCAGCGACGTATCCGGCACCTCGAGCATCCCCGGTTTGGCCAGTCCATCGAGCACCACGAAGCGGAGCAGGTCACCGCGGGCCTTCTTGTCCCGGCGCATGCCATCGAGCAGAGTTGCCCAACGGTCCCGCCGGTATGTCACGGGCAATCCGAGCGACTCCAGAATGCTCTTGTGCCGGTCGGCAGTCCCGTCATCGAGCCGCCCCACCATCCGGGACAGCTCGGCGGCGAAGACCAGGCCAACGGAGACTGCCGCCCCGTGCCGCCACTGGTAGCGTTCGGCCAGTTCGATGGCGTGTGCCAGCGTGTGGCCGTAGTTCAGCATCTCCCGCAGGCCCGATTCCCTCAGGTCCTCGGATACGACGCCGGCCTTGACGGCGATGGCCCGCTCCACCAGTTCGCGCACCACTGCCGACTCCGGATCAGCCACGGGCTCCGGATCGGCCTCGATGAGGTCCAGGATGGCCGGGTCGGCGATAAAGCCACACTTGACGACTTCGGCCATCCCGGTCAACAGCTCGTTCTTCGGCAGGGTCTGCAGCGCGTCGAGGTCGGCCAGCACCGCCGCCGGCGGATGGAAGGAACCGACGAGATTCTTGCCTTCGGAGGTATTGATGCCGGTCTTGCCGCCCACCGCCGCATCCACCATGCCGAGCAGGGTCGTGGGAAGGTGGATCACCTTGATACCCCGGAGCCACGTCGCGGCGACAAAACCGGCAAGGTCGGTCACGGCACCACCGCCGACGGCGACAATGGCATCCGAGCGCGTGAAATCGTTCTGCCCGAGTACCTGCCAGCAGAAAGAAGCCACCTGGATGTGCTTCCCCTCCTCGGCGTCCGGGATTTCCGCGGTCACGGCGGTCAGGCCCGCGGCGGCAAGATCTTCACGCACGGCATCGCCGGTGCTCCTGAGCGCTCTGGGATGGATCACCAGGACGCGGCGGACCCGCTCCCCCAGCGCCGCCGGAAGCTGCGGCAGCAGACCACGGCCGATGACGACGTCGTAATCATTATCTGCGCTGGCACCGGAAATCCTGATGGTGGTTGCGTTCGAGCTCAATGTAGGTAATCTCCTTCTAGCAGCTGGCCTTTCAGCCTTTCAGCCAATTCGCGGATGCTCCCGCGTCGGGTATCCAATGTCACGTCGGCCAGCCGTTCATAAACCGGCCGGCGCAGGTCGAAGAGCCGCACCCAGGCCGCCACCGGGTCGTGCGCCAAAAGCGGCCGGTGGCCCTTGCCGGAAAGCCGCGGCAGCACAGTTGCAAGATCGGTCAACAAATAAACCACGACGGCGGAGGTCTCCAGCAGCTGCGCGGTTCCGGTATCAAAGACCGCCCCGCCGCCAACGGAAATCACCGGCCCCGGCCCGTCCGACGGTTCCAGGAGGGCGGCGACGGCCGCAGCTTCCTTTTCCCGGAAAAACCGTTCGCCGTAACGCGAAAACATCTCCGGGATCGGTCCATAGGTTTTGGTGACTATCCGGTCCGTGTCGGCGAATTCGACCCCCAGCAGTGCCGCCAGTTCATGGCCGAGAGCGGATTTTCCCGATGCCATGGGGCCGACCAGTACAATCGGCGGATTGTTCATTTACTGCCCGACGAGCCCAGCGCATCGGGGATGTTGTCCAGATAGCTGCGCATATTCCGCTTGGTTTCGGCAATAGAGTCACCGCCGAATTTTTCCACCACTGCCTCCGCGAGCACCAAGGCAACCATGGCTTCAGCAACGACGCCGGCGGCGGGCACGGCGCAAACGTCGGAGCGCTGGTGGTGGGCTTTGGCTTCCTCGCCGGTGCTCACATCGATGGTCTTCAACGCCCGGGGCACAGTAGCGATCGGCTTCATCGCGGCCCGCACGCGCAGAACCTCGCCTATGCTCATGCCACCCTCAATGCCACCGGCGCGGTTGCTGGTACGGGCAATCCTGCCGTTGGCGTCGCGGACGATTTCGTCATGTGCGGCGGACCCGCGCCGCGAAGCGGTGAGGAAGCCGTCGCCGACCTCCACGCCCTTGATGGCCTGGATGCCCATCAGGGCGCCGGCCAGCCTGGAGTCAAGCCTGCGGTCCCAGTGAACATAACTCCCCAGTCCGGGAGGCAACCCATAGGCAAGGACCTCGACGACGCCGCCCAGGGTCTCGCCCTCCTTGTGCGCGGCGTCGACTTCATCGACCATCGCGTTGGAAGTGTCCCGGTCGAAACACCGCAACGGGTCCTCGTCCAGTGCCAGCACATCCGAGGGCTGCGGCAGCCGGCTGTTCTCCGGCACCTCGACGGAGGCCAGCGCAACGGTATGGCTCACCAGTTCAATGTCGAGATATTTCAGCAGCTGTGAGGCAACCGTACCCATGGCAACCCTGGCGGCGGTCTCGCGGGCACTGGCACGTTCCAGCACCGGCCGGGCCTCGTCGAAGCCGTACTTCTGCATCCCGGTGAAGTCGGCATGGCCCGGCCGCGGCCGGGTCAGCGGGGCGTTGCGGGCCATCGATGCCAGCTCTTCAGGGTCCACCGGATCGGGGGCCATGATTTTTTCCCACTTTGGCCATTCGGTGTTGCCCACCTCGATGGCCACAGGTCCACCTTGGGTCAGCCCATGCCGTACGCCGCCGATAATGCGCACCTGATCCTGCTCGAATTTCATCCTGGCGCCGCGTCCGTAGCCGAGGCGCCGGCGCGCCAGTGCGTCCTGGATCCGGGTGGTGGTCAGTTCCACCCCAGCGGGTACGCCTTCAAGAATTCCTACCAGCGCAGGACCATGGGATTCGCCTGCCGTCAACCATCGCAACATAGAAACTATCCTGCCATGTCCGGTAACTGCGGACTGCGTCGGGGCAGTCCCACTGCGTCACACATGGCGTTTATGACACCGGGCTCGTCATGGAATTGCGAGCCGGTGAACAGGCGGACCTGCTCGAGACCTTGGTACAGCAACATCTCGAGCCCGGGAACGATCCTGCCACCGCGCCGCTCCCACGCCGCGGCAAGGGCACTCGGCCACGGATCGTAAGCGACGTCCAACAGCACGCCCGCGTCCGCTGTTCCGTCCGTGTCCGCCTCCCTGGCCAGAGCGGGAGCGGCCAGTACTGGATCCGCCGCGAGTTCATCGCCGGCACGCGGCGGAAGCGTGGATACCACCAGCCGGCTTTGCTGTACTACTGCGGCGCTGTCCTGCAGCGGCACTACAGTGACGGACATTCCAAATCGTTCAGCCAGCGCAACGGTCTCCGCCGCCCGCGCCGGCGTACGGACGCACAATGCCAGGTCGGTGATACCGATGTCTGCAAGGGCGGCCGCCGCAGCCAGCGACGTTCCTCCGGCGCCAAGGATGACCGCGCTCCTCCCGCCCGTTCCACCGGCATGTGCAATAGCCCGGACAATGCCGGCGACGTCGGTGTTATGACCGGTCAGACGCGTCGTTCCGGCCATCTGACCGCCGTCGAACGTGACGGTATTGAGTACCTGGAGCACCGCGGCGGCGCCTGCCAGTTCGTCGACCTGTGCCACCATCGCCGCCTTGAGCGGCATCGTGACGGATAATCCAGCCCAGCCGGATTCCGACCGGACGCCGGTCATGAATCCAGGCAGTTGGTCCTCGGTGACATCGATGGCGTCATAGCGGATGTTGAGGCCAAGGTGCTGGTACGCAGCGTTGTGCAGTGCGGGCGACTTGGAATGGCCGATCGGTGATCCAAGTACCGCCGCCCGTGCCGGCAGACCCACCGGTTACTGACACCTGCCCGGGTTGTCGCTGCACCACTGCTGGTACTGGTTCACATTGGCCACGTGCTCCGCATGGCGCTCTGCATAGAGCGTCTCCCCTGTGTCGAGGTTCACCGTGACCCAGTAGTAGTAGGGGTTGTCCTGCGGATCGGCAGCGGCCTTGATAGCAGGCAGCAGCGGCGAACCGATCGGTCCGATCGGGAGCCCGGGATTCGCATACGTGTTGTACGGATTCGAGGTGTCGTTCTTCTCCTCGGCTGTCAGCTCGTAGCTCTTCCGGCCGAGACCGTACGTGACTGTGGCATCGGACTGGATGAACCGGCCGATTTCGCTGATTGGATCGTTCAGTCGATTGTCGATAGCCCCGGCGATTTCGGGATAGTCTTCCGGACTGCCCTCCGCCTCGATAATGCTGGCGATGGTGAGGATGCGGTACTGCTTGTCGGCACCTTCGACGCCTGCTTTCTCCAGATTAGCGAACGTTTTATCCACCAGTATCTGGACAATTTCGGCGGCGTTGGCATCCAGCGGGAAGCGGAACTGGCCCGGAGACAAATACCCCTCAAGGTTGGGCGCCTGCTTTGGGATACCGAACTGTGTCGGATCCTCCGCGAGCTCCTCGAAGTCCTCCAGCGGAACTCCGGACGAATCGGACAGGATCTGGAACACTTCAGATTGCCGCAGTCCTTGATTCACTGCGGCGTAGTGGACGGCAGTCTCGTCGGTATTCAGCAAGGCAGCGACGGCGTCCTCGGACGACATCTCCTCTTTCATTTCGTATGTGCCCGGCTGGATCAGGTTCCCGCTGTCATCGGCCCGCAACGCGGACATAAACGCTCCAGTGGTTGCCACGACGCCGCTGTCGACAAGATTCTGCGCGATGGTGATCGTTGCCGCACCCTGCTCGACGTCGACCGTCACGGAACCAGTCCCCGGACCCGGGTAATCCGCAAGGGGATCCTCACCGCTGGCGAAGAACGGGCTGACAAAAGAGACCGCAAAAACGACGACGGCGGCGAACAGCGCCAGGGCAAGCGCCATGACGATAGTCTTCCGGCGTCGACGGAGACGCCTTTGTTGACGATGGGGACGCTGCTGCGCCCGGCGGGAGCTCAGCGGAACATGTTCCTCGTTGTACTCATAGTGGTACTCGTAGGGCTCCGGAAATTCATTCCGGGGCTCAGTCGAGGAACGATCCGGATACAGAGAACTCACTGATCGTCTCCTTCCCGCCTCACAGGGTGCATAGGACTCTCTGGCTCCTCTGCCATCGGGTCAGTTGGACCGGTGGAATGGTCTGCCTCACCGGTGCTCACCACGACCCCCACGTCAATGCTGAGTGACCGCTGCATATCGATGGCATGTTGAAGAATGCCAACCGCAGCTGCCTGATCTACTACTTTACGGTGTTTTCGCCCTGATACACCAGCCTCGTACAGTGACCTGTGTGCGCTGACGGTACTCAACCGTTCATCAATGAGGCGTACTTCGACCGGCGCTGACGCCCGTTCCAACTGTTGGACCAGGAGCCGCGCATAGTCCCGCGCCATCCGTGCGGATGCGGTTTCGCCGCCCTTCAACGTCTGCGGAAGACCGACGAAAATCTGCACGGCCCCGCGTTCCTCTGCTTCGCGCACGATCACCCGAACATCCGAGTTCTTCTTCGCATCGCGTTTGAGGGTCTTCACCGGAGTGGCAAGCACCCCGTGCGCATCGCAGCTGGCAAGGCCCACCCGCACCAGGCCGACGTCGACCCCGAGCTTGACGCCCTGACGGTAACCGCTCCCGTTATCCACGGGAAGCCTAGCTTCGCTTTGCGACAGCATCGTTGATTGCGGATAGAGCCTCGTCAATGCGCTGCACGTCAGAACCACCGCCCTGGGCAATATCGTCCTTGCCGCCACCCCCGCCGCCGAGAATTCCGGCGGAGAGTTTAACCAGTGCACCGGCTTTGACGCCAGCGTCCCGTGCAGCTTCGTTGGTGGCTACCAGGATCAACGGACGCGAGTTGGCTGCACCGGCCACCGCCACCATGGAGGCGTCCGATCCCAGCCTGTTGCGCAGGTCCAGCGCCAGCGACCTCAGATCGTCGGCACCGCCCACCTCACCGGCGTTATGTGCCAGGACGCGCACGCCGCCAATGTCCTTCGCCGCTGAGAGCAGCGACGCGGCGGAAGCAACGAGTTGTTCCTTGCGCAGTCGTTCCAGTTCTTTTTCCGCCGTCTTGAGCTTGGTCAGAGTTGCGGAGATCCGTTCGGGCAGCTGCACCGAGGGGACCTTGAGCATGTCGGACAGCTCCGTCACGAGGGCACGTTCAGCGGCCAGATGGCGGAAAGCCTCCATGCCGACGAATGCCTCGATCCGGCGGTTGCCCGATCCGACAGACTGCTCGCCAAGCAAGGTCAGACTGCCAATCTGTGACGTGGATCCGACGTGGGTTCCGCCGCATAGTTCGCGGGACCAGGCACCGTCGATTTCGACGACGCGGACCTTGTCACCGTAGGCTTCGCCAAACAGCGCGGTGGCACCGAGCTCCTTCGCCTTATCCAGCGGCATGACTTTTGTCTCGACCTGGAAGTCACTCCGGATGGCGAGGTTCGACACTTCTTCGATCTCGCTGCGGGCAGCCGGGCTCAGTCCCTCGCCCCAGGCGAAGTCGAAGCGCAGGTAACCGGCCTTGTTGAAGGAGCCGCGCTGCAGCGCTTCCGGGCCGAGGATCTGGTGCAGCGCCGCGTGCACGATGTGTGTGCCGGAGTGGGCCTGTTCAGCAGATTGCCGCCGCTGGGCATCGACCGTGGCCAGCGCACGCGCTCCGACGGCCACTTCCCCTTCGCGGACGATTCCCTTGTGTACGATCAAGCCCTTGACCGGGCTCTGGACGTCAAGGACCTCGACGGCAAAGCCGTTGCCGGTGATCATGCCGACGTCGGCCGCCTGACCGCCCGCCTCAGCGTAGAACGGCGTGGCGTCCAGGACCAGTTCAACTTCCTGGCCTTCCTTGGCCGCGGGGATATTGGCCCCTGCAGTGATAACACCGCGCACGGTGGATTCCGTAACTAATTCGTCATAGCCGGTGAAGGCTGTGTCCCCGGCAGCGAGCAGTTCGCTGAAAACAGACAGATCCGCATGCCCGAGCTTTTTCTGGCGCGAGTCGGCCTGGGCACGTTCGCGTTGCTCGGTCATCAGCGACCGGAATCCGGTCTCGTCCACCTGGACGCCTGCTTCCGCAGCCATTTCCAGTGTCAGGTCGATCGGGAAGCCATAGGTGTCGTGCAGGGCGAACGCGTCGGCGCCGGACAGCGGAGTTCCGCCGGACTTGGAAACGGTGACCGCTTCTTCAAGCCGTGCCGTGCCCGAAGCGATGGTGCGCAGGAATGCCTTTTCCTCGGCGTAGGCGATGCGGCTGATCCGTTCGAAGTCGGCTTCCACCTCTGGGTAGGTCTTCTTCATGGCATCGCGTGAAACCGGCAGCAGGTCCGGCAGGCAGGCTTTTTCGACGCCGAGCAGCCGCATGGCGCGGACGGCCCGACGGATCAGGCGGCGCAGCACATAGCCGCGGCCTTCGTTCGAGGGCGTCACGCCGTCGGATATCAGCATCAGGGAGGACCGGATGTGGTCGGCCACCACACGCATCCGAACGTCGTCCACGTGGTGCGGGTCGTCGTCGGACTCGGCACTGGTGTATTCCCTGCCGGAGAGCGCCGCGGCAGCATCGAGAACGGGCCGGACCTGGTCGGTCTCGTACATGTTCTCGACACCCTGCAGAATCATCGCCAGGCGTTCCATACCGAGTCCGGTGTCAATGTTCTTGCTCGGTAGTTCACCGAGAATTTCGAAGTCGTCCTTGCCGGTGCCCTCGCCACGCTTGTACTGCATGAAAACGAGGTTCCAGATCTCGATGTAACGTTCGTCGTCCGCGGCAGGGCCGCCTTCGACACCGTATGCCGGACCCCGGTCATAGAAAATTTCTGAACAGGGGCCTGCCGGACCGGGCTGGCCGGTGGACCAGTAGTTGTCCGCCTGACCCATTTTCTGGATGCGCTCAGCCGGAACGCCGACCTCGTCGCGCCAGATCCGCAGCGCCTCGTCATCGTCCTGGTACACGGTGATCCACAACCGCTCGGCAGGAAGGCCGAACCCGCCGTCGTCGATATTTTTGGTCAACAGCTCCCAGGCCATTGCGACGGCGTCTTTCTTGAAGTAGTCGCCGAAGGAGAAGTTCCCGCACATCTGGAAGAAGGTTCCATGCCTGGCAGTCTTGCCGACTTCCTCGATGTCGCCGGTGCGGATGCACTTTTGCACGCTCACTGCCCGGTTGTACGGAGGTGTTTCCCGCGCTGTCAGGTAGGGAATGAACGGCACCATTCCCGCCACTGTGAACAACAGCGACGGGTCGTTGGAAATCAACGAGGCGGAGGGCACGACTGTGTGTCCCCGCTCGCTGAAGTAGTCATTCCAGCGCCGTGCAATCTCATGGGACTTCATGAATCAATAAACCTTCCGGTTATACCGAGGCGCCCGCGATCGGGGCACCGAACTACTGGCGGATGCCGGCCTTTGCATCCGTATCGATGCCGAGGGCGATGCGCAAATCCGCTTCGCGCTGTGTCATGCCTTCGCGGAGAACCTCGGAGAAACCGGCAATGCTGTCGGCCAGTGAACCGACCTTGCGGTTAATTCCTTGCGGACCGAAATTTTCCTTGGCCTCGGAAACTTTACGTACGGCGAGAATGCCAATCGTGACGCCGATACCAACCCAGATCAACCGCTTGGTCATGATGACCCTCCTAAACTCGAGCTTCCAGCCACTTAAGGCTCTGGCGACGTGCGGCGCCGGTTACTTGCTGCGCCGCGGCGTGTGCTTGCCGCGTCCGCCGAACGCCGACCGGACACCGTAGGAAAATGCCGCAACCTTGATCAGCGGCGCTCCTAGGGTCGCTGCCACCAATGAAGACAGTGCGGAGATATTGGCGGAGGCGTCGGAAACGTTATTGGTGATGCCGTCCACTTTCCGCAGTTGCGAATTCGTCGTGGAGACGGTCGTGGTGACCTCGTCGATAAGCGGGGTGGTTCCCTCGCTGACGGAGCGGATAGTCACCCGCAGCTCGTCAAAAACCTTGCCGAGTTTGAGTACCGGAATTGCCAGCAAGGCAACGAGGACGGCAAAAACTCCGGCAGCGATGAGGCCGGCAATATCTCCACCAGACATAGTGGGCTGCTCCTTGAATTGTGTGACGGTTCGCCAGCCTGGGAGGGGTCAGCATTGCTGACCCAAGCTGGTCCGCTTTGTACCTTACCTACTCAACAGCCCGCGGCGCTTGCCGCGGGCTGTTGAACAGTGGTCCGGTGCAGCGGGGCAGCTGCCTGGAAAGGCCCTGCTGCCCCTGCCACACCGTTCACTGAGCGCTGAACCGCTTAGCGTGCGTAGTACTCCACCACGAGCTGCTCTTCACAGGTGACGGGAACCTCGCTGCGCTTGGGGCGGCGGACCAAACGGGCCTGCAGCTTCTCAAGCTGAACGTCGAGGTAACCCGGTACAGCCGGCAGAACGTCGCGGTGTGCACCGGCGGCGGCAACCTGCAGCGGAGTCATCTTCTCGCTGCGTGGATGTACGTGGATGAGCTGGCCTTCGGCGACGCGGTAGGACGGGCGGTCCACGCGTGCACCATCAACCATGATGTGGCGGTGTACCACGAGCTGGCGTGCTTGGGCGCTGGTGCGGGCGAAGCCAGCACGCAGTACCAGGGCATCGAGACGCATCTCGAGCAGCTCAACCAGATTTTCACCGGTCAATCCATGTGTCCGGCGGGCTTCCTCGAAGACACGGGTCATCTGTGCTTCGCGGATGCCGTACTGGGCGCGCAGGCGCTGCTTCTCACGCAGACGTACTGCGTAGTCGCTGTCCTGCTTGCGCCTGGCGCGGCCGTGCTCACCCGGTGGGTAAGGGCGGCGCTCAAAGTACTTGGCGGCCTTAGGAGTCAAAGCCAGGCCGAGGGCCCGGGATGCCCGCGCTTGGCGACGGGCACGTGCTTGTGCAGTCACGTTGTCCTTCCATATATACTGTTAGTAGAGGTTAGGCTAGCCTCACCAACTAAACTTGATTGGAATGCCACGGCGCGGACGCCGCGGTTTACCTTTCAAGCCAGTCAGTTCCCTTTATGGCTCTACACCGCAGGGGAACGGTTCGAGGAGCAGATGCCCGTCGAGAAGCCCCGCAAAGGAGGACAGCAGATGGAACACCGGCAACCGAGTGCCGCTGAGGTAGCGCGTACATTATTGACCGGAGTTGGCACCGCCACGCTCAAGTCAGCCGCTACCCGAGGTGCCGTGCCAGTGCTTCATGCCGAAACCGCGGCAGGGGCGTTCATCTTGGTTGGGGATGGACACACCCTCGCCGCACTTGGTCTGGACTCACCAGTCAACGACCTATTGTATCGTGAAAACGCTGAGCCCCGCGACACGGCCGCCGAGCCAGGTGGCCACTCCGTTGTCCGCTATCCCGTCTCCTTGACCGTTTCTTCAATGGCGCCCGTAGCCGACTTGAACATCGAGCGCGGCTCGGCCGCCCTCGACGGAACATTGACACCGTTGCCCGCCAATGCCGTACCAGCTGCCCTGCAAGCAATGTGCTCCGGAATCCCGCTCGCTGAAGTGCTGGGTTACCGTCCTGATGTACGGCTGTTCAGCTTCGCTCCGGAAAATGCGGTCGTCTCAAACGGCACGGGGCGCCATGACGTGGCACTGACCGACCTGCAGAAGTGCACTCCGGACCTCCTCGCTGGCTGCGAAGGACCTCTGTTGTCTGCGGTGGAACATGAAACCGCACCGTATCTGCTCGGGTACGTGCGGAGCCTGGACTCTGTAATCGACTCTGAATCCCTTGGCTTTGGATCACTGAGCACTGTGGAATCCGTGCGGGTGATCGGCATTGACCAGTACGGCCTTGACCTGCGATGCACCTGGGATGCCACGAACTGCATCTGGCGCGCTTTGCAGCCCGATGGCGGCACTTCCGGTGGTTGTCCCGGCCGGAAGATCGGTCATGACGACGGCGCAGCCGCCTGCCACAGTGCTTCGGCCACGATCCGTATTTCGTTTGCGCAGACAGCACGTACACCGGAAGCGGCACTGCAGGAGATCCGCGCACTGGCCGGCGCTGAAGCAGTAGTTATCTAGCGGCGTCAACTGTCTGATAATGAGCCTCAACCGCCGCGGATAATCCGGCGCAACTTCTCCAGCCGTGCTCCAACTTCGCGCTCGGCGCCGAATTCGGTCGGCTTGTAATAGTCCCGGCCGACCAGATCGTCCGGCGCATATTGCTGATTGGCAACCCCATGCGGTTCATCATGGGCGTATTTGTAACCTTTTCCATGTCCGAGCTGCTTCGAACCGGGATAGTGCGCGTCACGTAAATGTGTTGGAATCATCGTTCCCTTTCCAGCGCGGATGTCAGCAATAGCGGCATTGAGCCCCATATAAGCGGCATTGGATTTTGGCGCCGTCGCCAGATGGACCACCGCCTCCGCCAGCACGATCCTTGCCTCCGGCATTCCGATCAACTGCACAGCCTGTGCTGCGGCAACCGCCGTCTGCAGTGCAGTCGGGTCTGCCATGCCGATGTCTTCCGAGGCCGAAATTACGACCCTTCTGGCGATGAACCGCGGGTCCTCCCCCGCCTCGAGCATCCGGGCCAGGTAATGCAACGAAGCGTCCACATCCGAACCACGGATGGATTTGATGAATGCACTGGCCACGTCGTAGTGCTGATCCCCCGCCCGGTCATATCGGACGGCGGCGGCATCCAAGGCTTGTTCCGCATGCACTAATTCGACTGGAACCGGATCCGGCGTGGCGTCGTCGCCGACATGCTCGCTTAAAGCGATCCCGGCAGCTGCTTCCAACGCGGTCAATCCGCGCCGGGCATCGCCGGATGCAAGCCGCACCAGATGGTCCATGGCGGTTTCGGTCACGCTGACCCGGCCGGCGAGACCACGCTCGTCCTCGACAGCCTTGATGAGCAGCGCCTCGATGTCCGTGGAGGTCAATGGCTGCAAGGTCAGCATCAGGGAACGCGACAGCAGCGGAGCCACCACAGAAAAGGAAGGGTTCTCGGTAGTGGCCGCAACGAGCACCACCCAGCCGTTCTCCACCCCAGGCAACAACGCGTCCTGCTGGGCTTTGTTGAACCGATGAATCTCATCCAGGAAGAGAACCGTAGTCATCCGGTGCAGGTCACGCGCAGTCAACGCATCTTCCATGACCCGCCGGACGTCTTTGACGCCCGAGGTGATTGCCGACAATTCCACGAACTTGCGACCGGGACCACGGGCGATGACGTGCGCCAGAGTTGTCTTGCCGGTTCCGGGCGGCCCCCAGAGAATTACCGACGTCGGACCGGCCGGACCACTTTGGCCGGCGCCGGCTGCCAGCGCACGCAGCGGTGATCCAGAGCCGAGGAGGTGTTGCTGGCCAACGACGTCGTCAAGGCTGCGGGGGCGCATCCGTACCGCTAAAGGGCTGCGGGGTCTGTCGGAACCATCAGTGCGGTTACGGGCGTCCCCCGCGCCATCTGATAGTTCATCCGGATCATCGCTCCGCTGGTCAAAAAGATCGCTCACGTTCACAGGCTACTGCCTTGTACCCGATCGGGAGGATCCGGGCGAGGCTACAGTGAGGACGTGAACGGCCGTCAGGAAAACCAGGAGGAAAGTCAGTGGGCAGCAGAAGCACTTCAGTTCCGCCGGAACGGTTGGTGGGTTGGCTGCAGCGCTTTGAAGCAAGCCACGGCGAGGTGGCGGCAAGTCGCATTGACGAAGGGATGGTCCTAATCTCGGGAGATGGAACATCAGCGTGGATCGATCTTTCAGAAATTCAGCCATCGGAGTTCATGCAGAACGAGATTCCGCCTGACGGTGACGAACCCATCGATGCCACCAGCGCCATAGCGGATCTGGCCGATGCAGCGGCGGTGGACGGCAAGACCGGCGTCATCCTGCTGCGCCGAGGTGGTTATGCAATAGGCGTGGTCGAGGCTGGCCGGTTGCTCGTATCGAAGACTGGCACCAGGTACGTCCAGTCCCGCACAGCTGCCGGCGGGTGGTCCCAGCAACGCTTCGCCCGGCGGCGGGCCAATCAGGCCAGGGGTCTGGTGGAGACCGCCGGGGAACAGGCCGTGAGAGTGATTTCCGGAGCGGAGGTGCACCAATTGGCTTACGGCGGAGATAAGGCACTCTGCGCCGAACTGATCCAGCACCGGCTGATGGCACCCCTTGTTTCGCTGCCGCGGTTGCCATTCCTCGATGTGCCCGATCCCCGCCTCCAGATTCTGCAGCGTGCGGCCTTGAATCTTAATTCTTTTCCGATCATCGTCACGGATCCTTAGTCGGGGCATACACGTACCCCCCGCCAGGGCTTTTCACATTGGGGCTGGTAGGCGCAGCTGAGACTGCTGCCACTGAAGTGGCCGCCGCTTGGCCAGGTATCGTTTGATTTGTTGTGGTACCGGGTGGCGGTGGGGCGGTTGATTGGTAGGTGTGGCCGGTTGGTGTGGTGAGCCGGACGGTGTGCCGTGGCCCGGGAATCGCCTCGGTTCTGAATCCGGGCGTTTCCTTTGCTTGATTGCAGCGTTGGCACAGGCCTTGCCCGTTGATTTCGCTGGTTGGTCCGCCTTGGCTGTGGGCGGTGATGTGGTCAATGTGTCGGATCGGGGCGTCGCACCAAGGGGTGCGGCAGGTCTGGTCCCGGTTGATCAGCAGCCGCCGCAGCCCGGCGGGGAAGATCCGCGCCGTCGAATCCATACCTACGATCCTGCCCGTTCCGGGGGCGGTGTAGAGCCGGCGGACCCATACCCTGCCACCGGCGGCCGCATCGGGCTCAGGTTTATGTTCCTGCCAGGGGCGGCCGCGTCGGTCGTGTCTGCTGGCGGAGTCGCCGTTCAGTCCAGGATCGCCGTGGCCGCCGGGGCCGCCGCTGGTATTGTTCTCGTCCGTGGTGGTGTTGCTGGTGTTGTTGTCCGGGCCGCGGACTAGGTTCCTGGCCCAGCCGGCCGGTACGGTCCCGTAGCCGTGCAGATAGGCCGGTTCGTTGTCGCCGGCGAGCAGGGCCCGGTCGGTGATGATCAGTTGCACCTCAATATCCGGCTCGCGCACCGCGCTCCCTGTACTTCCGCGCTGCCCATCATGGCCGGTGGTGGGGTTGGTGATGCGGTCCACCAGGGTGTCGGCCATGATCTGGCCTTTCCCCCGCGGGTCGCCGCTGGCGCGGGCCGAATCGGCGGCGCGGATCAGGGCGGCCTGGACCGCGACGCCGTGGGCGACCGGCAACAGACCGGTCACATAGGTCATAGTGTCCGGGGCCGGACGGCAGGTCACGGTCCGCTCCGTATGGGCCTTCGCGGCCCGGCGCACCACCGACCCCGGATCCAGCGCGCAGGCGTGTTTCTTCGCCTCCGCGGTCAATCTCTTATCTCCCAGCCCCTCGAGCTGCTGAGGATCAGCCGCCATGATCTCATCGACCCGGGCCCGGTCCGCCGCGTCTAGGCAGGCGGTTTCCTTCACCAGGATCGTCGCCCGCCACTCACTCAACGCGCCGGCAGTCAACGCGTTGAGAGTATGAGGCATCTCCGCCACCAGCGCCTTCGCCAGGCCCAGGTGCCGGTTCCCGCTGGCCGGGCTGTCCCGCCGGGCCAACCCAATCTGCGCGGCAACACCCTCACCCGGGCCGTCGGCTCGGGCACGGGTTTGCTGCTTCTTCCGGGAGGCATCGAAAGCAGCTGTGGCGCGGGCCTGCGCCGCCGCAGCCGCGGCCTTCACATCCTCCAACACCCGGATCCGGTCAATCAACTCCCGATCAGCAACCTCCAGGCCCAGACCCTCCAGCGAGGAAAGGAAATCCGCCGTAAACGGCCCCGCCGCCGTCGCAGCAGGAACCCGGGCCACGGCACCGGCCACGTCACCGGCTGCGGCGCGCCTCCCTGCAGCCCGGTCCGTCGGGCGCTCCCGTTCCTGCAATCCTGATGAGTAGAACATGTATATTAGGTATCTGCTTAGCTGAAGTCAGGGTCGTTTTCTGGGATGACCAGCGTTTTAAGCGGGTGTGGCGCTGTGTGGGCGGCTTGGTGCATGAGCCGGTTGAAGAGTAGTCCGCGGCTCTTTGAGGTGCGGCGGTTAAAGCGGAACGTGAACTCGTCGAGGTAGTAGGCGAACTGCTCCTGCGAGGCGCCGTAGTGCATTGTTCCGATCATCCAGCGCTTGAGCTGAGAGGCGACCATGTGCACCGCCGGCAGATTCACGTGGGCCGGAATCGTCGAGCCGAGCTGGGTGTAATACTTGTGGTCATAGCCAAGCTTGGAGAGACGGCGCAGTTCCTGTGCGCCATCGGACTTGATCGTCGATCCAGGCGTTACGACCCTCGTGGCGAAGTCGATGAGGGCCAGCTTTACCGGCGGCGTTGGCTCCAGCCGG
>NZ_KI914666.1:0-13321 GCF_000520495.1 Arthrobacter sp. H14
TAAGGACAAGGTATGCGTGTGATCGGAAGGGGACCCATCCGTGAGGCTGATATTCGCCCGCTCTTTGTCCTCAGCGACTTCCCGGAAAAGCTCATCAGCCGCTTGGCAAACTGATTCGAGATCGATTTCGGCCCTATAGCCCTGCCCATTTTTATCGCTGGATGCAGGATCGTCGTCGGGAGTAGGCACGGTGATCCGTATCCAATGCTTTCCCTGATAACGCCCCCATAGAGCGCAGGGCTTTACATCCCGTCGGAGACGAAAGCGCAGCTTGATTACGCTGCCTTGCTGGTAAGCGTCCAGCGAGCGTCGCACCGGACCAATCGGAGTGGGGTCCTGCCAACCGGAAACCAACTGACGAACGCGCTTCACAGAGCGCCTTACCGACGTATTAGTTAGGTTGGCAGGTTTGATCACGTTGACTCACTGTCGTAGTTGGTGCCAGGCACTCGTCTTACTGTCATAGAAATATACCTGCGTACATTCTGGCAGATGTCGAGGTCGCCTCGGCCACTCAACCATTTTGGGGAATCTTGTGCCGTTAATCGCGCCCCGCCTCTGCCGGTTATCGAGGGTGCACGAGATACCGTTTGCAGGCGTGTCCCTCCCTGGCGGATGAAACCGGGGATTGAGCCTGGCTTGGTTACCCCCTACTGATCTCCATGGACATAGCTTGGTAGTGTTGCTTTCGAATAGGTGGGTGTGAGCCGCCCTATGGCCGAAATGCATAGTTCCTCAAGTGAGACTTCAAATGCAGTATTCGCCAAGCTAACAGTGCCTGCGATGAATGGAGAAGCTTTTGACCGAGCAGTCCTCACGAGAGTCGTTGCTACTTCCCGAGCGATCCCGCCTGTTCTATATCGGCTTGCCGAAAACGGGTACGACGGCAATGCAGACGACAGTCAGTAGCAAGCGCGAAACACTACTGGCTGCGGGCGTACGCTATCCCGGGGTTGGAATGAACCACAGGTTGGCAATCGCCGCCTTGATGGGAAAGCGAATCGGCTGGGATGGTGCTGTTCCCCCAGAAAAGCACTGGAATTCAATGATGAGTGAAGTCGAGGCTGATCAAAGCAACCGCATTTGGATCAGTCATGAGTTTGCTTGTGAGGCTGGCGACGCCTCAGTCGAACGATTTGCCAGCAACCTCGGCGAACCTATCCACGTCGTAATCACACTTAGGAACTATGCCTCTACCTTGGCATCCGTATGGCAACAGAGCAAGAAAATCGGCAATGCCCAGCCGTTTGAAGCCTGGCTGCAGCGCGTCCTGGACCCATCATCAACAAAAACGTCGTCGAGCGTTCCCGACAGTATTGGGAACCAAGGCGGTATTGTTGAACGCTGGGCTTCGATAGTCGGCAAGCAAAACGTCACTGTAATCCTCGTCGATAAGAGTCGTCCAAAATTGTTAGGGCACTCCTTTGAAGATTTGCTTGGTCTACCCCGTGACTTCCTAAGCACCCAGAGCGGCGGGTTCACCTCAAATAGGTCCATGTCGCTCCCGGAGGCGGAGTTACTTCAACGTCTCAACACCCAAATAAAGGGTAAAAACGTTTCGTGGACTGATCATCGGAATCTCATACAGAGAGGCGCTGTAAAGTCCTTGCTCACAAACAGGGTGCCGGGAGAAGACGAAGACCGCATCCTCGTACCCGATTGGGCTGCCGAAGTGGCTGCCGCGCGAGGACATGAAGTCGCCGACCGCATTGAAGCGAGTGGAGTTCGTGTGGTGGGTAACTTAGAAACACTGCATGAGTCCTCTCGTTCCATCCGCGGCTCGCAACCTGCGGTCGATAGCGTACCCATGGATGCCGCGGTAGAAGCGATGATGGGACTGTTCACCGCAGCACTCAAACATGACGTATCCACTTCAAAGTCTGACGTCAAAGTATCTGATAATAGCTTGCCCGCGGTCCGTGCAGCGGCGAACTTCACAACACATGACCTTATAAAAGCGTTGAAGATTCGACTCACTCACAAAGTTAGGACTGGCCGTTCGAAACCGACATCGTAATGGCTAGTATGCAGAAATATGAGACACAGCCGTTGGCAATGCGTGGCCTGAGAAAGAATCGTGGGTCATTGAGCGGGGCGCCATTGGTTCGGTTATTGAGTGAAGGAACGCGGCGTTTAGTACCGGTGATCTGCGCGTTCAAGTTGCACGTGACTACCAGTCCGGGCGGGCTGGAGAGCGTTTGTTTGAGCGGCTCAATGAGAAGGGTTATTGACGTTGTCTGATAGTTCCGTTGGTCCCAAACCGACATTGCACTTCACCGTAAACAGTCTGGCACTTAGGAGAGGCGGGTTGGTCAAAGCAGTACGAGAACGTGCCAGTTCTCTCGCTGCGGAAAAAGCCTTCCACGAAGTATGGATCGATGTGCTGGGATTCCAGCCGCGTATTGAACAGAACGTGAACGATCTCAAAGCATCCGGTCATCTTCATCCGGACGTCAACGTCCGGAGTATCCTGTATGCCCTTGATGAATGGAGCGCGGGACTTTCGCATATAGCTTCTCCGGCCTTTGACCGACTCATCGATGAGACGCGCCACCAGAAATTTGAGAAAACGACGCGCTTCGACAAGCAGGGTCTCGTTCGATCCGTTGACTACTTTGCAAAGAGCGGTCGTCTCGCACGCCGCGACCAGATGAATGCCAATGCGCAGCTGGTCCGCGTACTGGATTATCCCGAAGATGGGGCAGGCGAAATATTCCAGTACTACATCGGTGATAGCGGTCGCTGTTTCTTGCAGATCCATCAATCGCCAGAGTCCTCCAAGTGGTTGTCCAGCACCGTTTACGGTGAACACCAATTGAACTTCGACAGTATGGGATTGCTTTACCAATACGCATTCGAAAAGGTGTTGGCGCTCGAGCAGAGTCCGGTAATAACTTCTGAGTTTCGTGAAACTCTCAATAACTTGCCATCAGAAAACCTTGATGACGTCGTTCGGCTCCTTCGCCACCCGCGACTGCGGAAGGTTGCTGTGGCGCATAGCAATCACTTAAAGCCCCCGTATGTTCCCGGTTCTGGCGTAAGCGCAACGTGGCAGCGACTGCTCCGTAATATTGATGACATAGATTCTTTGGTGGTGCTAACGGAAGCGCAAAAAGAAGATCTGGCGAATGAATTCGGACATCCGGAAAAGATCGAGGTCATCACTCATTCAGCACCTACCTATGACATTGTTCCGAAGATCACTAACCCAAATCGTGTCGTGCTCGTTGCTCGCACACATCCAAAAAAGCGAGTCGACGAAGCGATCCGGACGTTCCGAAAAGTACTTAATGGGAACCCGGAGGCATTTTTAGAGATTTTCGGGTTTGGATACGCCGACGCGGAAGAAGCTAAAGTTGTCAGTCTGATTGACGAACTGGGCCTTAACCCAAGGGTGCGCTTTGTCCCGTTTACGAGCCATCCAGGTGAGATCTATGACGGGGCCTGCGTTACGCTTATGACTTCCGCATCTGAGGGTTTCGGGCTCGTACTGCTGGAGAGCATGAGCCATGGTGTGCCGGTCGTAGCCTATGACGCCAATTATGGACCGAGAGACGTGATTGACGATGGCGAGAATGGTTTTCTGGCAGCGTTTGGGGATTCGGACACACTCGCGAAAAAGGTCTTGGAAATTATGAGCGATCCGAGCCTTCGTGCCCTCCTTGGCATGAACGCTCAGATGACAATGAACAAATTCGGCAGGAAAGGGTTCACCTCAAAGTGGGTGGAAGTCCTTGGCGGCATACCGCATCGTGGCGACGCCATTAGGTCACGGGACAATAGGATAGTCAGTGACGCTTGGTGGAGCGGTGAAACATTAGTGTTGCAAGCAGATGCAGCTGTGCCCGCGGGATCTCGCATGCTTATAAAAAGAAGAGGAGCAAACACCCCGGTCATCGAAGGGGTGCTAAACGAGCGACTTTGGCAGTTGAATATCCCACCAAGCAGCCACAAGGACATTTTTGACGTCTATGTTCAGTTCACGCCTGAGGAAAGTCCGCGGCGAGTCGCGTTCAGCCTGGATACAGTACAACAGCGAGGCCCCTTGAAACTCTATGCAACCATCCATGGCGCCCTATCCCTAAAGAATGTCGGTGTCCAGGCGAACTAACGTTTGGCGTTGGAGTAACGGACTGGGTCCGCGATAGTCACTCGCCCGCCGGCACACTTAGCTCGGACTTACACCGCCGCAAACATTTTGAACGGGTCAGTAACTTCCCCGACACAGCTCATCCCAGAATTTCTGGCTGAATTCGGTGATGCTCGCGGACATACTTCGGATGTCGTTTCGACGGCACAGGTTCATGAGGCCTCCACTGCCGAAATCGCTGGGGTAACCCGCCTTGATCACAGAAATACGCATCGGAGAAATCCCCAGTAGACTCACCGCTTTGTAAACGCGCACTGCTGATCCACGCAAATGCATAGGCCTAAAGAGCGAGTGTTACCCACGACTCGATTCATCCGTGAACGATGGCGCGGCTCACCATAACAATGGTGCCCCGGGCGGGAATCGAACCCACGACCAAGAGATTAGAAGGCTCCTGCTCTATCCGCTGAGCTACCGAGGCAGATGGATCTCCTCCGCATCAGTCAGACATCCGAAAATTACTTTATCAACTTTGTCACCGTCGGTTCATTTCGGCATTGCGCCCAGTCTCAACTCGCTTGGGGTTCCTGCACTCTGTACGACTCTTAGCAGCAGCCCAGCTCACGGGAAGACACGGTTCAAACTTCCCGATTCACAGATCAGACTGCTCCTCCACAGTCCACGTTCTGCCCCTTGGTTATACACAGTTGACGTTTGTGCTCTTTCCCGCCTGCCACTTCACGCCGAAGCTGGATTCAGTAGCAGATCGCTGCAGGAACGAAGGGAAAAGCAATGAGTGAATTAATCACGGTACGTGGCTTTGTGGCCTCCGGGGTCCGCGAAGACAAGACCCACAGTGGGGATCCAGTCGCCAGTTTCCGCATGGGCGCAACGGAACGTCGCTATAACCGCGAGGAGAAGACCTGGGAGGACGGAGATACCAACTGGTTTTCTGTCGCCTGCTTCCGGGCATTGGCCAAGAACGTGGCATTCAGCGTCCAAAAGGGCGAGAAGGTCATCGTCACCGGGCGGTTGAAAATCCGCAACTGGTCCCTGCCTGACGGCCGGACCGGAACGACTGCTGATATCGATGCTGAAACGGTGGGACATGATCTGATGTGGGGCCTGAGCAAGTTCAAGCGGATCAGCAAAGACGACCCTGCACCCTGGAATTCCCAACAGAACCAAAATGGCGGCGTCGAGGGTGGGCATCCCGGATTGAATATGGAGACCGGAGAACTACCTGACGGAGCACCAGATGCGGCAGAAGAAGCATCCGGCTCCGGAAACCCGGCCGACGGTGCTTGGAGTACTTCTGTTGGGGACGACGCGGCCGAAGGGCAGGAAAATGATGACGCGGTGGAAAAGGATAGTGCCTTCGTGGCCTGAGGCCCGAAGGTCCGGTCCGGCCGCCCCGGGGTGGCCCGCCGGGGAGGAGGCGCCGAGTCGACTATCCGGTTCGATAAGGTGACTCTATGGAATATCCGTGTCCCGCCGGAGCAAGGCGCCGAAAGCCGGCAGTGCTGTTGCTAAGCACATCACTGGCTTTGTCCTTGGCCGCGTGCGCAGTGGTGCAGACGACGCAAATGGTACTGATAAAACCAAAGCAACGGTCCCCGTAACTTCGGCGGCGCCTCCCACTGCAGGAAGTGGTGCTGATGCTTCCGCGGATGCCCGGCAGTCGAAGGCGCCGGAGGCGATGCGGATTCGAAGACTGGTTCAAGCGACGGGAGCCGCACGGAGAGTGTCCGCGAGACGGTTGAACTCTCCGTCACGGAGCTCACGGCGGATTCCTCCGAACCAACGAGAGACCGCGTGCGGTCCACACTCGAATCGGCAGGGTTTCCTGCAGAGAAGACCGAAGTGTCAATTACGCGCACGCCGACGGGGCTGGAAGTGGAAGCGATTGAAGCAGCTGTCCACGTCGAGGACGAGTGTGTGGTTGCACAGCTGAGAGGCGGTTCGGTTACGCTGGCAGTACTGCCTGTCCTGGAGACAGGATTCTGCTTCGTGGGAGACCAACGCTGAGCCGGGATCGGCATTCTATCCATGAACAGAGCGCTTGGCCGGAGGGACCCGTCGACGGCTGGACAAGGTTGGACGAATATGAGTTCTGACCTGTGACAGATTAGCCTTGGGGGCATGGCGGAATTTATCTACACGATGACCAAGGCCCGCAAGGCCGTTGGCGACAAAGTTATTCTCGACGACGTAAGCATGTCCTTTTACCCCGGAGCCAAGATCGGCGTGGTCGGCCCCAATGGCGCGGGTAAGTCGACCATCCTGAAGATCATGGCTGGGCTGGACACGCCCTCCAACGGCGAAGCCAGGTTGAGCCCCGGTTACACGGTCGGAATCCTTCTCCAGGAACCCCCTCTGAATGAGGAAAAGACGGTTCTCGGCAACGTCGAAGAAGGCGTTGGCGAAATAAAGGCGAAGCTGGACCGGTTCAACGCGATCTCCGAGGAAATGTCCGACCCGGATGCGGACTACGAGAAACTCCTGGACGAGATGGGGAAACTCCAGGAAGCGATTGACGCCGCTGATGCCTGGGATCTCGATTCACAGCTTGAACAGGCGATGGATGCCTTGCGTTGCCCGCCGCCTGAGGCAGACGTCTCGAACCTTTCCGGCGGAGAGCGCCGTCGGGTGGCGTTGTGCAAGTTGCTGCTGCAGAAGCCAGACCTGCTGCTGCTCGACGAACCCACTAACCACCTTGACGCTGAAAGTGTCCTCTGGTTGGAAAACCATCTCGCCACCTACGCGGGCGCCGTCCTCGCCGTCACCCACGACCGGTACTTCCTCGACCATGTGGCCCAGTGGATCGCCGAAGTCGACCGTGGGCACCTGTACCCATACGAGGGCAACTACTCGACCTACCTCGAGAAGAAGCGAGCCCGTCTAGAGGTCCAAGGCAAGAAGGACATGAAGATGGCCAAGCGCCTGGCCGATGAGCTCGAGTGGGTCCGCTCAAATGCGAAGGGCAGACAGACGAAGTCGAAGGCTCGTCTGGGACGCTACGAGGAGATGGCGGCCGAAGCCGAGCGCACCAAGAAGCTGGACTTCGAGGAGATCCAGATTCCACCCGGCCCACGACTCGGGAATCTGGTTATCGAAGCCAAGGATCTCGAGAAGGGATTCGGCGACCGTGTGCTGATCGACGGACTCAGCTTCTCCCTCCCACGGAACGGCATCGTTGGCGTTATTGGTCCGAACGGCGTCGGCAAGACCACTTTGTTCAATACGATAGTTGGCCGCGAGGAGCTTGATGACGGCGAACTGAAGGTTGGGGATTCCGTTGAGATTGCCTACGTGGACCAGTCCCGCAGCGCAATTGATCCGGAAAAGAACCTCTGGGAAGTTGTCTCCGGCGGGCACGACTACATTCAGGTCGGTAGGGTGGAAATGCCCTCAAGGGCCTACGTTTCCGCCTTTGGTTTCAAGGGTCCGGACCAGCAGAAAAAGGCCGGCATCCTCTCGGGTGGTGAGCGCAACAGGTTGAATCTCGCGCTGACGTTGAAACAGGGCGGTAACCTGCTGCTTCTCGACGAACCGACTAACGACCTGGACGTTGAGACGTTGGGAAGTCTGGAGAACGCGTTGCTGGAGTTCCCCGGTTGTGCCGTGGTCACATCTCACGACCGGTGGTTCCTGGACCGGGTGGTCACCCACATTCTCGCCTGGGAAGGTACAGATGAGAACCCGGGCAACTGGTACTGGTTCGAGGGGAACTTCGAGTCCTATGAGCAGAACAAGATTGAACGATTGGGCCCTGACGCTGCTAAACCACACCGGGTGACACACCGCCGCCTGACCCGTGGTTAAGGACCCTGCAGAGCTGGCTTAGCTCCTGAGCAATGAGGGGAGGCTTCCGTCGGAAGCCTCTCCTCATTCGTTCGCGCTTTTCAGCTCGGCGAATTCCCCTCCGCGATTACTTGGGAATCCGGACCATGCCCTCCTGGGCCACCGAGGCGACCAAATGGCCGGCCTGATTGAAGATCCGGCCAAACGCCAGGCCGCGTGAGCCCGAAGCGTTGGGGGAGTCCTGGACGTAGAGCAGCCATTCATCCACGCGGGCGGGGCGGTGCCACCACATTGCATGATCGAGGGACGCGACGCTCATTCCCTCGGTGATCCAACTCAGACCGTGCCGGCGAAGTACTGGCTCCAGCAGGGTGTAATCGCTGGCGTAGGCCAATGCCGCCCGGTGCAGATCAGGATCGTCGGGCAGCGGCCCAAGCGTCTTCATCCATACCGCGTTGTGTGCGGTCCGTTCGCCGTCGACCTTCAGGTAGATGCTGGATTCGATATGCCGGACGTCAAAGGGGCGTTCGTAGGCCCAGTGCTGCGCAACTGGATGGTCCAGGCCTCCCAACAGGTCCGCTGTACTGGGCACCTCCTCCGGATCCGGAACGCCTTCCGGCATCGGATCCTGATGGTTAATCCCATCATCCGGAACCTGGAAGGAAGCAATCATCGACAGGATCGGCACGCCGTCCTGGTAAGCATGAGCGCGGCGGGCAGAAAAGGACCGGCCGTCCCGCAACCGCTGCACGCCAAAGGTAATTGGCCGGTCGGCGTCGCCCGGGCGGAGAAAATAGCCGTGCATGGAATGTACCGGTCGGTTGTCCTCCACAGTGCGGATAGCAGCGGCCAGCGCTTGGGCCAGGACCTGGCCACCGAACACCCGGGACCGCGGCTGGGGGAGCGAGACTCCGACGAAGATTTCCTCGTCCGTTTGCGCGCCGTCCGCCTCGCTCAGGTTCAGCAGTTCGATCAGCGCCTTCGTCGGATCCTGCTTCTGCGGTATGCCGGTGTTGGCGGTCTTCGTCAAGGTGCGCTCCTCGCGATCGATCTCCCGCGGCACGTCGCGCACGGATACCTCGACTGTAGAGCTTGGACATGCCCGCCCTCAACTGCCAACACCGCGGTTCGTGCTTGGTACAGGCATTTGAGAGTATAAGGAGATGGAATCCAAGAAACATCCGGGCTTACAGTTCCCGATACAGATCCGCTTTGACGACATCGACTCCTATGGTCACGTTAACAACGTCACCTTCCTGACCTACCTGCAGGATGCCCGCGTGCAGCTGATCCACAGATCGCTCGGCGCTGCCGCCGGCGAGGGAGCTGCCGAGGAGGACACCTTCTACGATTTGGTCGGCAAGGGAAACTTCGCGTTGGTTGGCCGGCACGAAATCGAGTATCTGGAACCGCTGAGTTTCCGGCCGGTTCCGGTTTACGTGAATATTTGGGTCACCCATATGGGCGGGTCAAGCTTCGAGTTCGGTTATTCGGTCGCGGAGCAGGACGGCGCCAAGGTTTATGCACAAGCCACGTCCGGAATGGTCCTGGTGAGCAAGGAGACGGGCAAGCCCATCCGGTTGACCGACGCCCAACGTCATGCATTGCAGGAATGGTCCGGAGATCCGGTTAATTTCCGCCGCCGGCCCAAGTCTTCCTAAGGGCTGCATGAAGAACGACGACGGCGCCACCGCGGCGCTGCTGCTCGCCGATGCCCAGGTCGCGGCCGATCTGCGTACGTATGTTACCCGGGCCAGAGCCGTGGACGACGGCGGGATCCGGCTCCAAGCGGCAGGCCAGGTCCTTGCTGCATACGTTTGCATGATGCAACCAAAGCTGTTGGGAGAGTCCACTCCGACCATCCTCGGGCTGCGGACGATGGGTCTGGCGGAGCCCGCCGAACTTGACGTCACGGTGCCCTTGGGCGCCGTTTCCGACCGGCTGGCACGCCTGGAAGATCGTCGGACAGGAACCGAATCGAGTGTTGAACTGTCCGTTCCGCCGATGACCGTGAACCATAGCTGGTCAGGGGTGAGTCCGCCGAGGTCCGGCTGGTCGAACCTCACGGATCTTCCCGGTCAGGAACTGATCGACATTGCGAAGTCCGGTATCCAGGAAGTGGCTGAGATCGTTCCGGTCAATCCCGGGGCGCTGATCGTGAACAACGCCCGTGGAGCAGTGTGGGGTCGTTCCATCCGGGACACTGATGTCCCGGCAGGCGCAGCCTTCGCCGCCTACGGTCTGGGTTTCCTGCACGCCGATCAGCCGGTGCAGGTCTTCGGGCACGACCGCTGGCTTCGGCTCAGCAGTGCAGGCGGACACGTCCTGGTCCGGCCCGCGGTGACTTTCTAAGCCGCGCCGGTTCGGGGATCCTTTCCGGATGCGCAGCACTTCCCGGGGGCACGGCCTGACCGGATCAGGCGCTGTTGACCATAGAATGTGCGGCACGCTCGAGGTAGTCCCAAAGCGTTGATTCATGCAGCGGGGAAAGCTCGAGCGTGTCGACGGCGTCGCGCATGTGCTTCAGCCACCGGTCGCGTGCTTCCGGTGTGACCTGGAAAGGCATGTGCCGCATGCGCAGCCGGGGATGGCCACGCGTTTCGCCGTAGGTTTTGGGCCCTCCCCAATACTGCTCAAGGAACATGCGCAACCGCTCCTTGGCTGGCTCCAAATCCTCCTCCGGATACATCGGCCGAAGGAGCTCGTCGGCGGCAACGCCTTCATAGAAGACGTCGACCAACTTTACGAATGTTTCATGCCCGCCGACGGCCTCGTAGAAATTATCCGTATAGGCAGGTTGGTCAAACTTCGGACCAACAGGTGTCAGTTTGGCCAGCGGCTCGCCGAAACGGGAGGGGATCGGCATCGGGCCTGGTTCGCCGGATGGTCCTGGGTTTTGCTCAGTCATGCAAACTTCTCTTTGTCGGATGGGGGCTAAATTCCACCCTACCGCCGTAGGCTGTTCCTATGCGTATTCTCGTACTCGGCGGAACCGTCTTCCTGTCCGCTGAAATCGCCCAGCAGGCGCTGGACCGGGGCCACCAGGTCACCTGCCTTGCCCGTGGAACAGAATCCCAACCGTCTGCCGGGGCCGAATTTGTGCGCGGCGACCGGAATGACGGTCCGCGAAGCTATGCCGGGCTGGAAGGGGAGTGGGACGCCGTCGTCGACGTTTCCTGGCAGCCAACCCACGTGCGGCAGGCCGTCGAAGCCCTCGCGCCGCGGGCGAAGCATTGGACCTACGTGTCCAGCTGTTCCGTTTATGCGGACAACAGCACGCCCGGGGAGGACGAATCCGCCGCACTCCAGCCCGCCCTCGAAAGCCGGGACGACACCGAGGTTGAGGGCTCGAAGTACGGTCAGGCGAAGGTCACTTGCGAGCAAATCTGCACCAGCGCGTTGGAGGGCCGGCTCCATGTCTGCAGGCCCGGGCTGATCGGAGGTCCAGGCGACGGCAGTGACCGCTTCGGCTACTGGCCGGCAAGATTCGCCCGCGATAATGAGCCCGTTCTCGTGCCCAACATTCCGGATGCGCCAACCCAGACCATCGATGTCCGTGATCTGGCGGGGTGGATCCTGACCGCCGCCGAGAACGGTGTCACCGGAACGTTGAACGCGCTCGGGGAGGGCATATCGTTCGGACGCCTGATCCGGTTGTGCCAGGAACTGGCGGAGTCGACCGCGCCGACCATCTGGGCGGATCCGGCCTGGCTGGTGGACAACGACGTCGCCTATTGGTCCGGTGAACATTCCCTGCCGCACTTGCTCCCGGAGGGGTACGAGGGATTCGCCGCGCGTTCGGCAGAAGCGGCGGTCAGACGTGGACTGGTCCGCCGGCCGGTGGTGGACATCCTGGTGGACATCCTTGAAGTTGAACGGCGCCGGGGGCTGGGCCGCGAGCGGAAGTCAGGATTGTCAGCGGTCACCGAGCAGTTGTTGGTGGAGCGATGGCGGCGCCAGCTGGCCGGGGGACCGGAGCACGACGGACTCGAATACGAGATCTGAGGCGCTGCCACAGTGCATCGTTGAATGCCCACCTGTCCCGCGTGTGGTTGAACGTGACCTGTTCCACAGTATGGTAAATTTACGCTGGTTCCGCAGTCGATCGGATGGGGTCTGAACCGCACAGCGGTGGAGTGAATCTCCCGCGGCGGAACCACCAACCGTGCGTTGTTGCGCAAACACTCGTGCCTTACCAAGGAGAACCTCATTGGGACGTAAATTTCTTTCTGCCACCGCCTGCGGATCAGCTCTGCTCCTCGCGCTGACCGCCTGTGGCTCTTCCTCAGAGTCCGAAGACGTCGCGCTGACCGGCTCCGGAACAGGCGCCGAATGCACCATTGATGCCGAAGTCCCCATCGCGGCGACGTTCGGTCTCACCGGTGCAGCCGCTCAGTACGGACAGGGCCAGAAGAACGCTCTTGGACTGGCTGTGAAGAACCTGAACAAGGCTGGCGGCGTCACCTATGACCTCACCGTCGAGGACTCGCAGACCGATCCCCAGCAGGCGATCCAGCTGTTCGAGGGCTTCATCAACGACGGCGCGAGCATCATCGTCGGCCCGACCCTTTCCAACACGGCCAAGCAGACAGATCCCGTGGCGCAGGAGAACCAGACTCCGGTAATGGGTGTTTCCAACACGGCGTCGGGCATTACCGAGATCGGTGACTACATTTTCCGTGTCTCGCTTACCGAGGAAGCAGTGATCCCGCAGACTGTCGAGGCGGCCAAGGAGAGTCTTGGACTGGAGAAGGTCGTTGTGATGTACAGCAACGACGACGCCTTCACCGAGTCCGGCTATCAGGCCTTCGTTGCCGCCCTTGAGGAGAACAACGTCGAGATTGTCGAGACATTGACCTTCTCCAAGTCGGACACGGACTTCCGTGCACTGCTTGACCAGGTCAAGGGCACCGACGCGGACGCGATCGTCGTCTCAGGTCTCATCGAGGCTGCGGTCCCGCTGGTCACGCAGGCCCGCGACATCGGCATCGACCTTCCCATCATCGGCGGCAACGGCTTCAACTCGCCGGCGCTGATTGAGAGCGCGGGCAAGGCAGCCGAAGGCGTGATTGTGGGTGCGGCTTGGAACTCCGCCTCGGACAATCCGCAGAACACGAAGTTCCTCGAGGACTACACAGCGGCCTATGACGGCCAGCCTGACCAGTTCGCTGCGCAGGCCTATGCGGGCATGCAGGTTATCGACCACGCAGTCCGGGCAGGATGCTCCGGTGAACGTGAGGATATCAAGAAGAACCTGGGCAACATCGAGGACGTCCCGACCGTATTGGGCGAGGTCACCCTGAACGAGAACCGCGACGCCGAGCATGAGGCTCTGGTACAGGTTGTCGAGAACGGCAAGTTCACGATCCTCGACTAGGACCGCTATCCGGGGTTCATCACCACGGAACAAAGCCGTGCGCCGGACCG
>NZ_KI914666.1:13421-18497 GCF_000520495.1 Arthrobacter sp. H14
CACAACGGCCGGCGCACGGCTGAGTTAAGGACTAATTTATGCAGCAGTTCATGGATGGCATCTTCCTGGGCTCGATCTACGCCCTCTTCGCCATCGGTTTCACCTTGGTTTTCGGCGTCCTCGACCGGCTGAACCTCGCCCACGCGGCAGTATTTTCGGCCGGAGCACTGATCGGCATCGAGGGCGTCACGCGTCTCGGTATCTCCATTTGGCTGGCGATCCCGCTGGTCATGATCGCCGGGGCCGTTATGGGCATCCTGATCGAACGGATCGCCTTCCGCCCGCTCGGAAAACGACACGACGCCCATTTCGGCGGACTGATCTCGTCCATCGCGTTGGGGACGATCATCCTGGCCCTCTTGCAGGCGCGGTACGGGCCGGATACGCGGCGGTTTCCACCGGAAGCGTTCCCCAGTACCCGGTTCGAGTTCCTCGGTGCGACGGTCTCACTGCTGCAGGTGGTGATACTGGTGATCAGCGTCTCCCTGATGCTGATCCTGACCTGGGTGGTGGCCAAATCCAAGCTGGGCCGCGGCATGCGCACCATCGCCGAAAATCCGCATGCGGCTTCGGTACTCGGTCTGAACGTCAACCGGATCACCAGCACGACCTTCGCGATTTCCTCGGCCCTGGGTGCCGTCGCGGGCGTGCTGTTCACCCTCAATGTCAACGCCGCCTCTCTGGGGCTCGGACACGCGGTCGAGCTCAAGGGCCTGGCCGTCATCATTGTGGGCGGCATGGGCTCCCTGCCTGGCGCCCTCGTCGGAGGACTTATCCTTGGCCTGGCCGAGGTCTACGCGGTCAACTATGTCGGCAGTTCCTGGCGGGACATGGTCGCGTTCGGCCTGCTGTTCCTGATCCTGATCCTCCGGCCGCAGGGTCTCTTCGGCGCCCGCAAGACGCGGGAGGTCTGACATGATGTTCGAATATTCGGCCCTGGTGACGCTGATCGCCCTGACCGCGATCCTCGCCTACAGTTTCTACGCCGTCCTGTTGGCCGGCCAGCTCAGCCTGGCCCAGATCGGACTGGCATCCCTGGCAGCCTTCACGTCCGCCTTGGTGGTTCCGGCTGAGCCGCTTTTCGGTTTCATCCCGCCGCTGGTGATTGGAATCGTTTTCGGGATGAGCGTCGGCATGATTGCCGCCTTCATCCTTGGCCTTCCCGTCATCCGCTTGCGCGGCGTCTTCCTGGCGATCGCCACACTCGCCTTCGCCGAGATGGTGCGGATCTTCCTGATCAACCAAACCTGGACGAACGGCGCCCAGGGCATGTCCTTCCCGAAACTGGTGGGCCCGGTCAGTGCCTGGCTCGTACTGATCCTGGTCGCATACTGGTTCTGGCGGTTGGCCGGTTCCCGGCTGGGGCGCGCCTTCGACGCCATCCGCGAGGATGAGCTCGCGGCCGGGTCAATGGGCATCAACGTCGCCCGCTACCGGATGGCGTCGTTCGTTATTGCCGGGGCGATATCGGGCCTGTACGGCGTGCTGCTGGCGTATTTCTCCCGCTTCGCAGATCCGAACGGATTCTCCTTTGTCGCCGCAGTCGACGGCCTGGTTACCGCCGTCGTCGGAGGCGTGACGCTGTTCATCGGCCCCATTCTCGGGTCGGTGTTCCTCTCCGTGCTGCCTGAGCTCCAGCGCACCCTGGGGATCGACGCCGGGTGGATCCGGCCGATGATTTCCGGCGTGCTGCTGCTCGTCGTCATCCTGTTCCTGCCCGGCGGATTGTCCAGTCTCATTCCCCGGCGCAAATCGGCGCTGAAGCTGGAAACGGATCCGGCACTGATGCCGGCCCTGGCCCCGCTCCCGGAGCGCGGAACGGAGATCGTCCGGCTGCAGGGGCTCGGCAAGCACTACGGCGGTGTGCATGCCGTCCGCGAAGTCGACCTGCACCTTGAGGCGGGCGAAATCCTCGGCCTCATCGGTCCCAACGGCGCAGGAAAAACAACGCTGGTCAATATGGTCACCGGACTGATCCCGCCGTCGTCGGGAACGGGAACAGTGCTGGGCAACACACTCACCGTCCGGACCAGGGCCCACCGGCTCGCCAAGTCCGGGGTTGCCCGCACCTTTCAGCAGATCAAACTCTTCAACCGGCTGTCAGCGCTTGAGAATGTCCTGGTCGGGGGCTACCGGATCGGCAAGGACACGCTGCTGCGCCGGCTGATCTTCCTTCCCTCCGCACGCCGGCACGAGCGGGAGTTGCTGGCGATGGCATCCACCCAGCTGGCGAGGGTGGGGCTTGCAGATAAGGCAGCCACCTCCGCTGGAGACCTCTCCTATGGCGATCAGCGCCGGCTGGAGATAGCGCGGGCACTCGCGGCGCATCCCACGCTGCTGGTTCTGGATGAGCCGGCGGCGGGCATGAACCATGTCGAAGCGGCGGGTCTTTCCGAGCTCATCCGGTCGCTGGCCGGTGACGGCATTACCGTTCTGGTGATCGAGCACAATGTCCGGATGATGCTGCAGACCTGCGACAGGATCATCGTCTTGAATTTTGGAGAAGTCATTGCCTCCGGTGAGCCGGCCGACGTCGCGCGTAATCCACAGGTGCTTGAGGCCTATCTCGGGTCCGACGCGGATGACGATGCCCCGCACGGGGAACAAGGGACAGGCCGTCACGCCGCCACCACAGCAGAACCCGAGGAGCAGCGATGAGCGAACCGATCCTGAGCGCCGAAGGCCTGCACATCAGCTACGGCCACGTCGACGCCGTCCGAGGTGTCTCACTGGAGGTCCAGACCGGCTCGCTGGTGACGCTGGTCGGAGCCAATGGAGCCGGAAAAACGTCGATCTTGAATGCCATTTCCGGCCTGGTGCGTCCGCGCGCGGGCGTGATCCGGTTCAAGGGCGAGGACATTACCAAGTGGCCGTCACACCGGATGGTCAAGGCCGGTCTGGTCCAGGTCCCCGAAGGGCGGGAGATCCTGGCCGCCCTGACCGTTGCGGAGAACCTCAGCCTGGGCGGCTGGCACCGCGGCAAGACGCTGCGGCGGAACGTCGACCGGATGTATGAGCGTTTCCCGGTGTTGAAGGAGCGGCAGAAGCTTCAGGCCGGTGCGCTCTCGGGCGGCGAGCAGCAGATGCTGGCGATCGCCCGGGCCTTGATTGCCGAGCCTGAGGTTCTCTTGCTCGACGAGCCGTCAATGGGCCTGGCGCCGAAGATCGTCGACGAGGTTTTTGCCGTCATCGACCAGATCAGGCAAACGGGTACGACGGTGGTGCTGGTGGAGCAGAATGCCCGGCGCGCCCTCGCGGCAGCCGATTATGGCTACGTGATGGAGACCGGGGAAATTTCGCATTCCGGTCCCGGACGTGAACTGCTTGCCGACGAAAAGATCATCGAAGCCTATCTGGGCCTTAGCTGACGCCGCCAATTGGGCGCCACGGTATCAGCAGTGCTCCGGTCTCCACGGACGCAGCTACGGTCCGGTCAGGCCGCTACTGTGATCTCCGGCTCGTGCTTGACGGGGAAGTTCACGGATCGGCCGATGAAACACGCGCCGGCCGCATCGCGGTGCAGCGTTCGGGCCAGCTCGACCTGGTCCTCGGTGGCGACAACCACCCGGGGATGAAGCGTGGCGGCGATGAACTCGCCGCTGCCGTCCCGATTAAGCTTCAGGGTGCCTTCGGCGTGGTCGGTGTACGCCGTGACCACCACCCCCGCCGCTGAGGCTATGTGGAAATAGGACATCATGTGGCACTGGGTCAGAGCGGAGAGCAACAACTGCTCAGGGTTCCAGCGGTTTTCATCACCGTGGAACGTCGGATCGGCGGAGCCCAGCAGCTTTGGCACACCGGGGGATTCAATTTCGTGATTCCGGCTGTACTTCTTATAGCCGGTTGTCCCCTCTCCCAGGTTGCCGGTCCATCGAACCGTCACCTCGTAATGGTGTTCCTCCAGCCCTCCCGAGCGTGCCATCTTCCTACCTCCTGGTCTTGTTTCGGCCTCAACGCCCCTGTTCGTACGTTTCTGCTATTCCTGCTTGTCCGCGGTCTGGGCTTTCAGAGCACGGACAACGCCGTCGCGGCTCTCCAGTATTAAGCGGCGCAATGATGGCGACTCGTCGCCCAGCGCTTCGAGGAAGGCGTCAGTCTGTTCGATGGTCTGCCGGCTGGTCAGCTGCGCCGGGTAAAGTCCGACGACGATCTGTTGCGACAATTCATGCGTACGGGTCTTAGCGATTCCGGGCACCGCATCGAAATACTTGTCGGCGAATGGTTCGAGGAGCTTCGTGTCGTGGACCCGGCCGAACCCGGCGATCTGGGCCTGCTGAGTCGCTTTCGAATGTTCATTATTGACGACGACGGACTCCCACACCTCGGCCTTCGCGTCCGGCGTCGGGATGGCGGCCTTCGCCAGGGCGGCAGCGCGCTGGCCGCTGGAGGTGTTGTCCCGCGCCAACTCCTCCTCGATTTCGGCAAGACCGAAACGGCCGCCGGCAATCAGCGACGTGAGCAGATCCCAACGAAGGTCCATATCGACGTCGAGCCCGTTCAAAGCGAGCGCCCCGGCAAGCAGGCCGGCGACATTGTCGAGCTGTTCTTCGGTGCGTGCCTGGCCGGCGAAGGCCTTGACGAACTGCAGCTGGGAATCGGAGCCATGGACGGTCGTCTGGGCCAGCTCCCACAGCGAATCGGCTGCGGCAATGGCCGTCGATTCCTGCGCCGCGGGTTGGACATAAAAAGTCAGGGTGGAGGCGAGCTGGCGGAGCAGGACGAGCACAACTGACGAGTCGGATTCATGGGCAATATTGTTCAGGATCAGCTCGGCATAATCCCGGGCCGGAGTTTCGCCGTCGCGGGCGGCGTCCCAGGCAGAGCCCCAAACCAGCGTGCGGGGAAGCGAATCCGCGAAGTCCTTCAAGTGACGCTTCGCGGTTTCCAGCGACGAATCGTCCATCCGGATTTTGGCGTACGCCAGATCGTCGTCGTTGAGCAGGACCAGGTCCGGACATTCGAGTCCGACCAGGCCGGGGACATCGGTGCGTTCGCCGGAAACGTCCAGTTCGACCCGGTGGTTCCGGACCAGCTTGCCGGTGCCGGTTCCGTCCTGCGCCACATCAAGGTCGTAGA
>NZ_KI914666.1:18597-22648 GCF_000520495.1 Arthrobacter sp. H14
GCCGATCGCGAGCCGGTGCGGCCGGAGGGTGGGGTAGTCCTCAGGGGCGGACTGGACGATGGTGAAGGATGTGATGATCTCCCCGCCATCGGTTTGAATTTCCGGCCGCAGAGTATTGACGCCCGCAGTTTCGAGCCACTGTGCAGACCAATCCTTCAGGTCCCGGCCGCTGGACTTCTCCAGTTCGACGAGCAGATCGTTGAGCTCGGTGTTCCGCCAGGCGTGCTTGCCGAAGTATTCACGCACACCGGCCATGAACTCCTCCTGGCCTACCCAGGCGACGAGCTGCTTGAGCACGGATGCACCCTTGGCATAGGTGATGCCGTCGAAGTTGACCTGCACATCCTCCAGATCGTTGATCGGCGCGACGATCGGATGCGTAGTGGGTAGCTGGTCCTGCCGGTACGCCCACGACTTCTCCATCGAGGCGAAGGTGGTCCAGGACTGCTTCCACTCGGTGTTCTCCGCTGCGGCGAGGGTGGACATGAATTCGGCGAACGACTCGTTGAGCCACAGATCGTTCCACCAGCGCATCGTGACCAGGTCCCCGAACCACATGTGGGCAAGCTCGTGCAGGATGGTGATCGCCCGCCGCTCAACCATGGCCTCGGTGACTTTGGAACGGAAGATGTAGTTCTCCAGGAAGGTGACGGCGCCGGCGTTCTCCATGGCACCGGCGTTGAACTCCGGGACGAAAAGCTGGTCGTACTTCGCGAACGGATATGGCGTGCCGAACTGCTGCTCGTAGAACTCGAATCCCTGCCGGGTGAGTTCGAAGACGTTATCCGCATCCAGATACTGCATCAGCGACTTGCGGGCAAAGACACCCAACTCAATGGTGCGGCCGTCCGAACTGGTCAGTTCGCTGCGCACTGACTGGTACGGGCCGGCGATCAGGGCCGTAACGTAGGAGGACATCACGGAGGTCGGTTCGAAGTCCCAGGTGGCGCGGGCGCCGTCGTCGTGCCCTGATTCCTCCTGCTGTGGCGAGGGCGTGGGGGAGTTGGAGATGATGTCCCAGTGCGACGGAGCGGTCACGGTGAACTTGAAGGATGCCTTCAAGTCAGGCTGCTCGAAAACGGCGAACATGCGGCGCGAATCCGGCACCTCGAACTGGCTGTAGAGGTACACCTCGCCATCGACCGGATCCACGAACCTGTGCAGCCCTTCGCCGGTATTCATATACAGCGCTTCGGCCACAATACGGAGCTCGTTCGCGGCGGCGAGTTCCGGCAACTGGATGCGGACGCCGTCGGACACCTCCGCAGGGTCCAGTTGCTTGCCATTGAGCACCACCTCGTGCACAGTGTCGGTCACCGCATCGATGAAGGTGGACGCGCCAGCGTCGGCGCGGAATCTGACCACTGTCGTGGAACCGAAAATCTTCTCTCCACGCGTGAGGTCGAGGATGACCTCGTAGGACTCTACATTGAGCAGTTCCGCACGCCCGCGAGCTTCTTCACGGGTCAAGTTCATGCCTGGCAAAGTAGCGCCTCCAGTGTCGTAAGTATCAAGGCCCTGCGCAGCGCAGGATAAGACAGATTTAGTCATTCTCTCACTCAAGCCGGTTTTGCCAAGTCCATCGGTGGGCGGACGTGGCCCGCGCCGCCCGGACAGCGTCGGCTAAGGGTTACGCTACAAATATGACCTCTTCCTTCACCCCGGCTGACCAGTTCACGACCCGTCCGACGTTGCGCGGGACCTTCGGCATGACCTCCTCGACCCATTGGCTGGCGACGGCCGCCGCCCAGGCGGTGCTTGAGCGCGGCGGCAACGCCTTCGACGCGGCGGCCGCAGGCGGGCTCGTGCTGCATGTGGTGGAACCGCACCTGAACGGCCCCGGCGGGGATATGACCGCGATCGTGGCCGGCAGTGGCACCACGCCGCAGGTGTTGATGGGGCAGGGCCCCGCTCCGGCCGGCGCCACGATCGAACACTATAAGGGCGAGGGCCTGGACATGGTTCCCGGCGCGGGCGGCCTTGCCGCTGCCGTGCCTGCCGCCGTCGACGCCTGGCTGCTGTTGCTGGTAGAGCGCGGCAGCTGGGAACTGGCCGATGTGCTGGCGTTCGCCATCGATTACGCCCGCAATGGCGCCCCGATGGTTGGCCGGGTCGGGGCGACAATCCGTGCGGTGGAGGAGCTGTTCGTGGAGCATTGGCCGACGTCGGCACAACTGTGGCTGCCCGAGGGCAAGGTCCCGGACGAGAACGAGCTGGTCAAAAACCCGGCGTACGCCCGGACCCTGGAGCGGCTGATCGAAGCCGGCGAGGGGAAGCCGGACCGGGCGGCACGGATCGAAGCTGCCCGCCGCGAATGGGGCTCCGGGTTCGTTGCCCGCGCCGCGGAGGAATTCCTGAAGACCCCGCACCGGCACTCAAGCGGCACCGATCATGCAGCGGTGATCACGGCGTCGGACTTTGCAAACTGCTCCGCGTCCTTCGAACCGGTGACCACCATCGATTTCCGGGGCGTCACGGTCGCTAAAACCGGTCCTTGGGGACAGGGTCCGGTGCTGCTGCAGACGCTGGCGATCCTGGACGGCTTCGACGACGCGGAAATCGACCCCTCAACGGCCGGGGGCGCACATAACGTGCTGGAGGCGCTCAAACTGGCGATGGCCGACCGCGACGCGTACTACGGTGACCCCGACGGCGCCGCTGACGTTCCGCTGGAGACCCTGCTCTCGAAGGAGTACGCCGAAACGCGGCGGTCGCATATCAGCTCAACCGCCTCGCACGAATTCCGTCCCGGGAAGATCGACGGCTTCACCCCGTACTACCCGCCGTTGCTGACCGAGAAGGAATGGAAGGCCACCCTCAACGGCGATGCGCCCTCCGGCGCCGCTGGCGAACCCACCGTCAGCAAGGCCGGCGAAACCCGCGGCGATACCTGCCACATCGACGTCATCGACCGGTGGGGCAACATGATCGCCGCAACACCGTCGGGCGGATGGCTGCAGTCCTCACCGGCAATACCCGAACTAGGCTTCTGCCTCGGCACCCGGCTGCAGATGAACTGGCTGGACGAAAGCGCCCCGTCGGCGCTGGAGCCCGGCCGCCGCCCGCGCACCACCCTGACCCCCACCATGCTCATGGTCGACGGCGAACCCGTCACCGCCCTCGGCTCACCCGGCGGAGACCAGCAGGAGCAATGGCAGCTGATGTACCTGCTGCGCACGATCGTCGGCCGCTACACCCCGCAACAGGCCATTGACGCACCCAGCATGCATACGACGTCGCTGGCCGGCTCCTTCTGGCCCCGCACCTGGGAACCCGGCGGAGCAGTCGTCGAAAACCGCCTCGGCGAGGACGTCATCACCGAACTCGAACGCCGCGGCCACGCCATCACCCGGGCCGGCGACTGGGCCCTCGGCCGGCTCTGCGTCGCCGGAAAGAACGACGACGGCAGCTACTACGCCGCCGCCAACCCCCGCGGCGCACAAGGCTACGCCGCCGGAAGGTAGGGGAAGTTCATGGCCCAGTCCAGCACGACCGGCAGTAAGTCATCCGGCAGGGACAAGGCGGCCGGGTACGGTAACTCCCGCACGGCTGCCATCGAAGCGGCCGGCGACGACTTCGGCTTTGCGGATTTCCGCCCCGGCCAGTTGGAGGCCATGCAGGCTGCCGTGGATGGCCGGGACCTGCTGGCCGTTATGCCCAGTGGCTACGGGAAGTCGGCGATCTACCAAATCCCGGGCATCGTCGTCGACGGCGTTACCCTCGTCGTCTCGCCCCTGATCGCCCTCCAGCGCGACCAGGCGGAAAGCATCAACGAGGCGCTCGGCGCGCGGAGAGCCTTCACGCTCAATTCAACCCGGACCGTCGCCCAACAGAACGAGGTCTGGGATGCCGCAGCGTCCGGTCAGGCGGAATATCTGTTCCTGGCCCCGGAGCAACTTGTGCGCGCGCCCGTGCAGGACCGTCTCTCAAAACTGAACGTGTCGCTGTTCGTCATTGATGAAGCGCACTGCGTATCTGCATGGGGCCACGACTTCCGTCCGGACTACCGACTTCCGTCCGGACTACCTGAGGCTCGCCGACGCCGCCGCGC
>NZ_KI914666.1:22748-41056 GCF_000520495.1 Arthrobacter sp. H14
CACCGCTACGGCCTCGAAAATGGTGCAGCAGGAAATCGTCGAGCGGCTCGGGCTCCAGGACCCGAAGCTCCTGGTGCAGGATTTCGACCGGCCGAATCTCAGCCTCGCCGTAACGCGGCACGCCGGGGACGCGGACAAGAGGAGGGCGGTGCTCGATGAGGTGGCTGGAATGCCTGGACCGGGCCTGCTCTACACCGCTACACGTAAGGACACCGAGGCCTACCGGGACGAGCTTCTGAGCAGGGGCGTACGGGCAGAGGCGTATCATTCCGGGCGGAATAAGAAGGACCGGACCGGAATCTACGAGCGGTTCATGGACGACGATTTCGACGTACTCGTCGCAACGACTGCCTTCGGAATGGGCATCGACAAACCGAACGTGCGCTTTGTCATCCATGCCGATATCCCGGACTCGCTGGACAGCTACTATCAGGAAATCGGCAGGGCCGGCCGCGACGGCGAAGCTGCGCACACCATGCTGCATTACCGTCCGGAGGACCTGGGCCTGCGGCGGTTTTTCGTCGCGAAACACCCGGATAAGGAAGCCCTCGACAGGATCCTGACAGACCTGAGCGGCTCCGGGGACCCTGTGCCGGCGAAGCAACTGCGTGAGCGTCTCGAACTGCCCGCCCGGAAACTGACCGGCCTGCTTAACCTCCTGCTGGCCGCCGGTGTGGCGCAGGAGGACGATGGCGGTTTCAGGGCTGTGTCCGACGTCGACCGTGAACGCGCTGTCGAAGCTGCGGCGGAAACCGCCGGGTCCCATGAACGGATCGACGAATCGCGCATCGAGATGACGCGCCAGTACGCCGAAACGGATGCCTGCCGGCGGCAGTTCCTGTTGGGATACTTCGGACAGCAACTCGATGAACCATGTGGAAACTGCGACAACTGCGCCTCGGGCTCCGCCCGGCAGACCGAAGACCAGTCCGAATCGACCGGTTTCGAAGCCGAGGTCGAACGATTCCCGCTGCAGGCCGCCGTCGTCCATAAGGAATGGGGGTCCGGCACCGTGATGCGCCACGAGGATGACCGGATCACGGTGTTCTTCGAAACCGAGGGGTACAAGTCACTGGCACTGGAAGTGCTCGAGGACTCGGACATCCTGGTACCCCGCGACTAAGCGCCCTCCGGCTGCACCCAGTAGGCTGTTCTGCGGACCCGATTTGAAAAGCCAGAATGGAAAATAATGCGTGTACATATCGCCACCGACCACGCGGGAATGGAGCTCAGCGCCCACCTGCAGCAGGATCTCGCCGCCAAGGGGTATGAGGTCGTCGACCACGGTCCCCAGGTGTATGACGCGCTGGACGACTACCCGGAGTTCTGCATCAACGCCGCCAAGGCCGTCGTCGCGGATGAAGCGGCGAACATTGATTCGCGCGGCATCGTGCTCGGCGGGTCCGGAAACGGTGAGCAAATCGCGGCCAACAAGGTCAAGGGCATCCGGGCGGCACTGGCCTGGAGCACCGAAACGGCGGTTCTGGCCCGGCAACACAACAACGCGAACGTCGTCGCCGTCGGCGGGCGCCAACATTCGGTGGATGAGGCGGCGGCGATTATCGCCACGTTCCTGGCCGAACCTTTCAGCAATGAGGAGCGGCATCAGCGCCGGATCGGACAGATCGCCCGCTTCGAATCCACCGGCGAGCTACCCGCTGACCGCGGATCCGGACCCGCAACCGGCGCTTTCCCGCTGCCGGAAACCGACTAGATCCGATGCCGGAGGGACACTCCGTACACCGGCTGGCCAAGCAGTTCAATTCCGTTTTCGCCGGACACCGGCTTGCCGTCAGCTCCCCGCAGGGACGTTTCGCCGCGGGGGCGGAACGGCTCGACGGGCATACCTTGACCGGTGCAGCGGCGCACGGCAAGCAACTGTTCCTTGACTTCGATAATGACCTGCTGCTTCGCGTTCACCTGGGTCTGTATGGTGCCTGGGACTTCGGCGGCGATGCCACATTCCGCGGTGCCTCCAGCATCGGTGCACCACGGCGGGTGGGGGAGCGGGAGATCAGCGACGACGACGGCGGCGCTTCACCTGCTGGCGTGCCGGTTTATTCCGGGCCGCCGGCGCCGGTGGGGGCCGTCCGGGTCAGGCTCGTCGCCGAACATGGTTGGGCGGACCTGCGTGGGCCGACAGCCTGCGAGGTGATCACCGAAGCCGAGGCCGCCGTCGTTCTGGCCAAGCTTGGCCCGGACCCACTGCAGCCGGATGCCGATCCAGATGAATTCGTCCGCCGGATCACCTCACGGGGAAGCCCTGTGGGTCTGCTGCTGATGAATCAGGATGTTATTGCCGGCGTGGGAAATGTCTACCGCGCGGAGGTGTTGTTCCGGCAGCGGCTGAACCCGTGGCGGTTGGGGAAATCGCTGTCGCGCGACGAAGCACGTTCGCTGTGGAAGGACATTTCGGTGGCGATGGGCGACGGCGTCCGGGATGGCCGAATCATTACGACAGGGTCCGGGGACCGCGGCAACCTGGACCATGACGTCCCGGTCGAGGACGCGCATTACGTGTATAAACGCGCAGGACTCGAATGCCGGATCTGTGGCACGCCTGTGGCTCTTGCGGAGATGGGTGCCAGGAAGCTCTACTGGTGCCCCCGCTGCCAGCAGGATTAACCGGACTTTGCCCGCGCCTTTGACCGTTGCGTGCACTCAGGACAGAGACCCCTGAGGATCACCTGTGCGGACTCGACTGTCGCGCCGGGCACCTCGGACAGCAGCGAGCCATCTACGGTCGAGTCGCTGGGCACATCAATGAGTGCGTTGCATTGACGGCAGATGAAGTGGTGATGGGATTCTCCCCGGACCTCATACAGCGTGGTGCCGGGTCCGGCGTCGACCACGTCAATTAATCCGGCGTCGACCAGCGCCTTCAAGGCGTTGTAGACGCTCGTGCGAGGCAGCGACGGGCCGGCAGCGGTGATGGAGACAGCAACCTCATCGGCGGAACGGTGCCCGCCCTGGTGCGCCAAAGCGTTGTACACGATCAGCCGAGGACCCGTGACCCGCAGGCCACGGCTCCTCAACCGTTCGCTGAGTTCGTCCACGCCGAGCGGCTGCCCGGACACTGGAGAACCGGAATCTTTCGCCATGACGGACCTGATCAGACCGTGCGGCTCGAATCGAGGAACCAGCGGTCCTTATCCAGGCCGCGGACGATCTCAATCGCGACATCCTGGCTCGTCTCGTCGAGCTCGCCGAGGGGTGCAACAGTCTCGCGGACCTTGTCGAGTGCGGCATCGATGTGCTTGACGACTTCATCCACTGCGGTGTCCGTCGTAATGAAACCGGTGGGGAAGGCCGGAGCTGCCGTTTGCTTGGCGACGGCGGCCAGGGTGGCGTCGATCGGCGTGCCGAGAGCGACGATCCGCTCCGCAGCCAGGTCAGCGAAGGCGCGTGCATCATCGACAATGGTGTCGAGCAGCTCGTGCACGGGGACGAAGTTAGGGCCCTTTACGTGCCAGTGGGCCTGCTTGCCGGTAACAGAAAGCGCGGTCAGTTCGACGACGACGGGACCCAGCAGCTGGGCAACCCCGGCGGCGGTAGGTGCTGGTTTTACGTTTACGGTGGCAGTCATGGTGATTCCCTTCCAAGCAAAGGCCGTGCGGGTTCAGTGAGGTTAGCCTAAGCTCTTTATACAAGATCCAAATTTTGAATCTGTACAAATAATAGCGCTCCCAGTTGAGGAATCAATGAAGTAAGGCTTTGCTTACCTGATGAACGCGAGGGGTTCAGGGCAAAAAAATAGACCCTCACGGGTGGTGAGAGTCTATGCAGGATGCGGCCGGCGTCGCAGCTTTCAAGCGCTGTGGAGGGGATGACGGGAATCGAACCCGCGTAATCAGTTTGGAAGACTGAGGCTTTACCATTAAGCTACATCCCCGAAGAGACCTGTCCGGACCGCTCCGCAGAACGTTTCCGGACGGATATAACTACATCATACTGGTAGCCATATGTGTCAAATGTGCACGTGGAACCAAATGCCCGTAGACTGTTCTGTGCACTACGGGGCGTAGCGTAGTGGCTAGCGCACCTGCTTTGGGAGCAGGGGATCGCAGGTTCGAGTCCTGTCGCCCCGACGTATCACCTTTCGAATTACCTCCAGACCCCTACATTTATCAGGAGTGCCACGCTGTGAAGAGCGCCGTCGAGAACCTCAATCCCACCCGGGTGAAGCTTAAAGTCGAGGTTCCGTTCGAGGAATTGAAGCCGCAGATCGACGAGGCCTACAAGACTGCCGCATCGCAGATCCAGGTACCGGGCTTCCGCAAGGGCAAAGTTCCCAACAAACTGATTGATCAGCGTGTTGGCCGTGCCTACATCATTGAAAGCGCCGTCAATGAGGGTCTCAATGGGTACTACCAGGCCGCGGTCCAGGAAACTGAAATCCACCCGTTGAGCCAGCCTGAGGTCGAAATTACAGCGGTTCCGGACCCCGAGTCCTTCGAGGGAGACCTCAACTTCGAGGTCGAGGTCGACATCCGTCCGAATGTTGAGCTGCCTGACTACTCAGGTATCGAGGTCACCGTTGAGCCCGCCAAATCCTCCGATGAGGACGTCGAGAAGTCGTTGGAGGAACTGCGCGGCCGCTTCGGCACGCTGAAGAACATTGATCGCCCGGCCGCCACTGATGACTTCCTGACCATCGACATCAGCGCCAAGATCGACGGCGAGGAAGTCGACACGGCATCGGACCTTTCCTACCAGGTAGGCGCCGGAACCATGCTCGAGGGCATGGACGAGGCCGTAGAGGGGCTCTCCGCCGGCGAATCGGCAATCTTCGATACCAAGCTCGCCGGCGGCGACCATGCCGGTGAAGACGCCCAGGTAACGGTAACCGTCCAGGCTGTGAAGGAACGTGAGCTGCCAGAGCCGAATGACGATTTCGCGCAGTTGGCCAGCGAATTCGACACGATGGAGGAGCTGCGGGTCGATCTGGCCAAGCAGGCCGGCGAGTCGAAGGTCGTCGATCAGGGCGTCGAAGCCCGGGACAAGGTCCTGGAGAAGCTTGTCGGAATGATCGAGGTTCCGGTCCCGGAGTCCGTCATAGAGCAGCAGATTGAGCAGCACTTCAACGCTGAGAACCAGGAACCTGACCACGACTCGGAAGAGCACCGCAAGGAAGTCACTGAAAACGCCGAGCACGCCTTCCGCAACGAGATCATCCTTGACGCTATCGCCGAGAAGGAAGAAGTCGGTGTCGATCAGAGCGAGTTGATCGACTACATCGTCTCAACCGCCAGCCAGTACGGCATGGACCCAAATCAGTTCGCGCAGATTATCGACCAGAGCGGACAGGTTCCGATGATGGTCTCCGAGGTCCGCCGCCGCAAGGCATTGGCGATTGTGCTTGGCGAAGCCAAGGTCACCGACACTGAAGGCGCCGACGTCGACCTCACAGAGTTCGTACGTCCTGCCAGCGAAGTCCAAGGTGCTGAAGCCGCCGAGCAGGCCGCCGAGGCCGAAGCGGCGGCAGGCGCGGACTCACAGGCAGAGGCCGCATCCGATGAAGAGAAGCCGGCCAGCGTCGACGACCCGAGTGCCGTCCGCTTCTAAGCGGAATGCCTTATGAAGCCGCCGGTCCCAAAGGGGCCCGGCGGCTTCATCTTTTAAGTAGTCACGCCTGAATCCCGCACCGAACAGGCATGCCGTCGAAACCCCCGCCGCGGGGCCTGCAGCCCGATGCGCCGTCAGCGAACAGTGCAGGTTTGGGAAACAAACGACCCCCGAATCCCGCTAGTGTCCACAGTGAGAATATTAGGGACATCGCCTGTCCCACCGTTCCATGCAGAGCGAGAGGTAACTGAGAATGTCGACCGAATCCCAGACCCCCCGAATGGCTACCGTTGAACCGGCCAGCCGGGATGACTACATCTACAATCGTTTGCTCAAAGAGCGCATTATCTGGCTCGGTTCAGAAGTGCGGGATGAGAACGCCAACACCATCTGCTCCCAGTTGCTGTTGCTCTCCGCCGAGGATCCTGAAAAGGACATCTACCTCTACATCAATTCACCCGGCGGCTCCGTGACTGCTGGCATGGCGATCTACGACACGATGCAGTTCATTTCGAACGACGTCGTGACGGTAGCCACCGGCCTCGCGGCCTCAATGGGGCAGTTCCTGCTGTCTTCCGGCACCAAGGGCAAGCGCTACGCCACACCCCACGCCCGCATCCTGATGCACCAGCCCTCCGGCGGCATCGGCGGCACTGCCTCGGACATCCGCATCCAGGCCGAGCTCATCCTGCACATGAAGAAAACGATGGCGGACCTCACCGCCGAGCAGACCGGTCAGACCGTTGACCAGATCCTCAAGGACAACGACCGCGACAAGTGGTTCACCGCACAGGAAGCGCTCGACTACGGATTCTTTGACCACATTTCCGCACATGCAGGTTCGGTCTCGGGCGGCGGCGGTACCAGCCAGGAGTAAACCGACACCGGAACGCCGGCCAAAGCCGCGTTTCGAGGTCGAGCAAGACTTTCCTTCACCCATCAGGAGTAGAGAGACAATGAATTTCAATTACGGTGCCGCCGCAGGTGGCATGGCCCCACAGATGCCCAACGACAGGTACGTGCTGCCGCAGTTCGAAGAGCGCACGCCCTATGGCTTCAAACGCCAGGATCCGTACACCAAGCTCTTCGAGGACCGGATCATCTTCCTCGGCGTGCAGGTGGACGATGCGTCGGCCGACGACGTCATGGCCCAGCTGCTGGTGCTCGAGTCGACTGACCCGGAGCGTGACATCACGATCTACATCAACTCGCCGGGTGGCTCCTTCACAGCGATGACGGCCATCTACGACACGATGCAGTTCATCCGGCCCGAGGTACAGACCGTCTGCCTCGGACAGGCCGCCAGTGCGGCCGCTGTGCTGCTTGCAGCAGGGGCCCCCGGCAAGCGCCTTGCCCTCCCCAACGCTCGCATATTGATCCACCAGCCGGCCCTAGCCGGTGGCCAGGGCGGGCAAGCCTCGGATATCGAAATCCAGGCCAACGAGGTCATGCGGATGCGGACCTGGCTGGAGGACACGCTGGCAAACCATTCGGGGCGTACAGCCGAGCAGTTGAATCAGGACATCGAGCGCGACAAGATCCTCACCGCGGCCGATGCCAAGGATTACGGACTGATTGACGAAGTGCTCGACCCACGCAAAATTAAAGCGTCGGCGCTGAACAAGTAAGCCACTGCCGGTCCAGTACCTCACCCTGTGGTGCGTCACTTTGCACCACAGGGTGTTTGGTTACTGAATCGGAGTAAAATCTGACCTACAGTAGAACTTGATCGAAAGTCGTTTCGAACTCCGCCACACCAGGTTCGGACTCGAACCAGAACCACGTAAGGGGACTGACTATGGCTCGCATCGGTGAGAGCACAGAGTTACTCAAGTGTTCTTTCTGCGGCAAAAGCCAGAAGCAGGTCATAAAGTTGATCGCCGGCCCCGGCGTCTACATCTGTGACGAGTGCATCGAGCTCTGCAATGAAATTATCGAGGAAGAGCTGGCGGAAGTTGCCGACGTCGGGACTTTCGAGTTGCCCAAGCCCAAGGAGATTTTCAATTTCCTGCAGGAGTACGTAATTGGCCAGGAACCTGCCAAGCGGTCACTCGCTGTAGCGGTCTATAACCACTACAAACGCATCCAGTCCGGACATGCGGCCAAGGCCACCACACTCGGCGATTCATCACAATCCGAGGACGTGGAAATCGCCAAGTCCAACATTCTGATGATCGGACCGACTGGTTGCGGCAAAACATACCTGGCGCAAACTCTGGCGCGTCAGCTGAATGTTCCCTTCGCCGTCGCCGATGCCACCGCACTCACTGAAGCCGGGTACGTCGGTGAAGACGTGGAGAACATCCTCCTCAAGCTCATCCAGGCAGCTGACTACGACGTCAAGAAGGCCGAGCAGGGGATTATTTACATTGACGAGATCGACAAGATCTCGCGCAAAAGCGAAAACCCCTCCATCACCCGGGATGTCTCCGGCGAGGGAGTCCAGCAGGCGCTGCTGAAAATTCTGGAAGGCACCGTTGCCTCGGTTCCGCCGCAGGGTGGACGGAAGCACCCGCACCAGGAATTTATCCAGATCGACACAACCAATGTCCTCTTCATCGTCGCAGGTGCGTTCGCTGGCCTCGAAGAAATCATCGGCGGGCGTGCCGGCAAGAAGGGGATCGGCTTCGGTGCCCCGCTTAGTTCGCTGAAGCAGGACGATGGCAGCTACGCCGATGTCCTGCCGGAAGACCTGCTTAAGTTCGGATTGATTCCGGAATTCATCGGGCGGCTTCCTGTGATCACCTCCGTCGAAAAACTTGATCGAACGGCGTTGATCCAGATTCTGACTGAGCCGAAGAACGCACTGGTGAAGCAATACCAGAAGATGTTCCAGCTCGATAATGTTGAACTCAACTTCGATCCGAAAGCCCTCGACGCCATAGCGGACCAGGCGTTGAACCGGGGAACCGGCGCCCGCGGACTGCGGGCGATTCTGGAGGAGGTACTCCTTCCGGTAATGTTCGATCTTCCAAGCCGCGAGGACATCGCTTCAGTTGTCATCACCGAAGACGTGGTCAAAGACGGAGCCGAGCCGACGCTGATTTCCCACGATGTCGTCGCGAAGCGCCGGAATAAGTCCGCCTAGTTAGTCGTCAGGTGACTCAAATATCAAGAGAGCCTGAACGTTCGTCAGATACACGCGTCACGTATCCGGCACTCCAAGGTGTCTCACCAGCGTCCACTGGAGCCCAAATCGGTTCAAGGACCCTTGACGTCATCGTCGTAGGAATTCCGGTTTTGGCTCTGTCGCTCTTCGGCCTGGCTGTGTTCGTGTTGTTCCTGGTATCGATGGGCATTGCCAGTAAGCCGCCGGGAGATGAGACCAGCGACGTCATCGCGGCCTATGCGGGTCCGCTGACGGCCATCGGAGTGGTCTGGCTGTTGGTGGCTGTCTTTTTCATCGGGCTGCTGGCGATCAGGGGGAGTTCCGCGGGCAATGCCATGTTGGGCCTTCGGCTGGTTTCCACGGCCGACGGTCAGCCCATCGGATGGGGCAAAGCCCTCCTATGGTACGCCGTCGTCATCGTTGGATCCGTCCTGACCTGCGGAATACTTGGCCTTCTGTTCCTGTTATCGCCATTGTTCGACACTGAGTCCGGATGGCATCAAGCGTGGCAGGACAAGATGGTTGGAGCGGTCATGATCAATCACAAAATGGGCCCCGACACAGTGAAGCGCTGACTGCATTTCGAGAGTCGGTATTTCCCGCCTGTCCCGCAGCTGCAGCCCTGACCCTAAGACATCGCGCCGGCATGGCCGGCGAAGCAGAGGAGAGAATATGAGTGAGAAGAACACCGTCGATTTCTGGTTTGATCCTGCCTGTCCGTGGGCGTGGATGACCTCCCGTTGGATCGGTGAAGTCGAGAAGGTCCGTGATCTTCACGCCGAGTGGCATGTCATGAGCCTGGCGATCCTCAACGAAAACAACGACGACTCCGAAGAGCACCGGGAAAATATGGAGCGGCTGCGGGGACCGGTCCGCGTGGTCACCGCTGCAGCGGAATTGCACGGCCGCCAGCACATCAAGAAACTCTACGATGCGATGGGCACCCGCATACATCCCGGTGGGAACAAGGATTTCGACGCCGTTATCGCCGAATCGCTTGAAGAGGCAGGCCTGCCTGCTGAGCTGGCAAAATACGCTACGAGCGACGAGTACGACGGGCAGCTGAAGGCCAGCCACGACAAAGGCATCAGCCTGGTCGGGCAGGACGTGGGAACCCCCGTGGTGGCATTCAACGGGACAGCCTTTTTCGGTCCGGTGATGACTCCGGCGCCCAAGGGGGAAGACGCCGGTAATGTCTGGGACGGAGCCGTTCTCCTTGCTGGTTACCCGGGATTCTATGAACTCAAGCGCAGCCGGAGCGAGGATCCGATTTTCGACTGACAACCTCTTGTGTGGAATACAGCCCAGGAGTACAAATGAAGTACACATCCGATAAGGGTGCGGAACGGACACCAAGGATTCAGTGATCCAGCCGGATACGTCCGGCTGGGGCCGGCGGGTGACGAGGCCGGGAAGACCTGGAGATCGGCGGAGTCCGGGAGATCAGTGCCCGTCACCCACTGACCGACAATGCCCCCTCCAATTCATACTGGAGGGGGCATCGCCTGTTAATCAGTTGTACTAAGAAGGTCCCTGCAGGCTCATACTCAAGCAGGGCCGATCCCAGTAAATACCGCGGTGGAACCTGCCGCACGCAGGCGCGCCGCACTATTCGGCCACGGCCGCCAGTTCGACATCGGAGACCGAGAGTTCAGTTTCGTGCTCGATCAGGTCCAGCTGACGCACATTGCCGGCAGCCTTGAGGTCCCCCAAGCCGGCCTTCAACTGTTCCAGCGGCAGCGCAGGGGCGCTGATAGTCGCTTTGACCACCTCGGTACGCTGCTTTACCTTTGCCTCGGATTTCGCTTTGCGGATGCCGCTCAGGGCCTCGCCAACAGTTGCCAGCATGGCGATGTCGGCGGAGGATCCGGCAGACTCCAGCGCCGCCGTCGTAGGCCAAGGAGCACGATGGACTGAGCCGGAGCGCCACCACGACCAGACTTCCTCAGTAGCGAAGGGCAGGAACGGCGCGAACAAGCGCAGCACGCTGTCCAGGGTTGTGGCCAACGCAGCAAGCACTGACGCCTGCTCCTGCTCGCCTGCAGACCCATACGCCCGGTCCTTGATCAGTTCGACGTAGTCATCTGTGAAGGTCCAGAAAAAAGATTCGCTGATCTGCAGCGCACGGGCGTAGTCATAATTGTTGAATGCCGCCGTTGCCTGGTCGACGACGCCGGCAAGCTGGGCAAGCAGCGCCTTGTCCAGCGGGTTGGTGACAACAGCAGTATCCTCGGCAGATACGACTGAATCGGCTGTAGCGCCCAGATTGAGGACGAATTTGGACGCATTGAGGAGCTTAATGGCCAGCCGCCGGCCAATCTTCATCTGCCCTATCTCGTACGCTGTGTCCGCGCCGAGGCGTGCAGAGGCAGCCCAATAACGGACGGCATCCGCACCGAACTGCTCGAGGATATCCGTCGGAACGACGACGTTGCCCTTCGACTTTGACATCTTCTTCCGGTCCGGATCCAACACCCAGCCGGAGAGCGCCGCGTGCTTCCACGCGGGACTGTCATTGAGCGCGTCCGCCCGAACGACACTGGAAAAGAACCAGGTCCTGATGATGTCGTGGCCCTGCGGCCGGAGATCGAAGGGGAAGACGTTGCTGAAGCGCTCCTCGTCGCGGCTCCAACCACCCAGGATCTGCGGGGTCAGGGACGAGGTCGCCCAAGTATCCAGCACGTCGGGGTCCCCGGTAAAACCGCCCGGTTGGTCACGCTGGGACTCATCGAATCCTGGTGCAGGTTCGCTAGCGGGATCCACCGGCAGCGACTCAGAAGCGGGCAGAACCGGCTGATCGTATTCGGGTTCGCCGGCGTCGTCGAGCTTGTACCAGACCGGAATGGGCACACCGAAGTAGCGCTGGCGTGAGACGAGCCAGTCGCCGTTGAGACCCTCAACCCAGTTCTTGTAGCGGGAACGCATGAATGCAGGATGGAAGTCGATCTGCTCACCACGTGCGATCAGCTGATCCCGGCGTTCTGCATCACGACCGCCGTTGCGGATGTACCACTGCCGGCTGGTGACCACTTCGAGCGGCTTATCGCCCTTTTCATAGAAGTTCACCGAATGCGTCGTCGGCGTCGGCTCGCCCTCCATATCGCCGCTCCCGCGCAGCATTTCCACGATCGATTCCTTGGCGCTGAAGACGGTCTTTCCGGCAAGGGCAGCGTAGTTCTTTTCCGCCACATCACCGTTGATCCACTCCGGCGTATCGGCGATGATGCGCCCGTCGCGGCCCACGATCGGCCGGGTGGGCAACTGCAGTTCGCGCCACCAGGTGACGTCGTTGAGATCGCCAAAGGTACAGATCATCGCAATGCCGGAGCCTTTGTCCTGCTTCGCCAGCGGGTGCGCCATGATGGGGACTTCGACGTCGAAAAGCGGGGAAGTGACGGTCGAACCAAACAGTGGCTGGTAACGCTCATCGTCAGGATGTGCCACCAACGCAACGCAGGCAGGAATAAGTTCCGGACGCGTTGTTTCGATAAAAACTACGCCGTCTGCTGCGCCATCGCTGCCGCTGCCTGCGTCCCCATCCGTTAGTTTGAAGCCGATGCGGTGGAAGGCGCCGGCGCGTTCCCGGTCCTCCAGCTCGGCCTGGGCTACTGCCGTACGGAATGTGATGTCCCAGAGTGTGGGAGCCTCGGCCATATAGGCATCGCCGTCAGTGAGGTTTTGCAGAAAAGCCCGCTGGCTCACCGCCCGGGAAGTGTCATCGATGGTGCGGTAGGTCAGGTCCCAATCCACGGACAGGCCAAGCGTCGTGAAGAGGTTCTCGAACACCTTCTCGTCATCGACGGCTAGTTCTTCACAGAGTTCAATGAAGTTCCGCCGGGACACCTGTTCAAAATCCCGGTCGTTCTTGGCGGGCTTGGCCGGGGGAGTGTAGTCCGGGTCGTACGGGAGTGCCGGGTCGCAGCGGACACCGAAATAGTTCTGCACGCGTCTCTCGGTGGGCAGACCGTTGTCATCCCAACCCATCGGATAGAAGACGTTTTTGCCTTGCATCCGGTGATAACGGGCGAGGACGTCGGTCTGCGTGTAGGAGAACATGTGCCCCACGTGCAGAGAACCGGACGCAGTCGGGGGAGGCGTGTCGATCGAATAGACCTCTTCCCGGCTGGTCTCCGGATTGAACTTGTAGGTTCCCAGCTCACGCCAACGCGGCGACAGCTTAGCCTCGAGGCCCTCAAGCCCCGGGCGGTCAGGAACGTGCACCGCTGCGGATTCGGGCTTGGTCGCGGATACGGACTCGGATGCGGGCGTGTCTGTGCCCTGATTATGTTCAGCCATGAGGCTAATTGTTTCATGAGAACCGCACGGCCGTGGGAACCGGAGAGGACCTGCGGTTCCGGGCGGTAGGATTCGGATCATGGCGCTGAAAATCAAACGGGTCTATGAACCGGCAGCTGATGACGACGGTTTTCGGGTAATGATTGACCGGCTCTGGCCGAGGGGCATGTCCAAGGAGAGCGCCGCCGTCGACCTCTGGCTCAAAAACGTGGCACCGTCTACAGAGCTGCGCAAGTGGTTCAACCATGACCGGGAAAAGTTCGCGGAATTCCGGAAGAAATATGAGGCCGAACTCTCTGACAATGATGCGCTGGCGTCGTTGCAGGAAGCTGTGAAGGAGCACAAGACAGTTACGTTGCTTTATTCGGCCAAGAGTGAGGACATGAATCAGGCCATCGTCCTCCAACAGTTGCTGGGATCATAATCTGCAGCTGATTGACAGTTGTATGCCCCAAACCGTCCGTACATATTCTGAAAGTAGGCGAATACATTGAAGAACCCGCGTGCCCTTGTCACTGGCGCAAGTTCCGGTATTGGTGAAGCAACAGTCCGGGCACTAGTGGAATCCGGCTGGGACGTAATCGCAGTCGCCAGGCGGCAGGACAGGCTTGCCAAACTGGCGGAGGAAACCGGTGCGACAGCGATTGCCGCAGACGTAACGGACCCAGCAGCTGTCGGGAAACTTGCAGACACGGTCGTGGCCGGCGGCGGTCTGGACGCTCTGATCAACAACGCCGGTGGCGCGTTCGGCGTGGATACCGTCGCTAACGGAAAGATTGCCGACTGGGAGAAGATGTACAACGTCAATGTGCTCGGCACGCTTCGGCTGACTCAAGCCTTCCTGCCTGCGCTGCGCGACAGCGGCCGTGGGAGTGTATTGCTGCTTACGTCGACGGCGGGGCTTACGGCTTATGAATCCGGCGGCGGCTATGTGGCAGCGAAGCACGCTGAACGGGCATTGGCGAACACATTGCGGCTTGAGGAAGCAGAGAACAACGTGCGGGTGATTGAAGTGGCGCCGGGCATGGTCCGCACGGAAGAGTTTGCTTTGAACCGGCTGGGCGGTGACGAGGAAGCCGCGCAAAAGGTATATCAAGGCGTCGAAAAGCCCCTCACCGCAGCCGACGTGGCCGACGTGATCGCATACGCACTGAACGTGCCGCACCATGTGAACATCGATCAATTGGTAGTGCGGCCCTTGGCTCAGCCAGCCAATCACAAGGTCATTCGCACCGGGCAATAACCCAGGCTTTCAGAGGATCGAAGTTTTGATCTGGTTCGATAACAATGACTCGTCTTCGAAAGTACCGCTTCTTTCTCCGAGGACGTCGGACCGAATATGAGAAGATATTCCGGAGCGCGGCGGTACAACGCTCGTAGTATGGGCAAGGATTGACGCAGTTTCAAAGCATATACATTCACCCTGTCGTTGACGGTTGTTTGTCGCTGTGCTCTGATATGACTGTTAGTCGTCAAGCAGGTGGCGGCCGCCTTAGTCCTGGAGGCTAACTCGAAAGGTGTGCTGGTATATGTCATCGACAATTAGGTCCTCGGTTTTCAAAATGGGTGGCGTTGCTGCTGCTGTGGCTCTTGTCGCAACGGGCTGCGCAACAGGCACCGGCGGGCCTGAGGAACCGGAAGTAACGTCGTCGTTCCCGCCCGATGCCGAGCTTAGTGGCGAGTTGACCGTTATGGGTTTCGGAACGTCCGATGAAATTGGACAGACGCGTTACGATTTAGCCACCGAGGAGCTTGCCAACGTCGATGTCAGCCTTGTCGAGGGGCAGTTGAATATCCAGCAATTCCTCTCCGCAGTTGCCACCGGTGAACCGCCGCAGTTGATTTATGCTGATCGTAATCAAATTGGTACATTTGCTTCGCGTGGCGCAATTATGCCATTGGATAAGTGCATATCCGGCGAGGGAATTGAAATAGACAATTTCCTTGACACTGCGGTGGAACAAGTGACGTTTGATGGAAAAGCCTACGGGGTGCCGGAATTCAATCAGGTGCAAGTTCTATTTGCTAATTCCGAATTGTTATCAGAAGCAAATATGGAACTATCCGACGTGGACGGTTCCGACTGGGACCGGATCGAAGCGGCAGCAGAGGCCATGGTCAAGCGTGAAAACGGGGATTTGAAGGTCATCGGCTACGATACAAAACTCCCTGAATTTCTGCCGTTGTGGGTACATGCCAACGGTGGGGCCCTCATTTCCGAGGACGGTCGAACGGCCCAATTGAACTCGCCCGAGGTGGTGGAGGCACTAACGTTTGCGTCCTCCATTTACGACTTGCAGGGTGGTTTCAGCGAGGTGAAGGCCTACCGCGATTCAACCGACTTCTTCGGTGCCGGCAATCAATTCGCTACCGGCACGCTCGGGGCAATGCCGATGGAGCAGTGGTACATAAACGTACTAAACGATGTTTCTCCGGACGCTCCGGTCACCTTCACAACCTTCAAGTCCAAGGACGGGGAGCCGTTCTCCTATTCGAGTGGTTCAACCTGGGCCATTCCTGCTGGTAGTTCCAACCCCGAAGCTGCCTGTCGGTTTATCAAGACCATGACTGCTACGGAATCGTGGATGGCGGCGGCCGAGGCCAGGGCTACTGAACGTGAAAAGGCAGGCAAGCCGTTCACCGGACTGTTTACCGCGAATGTGGAGGCCGATAGGAAGATCAAGGAAACCTTCGTCGAGGATGCCGGCGCAGAGAACTGGAACGCCGCCATCGACGCTGCTTATGAAGCGAATGACAACGGCTTCGCGCTGCCGGCGAATCCCGCGGACGCACAGTTCCAGACCGCTTGGCAGGATGCTGTAAACAGTGTCCTGAATGGCCAGCAGGATCCCCAGGAAGCCCTTGACCAGGCTCAGGAGAAAGCGCAGAGCGTCCTGGACAAGGCCTGGGAAAGCTGGGAATCAGGGGACTAGCGCATGGCCTCGGTGATCGCCGGCAAAAAGGAGAAGGTCCAGCTGCGGCCCGGGCAGCGACGTAACCGCAGGCGAAACGTTCGTGCTGCGCTTCTCTTCATCAGTCCGTGGATTCTCGGCATGCTGGTTTTCACGGCGTGGCCAATTTTCTACAGTGGTTATTTGTCTCTGACGGACTATGACGTCATTAATGACCCGACCTTCATTGGTCTTGATAATTACGCCCAGATGCTGCAGGATCCAAAGGTTTCGCTGGCACTGTGGAACACATTCATCTATACAGTTGTATCGGTCCCGCTGCAGGTCTTGATTTCCCTGGCTTTGGCCTTGCTGCTGCTCAGGGTGGGACGCGCATCTGGTTTCTTCCGGACAGCGTTCTATCTACCGAACATGACTCCGCCGGTGGCCATTGGCATCATCCTGCTGCTGATTTTCAACGGCCACGATGGACTGGTCAACGAAATCCTTGAAGTGTTCGGCATAGACGGTCCGGCCTGGACGACCGACCCGGACTGGATCAAACCCGGGTTGATCCTGATGAATCTATGGACGCTTGGCGCGTCGGTCATTATCTTCCTCGCAGCACTGCACAACGTGCCCCAGGAGATGATTGATTCGGCGCGCGTGGACGGGGCCAATTCCTGGCAGGTCACCACCCGGATTACAGTACCGATGATCAGCGGCACGATCTTCTTCATCTTTATCGTGAACACCATCGCCTCCTTCCAGACATTCACCGAGGCCTATACGGCTTACTTCGGTGCGGGCGGAACGACTTACAGCACTGATGCGGCCCTGTTCTACGTGATCTACCTGTTCCAGCAGGCGTTCGAATTCCTGCATATGGGTTATGCATCGGCGATGGCGTGGCTGCTGTTCGTCATCATCATGGCGGTCACGGCCGTCCAAGTGCTGATCAGCCGCAAGCTGGTCTACTACGAGGGAGGACGGTAATGGCCACCCGGGCTGATATTCCACGGACGTCGACGACACCGTCCGCCCGTCTCAACGACCCTGACGCCCTGATCCCATCCGACGGGGTTGAGCCTCCGCACCGTCCAGCTCGACCGAGCCACCCGGTAACCGGAGGCAAGCGTCGGCGCCGGATGATGGGGAAGATCATCATTGGTGCGGCGCTGGCGCTGGCGACCCTCATGTTCATCTACCCGCTGATTTGGCTGCTCAGCGCCTCCTTCAAGCCACGATCCGAAGTATTCGACAATAAGCTGATTCCGGAAACTTTCACTCTGGATAACTATGTGCGGGTGTGGCAGGAAGCGCCGCTGGCACTGTGGATAGGAAATACCGCGATCGTCACCATCCTGGGCGCCGTGGCTGTGACAATTTCCAGCGCTTTGGTCGCCTGGGGATTCGCGCGCTTCCGGTTCCGGGGCCGCAATGTCCTGTTCGGCGTCGTGCTGGCCACCATGATGCTGCCCGGCGCCGTGACCATGATTCCGCGGTTCCTGATCTGGGACGGTCTGGGTATGGTGGGCACTTTGACTCCGCTGTGGGCTGCGAATCTCTTTGGCAGCGCCTTCTATATTTTCCTGCTTCGCCAGTTCTTTTTGACCTTGCCGAACGAAGTGTTTGAGGCCGCACGGATTGATGGCGCCAACCACTGGCAACAGTTCTGGAGGATCGGGGTTCCGCTGTGCAAGCCGGCCATGATCGTGACGCTGATTTTCGAATTCCAGGCGGCGTGGACCGATCTCATGGGACCGCTGATCTATTTGCGGGACAGTTCGACGTTTACCGTTCCCCGTGGTCTGAAAGCACTGGTCGACCAGTTCGGGGTGGCCGGCGAGTTCGCCTGGGAAATTCCGATCACTGCCAGTGTGATCACTACGATTCCGATGATCATCCTCTTCTTCGTGGCACAAAAGCACTTCATTAAGGGCGTCGCAACCACCGGAGTCAAAGGTTAGGACGACGACCGCTTGGCCGAACCTGTGCCGTTCCTTGTAGACTAAAGGAACAAGCATCGACCCGGCCATCACCGGTGAGCTTCCGGAAGAACAGACCGTGCAGCGGCAGTACCATCAGGCGCTCTCGCAGCAGGTCCCAGTAGAGCCGGACGGGTAAGCCCGTCACAGCAGTCAACGAGTGGCAGCCATCGTCCTCCCGAAATGGAGGAAGGCGGCTGTTAGTGAGGTGGTACCGCGGAATTGGTGCCGGATAGTTGCCCGACGACCGGAAGGTTGCGGTTGCCAGCTTCGCCGGCGTCGGATCCGTCCTCGCATCCTGTATCAGCCTCAACCAGGATGTCTTAGATGCCTCAGTACTATCCCAAAGCCACCACCGCTGATTCCGCCGCCGCGGCCACCAGCTCATCCCCACGCTTTCCCCGGCTCGAAGAGCAGGTGCTCAAGTATTGGGACAAGGATGGCACGTTCCAAGCCAGT
>NZ_KI914666.1:41156-53192 GCF_000520495.1 Arthrobacter sp. H14
CAAAGCCAGTATTGATGCCCGCGACGCCGGTGAGAATGGCGGGAACGAGTTCGTCTTCTACGACGGTCCTCCCTTCGCCAACGGTCTGCCGCACTACGGACACCTGTTGACCGGCTATGCCAAGGACCTCGTCGGCCGCTACCAGACCCAACGCGGCCGCCGCGTCGAGCGCCGGTTCGGCTGGGACACCCACGGACTGCCCGCCGAGCTTGAGGCGATGAAGCAGCTCGGTATGACGGACAAGCAGCAGATCGAGGCCATGGGCATCGACAAGTTCAACGACGCCTGCCGCGCCTCGGTGATGAAGTATGCCGACGAGTGGAAGGCCTACGTCACCCGCCAGGCCCGCTGGGTCGACTTCGAAAACGACTACAAGACTCTCAACATCGAGTACATGGAGTCGGTCATGTGGGCGTTCAAGACCCTGCATGAAAAGGGTCTGACCTACAGCGGCTACCGGGTTTTGCCGTATTGCTGGAAAGACGAAACTCCGTTGTCCAACCATGAGCTGCGGATGGATGACGACGTCTACCAGATGCGCCAGGACCAGACCGTCACGGTCACTTTCCCCATTGCTGGTTCGGCAAGTGGCGCCACGGACCGAAGCGACGACGGCGGCAATCCGTTGGCGGCGGAACTGGCCGGTGTGCAGGCTATCGCCTGGACGACGACGCCCTGGACCCTGCCCACCAACGCAGCCCTCGCCGTCGGACCCGACATAACGTACGCCGTCGTACCGGCTGGACCTAATGGAACATCAGCGGCGGATGGCCAGTCCCCGAAAACGGTCCTGGCCGGCGAGAACGGTGCGGACCAGCACCGTTCTGGCGGCCAAGCACCGTTCTCGGGAAAAGAGCGGACAGGCGAAGAGGGGCAAGCCACGGGCAGCGACGTCCGGTTCCTGATCGCGGAAGATCTCCTGGCCGGCTATGCCAAGGACCTGGGCTACGACTCGGCCGAGGAAGCCACGGACGCCGTCGCTGCCACCTATTCCGGCAAGGACCTGGGCGGGCTCGAATATGAACCGCTGTGGGATTACTTCGCCGATCCGGATAAGGGCGGCTACCGGAACGCGTTCCGCTTCCTGGTCGCTGACTATGTCACAACCACTGACGGTACCGGCATCGTGCACCAATCGCCGGCCTACGGTGAAGAAGACCAGCAAATCACCGAGCAGGCGGGAATCCAGGTCATCCTCTCCGTGGACGAGGGGGCGAAGTTCCTGCCGCTGTTCAGCGAGGGGCCGCTCTCGGGCATCGCCGGTGTACAGGTTTTCGAAGCCAACAAGGCAATCATCCGCCAGCTCAAGGAATCCGGCCGGCTGGTGCGCCAGGCAAGCTACGACCACTCCTACCCGCATTGCTGGCGCTGCCGGAACCCATTGATCTACCGGGCGGTCTCTTCCTGGTTCGTCGAGGTGTCGAAATTCAAGGACCGGATGGGGGAGCTGAACCAGCAGATCAACTGGATCCCCGGGAACGTCAAGGACGGACAGTTCGGCAAGTGGGTCGAAAATGCCCGCGACTGGTCGATCAGCCGCAACCGGTACTGGGGCAGTCCAATCCCGGTCTGGCAGTCGGACGATCCCAAGTACCCCCGGACTGACGTGTACGGGTCGCTCGCTGAGATGGAGGCGGACTTCGGCAGGCTGCCGCTGAACAAGGAGGGCCAGCCCGACCTGCACCGCCCGTTCATCGACGAGCTGACCCGCCCGAACCCTGACGACCCGTCCGGCAAGTCGACCATGCGCCGGGTCGAGGACGTGCTCGACGTCTGGTTCGACTCCGGTTCGATGCCCTACGCCCAGGTGCATTATCCGATGGAGAACGAAACCTGGTTTGAAAACCACAACCCGGGTGACTTCATCGTCGAATACATCGGCCAGACCCGCGGCTGGTTCTACACGCTGCACATCCTGGCCACGGCGCTGTTCGACCGCCCGGCCTTCCGCAATGTGATCAGCCACGGGATCGTGCTGGGCTCCGACGGGCAGAAGATGTCCAAGTCTCTGCAAAACTATCCGGACGTCTCGGAAGTGTTGGACCGTGACGGTTCCGACGCGATGCGCTGGTTCCTGATGGCCAGCCCGATCCTGCGCGGCGGGAACCTGGTGGTGACCGAGCAGGGCATCCGCGACGGCGTGCGCCAGGTAATGCTGCCGCTGTGGAATGCGTGGCACTTCTTCAGCCTGTACGCCAATGCTGCCGGCGGCGGGAATGGATACGAGGCGAAGCTGGTAACGGACTCAACGGAAGCCGGTGCAGGCACGGAATCCGGACGGGACCCGCTGGACGACTACATCCTCGCCAACACCGGTGCCTTGGTTCGGACGATGACGGAATCCCTGGATGCGTTCGACATCAGCGGCGCCTGCGAGTCATTGCGGCTCTACCTCGACACCCTGACCAACTGGTATGTCCGCCGCAGCCGGCAACGCTTCTTCGCCGAGGACGCGGCCGCCTTCGATGTCCTTTACACCTGCCTGGAAACAGTCTGCCGGGTTGCGGCATCACTGCTGCCGCTGGTGACCGAGGAAGTGTGGCGGGGACTCACCGGCGGCCGTTCCGTCCACCTTGCCGACTGGCCTGATGCCGGAGCTTTCCCGGAACAGCCCGGCCTCGTGCAGAAGATGGACCGCACCCGGCAGATTTGCTCCACCGGTTCCAGCCTGCGCAAAGCCGCGAACCTCAGGGTGCGCCAGCCACTGTCCGGCCTCACCGTCGTGGCCCCCGGCGCCGATCAGCTGAGCGGGCATTACGAGGCGATCATCGCCGATGAGCTGAACATCAAGAAGGTTCAGCTGCTGGACTCGGTCACGGCGGAGCCGGAGGAGTTCGGCATCAGCCAGAAGCTCGTCATCAACGCGCGCTCGGCCGGACCGCGCCTCGGCAGGGACGTGCAGCTCGCCATCAAGGGGTCCAAGAGCGGGGATTGGTCCGTGGACGACGACGGTATCGTCACCGCCGGGGGACTCGCCCTGCAGGAGGGGGAGTACACCTTGGAAACGGTGGTCGACGACGACGTCGCTTCCGGCCGTGCGGTCAGCGTGCTGCCGGGCGGTGGTTTCGTGGTGCTGGATACCGATTTGACTCCCGAGTTGGCAGCCGAAGGCATGTCGAGGGACGCCGTCCGCGCCATCCAGCAGGCACGCCGCGACGCCGGTCTGCACATCAGCGACCGGATCCGCACCTCGGTGACCGCTCCGCAGGACGTGCTGGACGCCATCGAGGCCAACAGCCGGCTCGTCAAGACGGAAACGTTGACCGATGATTTGGTGCTGAATCCATCCGGCTCCGCTGGAGGACCGGCGCATGCCGGCGCCAAATCCGGCGAGGATGCGGGCGCGTCCGCCGATGCCGCCGATGCCGTGATGACTGTCGCCGTCGAAAAACTGGAGGCCTGAGAAATGCCAAGCGAAGGACTGGACGAATTTTCGGTGGAGAGCGTCTACGCCGAACTGCTCGGCCGCGCGCCCGAATCGAAGATGGAACCGCGGCTGGATCCGCTGTTCCGCGCCATGGAGCTGCTCGGCGACCCGCAGAAGGCGTATCCGGTCATCCACATCACCGGGACGAACGGCAAAACCTCCACGGCACGGATGATCGAAGCCGGGCTGCGGGCGCATGGGTTGCGGACCGGCCGGTACACAAGCCCGCATCTGGCCAAGGTGACCGAGCGCATCAGCGTGGACGGCGAGCCGGTAAAGGACGAAACCTTCGTTCGGATCTGGGATGAAATACACCCGTTCCTGCAGATGGTCGACGGCGAACTTGAGGACGCGGGCGAGCCCCGGTTGACGTATTTCGAATGCCTGACCATCCTGGGCTTCGCCGTCTTCGCGGACCAGCCGGTGGATGTCGCCGTCGTCGAGGTTGGTCTGGGCGGTATCACGGACGCCACCAACGTCGCCGACGGACAGGTGGCCGTGGTCACGCCGATCTCGGCCGACCACACCGAACTCCTCGGAGACACGCTGACTGAGATCGCGCTCGAGAAGGCCGGCATCATCAAAGCCGGGGGATTCCTGATCAGCGCAGCGCAACCGGTCGAAGCCGCGCAGGTCCTGCTCGAACACGCGCGGGAAGTCGACGTTCCGTTCCGGTTCCAAGGCATCGAGTTTGGCGTTGAGGCGCGAGCGATGGCGGTCGGCGGGCAGCAGTTGACGATCAGCGGGCTGGCGGGCCGCTACGAGGATTTATTGCTTCCGCTGCACGGAATCCATCAGTCGCAGAACGCGGCGGTGGCGGTGGCGGCCCTCGAGGCATTCATTGGCGGCGGCAAGAAGGAACTCGATGCCGAAGTGCTGCGCGAGGCCTTTGCCGGTGTCACCTCTCCCGGGCGGATGGAGGTGGTCCGCACCGCTCCGACGACCATTATCGACGCGGCGCACAATCCAGACGGCGCCCGGGCGACCGCCGGCGCTGTCCAGGAGGCCTTCACCTTCAGCAAACTCGTGATCGTCATCGGGGTGCTGCAGGAGAAGGACGCGCAGGGGATAGTGACCGAACTCAAGGACTCCCTCTCGGAGCTGAACCCGGATTTCTGCTTCACCCAATCGTCCTCACCCCGCGCGATACCGGCAGAGGAACTCGCCGAGAATGCCATCAGTTGGGGCGTGCCGTCCGAAGCCGTTTTTGCAGAAGCACGCTTGGACGACGCCATCGAATGGGCTGTGGCCAGGTCGGAGGAGTTCAACGATCTCTCCGGCGGGATCCTCATCACCGGTTCGGTAACCGTCGTTGGCGAGGCACGCACGCTGTTGCTGCGGAAGGAGACGAACGATGGCTAGGATGACCAAGGCGCAGCGCGAGTGGCGTCCCGACATGCCGAAGAAGCGGCGTTCCATCAAGGTCATGTTCGCCTCGACGGTACTGAGCCTGGAGGCCTTCGTGGTCTTCTTCGCCACCCTCGTTGCGTTCGGCATCGGCGCGCGCGGCGTGCCGCAGCCGGTATTGCTGATCACCGGAATCGTGCTCAGCGCGGTGCTGGTGGCGGCCTGCGCGTTCCTGACCAAGCCAGTTGGCTACCCCGCGGGCTGGGTTCTGCAGGTCCTGATTATTGCCACCGGTTTCGTGGTCCCAATGATGTTCCTGGTGGGTGCGCTGTTCACACTTACCTGGTGGTACGGAGTAAAAACGGGCGCCCGGCTGGACCGCGAAAACGTCCAGCGGGACGCGGAACAGGCCGAGTGGGAGCGCCGCAATCCCGGCGGCGGCACGGACAACTGACTGCGGCGGGCATTTGCCGGCGCCCAAGGCATTTAGAATTGTAACAACACCACCAACTTCCTGCTAGGAGATATCTGTGAGCATTGAACGTACATTGGTCCTGATTAAGCCCGACGGCGTTTCCCGCAGCCTGACCGGGTCCATACTCGGCCGGGTTGAGGCCAAGGGGTACAACCTCGTGGACGTGAAACTGATGAACGCGACCCGCGGGCAGCTGGAACAGCACTACGAAGAGCACATCGGGAAGCCCTTCTACGAGCCGCTGGTCGAATTCATGCTGAGCGGTCCGATCGTCGCGGCGATTTTCGAAGGCGAACGCGTCATCGAGGGATTCCGTTCGCTGGCCGGTTCAACGGAGCCGACGGCGGCCGCGCCGGGAACCATTAGGGGGGACCTTGGACGTGACTGGGGCCTGAAGGTCCAGCAGAACCTGGTGCACGGTTCCGATTCGACGGAGTCCTCCGAGCGGGAAATCGGTATCTGGTTCAGCTGACCGGACAGGACCCCGCCGGTTCACCCGACATTGCCAGTAGAAAAGCGGCCCCCGCGTAGAGGGCCGCTTTTCTATTTGCCGTTGCTATCCGATGTTGCCAATAAAGAAGCGGAAAACGATGCTGGTGATAATTCCGATGTAGGCGAGTACAACAATGATCCACGCCCATTCATTAAGGAATCTGGTGACGCCGGGGGAGAGCCGGAATACTCCTTGATTTATATTCCGGACGGTGACCCAGACAAACATGGGAATCATCATGGCCCACACCACCATGCAATAAGGGCACAGGGCGCCAATGACGTACAGCGACTGGAACCACAGCCACCCGATAAAGATCATTCCCAGCGTGACGCCGGCCTGCAGCCCGATCCAGTACCAGCGGGCCAGGCGTCCTCCGGAGAGCAGAACCATTCCGGTGGTGATGACGACGGCGAACGCCACAACTCCGATCAGCGGATTGGGGAAGCCAAACAGGGCGGCCTGTTCTGTTTTCATCACGGAGCTGCAGGAGACCCAGGGGTTGAGGTCACAACTGGCAATATGGTCGGGGTTGCGGAACAGAGCCAGCCGCTCAAGAACGAGCACGCCGGCGGCAAGCCAGGCAACAGCACCAGTAATGACCAGGAACAAGCCGAATGGCCGTCGCCGGGTCAGGCGCGGTTCATCGTTGCCAGTGGCGGTTTCCCCGGTCCCGGGCGCGCCGGCCGGGGGTTTGGGGCCCAAAGCGCCTGAACCGGTCTCCTGCACTGAATTCACCATTCTGTCCTATGCCGTTCGGGATGTATCACTTCGATTGTAGTTCCGAGGATGGTTCGGCGCCGCTCAGCCGCGGTATGGGTTACTCGTCGCTAATACCTGAGAACTTATGGCCTGTGTGAGACAATGAAACCGGCTGGATGACGATCCACATTCGATGTCCAGTCCAACGAAGCTTAAGGCTCGCAGGCGACGCTTCAGGTGTAAAGCCCCCATCAGCGAATGGGAACCTGAAATCCGCCGGAGAGCCGCTGCTGGTGAAAAGGTAATGCAGCAGGATACAGAGCATTCGTTGGCCGGTGAGTGATACCGCACCCCACTGTTGGTGCGACCTCGCGGTACCATGACGATTTCCGTCTGACGTGGAGCCGAGAGCCCACGGAGCAGACGACAATTGCCCCTTGGGGGATCGGAATGTGGCCGGTACCCCAAGGGCTGGAGCACAGCTATATATGGAAAACGATCAGATCACTTCAGATTCATCTGAACAGTCAACCGGCACGGAACCAGTTGAGTCCATCCGCAAGCCGGCCCGGCCACGGCGCAAGCCAGCGGTCAAAAGCGACGGCGGCACACAGGCAGCAGCCGAAACAGCCAGCCCCGCGGAGGACACCGGCAGCGGCGCACCGGAGGGTGTTGCTCCCGTAACGGAGACTGAAGGTACAGCCCCGGCAACTGCGGAAGCCCAGGATGCCGGGACACCGTCCGGCGAAGCAGCCAAAAAACCGGCACGCCGGTCCCGTGCCAGGAAGACTGTACCCACCGAGGACCAGCCAGCCGGCGAGCAGCAGTCCCAAGACCAGTCGGTATTGGACCTTCCCACGGATGAGCCTGCAAAGGATGCACCATCCGCAAGCGACGACGCTCCGGAAGGCACTCCCGCACCGAGCCCCGTGGTGAAGCGGAAGCGCGCTCCGCGCAAGAAGGCGGAAAACGCGCCTGCCGCATCCCCGGGTGGCGAAGGGTATCAGCCAGAGCCGGAAGGCGCTGCCGGGGCGACCTCCGAAGACTCCGGCGCCTCCCCGGAAACACCGGCCGCTGATGTGGACAACGAAGCCTCCGGTGACAATCCGGGAACCGGACATTTGGCCGAGCGTGAAGAGGCCGTTGCCTCTGCCCCGGCCGTCCAGTCATCGCCCATTTCCGTCCTGTTCCAAGCACCGGATCTGACTGAAATCCGGTCCAGCAAGGCAAAGGCTCCCTCAGAAGTTCCGGCCGAGCCGCAGCGGAACTCCGAGGCCGACGACGATGACGAGGATTCCGCAAACCGACCGCGCCGCAGCAGGCGTGGACGCAACCGGAACCGCAGCCGTGACACCTCGGGCGGCAACGGCGGTAATGCCGATGACGAGTCCCCGGACGGTGGGGACGACGAGGCAGGGTCGCAAAGCGGTCCAGGCCAGCAAAAGCAAGACGAAGCCGGCAACGGCGATGGAGTGACAAGCCGCAGGCGCCGCCGCCGTCGTCGTGGTGAGTCGGATCTGGAACTTTCCGGCGGGGACGATGACGACCCGCCCAACACCGTTACCCGGGTCCGCGCCCCGCGTCAGCACAGCGAAGCTCCGGCCTCGGACCAGGTCACGAGCGTCAAGGGATCGACCCGGCTGGAGGCCAAGAAGCAGCGCCGTCGTGAGTCCCGCGAAACCGGCCGCCGCCGCCAGGTCATCACTGAGGCGGAGTTCCTGGCCCGCCGTGAATCCGTGGACCGCACCATGGTGGTGCGTCAACGGGACGAACGGATCCAGATCGGTGTCCTCGAGGACGGAGTCCTGGCCGAGCATTTCGTGTCGAAGACCCAGCAGGACTCATTGATCGGCAACGTCTATGTCGGCAAGGTGCAGAACGTGCTGCCCTCGATGGAGGCAGCCTTCGTTGATATCGGACGGGGCCGCAATGCTGTGCTCTACGCCGGTGAGGTTAACTGGGACGCCGCCAATATGGGCAACGCGCCCCGCCGGATCGAAAACGCACTCAAGTCCGGCGACTCCGTCGTCGTGCAGGTCACCAAGGATCCAGTGGGCCACAAGGGCGCGCGGCTGACCAGCCAGATCTCGCTGCCGGGACGCTACCTGGTCTACGTGCCGGGCGGTTCCATGACAGGGATCTCCCGGAAGCTCCCCGACGTCGAGCGCAACCGGCTGAAGAAGATCCTCAAGGACCGGCTGCCGGATAACGCCGGCGTCATCGTCCGCACCGCTGCGGAGGGCGCAAGCGAAGAGGAACTGACCAACGACATTAACCGGCTGCGTGCCCTGTGGGAAACCATCGAGACCAACTCGAAGTCCAACAAGACGCTCCCCCCGGAACTGCTGTACGGCGAACCGGATCTGACCATCAAGGTCGTCCGCGACGTCTTCAACGAGGACTTCTCCAAGCTAATCGTCTCCGGCGAAGAAGCGTGGGACACCATCGAGGCGTATGTAACGTACGTGGCTCCGGATCTGGTCGGCCGGCTGGAGAAGTGGACGAAGGACGAGGACATTTTCGCGGCCTGGCGCCTGGACGAGCAGATCACGAAGGCACTGGACCGGAAGGTTTTCCTGCCCTCGGGCGGCTCGCTGGTCATCGACCGGACCGAGGCGATGACCGTCGTCGACGTCAATACCGGAAAGTTCACGGGCAGCGGCGGCAATCTCGAGGAGACCGTCACCAAGAACAACCTGGAGGCGGCCGAAGAGGTGGTGCGCCAGCTGAGGCTTCGTGACATCGGCGGCATCATCGTCATCGACTTCATCGACATGGTGCTGGAGTCCAACCGGGATCTGGTGCTGCGCCGCATGGTCGAGTGCCTCGGCCGGGACCGCACTAAACACCAGGTGGCCGAGGTAACGTCGCTCGGGCTGGTGCAGATGACGCGCAAGCGGATGGGAACCGGCCTGCTGGAAGTCTTCGGCGAAACCTGTGAACACTGCGCGGGCCGGGGGATCGTCACGCACGAAGAACCGGTCGAGCACCGCAAGCAGCACGCGCTGGGCACGGAGCATCATCAGCACCATCTCCGGGCGGAAAAGCAGTCCCGCAGCGAGAAGAAGCGGAGCCGGAAACAGAAGCAGCAGGATTATCAGGAGCCCGCGCCGAAGCCCGTTGAAGAGCACCCCGACGACGCCGGGAAGCAGGCGAAGGCGGAGGCGGCGCGTGCCGCACTGGCGAATATTGCCGCCGCGTCGCATGCTGCCCATGCTGACGAGGACCACCGGCCGGAACAGTCCACAGCGAATGCCGGTGAATCCGGCGGTCGTGCAGCAGACGCCGGCACGTCCGGCCGGAAGGACCGCCGCAAAGACAATGCAGCACGGAACGACGACGACGCTGACGACACGCGTGGCCGCGCCGGCGATGGTGATGGATCCGGAACGATCCTGACCATCCATGGCGAGCCGGTTGTAGTGCCGAAATCGGGTGCCTCCGAGGCCGCTGCGGAACAGGAGAGCAGCCGGTTCACGCTGAAGAGCCTGACTGAAGCGTTCGACAGCCAGCCCGGTGCCCCTGCCCGGCAGGAGAGCCAGGATGGCAGGAGCGGGACTGCGCATCCTTCCGCGCCGGCACGCCGCCCACGCCGGCACCGCTCGGCAAGCAGCGCCCAAGGTGCGGCCAATGCCAACCCGGTGGAAAAGTACGACGACAGCCAATTGGCCCGGGCGACGAAGGCGGTCTGGTCGGGAGCAGTTGCTTCCAGCGGACCAGCCGGCCCGGCGGGAACGCAGACCGCAGGAGCGGAAACGCAGAACAGTAATAAGGATGTTGCTGAGGTGGAAAAGCCGAAGGCCGAGGAGCCATTTATTCTCGGCACCGGGGTTCCCGCTTCGGAACTCTAAAGTGCTGTAGAGTCAGAGCCAGTGACACGGGGTGCTCCAATTGCGGGGCTGAGATCCAGACCCGTTGAACCTGAACTAGTTAGGACTAGCGAAGGGATGTCGCGCTCACCATGCCGGTGGCCCGAAGGCCGGAAGCAGAAACGCTTCCCGTAGTACCGGAACGTGCGGCTACGCTACCTTCGCTTCGACGTCGGCGAATGGAGCGTATGAACAGCATGGCAGGCAACAGTATTCCACGGGTTCTCAGTATTGCCGGGACCGATCCGACCGGTGGCGCCGGTATCCAGGCGGATCTGAAGAGCATCGGCGCCAACGGCGGTTACGGTATGGCCGTCGTGACCGCGCTGGTGGCCCAGAACACACAGGGCGTACGCTCCGTGCACACGCCTCCGGTCAATTTCCTGCTTGAACAGCTCAACGCGGTCAGCGACGACGTCGTTATCGATGCTGTCAAGATCGGGATGCTTGGCCGGCAGGACGTGATCGACGTCGTCCGGAACTGGCTTACCCTGAACCGGCCGCCCGTCGTCGTACTTGATCCTGTGATGGTGTCCACGAGCGGCGACCGATTGCTGGACCGCGCCGCCGAGGACTCCCTCCGCCAGCTCGTCTCCTGCGCCGATCTGGTGACCCCCAACCTGGCCGAGCTCGCGGTACTGCTGGACGAGCCTCCGGTATCCAGCTGGGAGCAGGCTCTCCAGGCCGGCAAACGTCTGTCCGAACGCCACAATGTCGCCGTCCTGGTCAAGGGTGGCCACTTGGACGATGAGTCCTGCCCGGACGCCGTGGTGGACATGTCCGCAGCTGAGGGAGAGCAGGTGCAGGAGGCCAGCTCAATACGCGTGGCCACCCGGAACACACATGGCACCGGATGCTCCCTCTCGGCGGCTTTGGCCACGGTCCGGCCCCGCACGGACAGCTGGGCCGGCGCGTTGACAGTCGCCAAGGACTGGCTGACCGTCGCTCTGGAACAAGCGGACATTCTCGACGTCGGCCATGGCAACGGCCCGGTCCATCACTTCCACAATTACGGCAGCGCAAATCCGGGTGGCTTCAGCAGGCGGCTCTGGGACGATATTGCTCCCCTACGGGACGAGATCCTCGCGCTCGGATTCATCCAGCAGTTGGCCAAGGGGACCCTGGATCCGTCGGAGTTTGGCTACTATCTCGCCCAGGATGCGCTGTACCTGGATGGTTATGCCGAAGTCCTGAAACTCATCGGCGCCATGGCTGCGTCGCCGTCGGAGCGGACCTTCTGGTTGGACGCTGCGGACAACTGCATCAACGTCGAAGCCGAACTGCACCGAAGCTGGCTGGCCGGAACCGACCCCGATTCCCGGCCCGGATCCGTCACCGTGGCATATTTGGAGCACCTCCGCGCGGCTGTGGCAACGGGGTCCTACGCCGTCGCGCTGGCTGCCGCTCTACCGTGCTTCTGGCTCTACGCCCATGTGGGCGGGACGCTGCACGCAGGTTACGGCGACGGGCGGGACGCGGCGGCGCATCCGTACGGAGCATGGCTGGAGACCTATGCCGACGAGGAGTTCCGCGCCGCCACCGACCGCGCTGTGCGTATCATGGACTTTGCTGCCATTCCTGTTGATCAGGAAGAGCGGGATGCCATGGAACAGGCGTTCATCCGGTCGGCGGTATTCGAGCGGGAGTTCTTCGATGCGCCCCGTCTCTTTGCCGGTGCCGTTACCGCCGCGCGGCTGGTGTGACGACCGCCACGTGCCGACCC
>NZ_KI914666.1:53292-79138 GCF_000520495.1 Arthrobacter sp. H14
CCCGCCGCGGATCCTTCATTTGCGGCGGGCGGTCGATCTAGCGTATTCTTGATCTTCGGTGCAAACGCCGCATGCACGGTTATGTCCTCGGCGTTGCACAGCGTGAGCACTGTACGAGCAGGCAGCTCCGCTAGTAGAAACTTCAGTATTAAACGTCGAGAGAAGTGAGTTCCCAAGTGGTGTACGCGATTGTCCGCGCTGGCGGCCGTCAAGAGAAGGTCTCGGTAGGAGACTTTATTACCCTCAACCGCGTCACCGGAGGAGCCGGCAGCAACATTGAGCTGCCCGCACTGCTTCTGGTCGACGGTGAGAAGATCACCTCCGCACCGAAAGACCTGGCCAAGGTCAAGGTCACTGCGGAGATTCTGGAAGACCTCCGTGGTGAGAAAGTCGTGATCCAGAAATACAAGAACAAGACCGGTTACAAGAAGCGCCAGGGCCACCGCCAGGAACTGACCCGCGTTAAGGTTACCGACATAGCGTAAGTCTTACCTGTTGCCGCAACTCTGGAAATCCTCCGTTGCGGTAATATCCGGATCCGTTAGCTAGAAATTTTTACCAAGAAGGCAGGCATTTCAGATGGCACATAAGAAGGGTGCGAGTTCCACTCGCAACGGTCGCGACTCCAACGCGCAGTACCTTGGTGTGAAGCGTTTCGGAGGCCAGGTTGTCAAGGCCGGGGAGATCCTCGTCCGTCAGCGTGGAACCCACTTCCACCCCGGCGCCGGCGTTGGCCGTGGCGGGGACGACACGCTGTTCGCACTGGATGCAGGCGCCGTCGAATTTGGTACACGCCGCGGCCGCAAGGTCGTCAATATTGTGAGCGCCAACGCTGCTGCAGCAGCAGAGTAGCTGCCCAGCTGCCCCCGGCGCGCTTCCGCACGCCGTGGAACCTGCAGCTGGGAGCTAACAGCCTCAGGTTTCGAAGGATGGGGTGAGCCGAACAGGCTCACCCCATTTGCTTTTAACCGCAACATTCCGGGTTATTTTGATCCGCGATGTCCGCGGGTCGCTGCATCGCCAATAGAATCGATGCAGGACATTATGCAGGAGAAGGAGATATCGTGGCCAGTTTTGTGGACAGGGTGGTATTGCACGTGTCCGGCGGAACGGGTGGCCATGGTTGCGTCTCCGTTAAGCGCGAGAAGTTCAAGCCGCTTGGCGGGCCCGACGGCGGCAACGGCGGTAACGGCGGGGACGTCATCCTGCGTGTGGACCCGCAGACGACGACCTTGCTCTCCTATCACCATGCACCGCACCGCCACGCCACGAACGGCGGCGGCGGCAAGGGCGACATGCGTCATGGCAGCTATGGCGAGACACTGATTCTTCCCGTTCCCGAAGGCACCATCGTCAAGACACACGACGGCGAAGTCCTGGCCGACCTTGTCGGTGCCGGCACGGAATACGTGGCCGCGGCCGGTGGCCAGGGCGGACTCGGAAACTCTGCACTTTCCTCGCAGAAGCGCAAGGCTCCGGGTTTCGCCCTATTGGGGGTACCGGGCGACGCGCGGGATATTGTCGTCGAGCTGAAGACTGTTGCCGACGTCGCACTCGTTGGCTTCCCCTCCGCCGGGAAGTCCAGCCTGATTGCGGCAGTATCGGCGGCGCGTCCAAAAATTGCCGACTATCCCTTTACGACCTTGGTTCCCAATCTCGGCGTAGTGGAAGCCGGATCAACGCGTTTCACTGTGGCGGATGTACCCGGCCTGATTCCGGGTGCCAGCCAAGGCAAGGGACTCGGACTGGAATTCCTCCGGCATGTGGAGCGCTGTGCCGCATTGGTGCACGTACTCGACTGCGCCACGCTGGAGCCCGGCCGCGACCCCATCTCCGACCTCGAGGCCCTGGAAAAGGAACTCGATGCCTATGAGGTTGATGCGAGTTTCGCCGGAACCTCAGGGGAAGTCGTTCCACTCAACAAGCGCCCGCGGCTGGTGGCACTGAACAAAATCGATGTTCCCGAAGCACGCGAGCTGGCCGAATTCGTCCGGCCGGAACTGGAAAAACGCGGCTACCAGGTGTTCGAGATTTCCGCCGTCGCGCATGGCGGACTGCGTCAACTGACCTTCGCCATGGCTGAGATCGTGACAGCGGCGCGGGCGGAATCGGCGAGTTCCGAAGCACCGCCCAAGGTCATATTGCGGCCCAAGGCCGTCGACCGGGCCGGGTTCGCGATCCGCCGCGAAGAGAAGAACCTGGAGCCGCTGTTCCGCGTGCTGGGCGAGAAGCCGGTGCGCTGGGTGCAGCAGACAGACTTTACCAATGACGAGGCCGTCGGCTATCTCGCCGACCGGCTGGCCAAACTCGGCGTCGAGGAGGGGCTGTTCAAGGCAGGTGCCCTGCCCGGTTCCACCGTGGTTATCGGCGAGGGCGACGGCGTCGTTTTCGACTGGGAGCCGACCATGATTGGTGGCGCCGAGCTTCTGGCGTCCCGCCGCGGAACAGATCTGCGGCTCGAAGAATACGATCGCCCCACACGCGATCAAAAACGTGAGCAGTATCAAGATCGTAAGGAAGCCAGGTCTGCGGCCCGCGACGAGCTCGAGGCGGAACGCAAGGCTGGCATCTGGACCGAATCCGTTTCCAGGCGCAAAGCCCGGCCCGTTGTGAAGGAATCCGACGCGCAGGACACTGCCGACGGCAGCCCTGAACCTGATACCGACATGGACCCTGACACCGACCCTAGGAACTAATGTCCTCAAAACGCGCAATTAAGAGCCGCTCAGGTCTGGCTACGGCCGACCGTATAGTCGTAAAAGTAGGTTCTTCCTCCCTGACCTCCGTCGCCGGCGGAATCGACGAGGAAGCCTTGATCAAGCTCTCGGACGTTATCGCCGAGCGCCACAAACAGGGAACTGAAATTATCCTCGTCTCTTCCGGTGCAATCGCGGCCGGTATTGCGCCACTGGGGCTGGACCGGAGGCCCAAGGACCTCTCCTCCCAGCAGGCCGCGGCAAGCGTGGGACAGGGATTGCTGATGGCCCGGTACAACCAGTCATTCGGTGTCCATGGCGTCAAGGTCGGCCAGGTCGTGTTGACCGCGGACGATTTAATCCGCCGCAGCCACTACGCCAATGCCCACCGGGCGCTCGAACGCCTGCTCAACTTCGGCATTGTGCCGATCGTCAACGAAAATGATGCGGTCGCCAGCCATGAAATCCGGTTTGGTGACAATGACCGCCTGGCCGCCTTGGTCACGCACCTGGTGAAGGCCGATGCGCTGATCCTGCTCTCCGATGTCGACTCGCTCTACGACGGCCCGCCATCCCAAGGTGCCAAACGGATACCGGAAGTGGCAGGTCCCCAAGACCTCGAAGGCGTCAAAATCGGCTCCACCGGTGCAGCCGGCGTCGGAACCGGCGGAATGGTCACCAAGGTGGACGCCGCATCAATGGCCGCTGCCTCCGGAATTCCCGCCCTGGTCACGAATACCGACCAGGCGGCTGACGCGCTTGCCGGCAAGGACGTTGGAACCTGGTTCACGGCCAAGGGACGGCGTAAGCCGATCCGCCTGCTCTGGTTGGCCCATCTGGCCCGTATTGAGGGCACCCTGGAGCTCGACGACGGCGCCACGCGGGCCGTGCGTGACCGCAGGCGGTCGTTGCTGGCGGCAGGTATTACGAAGGTGACCGGGAATTTTGAGGCCGGCGACCCTGTTGAAATGGTTAACCAGCAAGGCGAGGTAATCGCCCGCGGACTCATCAATTACGATTCGGATGAACTGCCCAAGATGCTGGGGCGCACCACGCGTGAGCTGTCCAAGGAACTCGGCAGCGAATATGAGCGCTCTGTGGTGCATGTCAATGACCTGGTGGCTTTCAAAACTCCGCCACCGCGCTGATTGCGCTCCAACCTCAGCGTTCCCCGTGGAGATGGTTCCACTGGGATGGCGCCGGATATTCCCATATTCAGAACGCCATAGCAAAGTCCCCGACGTTAGAATGGATTCATGACTGTTAGTGCCGAAAAGACTTCCGAAGCTACTTCAAACACTGCGTCAACCGGCGGCGCCGCTCCGGCGGACCCGGCAGCGCCCTCCACGGAGGTAACTGAAGCGGTCCACGCCCTGGCCGACCGGGCGCGAACCGCGTCACGCCGGATGGCGCGTGCCAACCGTGGTTGGAAGGACCGGGCGCTGCTGGCAATCGGGGAGGCCCTGGTGCAGAACCAGGAGACCATTCTGCGTGCGAACGCGCTCGATGTTGAAGCCGGCGAGAAGAACGGAACAGGCAAGGCTCTGCTGGACCGGCTGACGTTGACCGCCGACCGGATCGCCGGTCTGGCTACAGCATTGGAGAATCTGGCGTCGCTGCCCGATCCCGTGGGTACCATCGTCCGCGGACAAACGCTTCCCAACGGATTGCGGATGCGCCAGGTCCACGTCCCCATGGGCGTCGTCGCCGCCATCTATGAGGCGCGCCCCAACGTGACCGTTGACATCGCCGGCCTCGCCATTAAGAGCGGCAACGCGGTCATCCTCCGTGGCGGCAGCGCCGCAGCCAACACCAACGAGACTCTCGTGGCCATCATCCGGGACGTTCTCGACAAAACCGGTTTCCCGTCCGACGCCGTTCAGAGCGTCGATGCCTATGGCCGGGAGGGCGCCAACGTGCTGATGAAGGCCCGCGGACGCGTGGATGTGCTGATTCCCCGTGGCGGCCGCAGCCTGATCCAGACTGTCGTCAACAATGCCTCCGTGCCGGTCATCGAAACCGGTGAGGGCAATGTCCATGTATACGTGGACGAAACAGCGGTCGAAGAGATGGCTGTCGAGATTGTTCTCAATGCCAAGACCCACCGCCCCAGCGTCTGTAATGCCGCGGAGACCCTGCTGGTCCACAAGGATTCGACCTTGCTGCCGCAACTGCTTTCGGCATTGGCGAAGGCCGGCGTCCGGCTTCATGCCGACGAGCGCGTGATGAGCGCCTTGCCCGACGGCGTCAGCGCTGATCTTGCGACCGACGAGGATTGGGCCACCGAATACATGGATCTGGAAATGGCGGTGGGCGTGGTCGACTCAATGGACGACGCAATCAGCCACATCCGGACTTGGAGCACCGGCCACACTGAGGCCATCGTCACAAACAGCCTGTCCAATTCCGAACGGTTTACGTCGGAGATCGATTCAGCAGCGGTCATTGTTAATGCCTCCACCCGCTTCACCGATGGGGCGGAGCTGGGCCTGGGCGCCGAAGTCGGCATCTCCACGCAGAAGATGCATGCACGTGGTCCAATGGGACTGCCGGAACTGACGACCACTAAGTGGATCGTTAACGGCGACGGCCAGATAAAGCCGTAGAGCACGTAAGATATAGGTGAATCCGTTCAGTACCCCGTCCAGGCGGGGTACTGAAACCATGAGACCCATAGGGGAGAGACCATGCTGACACCGCTTCAGAGCGCAGTCCAGATCACGGCCGAGACAGTGGAGCAACACGTTGAACTTCCAATCCCGGCCTGGACCTACGGCGTAGGAATTATGGCGGTGTTGCTGTTGATGATGTTCGTCACTTTGGCCTTCACGAATCTGGGCAACCGCCACGAGGCGGTCGAGGAGCATATGGATCCGCATAAGAGTTTTCCGGACGAGCAGCATCACCCGAACGGCGAAGAGAAGTCCCATCACTGATACAGCGGCTAAGCGGGACCCTGCAGCAGATGCTGCTTCCCGGTCCCACATCGATTCGCCGACTGTGCCCGGAAGACGCTTCCGCCTGGGGGTGATGGGTGGCACATTCGACCCCATCCACCACGGCCACCTCGTTGCGGCCAGTGAGGTCGCTTCGGTCTACGGTCTCGATGAGGTTATTTTCGTTCCCACCGGCCGTCCCTGGCAGAAGGACGGACGGAAGGTCAGCAAGGCGGAGCACCGGTATTTGATGACGGTGGTTGCCACGGCATCGAACCCCAGCTTCACTGTGAGTAGAGTGGACATCGACCGTCCGGGTCCGACCTACACGATCGACACCTTGCGGGATCTGACGAAGGCCCGTCCGGAAGCGGACTTGTTCTTCATCACGGGCGCCGACGCCATGGCCCAGATCATGTCCTGGAAGGACATCGAGGAGCTCTGGTCGCTGGCGCATTTTGTTGGCGTCACCCGACCCGGGCACGAGCTTGATGATCTTGGCCGCAAGGACGTCAGTCTGCTGGAAGTGCCGGCCATGGCGATCTCTTCCACGGATTGCCGCGCCCGGGTGGCCGAGTCAAAACCGGTGTGGTATCTCGTTCCGGATGGTGTGGTTCAATACATCGCGAAGTATGGCCTTTACCGCCGTCAAACGCCGGACCGCGGGACGGCCCATGCAGGTCCAAAGCAAGTAATCAGCTTCTAGTATTGAATGAGTTAGCAATGAGTAAGGATCAGGAGTCACCGCGGAGCCGCAGAGCCCTGCGGCAGACCCGTGAAGCTCACAGCGGGCAGGCAGACGAGCCGCAGAACGGATATCCGTCTGTGCCGCTGGTTCCTGCGCCGGCACCCGGCTCCGGGCGGAACAGTGGCAAGGAGGCCGAGGCCAGAAACGAGTCCCGCCCGACTATTGATCAGCAGAATCTGGTTCAGCAGCAGCCCGTCGGGTCACCGCAGGACGAGAAGGCTGAGCAGCAACGGCCCTCCCGCCGCCGCCGCGTTGCGGATTCGCCCGTGGACGCTCCGGTGTCCAAGCCGGCTGAACGGACCTCGCAGGCACGGGCCCGCGACCGTGAAACGCTGCGTGCTTATAAAGCCCTGTCCGAGCAGGAAGCCAAGAAGGCGTCGTCTGCACCGCTGACGCGGCGGCAGCTTCGCCAGCAGCAGCTCGAAGCCGAGCGCCGGGCAGCTGGACTGTCCACCTCGCGTCTGCCGATAGTTCCGCCGGCGTCTCCAGGACAGGGTGGACCGGATCGGGACTCCACGGATGCTTCCGCCGGAAGTCCCACCAGCCCTGTTCAGCACAAATCCGGGCAGGATGATAGTGCCGGATCTGCGCCGGGGACGGAGAATCCGCTTAACGACCTGAGCGTGGAAGAAGCCCTGGCGGCCAGATCGGCTTTGGTTGAGCAGGCCAAGAACCAGATGGCCATGCTGGATGCTTCTGAACAGGATCCCAAGACGGTGGATCTCGAGGTGCTGGCCGAGCAAAAGAAGCTGGCCGAACGCGCCGCTGTACTGAACCAACGGGCGATTACCAAGCAGCGTTTAGCCGAGCAGAACCGCCAGCGCACTCCACAGCAGAACGACCCCACGTCGGCGCACAACCTTGCCATGGTGACACCGCTGGAATTCGTCAAGGTTCCCGGAATGGACCGGCCGGTCATGAAGCCGCCGACGACGTCGCACATTCCCGTGATTACGTCCACCACCCAGCGGGTGCCCCGCCCAGCCCCGGGTCCAGCGTCGAAGCTTTCACCCGGCCCTGCTCCAGTGCCGCCGGTACGCGAAGAAGCGGGGGAGACCGCCGTCGGGTCCTCCCGCAATGCCGGACAAAGTGCCGCCGCAGGCAGCAGGTCGAATGTCCTCGCACGGGCAGAGGCGGCCGCCAGGACCGGCGCCTCCCGGACTGCGTCCACGGGACGGCAGCTGACTCCGCCTGACTCTGTGCCCGGACCGACGGAGGAAGGTGGGCCGATCAGTGCGCACACGGCGCATGGTCTTGAACCCCTGGATTCCAGGACTGCCGGGATGGGACGGGCGACGCGGCAACGTCTGCTGCAGGTGCTGATATTCGCCCTTGGGACCATTGCACTCATGGTGGGCCTGATAATGATTATGGGCGGCTGACATTGAACCGCGCCTCTTTTGAAAAATGATAGCTCGAGGAGATTTGTGAACGCTTCTGATACCTCCGTCGCATTGGCGCGGAACGCCGCACGCGCGGCCGCCGACAAACTGGCGAGTGACATCATCGCCATCGACGTCAGCGAACGCCTGGCCATCACCGACATTTTCCTTATTGCCTCGGCCTCAAGCGAGCGGCAAGTCAATGCGATTGTCGATGGCATTGAAGAGGAACTGCTCAAGCAGGATCTCCGTCCTGTCCGGCGCGAGGGACGCTCGGAGGGGCGCTGGGTGCTCCTCGACTACGCGGAAATCGTCGTCCACGTCCAGCATGAGGAAGACCGTGTCTTCTACGCCCTGGAACGCCTTTGGGGCGACTGCCCTTCCGTCGATCTTCAGTTGAACGACGACGGCGGCCGTGACGGCGGATCAGCCGGCACGGAAGCCGGCTAGGGTTTCATTCGATGTCTCGTCCCACATTGCCGGCATGGCATCCAGCCCGAAAACGCCGTCGGATCATGTTTTGGCGGCATGGGCGCACCGAATGGAACTCCGAAGGCCGGTTTCAGGGCCAGGAGGACATCGACCTTGACGCCATTGGCCGTCAGCAGGCCGCCGCTGCCGCAGACCTTCTGGCGAACAGCAATCCCACCAGGATCGTCTCGTCCGACCTCAGGCGCGCGTTCGGCACTGCGCAGGCGCTTGCCAGCGTCACGGGGCTCGACGTGGAAGTGGACTCCCGGTTGCGGGAAACTTTCCTCGGTGATTGGCAGGGTTTGACCTTCGCCGACATTGTGGAGCGGTTTCCCGAACAAATGGAAGAGTGGAACGCTGGATCGGTCGAAGTACGTCCCGGCGGAGGCGAGACACGAGCCGAAATGGCCGAACGGATGGCTGCGGGGATTCTTGAAGCGGTCGACGGACTGGACGCAGACGGAACCCTCGTCGTCGTGACCCACGGCGGTGCTGCGCGTGTTGGGATTGCCCATCTTCTGGGTTTGCCGTATGAGTACTGGGGTGTCCTGTCCGGATTGGCCAACTGTAATTGGTCCCTGCTGGAAGAGGTGGAAGGCAGCGCCTTGGAAGGAAAACTGCGCTGGCGGTTGACGGAGCACAATGCCGGCACGCTGCCTCAGCCAGTGACAGTGCAGGAAGGTTAGTAGAGGCTGAAGAGCTCAATTTGGTATCTGCTAATTGTCTCTACTAAACTCAAACAAGTTGCTTCGGACGCCACCGGCGGCCGGGCAACAAATAATTCGGGGCTGTGGCGCAGCTGGTAGCGCACCTGCATGGCATGCAGGGGGTCAGGGGTTCGAGTCCCCTCAGCTCCACCATAGAAGGCTTACTAGAATCGGCGTCCGCGTCGATGCCGGTGAGTAGGTCTTCTACGGTAACCGCACAAGAGCCACCCTTCGGGGTGGCTCTTGTCGTTGGTGCGGCGTGACGCAGTAGTTCGGCAAACGCCTGGTTAAGGCAATCGCCCGCATTGAGTCCCGCCGCTTGGGCGCGGAAGCCGTGCTGGGCAGCGAGGAGTTCGGCGAGCGGGCTGTTGATCTCATCACCGACGACTTCTTCGTTGGCGACGAAGATGTGTTTGAAGATGGCCTGGTTGAGCTTGCGCCGGATCTCGTCACTTGCGCCCATGTAGAGCGCGCGGGGGTCTTCGAGCAGTCTCAGGTTGGCTTGAAGGAATTCGGCCCCATCGCTTAGGTCATCGACCACGGTGGTCAGTTCGGTCCGGAGCTTCTCGCGTTGCCGTCCGATATCGGCCAGGCGCGCACGGATCTTGCCTTGCGGCAGCGTGCCGTCCGAGGCGAGGTCGAGCAGGTTCTCCTCTTTGGTGTCGAGGGTGATCAGCTGGTCTTCCAGTTGTTTACGAAGGAGCCTTTGCGCGGCCTCGGTATTGGACAGCGCCGATTCCATCCCGGCGCGCATCGCGGCGATGAAGGCGCCTTCGCGAGGAGCCTGCAGAACGAGTACAAGGCTGCCGGGGTCGAGATTGGCCAGGTGCGCTTCAACGAGTTCGCCAAGATCGCCGCCCGAAACCTGGAGGGCAACGTCACTGACGATGCGCTTGGCTACGCGAAGTCCAAAGAGATCTACGACCACCTCACCCAGAACGGCTATCTCACCGACGGCAAGGTGACTTCGAAGTTCCTGCCGAACACACTTGGATTCTCGCTGAACCTACCTGAATACCTCAAGGGCTACGAGCCAGAGATCATCGAAGCAGTCGGCAAGGCCAGCCTCGAGAAGTACGTCAAGCCGAAGAGCAACCGCAAGGAGCGCACGCTCAACAAGGCCTTGTATCTGACGCCGGAGTTCGAGGAGTTCTGGCACGCCATCAGCCGCAAGACCACCTACCGCGTGACCGTTAGTCGCGAAGAGCTGATTGACTCGTCTGTCAAAGCCGTCAAGGACTCACCACGGATCGACCCGCTCCGCATCCAGATCACCCGCGCTGGAGTCAAGGTTCTTCGCGGCGGTGCCAAAGGCCAGGAGCTGGGCACTCGCTCGGCGGAACTCAAAGGTAGCTACGACTTGCCGGACATCATCAGCGAGATGCAGGAAGCGACATCGCTCACCCGCAAGACAATCGTCGACATCCTGATTGCCAGTGAACGCCTCGACGAGTTCATCGGCAACCCCAACGACTTCACAGCGATGGTAAAGCGCGCCCTCCAGGGCGAGCTGGCGAAGATTGTCGTCGAGGGCATCCAGTACGAGAAGATCGCAGGCTCGATCTACGAGCTGCGTGAACTTCAAAAAGACGGTGCGGAGGAGAAAGAACGCTTCCTCGACCAGATGTACAAGGTCCAGAACGACAAGAAAACCGACTTCGATTACGTGGTCTACGACTCTGACGTTGAGCGCCAGTTCGCCGAATTGCTTGACTCCCGCGAGGACATCAAGCTCTTCATGAAGCTGCCGGCCAAGTTCAAGATTCCGACCCCAGTCGGCGACTACAACCCGGACTGGGCGATCATCAAGCACGAGGACGGCGAGAACCGGGTCTATATGATCCGCGAGACCAAATCGACCCTCGACGACTCTAAGCTGCGCCCGAGCGAGCTCGCGAAGATCAAGTCCGCCAAGAAGCACTTTGCCGCGATCGGCATCGCCGACTATGCGAAGTCGAGCCCGGAGAAATGGAATCTTTGATGCTGAGGCGCTTCGATTCGATCAAGGACTGCGGAATCTTCGAGAACTTCCGCTGGAACTCAGCTGTACCTGACTTCGAGCGCCTCAACCTGATCTACGGCGCTAACGGCGCTGGCAAGACTTCGCTCTCGCGTGCCATTGATGGTCTCCGCAGTGAGAATGGCGGGTTCACCAAGGTCTCGACCCGCATGAGTAACGCGGACAAGAGCAACGACCGTCAAAGTAACCAAGCGCACGACACTGAGTTCGAGCGAATTTTCGTATTCAGCGATGGCTACGTTGCTCGCAGCCACGACTTCGGTGGTGATACTGAAGTCGAGGCGGTACTCACACTCGGCGAGCGCACAGTAGAGGACGAGAAGCGCATCAATGAACTAAGCGGCCTCATCGAGACCGCCATCGGCGAACTGACCAATGCTGCCAAGGCATCGCGCGATGCAGATAAAGCGTTGGACGACGAGCACACAACGATTGCTCGGGGTGTCGTTACCGCTCTCGGTCGCGCTGGCGGGGAGTACCGCTCCAATGGCAGTTACAGCAAAGGTACGGTCAAGACGTGTTTCGCAGGGTCGCGCACTGCGTGGACATTGCTTTCTGGCAAGGACAAAGACACTGCGCTAGCAACCGTGAACTCAGACGAACGGCAGACCGTTGCAACTAAGTCGCATTCGCTCGCGATCAGGGCGGAGCTGCCCGGCGAAGCGGCACTAGCACTGACAACCTCGCCAGTCTCTGTCGTCCTCGACACGCTGAAGGAGCACGAGGAGGCATCGAGCTGGGTCGAGAGCGGTCGCCACATCCACAAGGGTCTGACTGAGTGCATCTTCTGCGGCGGCGATCTCACCGAGGACAGGAAGAAGCAGATCGAACAGCACTTCTCGGACGAAGTCGAGGAGGCGCAGTGGACTACCGATGCCCTGATCCGAGAGATCAAAACTGCGCAGGCCTCTCTGCAGAGTCTTCTCGGCGATGGTGCGATTGCCGGCTCGCTGTTTGACGATCTCCGTGAAGGCTTCAAAATTGCCCATGCTGACGCGAAGACTCAATCCGATGAGTTGGGCAAGTGGCTCAAGGGACTGTTGGCTGCACTCGAAAAGAAGCGAGCCAATGTCGTCGCACGGGTCGAGTACGACCTGATCGAGGCGCCTGCGGTCGATGGCTCCAAGATCGAGCAGGCTCTGAAGGACCACAATGACCGCGTCTCCGAGCATGCGACGCTGGTGCAGCAGGCTGCAAAGAAAGTGGAGTTGCATCTCCTCAAAGAGTTCGAAACCAAGGTCACCAAGCTGGAGGAAAAGGCCAAGGAGGCAACGGGGGCCAAGGGCGACCTCGAAGAGACTCTGACGAAGTACCGCGAGGAAGTCGCAGCCCTAGAGAACGTCGAAGGCGATCCTCTGCCAAGCGCTGATGTGATGGCTAAGGAACTCACTCGGATCCTCGGGCGCAACGAGCTGTCGTTCGAGCTACTTCCTGACGGCAAGCACTATCGGGTCACCCGTTATGGACAGCCAGCGCGTGATCTGAGCACGGGCGAGCGCACGGCGATCACACTCATTCATTTCCTAGAAAACGTGAAGCGTGCCAACGCCCACTCTGGCAAGCCGATCGTCGTCATTGACGACCCTGTGTCCAGTCTCGATAGTGGCGCTGCGATGGGCATCTCGACTTACATCTGGAGCGAGACAATCTCCAAGGATCACATCCAGCAGGTGTTCCTGCAGACCCATAACTTCGAACTATTCCGTCAGTGGGATATACAAATCGGGCTTTTACCTGGAAAGCGCGGGTCAAGCCACAAGAGCTACCCATCGAACTGTTACGAGCTGATCGCGCCTCATCAGGATGTGAACGGTACCAAGAAGCGGGTGCCCGCCTTCATTGTCTGGCCCCCCAACGAGGACACGCGCCTTAAGGTTCGATCCTCCTATCATCATGCTTTCATTACCGCAGCGCGCGCTCACGCCGCACTTGTTCTCGACTCCTCAATGGAGAAGAAGCTCGATGCACTGCTGCTTTATCCGAACGTGCTGCGGCGCATGTTGGAGACCTTCCTCGCCTTCAAGAGTCCGACCTCGGTTGGAAACTTCACCAATGCAATGAGGGACATCGGGGCAACCCTCGAAGATCTCGGGTACACGGGTGACGCTGACGCGCTTCGGCTCCAGCTCACGCGCTTCACACATGCGAACTCGCATGCGGAGTCGCCCGAGACTGACGTGGCAGTGAACCCCGACGAGGTCGGAGCCGTTATAGCTGCGGTGTTTACGTTCATGAACGCCGTCGACCAGCAGCACTTCGAGGGGCTGTGCGAGGTAATCGGCGTCGAACCATCTGACCTTCTGCTTGAGGCGCAGCCCGTCATGGATCTAGTAGAAGAAATTGAGGAGGTGTAGTTATGCATGAGATCAAGTGCCCGCACTGCGGTCAGACATTCACAATCGACGAGGTTGGCTACGCCGACATCGTAAAACAGGTCCGCGACAGCGAGTTCCAGCAGGAGTTGCATGAGCGGCTGGAACTTGCCGAGCAGGACAAGCGGAACGCGGTGGAGCTCGCCGAGACGAAGGTCGCTAGCGAGCTGCAGAAGGCGGCCGCGGCCAAGGACGCCGAACTCCAGGAGCTGAAAGCGAAGCTCGAGCAGACAAAGCAGGAGAAGCAGTCTGCTGTCGAGCTGTCCGAGGCGAAGCTCGTGAACGAGCTGCAGAAGGCTGCCGCGACGAAGGACTCTGAGATCCAGGGGATGAGGGCGAAGCTCGACGCCGGTGAGGTTGCGCAGAGACTTGCGATCACCGAGGCGGTCGGTGCGGTTGAGAAGGAGCGCGACGAACTGAAGAGCGGCCTTGCCCAGGCGAAGCTCGAAAAGCAACTGGCCGAATCGTCTCTGAAGGAAAAGTACGAGACCCAGATCAAGGATCGCGATGACGCGATCGAGCGCTTGCGGGACATGAAGGCGCGGCTATCGACCAAGATGGTCGGCGAAACCCTCGAGCAGCACTGCGAGACAGAGTTCAACCGCATTCGAGCGACGGCATTCCCGAAGGCGTACTTCGAAAAGGACAACGACTCGCGAACCGGCAGCAAAGGCGACTATATCTTCCGCGACTCCGACGATGCCGGTACCGAGATTGTTTCAGTCATGTTCGAGATGAAGAACGAGAGCGATGGCATCGCGACGAAACACAAGAACGAGGACTTTCTCAAGGAGCTCGATAACGACCGCGCCGAGAAGGGCTGCGAGTACGCGGTGCTGGTCTCCATGCTCGAACCCGACAGCGAGCTGTACAACACCGGGATCGTCGACGTGTCGCATCGCTATCCGAAGATGTACGTCGTCCGGCCGCAGTTCTTCATCCCGATCATCACAGTGCTGAGGAACGCCGCGATGAACTCGCTCAAATACAAATCGGAGCTTGCACTCGTGAAGGCGCAGAGCATTGATGTCACGAACTTCGAGGACGAGCTCGAATCGTTCAAGACCGGCTTCGCGAGGAACTTCGACCTCGCCTCCAGGCGCTTCCAGACGGCGGTCGATGAGATCGACAAATCGATCGACCACCTGCAAAAGACGAAAGAGGCGCTCCTCGGCACGAACCGCAATCTCCGGCTCGCGAACGACAAGGCGCAGGACGTCACGATCAAGAAGCTGACGCGAGGCAACCCGACGATGGCGGATAAGTTCGCCGAACTAAAGAGTGTCGACCCTACCGTCGAAGAGCGATCCCCAGGCCAGGAGAAATATGAAGGTATCTAGCGTGCACATCAAGAACTTCCGGCTGCTCGAAAACGCAGCTATTGCTCTGGACGATGAATCAACGATGATCGTTGGCCGCAACAACAGCGGGAAGACCTCCGTGGTGGAAATTTTTCGGAAGCTCGTCAAGGCTGACACTTCACCATTTTCGTTTGATGACATCTCGCTCAATGCGCATCCCAGGTTCGAAGCAGCCCTCGCTGCATACGACGAATGGGTCATAGCGACTGAGGCTGATGACCAGGGCACCGCCGATGACCGAGCGGCCATGGCGCGAGACCTGCCCGCCATTGAACTGACTTTGACAATCACGTATGACGACGCCGACGACCTGTCAGCGCTTGCGCCCTTCATCATGGATCTAGATCCAGCTAGGTCGGATGCGACCGTGATGTTTCGGACGTTTGTGAAGGATCCCTTTGCCTTGTTCAAGGGTTATCGGGAGACGAATTCCAAGAAAAGCATTGATCTATTCGTGTACCTGCGAAAGCATTTCTCCAGCAGTACGGGCTCGCTCATCGAGGCCATTGACGCGCAGGACGAATCCAATCGGAAGACGCTTACCGACGCGGATCTCCGCCGCCTGTTGTCGATCAAGTTCATCTACGCACAGAACCTGGTTGATGATATGGCATCTGATTCCGGTCATGGCCTGTCAAAGGGTTTTGAAGAGTTCTATCGTTCGAACCAATCCGAAAGTGACGCTGCCGAGAAGATCGCCGAGCTACTCGAGAGTGCCGGTCATGATTTGGACGATAAGTACAAGGAGCTGTTTAAGTCGATTTACACCGACCTTAAAGTCTTTGGGGTCGGTCGAATGCCCGGTCTTCCGAAGCTGTCGGTCATTTCCGAGTTGGAGGCCGTGAAGGTCCTTCGGGGTAACGCGCATTTGTACTACAACGATGCGGGAGCAACGAAGCAACTTCCCGAGGCCCACAACGGTCTCGGCTATTCCAAACTCATTTTCACCATTCTTCAATTCATCGGCTTTTACGAAGAGCTTAAAAGAGCAACACCACGACCTCCGATCCAGTTGATCTTCGTCGAGGAGCCGGAGGCCCATCTCCATCCACAAATGCAATACGTGTTCGTGAAGAGCATCCGGGAATTCGTGAGCTCGAAAGCAGACTGGAATGCGCAGACTGTTATCACGACCCATTCGTCGCACATGGTTGCGGAGAGCGGATTCGACTGCATTCGCTATTTCGATAACTCCGTGTCGCCAATGGATGTCCGCGACCTATCGGACTTTCGAACCCAGCAAAATGCCACGCCCGAGGGCAAAGCTGCGCTCCACTTTCTCGAGCAGTACATGGTCCTCAACCGCTGTGACATGTTCTTCGCGGACAAGCTCATCTTGATCGAGGGCACGGTTGAGCGCCTGCTCCTGCCTCGAATGATTGATGAGGTAGCGGCGCCTCTTGCGCACCAGTATCTGTCGGTAATCGAAGTTGGTGGCGCCTACGCACATCTTTTCCGCGGGATCGTAGAATTCCTCAACGTTCAGACGCTCATCATCACGGACATCGACTCAGTGGATCCAGCTGACAAACGAAAAGCCAAATGTGTAGCAGCAGGACTCCTAACTAGCAATCAGTCGCTGATCAAATGGTTGCCGGCCAAATCATCCATTAATGACCTCCTGGTGGCGACCCCAGAATCGAAGCTGAACGACAGGGTCGCTGTGGCATATCAAATTCCCGAGGTCGGCAAGACCGATACGGGGCGCAGCTTCGAGGAAGCCTTCATCCTCGCCAACGCATCAGTGCTTGCGACAACGGTTGAGTTCGCCAACAAAAGTGCGTTCGAGAAGGCTGATGGAACCCGATTGGATGCTGCCGCGATTGAAGCTGACTCTTATAAGCGGGCGCGGGCGATCGATAAGAAGACCGACTTCGCGTTCGACATCCTTCAGATGAGCGGATGGTCTGTCCCTGGCTATATCAAGGAGGGCCTGGAATGGCTGAACAAGACACCTTAGAAGCCATCAAAGAATGCATCGATGCCCGCGAATCATTCGTCGTTGAAGCCGGTGCTGGGTCGGGAAAAACTCGATCATTGATCGAGACGATTCAATCCATCCTTGCCGCTGAACGTGCCGATCTGGAGCGCACGGATCATCGCGTCGTTTGTATTACTTACACGAACGTCGCAAAGGACGAGATCATCACGCGGCTCAACGGTGATCCATTAGTTCTGGTCGACACGATTCACGAATTTCTCTGGTCGGTGTGTTCGGGATTTCAGCGCGAGCTGAAGATAGAAGTTCTTGCGATCAATGAGGCAGCGAAAACGCCCGTTGACGGTCTGGCCGAAATCCTAGAATCCGTCCCGATCACGTACGGACAATTCGGACGCCACTTCGATCGAGGTGAGTTGTTCCATGACGACGTGATTTCCGCCGCGGCCGCTTTGTTCGAGAAATACCCAAAGATCACGCGCATCGTCGCTGATCGTTTCCCCTACATATTCGTCGACGAGTACCAGGACACAGCCGCCGCAGTCATCGATCTCTTACTGAAGTACTTCGTCAAGAATCCGCGAAAGCCTGTGGTTGGATTCTTCGGCGATTCGATGCAGCAGATCTACGACTCGAACATCTCGGATGTCGCCACTAATCACGGCCTTCGATCAATTACCAAAGTCGAGAACTATCGCTGTTCGGTCAAGGTCATCGGAGTACTGAACCGACTACGAAGTGACCTCGCGCAGCAACCGACTGGTGACAACCTCCCTGGCGATGTCCATCTTCTCGTTGCAGATGGTGTCGCAGACGGCGTATATGAGAAGGCACTCGCCGAACTCGCCAATGACGGTTGGACGAAAGCAAACACAAAGATTCTGATGCTTACTCATCGTGGAATTGCGCGCGAAATTGGATACACGGATCTGCTTGCCGCCTATTCAAAACGCTCCTTTGGGAACGGTCTCCTCATGGAGAGAAGCGACGAGTTCGGGGAACTCTTCACGTTCGTCGAAGGGCTCGTTGCGTCGCATGACGCGCACAAATACGGACGCTTTCTTACTCTCCTCGGCCAATCCGGATACACAATCAGGGCCGCGGGGGACAAGGCCAAAATACTGGCTGAGATGGAGCGGCTCACGGAGGCTCGTGCGAGCGGCAGTGTTGGTGATGTTGTCGAGTTCATAGCGAAGAGTCCGCTCATCCCGTTGTCGCGGAAGCTGGTGAGGCTTCGCCAGCGTCTCGCGACTGACCCAACGGACGATGACGAAAGTCTCGCCGCGAGGCGCGTGTTCTACGACGCAGTACTCGCAGTGCCGTGGTCGCAAGCCAGCATCTTTGTCGACTACGCGGACCAACACACACCGTTCTCGACCAAGCATGGGGTGAAGGGTGCAGAGTTCGAAAACGTTCTCGTACTTATCGACGACAAACTTTGGAACCGATACAAGTTCTACGGAGTCCTGACAGGAACCGACACCAGCAGTGATCGACTCGAACGCTCGCGGAAGCTCCTCTACGTGTGCTTTTCGCGCGCGATGAAAGGTCTCGCGGTCGTTTGCCTGAATCCTCTTAGCGCTGAGGAGCTTGGCGGAGCGAAGGCGCTCCTCGGCGTCGACGACGTCCTAAGACTTACTTGATCTTGACGCGGACTGCCGATTCGCTCATAGTGATTCGTCCCGCATGCCTCGCCTTGCTAACCCCACCTATCTCAAACAACACCATCAACTCAAGGAAGAATGGCTCTCTCAAGACGGGGGAGCCTTTGTTATGCTCAGCCCGAACGAGCAGTGGGACCTTCATACCCACTTCGAGTTCACGAAGAAGCTCTCGGACGACGACCTCCTAGCTCATCGGCACTCGATCGCGGACAGGTCACTTCCACAGCGAGCCGGCCGAGCACTCACTAAGTTGGTCATGTTCACGGATCGGCTCGAGGACTACCGCATTGCTCAGGCTCACGCCCCACACCCACGGAAAGGGAGCGTCAAGCAGATCGTGGTATTCAGCGAAGTCCACCCAGAAATAGACGTCGCGAAGCTCATTGACGCCCTTAACGACTATCGGCGCTCACGGCCATGAGTATCGCGCGTCTGCACCCCGCGCAGCCGAAGCTCTTTGAGCACGGTCGTCGAATCGAAGCCCAAGCGTGTGCCGATCTTCTCCAGAGACTGGCCGGCGGCGTAGTCCTGAACAGCTTCGTCGATCTGCGCCTCACTCATACTCCTTGGCCGCTTGCTTACACCTGCTCGATCCAAGTGCTCGCTGATCGTCACGCGGTGGACGCCATACTTCGTGGCCAGCTCATGGATAGGAATACCCCCTGAGTAGTCGGAAACCACGTTTGATACAATGGATGAGGAAAGCTTCTTCGGACGTGGAGAAGTACCAGGGGTACGGGATCGCAGCCGCGGAGTGCTAGATAACGCCTCATCCATCAAGGAACAGAGGTCAGAAGTCTGCCTCTCTCGATTGCAGTAATTTCGCAGTACCCCCACCGGATAAACCGCTGGAACCAAAGGCAAAAGCCTCGGTTCCAGCGGTTTTTTTGTGCCCAACCCAACTATGGCTTAGCGGCGGCTGGGACAGCAGCGGCTGAGCCTACGCGTTCAGCCCTGCCTGCTCCAGAATGTATTCCACCATGGGTGCATAGAGGCCGGGGCAGACGTTGTCGTCGAGCGGAACGGCGACCTGGAGCTGGCCCTGCGCCTCGGATACAAACAGGGCGGGGTCGTTGCAATCGGCGAATCCGATGCTGTCAATGCCGCTGGTGGCCGCGAACCCCGCCCATCCGTGGTCGGCTACGACCAAATCCGGGGCTGGCTCGCCTTCCGCAGCCAGGCGCTCAAGGCTTAGCTGCATCGGCATCGGCAGGTGAGTGTGCATGAGGCTTCCATGCTGGTGCCACATCAGCACCTTGTTAATCTGCCGGATATCGCCTTCGAGGAACTTGTTGCCCTCCGGGACTTCGACCAAACGGGCTCCGGCCCGGCCGGCAGCTTCGGCCAGGGCGGCATGCACGGGAAGAAGTCCGGCGGGATGGCCGGTGGCAAACAGGACCCGCTGCTGTTTCGCTACAGCTTCAGCCAGACGTTCGGCGAACCTGTCCAGAGCGGCCACGCACAGTTCTGCGCTGATCGTGTCCTGACCCTCAAGATGCTCGTGATCCGAACTGGTGCCCACTCTGTGGTGCATCAGGTCAAACACGTCGTCGTAAGTCCAGTCACGCGTCCATTCCACACCAAATTCATGGTTCACTTCGCCGTCGATAAAGCAGTGGATGTGCTTCACATTCACTTCACGGGTGGTGGCGATTTTGCCGGTGATCCGGACGGAGTTCAGGTACTCAGCGAGTTCTTGTGCATTCACGCCGTCCAGTCTAATGACCATCGCCATACGTCAACGTCCAACACTTCAACGGTGCTGCTCGGCCGCCACCTGGTAACTGGCAGCTGTCAGCCGGGCAGTGCGCTGCCAGCCATACCCCTGCGCATAGACCGAGGCGGCCCTTCCCATATCCCGGCGGGTGACGCCGTCGTCGTACAGGCTCTCCAGGGCACCCGCCCAGTCACCGGGGGAGTGTCCGTCAACGAGAAGCCCAGTGCGGCCATCGCAGACCGCCTCTGCCAGTCCTCCCACATTGGTAGCCACGACAGGGGTTCCGCACGCCTGGGCTTCGAGCGCGACGAGTCCGAACGACTCGCTGAAAGACGGCATAGCTACCACGTCGGCCGCGCGGTACCAGTGTGCCAGCTGGGCGGGTTCGACAGGATCGCGGACCGTGACAGTTCCGGCCAGCCCAAGCCGGTCGATAATCGGGGAAAGTTCAAGAGCCTCGGCACCGCTGGCAGCTCCAAGCATGCTGACTCTCAGCGGCAGGTCCGGGCGCCGGCGCTTCAGCTCCGCAACCGCCTCGATCAAGACCTGGGGTCCTTTTAATCGCTGGATACGGCCAGCGAAAAGGATATGGAAGGTCCCGGGTGCGACGCCGATATGCCGCCGGGATCCGGCGCGGAATGCGGGCTTGAAAACGGCAAGATCGACGCCGGGAGCCACCACATCGATCTTGCCGGGATCCGCTGCATAGAGCTGCTCCAGCTCGCCGGCTTCGGTCTGCGTATTGGCGATCAGCCGGTCAGCCTGTTCAATGATGCGCTGCTCACCGGCCACCCGCACGGGCGGTTCTGCCTTATCGGCCGGTCCCAAATGCTGGTTTTTCACCTTCGCCAGGGTGTGCATGGAATGAACGAGCGGAATGTCCCAGTGGTCAGTCATCAGCAGACCGGCCATTCCTGATACCCAGTAGTGCGAGTGGATCGTATCGAAATGGCCGTCCGTCAGCAGGGCCCGGATTCTGTTCATAGCCCCCGCCAGGGAGGATACATGCGCGGGCAGTTCCTCCTTGGACAACTGTGCCCGCGGGCCGGCATGAACGTGCCGGACATGGACCCCTGGATGCAGTTCCTCGATAGCGGGCCGGTCTGCAGATTCGGCACGGGTAAAAATTTCGACGTCGATCCCGTCCCCTGCCAGCGCGGCAGCCAGCGAACGGACGTAGACATTCATCCCGCCGGCATCGCCGGAACCAGGCTGTTTCAGCGGAGAGGTGTGCAGCGAAAGCATCGCCACACGGCGGATTCTCGGCACACTGATCCTTCCCACGGGCCTAACCGGCTCTAACGATCTTAGTCCTGCAGCGGAAACCCGGATCCCAGCCCTCCGCCACTTGCCTCCGTCGTGAAAGACTACTGCTATGACGGATGCAAAACCGCACACGGAATCTGCACGGACCCGGGCCTCGAACCGCGCCGCCCGCCTGGAAGATGCCTTCCACGATTTCAGGGAACGCAGGGCGCGCAAACGCGACTACACCGAGGCCATGATCGCCTACGCGGGCTACGGTTCGACCGGCTGGGTGCGCGTGCTCGGGCGGGCATTATTGACCAAGCAGCCGGTACATCACCGCGAAATGCAGTCAACGGGCGCCAATGTGCGCGGCTGGCGTAGTTTCACCAGCATCCCCATCGGCGAGGCCAAAGTCACCATCGTGTTGGGAGGGTTCAGTCATGTGGTGGAGGCGGACCGGGGCGGCGTGGTCGATGCCGTGGTCAAGGCGGAGCTGGCACCGGGATGGCACACGGTGACCATGCAGACCGGGCAGTCCGAGCCTGCTGAAGCCATGGTGTTCATCGTTGCTCCGGAAACCAAGACGGGCATTGTCACGGACATAGATGACACCGTCATGGTCACGGCACTGCCGCGTCCGCTGCTCGCCGCGTGGAACACTTTTGTCCTGAACGAACACGCCCGGATGCCCACCCCGGGTATGGCGGTGCTGCTCGAACGGCTGTCCAAGACCCACGAGGGCGCACCGGTGATTTATCTGTCCACCGGCGCCTGGAACGTAGCTCCCACTTTGACCAGGTTCCTCACCCGTAATCTCTATCCGGCCGGCGCAATGCTGCTCACGGATTGGGGGCCGACACGGGACAGATGGTTCCGCAGCGGTTCGCAGCATAAGCGGAACAATCTGGCCCGGCTGGCCGAAGAGTTCCCCGACATCAAATGGCTGCTGATTGGCGACGACGGCCAGCATGATGAAGCGCTCTACTCGGAATTCGCCCGCAGCCATCCCGGACATCTTGCCGCCATCGCCATCCGTGAACTGTCGGTCAGCGAGGCCGTACTTGCCGGTGGACGTTCAAAGGACGGCAACCGCGGCCAGAGCAATACGCCGATGGTCTATGCCCCTGACGGTGCAGGTTTGGCTAAGAAACTCAAACGGCTCGAATTGCTATAGCCCGATCGGCTCGACCCGCGGAGGCCTACTCGCCAGTAACGAAGCTATAACGTGTTGAATCCGCGGGATTGAGGGCTTTTAGGGCCTTTCCCAGGTACCAGCATCACGTATTGACCGTATCGATCTCATATCGTTACGCCGGAAGTGAACACCTTGTTGTTAGGCTCATTTACGAACCGCAAGACGTGATCCGAGGAGTCCTGCATCAGGGAGCGGCTTTTTCACCCCCTGGTTCAGCCACCACCGGCAGACCGCCGTTTTCAGTTTCCACCGTTCGGAAGCAGGAATCGGCGGCCTAAAGGCGACCCCCCAGATAAACAGTGGTGCTCGCAACGGGGGATTGATTCATACCAATCACCGGGGCGACCCATGGATTGGTAAGAGTGAACGACAATATTGCACTGAGGGCCGAGAACATCTACAAAGTCTTCGGCCGACGGTCCGCCGAAGTAGTCAAGAAGCTCCAAGCCGGTCAAAGCCGCGAGGAGCTGAGCAACCTTGGCACGGCGGCAGTCATTGACGCATCCTTTGACGTCCGAAGAGGCGAAATTTTCGTCGTGATGGGCCTGTCCGGATCTGGAAAATCGACCCTGATCCGAATGCTCAATGGGCTCCTGCCCGCGAGCTCAGGCCACGTCCGGATAGGCGACACCGATCTGGCGGAGGTATCGGATAAGGACCTGCGGCTGCTGCGCCAGCAGAACGTTTCGATGGTGTTCCAGCACTTCGCCCTGATGCCTCACCGGACCGTCCTGGACAATGCTGCTTTCGCACTCGAAGTGCAGGGCGTTGAACGGGCAGACCGCGAAAACCGGGCAGCCAAGGTGCTGGACAAGGTCGGCCTGGGAGGTTGGGGCGAAAAGTACCCCTCGCAACTGTCCGGGGGCATGAAACAGCGGGTTGGTCTGGCCCGCGCCCTTGCCGCCGAAACGGACATTCTCCTGATGGATGAGGCTTTCTCCGCGCTGGATCCGTTAATCCGCAGGGAGATGCAGGAGCAGTTGCTGAGCCTCCAGCAGGAACTGGGCAAGACGATCATCTTCATCACCCATGACTTGAATGAAGCGATGCTGCTCGGCGACCGGATTGCGATGATGCATGACGGCCGGATCGTGCAAATCGGCACACCGGACGAGATCTTGACCAAGCCGGCAAGCCACTATGTCGAACAGTTCGTCCAGGACGTGGACAGAAGCCGTGTCCTCACCGCCGAGGCAGTGATGGACAGCAGTGCGGCCGATCTTGAGTCAGCGTCTGCATCCGATACGGCAACGGTCAAAGGCGACACGCTGCTGTCGGACATCTTCAGTCTTTCGGCCGCGAACGAAAGGCCGCTGGCCGTCGTCGACAGCGAAGACCATGTAATTGGAGCACTTGGCCACGAGACATTGCTCGCGGCCCTGGGCGGCTCGAACCCGGGCCACCCGCTCAACGCCATCGAGGCGGAACAGCGCGACCTGCAAGCCAGTGAGCCCGCCGGAACCGGCCACCGGGCCGACGTAGGCCGCGAGGGCGATCAGCCCGTTGACAGCGACGGGGCCGATGCGCCCGGAGCGGCAATCAGCAAGCCCGAAGGAGGCACCCGATAATGGATTTCCGGATACCCCTCGGCGACTGGATTGAGACAGGTATTGATTGGGTCGAGGCCACCTTTCAAATTCTCCTCGATTTTGCCTCTGACTTCTCCGATGCGGTCTATACCGGGATTGAATGGCTCCTGTTGACACCGCCATTCTGGCTGATCGTTCTCCTCCTGGTGGGCATCGGGTGGCTGGTCAAGAACTGGAAATTCGCCATCGGCACCGGCGTGGGCCTGATCCTGATTTATGGTGTAGATCAGTGGGACGCGACGATGGAAACCCTCGCCCTGGTGTTGTTGGCCAGTTCGCTGGCGATCGTGATCAGCATCCCGCTCGGGATCCTGGCGGCCAAATCTGAGGTGGCATCGGTGATCTTCCGGCCCATCCTCGACTTCCTGCAGACCATGCCCGTATTCGTCTACCTCCTGCCGGCGGTCGCGTTCTTCAGCGTCGGCGTCGTGCCGGGCATCTTTGCAACGATCGTATTCTCGATGGCTCCCGGCGTCCGCTTTACGGAACTGGCCATCCGTGGGGTGGATAGGGAAGTCGTCGAAGCAGGCCATGCCTTCGGCTCCTCACCGTGGCGGATCCTGCGCCAGATCCAGATACCGCTCGGGACGCCGACGATCATGGCCGGCATCAACCAGGTGATCATGCTGTCGCTCTCGATGGTTGTAATCGCCGGATTGGTGGGCGCCGGAGGACTCGGCGGAGAAGTGGTCCAGGCACTGGGCCGGGTGGACACCGCACTGGGGATGGAAGCCGGGATCGCTGTCGTCATCCTCGCCATCTATCTTGACCGATTGACCGCAACCTTGGGTAAGACGTCGACACCAGCGTCGACTGCCTAGAAAATTCGAAATTGATCCTGCCCCGGCAGGTGGAAAGGAAAGAAAATGAAAAAGCACTTTACATCTATCGCTGCAATGGGAATGATTTCCGCCCTGGCATTGACTGCCTGCGGCGGGGGCGAATCCAACACGGAGGATCAGGCTGGAGGTGGCGATGATGCCAACGCGTCCAGCCTCGAGGGTAAGGAAATTACCATCGGCGTCTTCAGCGGCTGGCCCGAGGGCGTAGCTGTCTCCGAGCTGTGGCAGTCAATCCTCGAAGACAAGGGCATGGAGGTCACACTGGAATATGCCGACGCCGGCCCCGCCTTCACCGGTCTGGCAGCCGGTGACTATGACATGCTCATGGACGTCTGGCTTCCGACTACCCACGCCTCGTACCTTGAGGAGTTCGGTGATGAGATCACCGAACTCGGCGCGTGGAACGACGAAGCCAAGCTCACCATCGCCACCAACGCCGATTCGCCTGTCGATTCCCTGACCGAACTGGCCGAAAATGCCGACGCCTTCGACAACCGACTGATCGGGATTGAGCCCGGCGCCGGCTTGACCAAGGCCACTTCAGAAGAGGTCATTCCGACGTACGGACTGGATGACATGGAGTACATCACGTCCTCCACGCCGGCCATGCTCTCTGAACTGAAGTCCGCCATGGAGAACGACGAAAACATCGTTGTCACGCTGTGGCGTCCGCACTGGGCCTACAACGCCTTCGACATCAAGGACCTGAAGGATCCGGAAGGAACCCTGGGCACCGCTGAGAGCATTTATTCCTACGGCTCCGGAACATTCGAAGAGGACTACCCGCAGGTATCGGAGTGGATCTCGGACTTCAAGATGGAGAACGAAAACCTCTACTCGCTCGAGAACGTGATGTTCAACGAGAACGAGTCCGATGACTACGACCCGATTGTCGACAAGTGGATCTCCGAAAACCAGGAGTACGTCGACAGCCTGACGGCCAAGTAGAAGCACCCGGC
>NZ_KI914666.1:79238-129991 GCF_000520495.1 Arthrobacter sp. H14
GCGCACGGCCGGCGGGCCTTTCTCATGCCGGTTTTCGTGCTTTCCCGCGATCCTGATGGCGCACTGACCGGTCAGGCGAGATATTGAGCTTTTCCAGAATCTCTGCCAACAAATCGATAAAGACGCCAACCTCCGCCGTCTGCTTGTCGCTGATGAGCAGCGCGAAAAGGTTTCTGGCCAACCTTATTTCCGGGACGTCCAAAACAACGACCCCGGAAGGCCGGTTCAACAACGCCAGTTCAGGAACCAGCGACGCACCGATGCCGGCCGACGTCATCTGCAGGCTGGCGTTGAAGTCGTCGCACAACGCCGTCACCCGCGGATGGAGATTGCAGCTGGCGAAGAGCCGCTCGATAACGGCGGCGTCACTCGTTCCAGGATGGTGGACTATCCACGGCATATCGGAGAGCTGCGACGCGCTCACTTCCGAGCCCGGGCCGATGCCCCAGGATTCAGGCAGGACGACGCGGAAATCGTCATCACCAATCCACTGCTTATTGATGGTCGAAGGCCAGGCCAGACCGGTCTGGCCCACCTGGTAGACCAGTGCCACATCGAGTTCACCGCCGGCGCGCAGGTCCTGGATGGTCTCCGCCGGTTCCGCAACTGAAACTTTCAGGCTGATGCCCAGATCGTGCCACGCCGGCATCTGCATCAGCCGGGGGAGCACGTGCGTGGCAAGGCTGGGAAAGATGCCCAGCCGCAGTTCCTGGGTGGTGTTCTTATGTGTCCGGGCCGTTGCGGCCAATAGGGCGTCGATGTCGGACAGCACCTTGGTGGCGTGCCTGGACATTACGACTGCGGCCTCGGTGGGCAGAACGTTTCGTGCCGAACGGTGGAAGAGCTCAACCCCCGTTTCCCTTTCCAACGTCGACATCTGTTGGGACACTGCCGAGGCCGTGTATCCCAGACGGTTGGCAGCAGCCGCGAACGAACCCAACCGTGTGACCTCCAGAAGAGTCCGGAGATGAATCGGATTTACCATAAGGAAAACTTTAGCTCAGCGACTTACAATAATGAGGTCAGAGTGACTCCCGTGGCCGCTGTGATTTTGTCGCCCCGCGGCGGGCCTTGGCTTTAAAGCGTGGCGGAAGCCAGTAGGATTGATCCGTTGTGCCCGACGTCACAGATGTGGACACGATGGCAATATCGCTGAGGCATCCGCAACGTGCCTCCACCTTCCGAACCATTGGAGAGTTGTGAATAAGAAGAGATCCAGGAATTCCGCGCGTTCGTTCAGCCGAACCAGCGGGCGGTTTTTGGCCGCAACTGCCGCCATTTCGTTGGCCGCGACGGCGGCGGGTGGAACCGCATACGCGCAGCCGTCGGATACATCTCCGTCGCTGCCGGAGCGCCAGGCCATTGATACGTCCAACTTTGTGGATGGTGCCACATACATCGTGACGCTGGCGCAGGATGCCGCCAGTTCTTATGAGGGCGGCGTGAATGGCATTCCCGCGACGGCACCCGGCAATGGCAAGCAGCTTAACGCCAACTCCCAGGCAGTCAAGCAGTACCAGGGGCATCTGAAGAAGCAGCACAAGGAAGTCGCTGCCGAAGTTGAGGCGGAACCGACCCGGAACTATACGCTGACTGTCAACGCCTTCGCTGCAGAGATGACGGCGCTTCAGGCCAAGAAGCTGGCAGCCGACAAGGACGTCATCAGCGTCGAAAAGAACCAGCTGCACAAGATCCAGCAAAGCACTACAGACTTCCTCGGGCTCGGCAGCGAGGCCGACGGTTCGGGCGGCGTCTGGCAAGAGATCGGCGGCCCGGATGAAGCAGGCAAGGGCATCGTCGTCGGTGTTATCGATACCGGAATCGCTCCAGAGAACCCCTCCTTCGCCGGCGCAGACCTCACCGATGAGGTCTCCGCCGACACTCCCTATCTGAGTGGTGAAGCCATCACCTTCAACAGGGCCGACGGCGGCACATTCACCGGTACCTGCCAGGCGGGCGCGGAATTTACCGCGGACGACTGCAGCACCAAGCTGATCGGTGCGAAGTATTTCGTGGAAGGATTTGGCGCCGCAAATATCGGTACTCCGATAACCGACGGCGAGTACGGTTCGCCGCGCGACGGGCATGGCCACGGTTCGCACACTGCCAGTACAGCAGCAGGAAAATTCGGTGTCGAAGCCGACTTGGACGGCATCGACATGGGAACCATCTCGGGTGTCGCACCGGCCGCCAAAATAGCTGCCTACAAGGCGTGCTGGACCGGCAATGATCCCGGCGTCACCACCGACGACGGCTGCGCCACGACAGACCTGCTGGCAGCCATCGAAGCCGCCACCAACGACGGCGTGGATGTCATCAACTACTCCATCGGCGGCGGAGCGGCACAGTCCACCGTGTCGCCGATTGACCAATCCTTCCTGGGCGCAGCCGAGGCCGGAATTTTTGTCGCCGCCTCTGCCGGCAACTCCGGACCGGGTGCTTCGACACTGGATAACGCCTCGCCGTGGATCACCACAGTCGGAAACAGCACCTACGACACCCCGCAGTCCACCGTGGTCCTTGGGAACGACGCCAAACTGACCGGTGCATCATTGAGCATTTCCGACGCCGGGCTGGATGAAGCCCCATTGATCCTGGCGGAAGATGCCGCCTTGGAAGGTGCGGCAGAGGCGCCGCTCTGCGGGCCAGGATCCCTCGACCCGGCAAAAGTTGGCGGCAAGGTTGTCGTATGCGACCGTGGCCAATTTGCCTTGATTGAAAAGGCCACGGAGGTCGCGGACGCCGGCGGTGCCGGCATGGTCCTGGTCAATAAGCCGGGCGAAAGCAGCAGCGTTCTCTCTCTCCAGTACCCCGTTCCCACCGTTCACCTCACGGCGGAACACCGGGATGAACTGCGGGCATACGCGGCCACCGAGGGCGCCACCGCATCCATGATCCGGGAAGCAGTTAACCCGATGGTCATTCCGGCGCCGCAGATCGCCGAATCATCGAGTCGAGGACCGGTACTGGCAGATGGTTCCAATATTTTGAAGCCGGACGTTACGGCACCGGGAACAGGGATCCTGGCGGCCGGCGCCAATGCCGAAGGTGAAGATCCTCAGCAGGTATTGATGTCCGGTACATCCATGGCTTCACCGCATGTTGCCGGTCTGGCGGCCCTGTACCTGGGCGAACAACCGGATGCCAGCCCAGCGGAGGTTAAGTCGGCACTCATGACGACTGCCTACAATCTTGTCGACAGTTCCGGCGAGCCGGTGAAGGACGTATTCACTCAGGGAGCCGGACATGTAGATCCGACGCGTTACCTGCAGCCCGGCATGTATTTCCCGGCCGGTTCTGATGACTGGTTCGGCTATATTCAAGGCCTTGGCTACGACCTTGGCGCGGATGTTCCCGACGTCGAGGGCAGTGAATTGAACCAGCCGTCGATCGCCATTGGTTCAATGGCAGGACCGCGCACCGTGTCACGCACAGTCGTCTCAACAGAGGCAGGCACGTATACGGCGGACGTGGACATGCCCGGATTTGACGTCACCGTCTCTCAGCCGACGCTGACTTTTGAGAAGGCGGGGGAGTCCAAGACCTTCGATGTGACGTTCAAGCGCACAGATGCGGAAATGGATACGTTCTCAGACGGCTATCTGACGTGGACCTCCGGCAATGGCAACACCGTTCGGATGCCGCTGGCGGCCGCACCCGCGAGCATGCTGGCTCCGGCCACCGTTTCCGGCGAAGGCACCGAAGGAAGCATCGACATGACCGTGACGCCTGGCCTTGACGGTTCCGTGGCGGTCGATACATTCGGGCTTGCCAAAGGACATCTCTTTACACCTGAGGAGGGCCAGTTCATCAACGGATACCTTGGTGCTCCTGTTGACGGCACCGTGCGCAGCAAGGAGCACAGTGGTGAAGGAACCGCGGGACAGACGATCAGTTATGAGATGGATGTCGCTGAAGGAACACGTTTGGCCACCTTCGACCTGGACTCCGTCGACGATACGGCTGATCTGGATCTTGTCGTTGTCCATTTGAATGCGGCAGGCGTTCCGGACACCCTGTGGCAATCCGCCTCAGCATCTGCCGATGAAAAGGTGCAGATCAGCACTCCGGTTGCTGGAAAGTATTTGGTGCAGGCCAATATTTACTCCACCCCGGAAAAGGCGAAGCGCGCGTCGTTCGACCTTACCGGGTTTGCTGTTCCGTCCGGTTCCACCGATACGCCGTTGGTTTCATCGCCATCGGCGCTCGATGCACAACAAGGCGTTGAGACAAATATCGAGTTGTCCTGGGAAGGGCTGGATCACAATGCGGTCTACATGGGGCTGATTGGCTACGGTGTTTCCGCGGTCAACACCGTTGTCACCGTTAGTACCGGAGATGTTCCTTGCCAGGCGCCAGGTAAACCTCACGACGGTCAGCAGGCCAAGCCCAGCCACTCCGGTGAGCAGGGCCAGCCCGCTCATTCGAAGCTGGAGCATTGCAAGCCCGGCATGTCCTCGTAACACTGTTCCAGACCGCTATCGATAAGGGCATCTGAATGACGTGATTCCCTGCCACCGGCAGGTTGGATCGGGAACAGAAAATGCGGTGTGGTGGTTATATCCACTGCACCGCATTTTTCTGTCCTGGTGCATTTCCGACACGCCGAAGTTGCGGCGACACGGCACTTTTTCACTTGTGGGTTTCTCCTCCACAGACTGTGGACAGAACCTCGTGGAAAGCCTCAAAGACGGGCTTTTAAGTTGAAGATTCGACGCTGGGACTGTGGACTATCAGCCGTTGGAATGACATACTTGTAATACATCATGTTGGGGTGCCTTTCATGAAGGCGCACTAGATGTAGTATCGAAGAACAAACACCAGTGGTGGTGGGGTGTACGCCAAAGATCGACAATCAACGCCTTGAAGATGAGGCCGATGTGGTCGCTTCAGCAGTCACCGCCACGACGTAGTTAGAGACACTTCTGAAGGGGAGAGGGACCATGACCGTAACGGTATACACCAAACCAGCGTGCGTTCAGTGCAACGCAACTTACCGGGCTCTGGATAAGAAGGGCATCACCTACCAGAGCGTGGATATGTCCCAGGATCCCGAAGCCCTCGATCGGGTCCGGTCCCTCGGCTACATGCAGGCACCGGTTGTCGTCACTGAGAAGGATCACTGGTCCGGGTTCCGTCCGGACAAGATCAATGAACTTGCTCAGTCCTCAGCAACATCGGTGGCCTGATTTTCCGAAGCTATTGACGCTAAGGAGCAGTGCCCATGTCATCGCAGGCCATGGCAGAGCTGAAAGATGCAGCCGCCGGAGCCCAGGACAATCAGGCGGGCAACTTCACCGACGCGCAGTTGATCTACTTTTCTTCCATATCGGCGAATACGCACCGGTTTGTTGAAAAGCTGGGCGGGCAGGCGGGAAGAATTCCGCTTCGCACCCAAGAAGAAACCCTTCACGCACGAGCACCTTACGTACTGATTCTGCCCACCTACGGTGGAGTCTCAGGTAAGGGAGCCGTGCCGAAGCAAGTAATCAAATTCCTCAATTGCAAGGAAAACCGATTACTGATCCGCGGCGTTATCGGCGCGGGCAACACAAATTTCGGGGAAACATACTGTTTGGCCGGCGACGTCGTCGCAGCCAAGTGCCAGGTTCCCCACCTGTATAGATTCGAACTAATGGGTACGCCGGAAGACGTCGCCAAGGTTCATGAGGGATTGGAAGAGTTTTGGACACGACAGTTGCAGAGCCGGAAGTAGCAGAAGAGAAGCCAATGCCGGCGGCGTTTGAAGGTCTGGGCTACCACGAGCTCAACGCGATGCTGAACCTCTACGGAGCGGACGGCAAGATCCAGTTTGAAGCCGACCGCGAAGCAGCACACCAGTACTTCCTGCAACACGTGAACCAGAATACCGTGTTCTTCCATGATCTGGAGGAGCGCCTCGACTATCTGGTCAAGCATGACTACTACGAGCGCGGTGTCCTCGACCAGTACACGATGAACTTCATACGCGACCTGTATGACCGCGCGTACAAGAAGAAGTTCCGGTTCGAAACCTTCCTCGGTGCCTTCAAGTTCTACACCTCCTACACGCTGAAGACTTTTGACGGCAAGCGCTTCCTCGAACGGTATGAGGACCGCGTTTGCATGGTCGCACTGGCCCTTGCCGGCGGTGATGAGAACCTGGCCACGCATCTGATGAACGAGATTATCGACGGCCGCTTCCAGCCGGCGACACCCACTTTCCTCAACTCCGGCAAGAAGCAGCGCGGAGAGCTCGTCTCGTGCTTCCTGCTGCGCATTGAGGACAATATGGAGTCGATTGGCCGCTCCATCAACTCTGCACTGCAGCTGTCCAAACGCGGCGGCGGTGTCGCTTTCGCTTTGACGAATATCCGGGAAGTCGGAGCACCGATCAAGCACATCGAAAACCAGTCCTCCGGCGTCATCCCCGTCATGAAGCTGCTGGAAGATTCCTTCTCCTACGCCAACCAGCTCGGTGCCCGCCAGGGTGCCGGTGCCGTTTACCTGCACGCACACCATCCCGACATCTACCGGTTCCTCGATACCAAGCGCGAAAACGCCGACGAAAAGATCCGCATAAAGACGCTCTCGCTCGGCGTCGTCATTCCGGATATAACCTTTGAACTGGCCAAGAAGGACGAGGACATGTACCTGTTCTCACCCTATGACGTTGAGCGCGTCTACGGCATGCCGTTCTCTGATATTTCGGTGACCGAAAAGTACTACGAAATGGTCGACGATTCACGAATCAAGAAGTCCAAGATCAAAGCCCGCGACTTTTTCCAGACACTGGCGGAGATCCAGTTCGAATCGGGTTACCCGTACGTGATGTTCGAAGACACCGTGAACCGGGCCAACCCGATTGACGGCAAAATCATCATGAGCAACCTCTGCTCCGAGATCCTTCAGGTTTCCCAGCCGACGACCTACAACGATGATCTGTCGTACAACGAGGTCGGCAAAGACATCTCCTGCAACCTGGGTTCGCTCAACATTGCCAAGACGATGGATTCACCGGATTTCGGTGCCACCATTGAAACCGCTATCCGGGGTCTCTCCGCAGTCTCCGATATGAGCCACATTTCATCTGTGCCTTCGATCGAGAAAGGCAACGACCAGTCACACGCGATAGGCCTGGGACAGATGAACCTGCACGGCTACCTCGCACGGCAACGGGTCTATTATGGCTCCGAAGAGGGCCTGGACTTCACCAACATGTACTTCTACTCAGTGGTTTACCACGCGCTGCGCGCCTCAAACAGGATCGCGATGGAACGCGGTGAAACTTTCGGCGGCTTCGAGAAGTCGGATTATGCCAATGGGAGCTACTTCGACAAGTACACCGACCAGGTCTGGGAACCGAAGACCGAACGCGTCCGTGAACTCTTCGAGGAAGCCGGCGTAAACATCCCGAGCCAGGAGGACTGGCGGGAGCTGAAGGCGTCGGTCATGGAGCACGGGATCTACAACCAGAACCTGCAGGCGGTTCCGCCGACAGGATCGATCTCCTACATCAACAACTCGACGTCGTCGATCCATCCGGTGGCGTCCAAGGTGGAAATCCGCAAGGAAGGCAAGCTCGGTCGTGTTTACTACCCGGCCCCTTACCTGACTAACCACAACCTGGACTACTATCAGGATGCTTATGAGATCGGCTACGAGAAGATCATCGATACGTACGCCGAGGCCACCCAGCACGTGGACCAAGGGCTGTCGCTGACCTTGTTCTTCAAGGACACCGCCACCACCCGAGAGATCAATAAAGCCCAGATCTACGCTTGGCGCAAGGGCATCAAGACGCTCTATTACATCCGCCTGCGCCAGCAGGCCCTTGAAGGCACTGAGGTGGAGAATTGCGTCAGCTGTATGTTGTGACGGTGTACGACGGCGGCAGGTTCCGCCGTCGTACACCCTCGCCACAGCCCATCAACGAATTAAGAGGACGAAATGACTGAAAAAGTGGCGCTGCTCAGCCACGTTGAGGCAATCAACTGGAACCGGATTCAGGACGAGAAGGACGTTGAGGTCTGGAACCGGCTGGTCAATAATTTCTGGCTGCCGGAGAAGATCCCGCTGTCCAACGACGTCCAGTCCTGGAACCAGCTGACTCCGGAGGAGCAACTGGTGACGATGCGCGTCTTCACGGGTCTAACCCTGCTGGACACAATCCAGGGAACTGTCGGGGCAGTCAGTCTCATTCCGGATGCACTGACCCCGCATGAGGAGGCCGTCTACACCAACATCGCCTTCATGGAGTCCGTGCACGCGAAAAGCTATTCGTCCATCTTCTCCACATTGTGTTCCACCAAGGAAATCGACGACGCGTTCCGCTGGTCCACTGAGAATGAGAACCTGCAGCGCAAGGCCCGCATTGTCATGGAGTACTACTCCGGCGACGATCCACTCAAGCGCAAGGTCGCCAGCACACTGCTCGAATCCTTCCTGTTCTACTCAGGCTTCTACCTGCCGATGTACTGGTCCTCACGAGCCAAGCTGACGAACACGGCAGACTTGATCCGCCTGATCATCCGTGACGAGGCAGTCCATGGCTACTACATCGGCTACAAGTTCCAGCGCGGGCTGGAGCGGGTCTCTGAAGAGCGGCGCCAAGAAATTAAGGACTACACCTATGAGCTCATGTATGAGCTGTATGACAACGAGGTGCAGTACACGCACGACCTGTACGACAGCGTCGGCTTGAGCGAGGACGTCAAGAAGTTCCTGCACTACAACGCCAACAAGGCGCTGATGAATCTCGGCTACGAGGCGATGTTCCCCAGCAGCGTCACGGACGTCAATCCGGCGATCCTCTCAGCGCTGTCACCGAACGCGGACGAGAACCATGACTTCTTCTCCGGTTCCGGGTCTTCCTACGTGATCGGCAAGGCCGTGAACACCGAAGACGAAGACTGGGACTTCTAGCCACCTAAGACTACTGCGCGATCAATTCACCATCTTTGTTAGCTGTGATGATGTGGGAGCCAAAGGGAGCGCTGGTCGCGTTGAATCTTTCGCACATCCACTCCACGTCAGCTGTGGCGGCCCGATGCAGCCGCAGCTGACGTGTCTGCATCGTTGATCAGATCACCACAACCGTTGAAAATCGGCTTGTCTCGGTAGAATCTCGATCGGCCGCGGGTGGTGTGAAGAATGCCCGTGGACGATGTCGATGCCCGCGTCCACGAGTTGGTGGGCAAACTGTACCTGGTCGTCAGAGATTCGGTAGCCCCAATTCGTCCGAGCGGTACAGCGGGCCTGGCAAAGAGTGCAGGTCATTGGCGGGGCGTATCGCGCTGACCGCTGGCATGCGAAATGCAGAAGTTCATCGAAGTGGGGAATAATGAGGTGCGGACCTGTCCCGACCACATTAAAGGCACCATGACTGACTCGTATTACCGCCAACTGGGCAACGGCCGATTTGAATCGACGATCCTTGCACAGGGCGCCTGGAATCCGGCAGAGCAGCACATGGCTCCTGTCTCCGGGCTGATCGCGCATTGCCTTGAGCAGCACGAGCCCAGGCCGGACATGCGGATGGCCCGGCTCAGTTACGAGATCCTGGGGATGATTCCGGGCGGCGAATTCGATGTTACGACGACAACCATCCGCCCCGGCCGGACTATCGAACTGATCCAGGCGGAGATGTCCGCTGGCGGGAGAACCGCGGTAAGGGCCACCGCGTGGCGGTTAGTCAAGAGCGACACCGCTGCGGTGGCTGCATTCGAAGATAAGGCCATGCCTGGCGTGGAACAAGCTGTCCACTGGGACGGCATGGATGAGTGGCCAGGTGGTTACATCGCCTCATTGGACATCAGGGTGATCCCAGGCCACCGGCGGGGCAGTGGACAGGCATGGATCCGCTCGCCCTACAGGATGATCGAAGGTTTCGAAACCACCGACTTCGTCCACCTGTTGGGCTTGGTCGATACGGCCAACGGAGTTTCGTCCAGGGTTCCACCGGGGCCTGGAAGCTTCATGTTTCCGAATCTCGACCTGCAAATGCACTTGTACCGCCAGCCATCCGGTGAGTTGCTGGGGTTGGATACGAGCGTCACCTTCGCATCCGACGGCGTCGGGCTTACATCAACAATCCTCAACGATGCGGATGGTCCCTTTGGCCGCGCCGAGCAAATACTTACCGTCCGCCAGCTCCCCGCTGACTGACTGCCGCCCTACAACCCTATGGATTCCTCATCTCAACTGCCGCCCACAATAGCGGACAGGTTATCCGTGATCCAGCAAGAGTCCACGCTTGGCGCCGCCGCCGATCTGGAGCACGGCATCAGGTTGCTCCAGGCCGCCCGGAATGGACAGTTGAGTCCTTCACTACGGTTCTACCTGCCGCAGCCGACGGTGGCTTTCGGGCAGCGGGATACGCGGCTGCCTGGTTTTGAAACAGCCCGTCAAGCTTGTCTGGACCATGGCTTCACCCCATTGGTCCGCCGGGCGGGAGGACGGGCTGCGGCTTACCATCAAGGCTGCCTCGTCGTCGACCACGTCGAACCCTCCGGTGATTCCATCGCCGGGACAAAGCAACGCTTCGCCTTTTTCTCGGATTTGCTGACTGAGGCTCTGAGGTCGACCGGTGTGAATGCCGGCGTGGGTGAAATTCCCGGGGAGTATTGCCCCGGCGAATACACCGTGCACGGAATTCCCAACGGTCCAAATGAGTCCCTGGTAGCGGACGCCGGCGAAAATCCTCAAGAATTGGATGTTCCACCGACAGCCGTCAAGCTCGTCGGTACGGCCCAGCGGGTGGTGTCCGGTGCCTGGTTGTTTTCTTCCTCAGTCGTCGTTGAGGGTTCGGCTTCGATTCGCGCGGTCTTGATCGATGTCTATGCCGCATTGGACTTGGAGTGGAATCCAGCTACGGCAGGAGCGGCCGAAGACCTGGTGCCGGGGCTGACGGTCGACAAGGTACAAACCGCCATACTAACTTCATACTCTACACAGGCCACACTGCAACCTGGATCGTTCGAGCACTTTGCTTCACACACAACGACGGCGGCAAACCCACCTCGGTGAGCTCGCCGCCGTCGTACGCTGCCAGAGGCCTTACGCCGCCGTCGTCGTAGCCGCGCTTATTCTCCGCGTGCCAGCCATTCATCCAAGTGCGGAGCCTCGGCCCCGATGGTGGTTGAGTCGCCGTGGCCGGTGTGGACGACGGTCTCAGGCGGCAGGGTGAAGAGCCGGTCGCGGATCGACTCCATAATGACCTCGAAATCGCTGAATGAACGACCGGTCGCACCGGGCCCGCCCTGGAAGAGCGTGTCTCCCGTGAAGACCACACCTTGACTGGCCAAATAAAAGCACGTGGAACCGGGGGAGTGGCCAGGGGTATGGAGTGCCTTGATCCGCTGCCCCGCAATTTCGAAGATGTCCCGGTCCTGAATCTCGTGGCTTGGATCCACGCTCGGGAAGACGCGTTCCCACAGCATCCAGTCCGAGGAATGAAGGTAGATCGGAGCGACCACGGTATCGGCGAGTTCCAGCACCGCCTTGATGTGGTCGTCATGGCCATGAGTCAGCAGAATCGCGACAACCTTCCGGTCGTCAACCGCATTGATGATCGCATTGGCATCGTGCGGGGCGTCGATGATGATGCATTCCTCATCGTTGCCTACGAGCCAGACGTTGTTCTCGACTTCCCAAGTACCGCCGTCGAGGGAAAAAGTTCCCGCGGTTTCGAGGTGGTCAATTCGAAGGGCGGAGCTGTTTGCAGTCTCAGTCATTAGAGTTCCACCACCGATCGAAGAACCTTGCCTTCTTCCATTTTCCTGAACGCCTCCTCGATCTGGTCCAATTTAATGCGCTCGGACACGAAGGCACCCAGGTCCAGCCTGCCCAGCCGGTACTGGTCGACCAGCATTGGGAAATCGCGTGAGGGCAGGCAGTCGCCATACCAGGACGATTTGAGCGCGCCACCGCGGCCGAAAACGTCCAGCAACGGCAACTCGATTTTCATATCCGGCGTGGGAACTCCGACCAGTACCACCGTGCCGGCCAGATCGCGGGCGTAGAACGCTTGGGTGTAGGTTTCGGGACGGCCCACGGCATCAATAACGACGTCGGCTCCGTTGCCTCCGGTGAGTTCCCGGATGGCCTCCACCGGATCGGTCTCCTTGGAGTTAACGGTGTGCGTTGCGCCCATTGACTTGGCCTTCTCCAGCTTGCTGGGGTCAATGTCGACGGCGATAATCGTCGTCGCACCCGCCAGCTGCGAGCCCGCAATAGAGGCCGTACCGACGCCGCCGCAACCAATGACCGCCACCGAATCACCACGGCTGACATTGCCGGTGTTCATTGCGGCGCCGATGCCTGCCATTACGCCGCAACCGAGCAGGCCCACTGCCGCAGCATCAGCATCCGGGTCCACCTTGGTGCACTGCCCGGCCGCCACGAGTGTCTTGTCCGCGAAAGCACCGATGCCGAGGGCGGGGGAGAGCTCCGTGCCGTCTTCGAGTGTCATCTTCTGCGTCGCATTGGCGGTGTCAAAGCAGTATTGCGGTTCGCCGCGGCTGCACGCCCGGCACTGTCCGCAGACTGCCCTCCAGTTCAGGATCACTTTGTCGCCCGGGGCAACCTCGGTGACGTCGTCACCAACGGCATTGACGACGCCGGTGGCCTCGTGTCCCAGCAGGAAGGGGAAGTCATCGTTGATTCCGCCCTGTTTGTAATGCAGGTCCGTGTGGCAGACGCCGCAGGTGATGATATCCACCAGGGCCTCACCCGGCCCTGGATCAGGAACGAGGATGGTCTCCACGGTCACGTCTGCATCTTTAGCGCGGGCAATGACTCCACGTACTTTATGAACCACGTTGGTTATCCTCTCCGACGGCCGAAAAATCTGATTGGCCGCATGTTTGGTAAAGCGTCGTTCCCCCATCATAGGAAAAACCCTTCGGCGGTTCCTATGATGAAGTCATGAGTGAACCCGCCGCTTCCGTTCCAACAATCGATCAGCGGACCTTTATCAAGGAATGGAAAGCATGGCACTTGACCCGTGAGGCGAAGCTGTCGGACCCATTTGGCTGGCTTTCCGTCACGGCGATGCACTGGCTGAGTAGTGATTCACAGAGGTACGACGGCGTCCCGGGAACCTGGTCGAGTGACCGCAGCGGGATCGTGGTGAAGCTGGAGAAAGGGGAGGAGCTCTTCGTCGAAGGAGAACCGGTTTCGGGCCGCTACGGATTTGGAACGCTCCACGAACGGGAGTCCATAACGATGCGGACTGAGGACTTCGCAGTGGAAATTGCACGTCGCGGCGGCCATGACTTCCTGCGGCCACGGCACCCGGACGCCCCGGCTCTGGCGGCGTTCAAGGGTGTGCCGACGTTTGACCCGGATACGCGCTGGCGGTTTGCCGGCCGGTTCCGGGCCGACCGGCATTCCGTCACTGTGGGCTCGGTGGTGCGGGCGGTGCACCACGAGTACTTATCCCCGGGGACGATTGAATTCACGGCCTACGGGCAGATCCACAGGCTGACCGCGTTCCCCGGCACAGAACCGGATTCATTCCAGGTGCTGTTCACCGACGAAACGTCCGGAGCCAGCACGTCCGGCCTGTGCAGGGCGCTGTATATTCCGGCACCGGACGACGACGGCACCGTCGTGTTGGATTTCAACCGGGCTGTGAATATGCCATGCTCATTCACCGAGCATGCCACCTGCCCGCTCCCGCCGTCGGAAAACCGGCTGCCCTTTGCGGTGGAGGCGGGGGAGAAAGAGTACTAGGCAGCGAGACGGCTCTGAACCTCGGCCAACGACGGGTTCGTTGCACTTGAACCATCAGGGAAGAGAACGGTAGGTACGGTTTGGTTGCCGCCGTTGATGGATTCCACCAGAGCGGCTGTTCCCTCGACCTCTTCAATATTGATTTCCTGGTAGCCAATACCCTTTGCGTCCAGCTGCGACTTGAGTCGGCGGCAGTATCCGCACCAGGTGGTCGAGAACATGGTGATGTTGCCGGCGTCCGGGGTGTACTCCACGGTTTAGCTCCTTGGTTCAGGCTTAGTGCCGCATTTTCGGCGGCGGTGTCATTGTCACTGGTCTAAACACTTGTTGATTGCCAGTCATTCCCGGGCAAGCCGGTGATGACCATAAGGCATAGCCTTTTTGTTGCGGTTTGGATCGCGACCGCGCTTGCGGTGTGGTTCAGCTTGCGGCCTCAATCAGTTCCGGACCATTGTTGCGGACACTGTTTACTTTTGAGCTGACCACTCGCGGGGTGAGCTTGGGTTCCGGCATCGCGTCCAGAAGCTGTTGCACGTCGGCAGGGTTCCTGACGGCCGTATCCAACCAGTCGGAATAGAGGCCGGGAGGGACGACCAGGGGCGTCCTGTCATGGATGTGGCCGAGCGCATCTGTTGCGCTGGTGGTGATGATTGTGCAGGTCCGCAGCCATTTTTCCGGGTGGCCTTCCGGCAGAGCGGGATCCGGCCAATACTCGTAAAGACCAGCGAAGGCCAGAATGCCGCCGTCGTCCCCATGGAGGTACGTCGGTATTTTCCCGTCGGCGGTTTTCTGCCATTCGAAATATCCGTCGGCCGCCACCAGCGCCCGCCGTCGTGAAGCGGCCTGCCGGAATGAGGGTTTCTCAGTGACGGTTTCCATCCGTGCATTTATGAGGCGGGCGGCAGACTTCCGGTCCTTTGACCAGGACGGAACGAGACCCCACCGTGCTGTTGCCAACTGCCGGGTTTGTTCCGTGCTTCCGGCATGGCGTTCGATGACGAGAGGGACTTCGTCGGTCGGTGCAATGTTGTAGGAAGGGGCGATCTCCCCTTCGAAGGATTCGTCGACATTGAACGAGGCAACAAGATCACCAGTGCTTCGTGCCATCACATATCTGCCACACATGGTTCCATTATGGGTCAGTCACCGTGATTCCGCTTCGCACGCTTTTCGGGTCACCTGCTGATGCGGTTACGCGGCAGACCCGATGCGGACAGTGCCGTCCGCATCCACGATTAGTCCTGGATTGTAGACGACCTCCCAGCGAAAACCATCCGGGTCGGCGAAGTAGCCGGAGTATCCGCCCCAGCTCATCTTCCGACCGGGTGCGATGATGCTTCCGCCGGCTGTCCCGGCCTGGGCCAGGACAGCGTCGACTTCTTCCTCGCTGTGTACGTTGTGTCCCAGCGAGATCGGGGGAACGGCTCCGGACTGATAATCCGCATCGGCTTCGGCCTCAAGTTTTTCGATGTCGTACAGGGCCAGCAGCAGGCCATGTCCAACCTGGATAAAGACCACTTCGGAGGCGACATCCAGTGTCGCCGCCCATTTCAGGCCATCCAGGTAGAACCGCCGGGACACTTCCAGGTCACGGACACCAAGGGTCAGAACGTCGACATGAGGCTGCATACATCGATATTCTCACTAAATGGTCACCGATGACGAGAATGCCCATAGACAGCAACTGGCCGACGTCCGCACTGCCATCGACGAGATAGATGAAGAAATGGTGGCATTGATGGCCCGGCGTGAACGGCTGGTGCGGATCGCCGGCACGCTGAAGGAGGATGCAGCCGCCGTCCGTTCACCCCAGCGCGTCGAGCAGGTGATCTCCACTGTCCGGTCGCTCGCCGTCGAATCGAAGGTCAGCCCGGAAGTGGTTGAGGCAACGTACCGTTCCATGATCGAAGCTTTCATTGAGCTTGAGCTGAAGGTTCAGCGCAGCAGTTTCTGAAGGATTTCCCGAACATTTTTCACACCGGACGGTCCTGTCATTGCGGTCCGTCCCAGGGGGGAGCGCATGCCCTCTCACCTGCGGTTTAAAGGACATCTGTGTTTTGTCAGTGCACAGGCGTAAACTTGAACTTACTCGAACAAATATTCGAGAACGGTGTGGGATTGCGTTGGGAGGTGGCTGGAGTTGGGTGTCTTCAGCGAGTCGGTGGAAGTGGTGTGTTCGTCTGCGGGGCAGCCTCTAAGCCTGGTCTGGCAGAACCGGACATACGAGATCGAAGCGGAACCGTTGCGCTGGTATCAACGGCGCAAATGGTGGGAAGAGGAGTTGCGGGCGGAGCGGGGCCGCGGCGCTGGGCTGGTGGACCATGAGATCTGGCGGGTACAAGCCAGAGTCAATGACCGGTCGGAGCTGCGGACGCTGGACATAGTGCATCAGGTGGATACGGGGCGCTGGCGGCTATTGAAAATTCACGACGCCGTACAGGACCTGAGTGCATAGGACTGCGCGGAAACTTCTCCCCGGACATATATGAGCTTCACCCATCTACACGTTTCAACCGCCTTCAGTGCACACTATGGCGTCTCCTGGCCCGAAGATTTGGCCGGGACGGCTGCCGGTGACGGGGCGGACGCTTTAGCCTGCACGGACCGCGACGGTCTTTATGGCACGGTCAAACACCTCAAAGCCTGCATGGCGGCCGGTATCGATCCAATTGTGGGTGTCGATCTGGCCGTGCTGCGCGACGGCCAGGTGAGCGGCCGCGTCGTCGTACTGGCCCATGGCGAATTGCAGGGAGCAGGCTACCGGGCACTGTGCCGGCTGATCTCCGATGCCCATGCGAATACCGGCGCGCATTCCCGTAAGCCTGTCGGTGTCACTCTGGAGGAGCTGGCCTCGCGCTGCCTGGATCCAGTCACTCTCGCTCCTGTGCTGACAGTACTGATTGGCCCGCATTCCGATGTCGGCCAAGCGTTGCGGACCCGCAGTTATTCCACCGCCCGATCGTTGTTTACACGGTGGCTGGCGGTGCTTCCGGCCGGTTCGGTGACAGCCGAAGTGGTTACACACCTGAGTCCGCCGGGCGAGGCTTTGAGCACCGCCCATGGGGTGCGGCTGTTCAAGCTGGCGCGGGAGCGCAATGTTCCAGCTGTGCTGACCAATGCAGTGCGGTACTGCGGAATTGACGGCGCAGCCACCGCTGATGTGCTTGATTCTGCCCGGGCGCTGACCGCACTGGGGAAGCTGACCGACCTGCAGCCGAACGGGCAGGGATGGCTGAAGACGCCGGCACAGATGGAGTCGCTGGCCAGGGAGATCGCCAAGGCTGCGGATCTTGGTGCGCCCGGCGCCGCCGACCTGCTGTCAGCAACCGGGAAGTTGGCCGACCGGTGCAGGATGGATCCGGCGGCGGATATGGGATGGAAGCAGCCTGTAGTTCCTGAAGCATCGGTGATCGGTATCGACCAGGACCCGGTGACCGAACTCTGGCAGCGCTGCGAGGCGGGCATCGGCCGCAGATTCGGCGCCATATCCGGTTCGGACGAGCGAAAACTCCGGGAACGGTTAAACCACGAAATGCAGATCATTGACCGGCTCGGGTTTTCTTCCTATTTCCTGACCGTGGCCGAGGTTTCGAAGATGATCATCGAGATGGGTATCCGGGCGGCGGCCAGGGGATCGGGCGCCTCATCCCTGGTGAACTATCTGATCAACGTCAGCCAGGTGAACCCGCTCAACCATGACCTGATCTTTGAACGTTTCCTCTCACAGGACCGCTCCACACTGCCGGATATCGACATCGATGTTGAAAGCGCCGAGCGGCACAATGTTTACCACCGGATTTTCGAACGGTTCGGTGCTGAACGCGTCACGCTAATGAGCATGCAGAATGGCTACCGGGCCCGGGGCGCAGTGCGTGATGCCGGGCTTGCGCTGGGGATGAATGAGGACGACGTCGGCACCATCGCCAAACAGCTGTGGCGGTTTTCGGCTGCCAAGTTCCGCGAAGCCATGGCGGAAAAACCTGAACTGCGTGACTTTTCCTCCCGGGTGGAACAAAACCAGCAACTGGATCTGCTGGTGGATCTGACCGAACGGCTGGACCGGCTGCCGCGGCATATTTCAATGCACCCTTGCGGCGTGATTCTGGGGGACAAGAACCTGCTGGACCGCACCCCGGTCCAGCCCAGTGGACTGGGACTGCCGATGTCGCAGTTCGATAAGCACGATATGGATCCGATGGGCATGCTGAAGCTGGATGTGCTGGGTGTGCGAATGCAAAGCGCAATGGCCTATGCGCTGAAAGAAATTATCCGGATCCACCCTTCCCGCCAGGAGGTTGCTCAAGCCGGCCGGCACCGGAACGTGACAGGGGGCGTTCCTGATTACATCGCCGGGGACGGCCGGATTAATCTGGAGGCGGTGCCGTTCGATGATGAGCCGACGTACGAGTTGATCCGCAGCACGCATACATTGGGATGTTTCCAGATTGAGTCGCCGGGGCAACGGGAGCTGATTGGCAAACTTGCGCCACGCGAATTCAACGACCTGATTATCGATATTTCGCTTTTCCGCCCGGGGCCGATGAAGTCCGATATGGTCCGCCCATTCCTGGAGCACCGGCATGGGTGGGCTCCCGAGAGCTACCCGCACCCGGACCTCAAACCGGCGCTCGCCGAAACCCACGGGGTGACGGTCTTCCATGAACAGGTGCTGCGGACTTTCGACGTCTTCACCGGCTGCGGCATGGCCAAGGCTGACGAGCTCCGGCGGCTGCTTGGCAGAGGGGAGGCCGAACCCGGGGTGGAGGACTTTTTCCGAAAGGAATCGGCAGCGAGAGGTTATCCACCCGCAGTGGTGGACAAGGTCTGGAATACGCTCAAAGCCTTCGGCAGCTTTGGCTTCTGCAAGGCCCACGGGGCCGCATTTGCCGTACCAACCTACCAGTCAGCCTGGCTCAAGGCACATCATCCAGAAGCTTTCCTGGCCGGGATCTGGGAACACGACCCAGGTATGTATCCGCGCCGCTTGCTGGTGGCCGAGGCCCGGCGGATGGGCATACCGATCCTGCCATTGGACATTAACCGCAGCACTGGTGAATACCGGGTGGAACGTATTGATGGCGGGAAACTGGGCATCAGGCTGAGTCTGGCCGGAATCTACGGACTTTCCCATACCGAACTCAAACGTATTGTGGCCGGCCAACCATACGATTCGCTCGCAGATCTGCGGACCCGGGCCAGAGTCGGCAGGGCCAGCATGAAGCGGCTTGCCCAGCTGGGCGCATTCGATTCTTTGAATCAACACGTGCATGGCCCCGGCAACCGTGCGGATTTAATCCACCACCTCAACAGTTCCCCTTCCCGTCCGGCACAACGCAGGCATGAACCTATTGAGGGGCAGTTATCGCTGCCGCTCGGCGATCTTGAACTGGCCAATTTGAAACCCGGGCTGCCGGAGCCACCGATGGAGGAGAAAGTCCGGACGGAGCTGGATCTGCTGGCCCTGGATGTCAGCGCCCATCTAATGGACAGCTACCGCCCAATCCTGGAGGAGCTGGGAGTGACGGAGTCAGCGAAACTGCTGGACCTGCGTAACGGCACCGAAGTGATAGTGGCCGGAATCCGTGTGGCGACCCAGACTCCACCGATGCGGGGAGGACGCCGGGTGGTTTTTATCAGTATCGACGACGGCACCGGCTGTGTGGATTGCACCTTCTTCCACGAAGCACAGGAGCAGGCCGGCCCGTTGCTCTTCTGCACCCGGCTGCTGTTGATCAAGGGACTGACGCGCCGCACCGGGCCCAGAGGAATGAGTCTGCAGGCCACGAACGCCTGGGATCTATCCAATACGGAAACCTTGCCGTTGGCGCGAAACCGCAAACCTCTTGCCCTTGGACGGTAACCCTTCCGCCGGCGGAGATACTGGCGGTGAAGCACCCGGCGGATCCCGACTGACTCGGCGAACCTCAAAATTGGTAGCGCCGACGCTATGGGCGATAACATCGATGGAGGCTGACAGTGGCCCCGGTATGCTGCTGTTTCTATGGCCCACGACCCGATTTCAGGAGACCGACGTGCCCAACAACATCACCCTCATCGTCAACGGCGAAGAGAATAAGGTGACCACGGGCACTACCGGTGCTGAACTGTTCGCGGGACAGCGGGACATCGTCGTCGTACGTGTCAATGGCGAGTTGAAAGACCTCGACGCACCAATCCACGACGACGGCGCGCAGGTCGATGGTGTCGAGATCGGTTCCGAAGACGGGCTCAACGTACTGCGGCATTCCGCCGCACATGTCATGGCACAGGCTGTTCAGCAACTGCGGGACGACGCGGAACTGGGGATCGGCCCCTACATCACCGATGGTTTCTACTTTGACTTCGACGTCGACGAGCCCTTCACCCCCGAGGACCTGAAGAAGCTGGAAAAGATGATGCTCAAGATCGTCAACAGCAATCAGCTCTTCCGGCGACGGGTGGTGTCGGAGGAAGAAGCCAGAGAGGAAATGGCTGATGAGCCCTACAAGCTCGAGTTAATTGGACTGAAGGGCGAATCGGCCGAGGCTGAGCTCGACGCCGAACTGGACGGTGCCGAAGGTGCTTCCGTTGAGGTCGGCGCCGGGGAACTCACCATTTACGACAACGTCGACCGTAAGAGCGGCGAGACGGTTTGGAAAGATCTGTGCCGCGGCCCGCACCTGCCGAATACCAAGTTGATCTCCAATGCCTACGCATTGACCCGTTCGGCTGCGGCCTACTGGCGCGGCAGCGAGAAGAACAAGCAACTGCAGCGGATTTACGGCACCGCCTGGCCGACCAAGGACGATCTGAAGGCCTACCAGGAGCGCATCGTCGAAGCCGAACGACGCGATCACCGCAAACTCGGCAGCGAACTGGACCTGTTTTCCTTTCCCGACGAGCTTGGCTCCGGCCTGCCGGTGTTCCATCCCAAGGGCGGCATTATCCGTAAGGTGATGGAGGACTATTCCCGGCAACGTCACGTCGAGGCCGGCTACGACTTCGTCTATACGCCGCATATCACCAAGGGAAAACTGTACGAAGTTTCCGGGCACCTGGACTGGTACCGGGACGGAATGTTCCCGCCGATGCACGTCGACGAGGAACTGAACGACGACGGAACTGTGCGCAAGCCCGGCCAGGACTACTACCTCAAGCCGATGAACTGCCCAATGCACTGCCTGATCTTCCGTTCGCGCGGACGTTCCTACCGTGAACTGCCGTTGAGGATGTTCGAGTTCGGCTCGGTATACCGCTACGAAAAGTCCGGTGTGGTTCACGGACTTACGCGGGTGCGTGGAATGACACAGGATGACGCCCACCTCTTTTGTGCACGTGAGCAGATGAAGGACGAGCTGACAAAGACGCTGGAATTCGTTCTCGGACTCCTGAAGGACTATGGACTGGAGGACTTCTACCTGGAGCTTTCCACTAAGAACGAGGAAAAATTCGTCGGTTCCGATGAGATCTGGGACGAGTCCACGAAAACGCTCGCCGAAGTGGGTGAAGCTTCCGGGCTGGAACTGGTTCCGGATCCAGGCGGAGCCGCATTCTACGGCCCGAAAATCTCCGTTCAGGCCCGTGACGCCATCGGGCGGACGTGGCAGATGTCCACCATTCAGCTGGACTTCAACACGCCGGAAAGGTTTGAACTCGAGTACCAGGCCGCCGACGGCTCACGTCAGCGGCCGGTGATGATCCACCGTGCCCTGTTCGGCTCCATCGAACGGTTCATGGGCGTACTGACCGAACACTACGCGGGTGCCTTCCCGGCCTGGCTGGCCCCCGTGCAGGTAGTCGGCATCCCGGTGGCGGACGCCTTCAATGACTACATGTTCGACGTCGTCGACAGGCTCAAGGCTGAAGGCATCAGGGCCGAAGTGGATATCAGCTCTGACCGCTTCCCGAAAAAGATCCGCACCGCCAGCAAGGATAAAGTTCCCTTCGTGCTGATCGCCGGTGGCGAGGACGCGGACGCCGGTGCAGTCTCCTTCCGCTTCCGCGACGGCAGCCAGGATAACGGCGTCCCGGTCGATGAAGCCGTCAGCCGCATTGTCGAAGCGGTACGAAACCGGGCAGGGTAGTACGGGTGGCCACAGGAAAGCAGGCAGCTGAGGAAATGGGCGCCGACGGCGGAATCACCGACGACTTCACGATCCCGGGTGTGCCCGACAGCTTCCAGCGCCTGTGGACCCCGCACCGCATGGCCTACATCAAGGGTGGGCAGGACCAATTCAAACATCAGGATGACTGCCCATTCTGTGCGGCGCCAACCCGCTCCGATGCAGAATCGCTGATCGTGCACCGCGGCGTCCACGCCTTTGTCGTTCTAAACCTGTTTCCTTACAACCCCGGTCATCTGCTGATTTGCCCGTACCGCCATGTACCTGACTACACCGACATCACCGTGGCTGAAACGGCCGAAATAGCGGAATTGTCCCAGACCGCCATGCGCGTACTGCGGGAGGTGGCCAAACCGACCGGCTTCAACCTCGGTATGAACCAGGGGAATACCGGCGGCGCTGGTATTGCCGCGCACCTGCACCAGCACATCGTCCCACGATGGGGCGGAGACGGGAACTTCCTGCCGATTATTGCGCAGACAAAGGCCATCACGCAGACGCTCGACGAAGTACGCGAGCTTGTTTCCGAGGCATGGCCGTCCGGCGCCGGCGCAAACGGCGACAGGGACTAAAGGCACAGCGGATGCTCAACAAATATGCGCGCGCGTTTTTCGCCGGAATCTTCACTCCACTGGCACGGATGCTGATCCGGATGAAGATTTCCCCCGATGCCGTCACCCTGACCGGAACCCTGGGAGTATCGGCCGGGGCACTGGTTTTTTACCCCCTGGGGGAGCTGTTCTGGGGAACAGTATTCATTACCGTGTTTGTATTCTCGGACATTGTTGACGGGCTGATGGCCCGGATGCTCGGGCGGACCGGTACCTGGGGAGCATTCCTCGATTCAACCTTGGACCGTTTCGGCGACGCTGCGGTGTTCAGCGGTCTGATCATTTGGTTCTTCACCGGCGGGAACAATCCCACCATTGCCGTGCTGGCGCTGGCCTGCCTCATCCTCGGCAGCCTCGTCTCCTATGCCAGAGCCCGCGCCGAAGGACTGGGCATGACCGCCAATGTGGGCATTGCAGAACGCTCGGAACGCTTGGTGGCTGTACTGGTTACTACCGGATTCACCGGTCTTGGACTGCCTGAGCCAATCCTGCTGGTAGTACTCGTCCTGCTGGCCATTGCCAGCCTCATTACGGTGCTGCAACGCATCCTCACTGTGCGGCGGCAGGCGCTGGAGCCACGCTCCACCGTGGACTAAACCCTCATCCGAGGCGCGTTTCGTTCACCGGAGTAACCTTGTACGCCGGACCTTGGCGGTCGGCATAGAATTAGGGGACATCTTTCTCGATTCTTAGGGGCTCTCTGTGTCCATTACTGAAACATCGACGCCGGTTCCGGTCACCGGCAGCAGCCGCGTCAAGCGCGGCATGGCGGAAATGCTCAAGGGCGGCGTCATCATGGACGTCGTCACCGCGGAACAGGCACGGATCGCCGAAGATTCAGGTGCTGTTGCCGTGATGGCGCTTGAGCGCGTTCCTGCCGACATCCGTGCCCAAGGCGGCGTCTCCCGCATGAGCGATCCGGACATGATCGACAGCATCGTCAATTCGGTTTCCATCCCCGTAATGGCTAAAGCCCGGATCGGCCACTTCGTTGAAGCCCAGATCCTGCAGTCACTCGGCGTGGACTACATTGACGAGTCTGAGGTACTGACTCCGGCCGACTACACCAACCACATCGACAAGTGGAACTTCAAGGTTCCCTTTGTGTGTGGTGCCACGAACCTCGGTGAAGCATTGCGCCGGCTCAATGAGGGTGCAGCCATGATCCGTTCCAAGGGCGAGGCCGGAACGGGTGACGTCTCGAACGCCACGACGCACATGCGCCAGATCCGTGCCCAGATCAAGCGTCTCTCCTCCATGCCTGAGGACGAGTTGTACGTTGCGGCAAAGGAACTGCAGGCGCCGTACGAACTGGTCAAAGAAGTAGCCACTGCAGGCAAGCTTCCCGTTGTCCTCTTCACCGCTGGTGGAATCGCGACGCCGGCTGATGCTGCCATGATGATGCAGCTCGGTGCCGACGGTGTCTTTGTTGGATCCGGAATCTTCAAGTCCGGGAATCCGGCCGCCCGGGCTGCTGCCGTCGTCAAGGCAACAACATTCTACGACGACGCCGATGTTCTGGCCGACGTTTCCCGTGGTCTTGGCGAGGCGATGGTTGGCCTCAATGTGGACCAGATTCCCGAGCCGCACCGGCTGGCCGAACGCGGTTGGTAAACCACAGTATTAACCAGTGACAGCTGAAGTACTGGTAAAAAGCCGAGGGTGAGCGGTCCATTGGCCGCTCACCCTCAGCTTTTTAGTTCTGGAGGAAATTGCACCTGCCCAGTTGGTTGTTACTCGAGTCCGCGCCGCTTCAGCAAAGGTGCGATCTCGGCGTCGCGTCCGCGGAAGTTGCGGAACGCCTCCAGCGGATCAATACTGAACCCTGTTGACAGCAGTTCCTTTCGGAAATGGTCTCCGTTCCCGCGGGTCAGTCCGCCATTGGCTTTGAACCACTCCACCGTGTCGGCATCCATGACTTCGCTCCAAATGTAGGAGTAGTAACCGGCGGCATAACCGCCGGCGAAAATGTGCTTGAAATATCCGGTACGGTAGCGCGGCGGAATCAGGTTCAAGGCCACGCCCGCCCGCTCCAGTGCTTCGGCTTCAAACGCCAATGAATCTGTGATTTCCGTGCCAGGGGCCAACTCATGCCATGCCAAATCCAACAACGCGGCGCCAAGATACTCGGTGGTCGCAAAACCTTCGCCCCATTGCTGCGCGGCCACCAGCTTATCGATCGACTCCTGGGGGAGCGCTTCACCCGTCCTATAGTGCTTGGCGTAATTGGCGAGGATTTCCGGCCACAGTATCCACATTTCGTTCACTTGCGAGGGATACTCGACGAAGTCTCTCGGAACGCTCGTGCCCGAGAACTTCGGATAGCTGACGTCCGAGAACAGCCCATGCAGGGCGTGCCCGAATTCGTGGAACATGGTTGTGACCTGGTCATAGGTCATTAGTGTTGGTTCGCCGGCGGGTGGCTTAGGAATATTCAGGTTATTGACGACGACGGCCCGCGTGCCAAAGAGCGCGGACTGCTCGACGAGCGGATTCATCCAGGCCCCGCCATTTTTCGTGTCCCGCGTGTAGTAGTCGCCGAGGAAGAGACCGAGCGCGGTTCCGTCTTCCTCCTTAACTTCCCAGATGCGGACGTCCGGGTGATATCCCGGCAAGTCCTTCCATTCTTCGAAGGTCAGGCCGTAAAGCCGATTCGCCGCATAGAAAACGCCGTCCTGCAGGACACGCTCCAGCTCGAAATACGGACGCAAGGCGGCAAGGTCGACGTCGTACTTATCCCTGCGCACCTGCTCTGAATAGAAAGCCCAATCCCACGGCTCAAGATCGTGGCCCGCAACATCGGCGAGAATGCCGGCTTCCGCCTTGGCGTTATGGACCGCGGCAGGCGCCAACCGGTCCATCATCGTGTGGATGGCTGCCAACGACGGTGCTGTCTGATCGTTGGCGGCGTAGGATGCATGGTTTTCGAACCCCAGCAACTCGGCCCGCTCGGCACGCAGTTGGGCCATGGTTTTAGCGATGCCGAGCGAGTTGAACTCATCGTCGCGGGTTCCCCGACGGACTGAAGCATCAAAGAGACGACGGCGGGTTTCCCTGTTGGCAAGTGAGGCCATGGCGGGCTGATTGGTGGGCAGCACGAGGCTTAACATATATTTGCCCTCGTGTCCGCCTGTTCTGGCCGCTTCGGCGGCGGAGGCAATATCGTCTCCGGAGAGGCCCTCGAGTTCTGCTTCTTTTTCCACCAGCAGCGCTGAGGCGTTGGCGCCATTCATTACCAGTTGGGAGAACTGAGTGCTGAGCCGCGATAACTGACTGTTCAGCTCCCGCAACCGCTGCTTAGCACGGTCCTGAAGTTGTGCTCCAGAGCGGGTGAAAGCCCTCAGGTACTCCTCAAAGAGCCGGCGCGACTCGGCGTCAAGGTTCTCTAAATCCGGATCAACAAGGGTAAAGCGCTGGTAGAGCTCCTTATTGAGGTAGATGCTGTCCTGGTGCTCCGCCAGCCGTGGAGAGATCTCACTCTGGATCTGTTGGATGTTCCCGGTCGCATGGGAACTGGCGAGATTGAAGAACACCGCCGATACCCGTTGCAGTGTCCTTCCGGACTTCTCCAACGCGGCGACGGTATTGGCGAAGCCGGCCGGTTCTGTGTTGGAGACGATCGCTTCGACCTCTGCCTGATGTTCACCGATTCCTGCCTCGAACGCGGGCAGGAAGTGCTCGTCATGGATCTGGTCAAAAGGCGGAAGCTGGTACGGGAGCGGGCTCTCGCCGATAAAGGGATTTGTCATGGGTCAACAATTTCACACCAGTCGGCAAGTCCGGAGCCTACCCCACACGGATCAGCCAGGCGACGACAGTTATTGTCGGTGCCGGCCGGCATGCTGAAGACACACACAAACACAACAAATCGATCGGGAGGAAATTATGTGTCTTCAATGCGATGGGATGTCGCGACGCCAAGTATTGGAAAGTTTTAAAGACGTTATTCGTCGGGACGGATGGTCCATACAGTTCGTCGGGGGAGATCTGGACAATATCCCCCGTGGCTATACCGTGGGCCTGACGGAGGTGAACCATCCGGAAATTCTCGTGACCGGACGAAACATAGAGGAAACCTGCGCAATCCTCCTCGAACTCGCGTTGATGGTCGTCGATCATGGACATGTCCTGGACCCCGGCATGGAGCTTGGTTTGCACAGCCGGACGGTTTTCCTGGCCCCAATGATGGAACCGGCCAAAGTCCTGCTCACGGCCAGAGCCCTGTACGGACCCAGGCTGTCGGCTGTACAAGCCGTATGGGTCGACGACGAGGGCCGATTCCCTTGGCAACAGGCAGTTCCGGATGTGCTCACCCAGCCGATTTATGGGATGTTCACCGTCTGAACACGATGGACATCGGCGTGGTTTCCGTGGTTTGGCCCTGGGGGTTGTCACGGAAGACCGATTCGAGGGTCGCCTTGGACAGATCCGTATCGTCACCGAGGGCAACACAGCCCAGATCGTTGGCATCCATGATGGCGGTACCGGCGAAATTCTTCGCGTGCTCAGCGGGAAGTTGTTCACGGAGCAGGCCGCTGAGCCGTGCGGCAACACCTTCGGGATCCGTCGGAGCAAGCTTCACGGAGTGCGTAGAGGTGCCCACCTGGTACCCGGCGGCGCCATCAATGGCGTTGATGTTATGGCCCACAACCTCGTAGAAAACACCCTTTTTGCCTTGCAGCTTTCCGAGCACGCTGCGGCCGGATGCGTAGAGGATCCGGGAAAGGCCGACTTCATCGATTGCCAATTGCATGGACCACGGGCTGGCCAGTCCGATGCCTCCGGGATTGCGGCTGACGAAACGGCTGAGCAGCCGTGCCGCACTGGAAACCTTGATGTCCCAGACCGGAATGGACCGGCCCTGGGTCATCGCAACGATCTTCTCGCTGACGAATAGATACCAGGGAACATCATTCACGACGCCGGCATGGTCGCCGCCTGCGTCCGACAAGCCTCCAAAGAACCGCTGCACGTAGCTCAGGACAGCTGGCTCGAAATCTGTGTCACGGTAGAAGACCTCCGTGCGCAGCGGGTAGCGCCGGAAGGTTGATTCAACCGCACCATCCGTCTTTCCTCCGCTTCCCGCGACGGCAGGTGCGGTGCCCACGCCGGCCGCCGTGCCGTCGTCGTGCTTCACCGTGATGTCCAACGCCTTGGTGGGGTTGGACTCATAATCGGTCTTCGGCTCACTGCCGACCTTGACTTCGGGCTCGTCGAAGTACTCACGCAGCCACAACTCAGTATTGAGCAACCGCCAAAACACCATGGTCGATGCACTGTTCTTGTCCTGGAGGTATTCCTCGAACGCATACAGCACGGCGTCCTGATCCCAGTAGGGACGGTACTCGAAGGAGGAGGAGAGGAAAATCTCGTAGATCTTCTCCTTCATGAGCTTGAACCATTCGGCCTCCGGCGTCGTGAAGCCAATCTTGTTTCGGCGGTTGCTGATCAACTCCGGCAGCAGACCGCGTGTGGCATCCCGCAGAATGCGTTTGTTCCAACCACCCTTGATGATCGACTCGTCGTCGAGGCTGAAGAGGTACTTGACCACTTCCTTGTCCAAAAACGGAACGCGTCCCTCGAGTGAGAACCGCATGGTGTTCTTGTCCTCGTAACGCAGCACGGCAGGCAAGGACTTGTAGAACAAATCGTCAATCAGGCGAAGCTTGAGGTTGTCCGGGATATTGGAAAACTTCTCGTTGGCGTACTTGCCCGTAAACTCCTTGCGCAGGAGCGAGGAGATGGACAGACCCTTACGGTTCGTAACCATGCCCCGGAGGCGGAAGCGGCCCAAGCGGTAGAAGATATCGAGTGCGGAAGTGACCTCTTTGGCCAGCTTGCGGTACTCGCCCCGGGTCTTAAGCTGGCGCAGATAGGCAAAGTAATACGGAACATAGCCGGCCATCATCTCGTCAGCGCCCTGACCATCGAGCAGCACGGTCACATGCTTGGACGCCTCCTGCATTACCCGGTACTGGGCGTATGGTCCCGAGGAAATGATCGGTTCTTCCTGGGTGCGGACGAAATCCTCAAGATCGATGGCGAATTCGTCAGCCCTCGGGAGGATCTTGTGCGCGGTGACATTGCCTTGGCAAGTGTCCAGGACGGCGTCAGCGTAGTTTTCCTCATCATTAATCGAGTTCGGAAACACCGCGGAGAATGTCTGCTGGGTCGCACCGAGTGAGTCGGTGGCAGCGGCATGTTCCTGCATCAGCTTATTAATAGTGACGACGACGGCGGAGGAATCCAGCCCGCCGGACAATGCGGTGCCGACTGGAACCTCGGACTGCAGACGCAGTCGTACTCCTTCGGTGAAGCGGCGGCGGTATTCGTTGATGACCTCGCGGCTGTACGGCGTCTCCACCGAGGCGAGCTCCGCGAGTTCCTCCTTGAGCCGGGTGTAGGAACTGACCTCGAACTCACCGGTGGCCGTATCGATGACCATCTTTTCGCCCGGCATCAATTTCCGGATGCCGGCAAAGAAGGTTTCCGGTTCGTCGTCGTGGATCCGGAACTGGAGGTAGCGGTAGAGGATGCGCTCATTCGGCCGGCGTTCGATCTTGTCGGCTGCAAGGATCGACTTGATCTCGGAGCCGAAGAGGATCTGCGGCTTATCGTCCGTGCCGGCGTTGGCGTAATACAAAGGCTTAATACCGAAGTGATCACGTGCCAGTACGACCCGGGAACGCTTCTTGTCGTAGATGGCAAAGCCGAACATGCCGTTAAAGCGGTCAAACGCCTCATCGCCCCACTCTTCGTAGGACTGCAGCAGCACTTCCGTGTCGGAGACGGTGCGGAACGTGCGGCCCAGGGCTTCGAGCTCCGCCTTGAGCTCCAGGTAGTTGTAGATTTCGCCGTTGTAGATCAGCACGACGTCGCCGTCGGCGCTGTACATCGGCTCCTGCCCATGCGCGACGTCGATAATCGACAACCGCCGGTGGGACAGTCCAACTGTGTCCTCGTTGAAATAGCCCTCGCCGTCGGGGCCACGGTGCTGAATGCACTCGTTCATTGCTTCAAGAAGGGAGTTGTCCTCCGTGAAGCCACAGTATCCGGCGATTCCGCACATAGTGCCTACCTCATCTATTGCTGATCGGTCTCCCGTCAATGCTAATGGCTCTGGCCGACAGAAACTGACCCAACCGACACGACGCCGGAAGGGCCGCCTATGATGTCTGGGTGACTAATTCAACCGGAACCGCCGACGGGCGGGGACTGCACGTCGGCGTGCTCGCACTGCAGGGAGATGTCCGGGAGCACCTTTATGCGCTGGAAGCCAGCGGTGCAACGGCCGGTTTGGTACGCCGGCCCGCCGATCTCGACTCCCTCGATGGGCTGATAATCCCCGGCGGGGAATCAACAACGATCGATAAGCTCAGCCGGATTTTCGGACTGGCCGGGCCGCTGAAGGAGCGTATCTCCGCTGGACTGCCGGTCTATGGTTCATGCGCTGGAATGATCCTGCTGGCCGACGGTATTGCCAATCCCGCCTATGACAGTGCCGGGAATCCGCAGCAGACCTTCGGTGGCCTGGACATCACTGTGCGGCGCAACGTCTTCGGCCGGCAGCGTGAATCGTTCGAGGCAGATCTTCAATTCGCGCAGCTTCCGTCCGGCGGCGGCGAGCCGGCCCCTGTCCACGCCGTCTTCATCCGGGCACCATCGGTCGAACGCGCCGGTGCCGGCGTCGACGTGCTGGCCAGCGTGGAGGCCACAGGCCCAGGTCATACGGAGCCATTGGAAGGGACGGCTAGAATTGTGGCAGTACGTTCAGGCACTAAGCTGGCGACCTCGTTCCATCCTGAGGTTACGGGGGAGCGCCGCATTCACGAACTTTTCATTCGTATGATCAGAGGAGAAGCGTAAAAGTATGTCGGGCCACTCCAAATGGGCAACCACCAAGCACAAGAAGGCGGTCATTGATGCCCGCCGCGCGAAGTCGTTCGCCAAACTGATCAAGAACATCGAAGTCGCGGCCCGGGCCGGAGGCGCCGACACGGCCGGAAATCCCGCGCTGGTGGAAGCCATCGCGAAAGCGAAAAAAACGTCCGTGCCCAACGACAACATTGATCGTGCAGTTAAGCGTGGCGCCGGTCTGCTCGGCGAAGCAGTCGAGTATCAGACGATTATCTATGAAGGCTATGGTCCCAGCGGTGCTGCGCTGCTGATCGAATGCCTTACCGACAATAAGAACCGTGCCGCATCCGAAGTGCGGTTGGCGGTTAACCGCAACGCTGGAAACATGGGTGATCCGGGTTCCGTCTCCTACATGTTCACCCGCAAGGGCGTCATCTCCCTGCCCAAGAACGACCTTTCCGAAGACGACGTCCTGCTGGCCGTCCTGGAGGCCGGCGCTGAACAGGTCAACGACGAGGGCGATTCCTTTGAGGTGATCTCTGAGGCGACGGACCTGCTGGAGGTCCGCACCGCGCTTGAGGAAGCCGGAATCGAGTATGAAACGGATGAAGCTGCTTTCGTCCCCTCGGTAAAGGTTGAACTCGAACTGGCTGACGCGCGCAAATTCATGCGGCTGGTGGACGCATTGGAGGAGTTGGACGACGTGCAGAACGTTTACTCCAATGCGGACATCAGCGACGACGTCCGTGACCAGTTGAACGAAGAAGACTAGATTTCCGTGCTGGAGCGCGGACCGTATCCGGATGCGCAGGTGCCGTTCTCAAGTGCGTGGCGGCCGGACAACCGGTGTCGGCGGTCAGGCTGCCTCCTGTGACGCTCCGTGTTCTCGGCGTCGACCCCGGTCTGACCCGCTGCGGATTTGGGGTGGTCGATGTTGAGCCCAACCGGCGGGCCACACTCGTAGCTGTGGGGGTCGCCGGTACGGAGCCTGCCGAACGTCTTGACCTGCGGTTGCTGGCAATTGCCCGGGCGGCGGATGAGTGGCTGGACACGCACAAACCGCAGATCGTCGCCGTCGAACGGGTCTTCAGCCAGCTCAATGTCAGCACCGTCATGGGAACAGCTCAGGCGTCAGGAGTCGTTATCGCAGCCGCGGCCCGCCGGGGGATTCCCGTTGCTTTGCACACGCCAACCGAGGTGAAAGCCGCAGTCACAGGGCACGGTTCCGCTGATAAAGCCTCGGTGACGAAGATGGTGACCAAGATTCTCCGGCTCAGCGACCCGCCCAAACCTGCCGACGCCGCCGACGCGCTTGCTTTGGCCATCACCCATGCGTGGCGTTCCGGTCCAAACGCTGCCGGCCCAGAACAGGGAGCTTCGATGACGGCCGCGCAGAAAGCGTGGGCCGACGCCGAATCGAAGGCAAAGTCAGGAACGGGACGCGGCCGTTAAGATGGGGCGGCGGTGTGGCGGCACGCTAATTGTCGGAGCCCCACGTTAGGGTTAGTAAATATGTTCGGTATACAGCCTGGACGCTAATAAGGAGGCCACTGCCATGATCAGTTCACTGCGCGGAACAGTTGCCCATGTCGGCTTGAACTCCGCAATCATCGACGTCAACGGCTTCGGCATGCTGGTTCAGGCGACGCCACAGACTTTGAGCAGCCTGCAAACCGGCCGGGAGGCAAGCGTCTGCACCGCGATGGTCGTCCGTGAGGATTCAATGACACTGTACGGCTTTGAAGACGCTCAGCAGCGGGAGGTTTTCGAGACTCTGATCGGTGTCAGCGGGGTAGGCCCCCGGCTGGCCCTGGCAGTGCTCGCGGTTCACGATCCGGAGGCAATCCGGGTGGCTGCATCCTCTGGTGATGACAAAGCGTTCAGCAAGGTACCCGGCATTGGTCCCAAGGGTGCACGCCGGATCGTTCTTGAACTGGCCGGTAAACTCGTTCCGCTCGAAGATAAGGCCGCACCCGCCTCGGGATCGGGCTGGAAGCCAAAGGTGCTCGAGGCGATGACAGGTCTTGGTTGGTCTGAAAAAGATGCCTCTGCCGCCATAGACGCGGCCACAGAGGAGGCCCCTGAAGTGGCGGCACGGGGCAATGTCGCGGAAATCCTGCGCCTGACCCTTCGCCGGCTCGGCCAGGACGGTGCACGGAGTTCCCGGGCATCTTCGGACAAAGTGACTGCAGGTTCCTGATGGAGCCAGGATCAGAGCAGGAGAATCCACTAATCTCGTCCAACAGCGAACCGGAGGAGAGGGCCATGGAGGCTGCCCTCCGCCCCCGGAACCTTGACGACTTCGTGGGCCAGCAACGGGTCCGCCAGCAACTCTCGCTGTTGCTGGAAGCGTCCCGATTGCGGGACCGCAGCGCCGACCATGTGCTGCTTTCCGGTCCGCCAGGCCTGGGCAAGACCACGTTGGCGATGATTATCGCTTCAGAGATGAACGCGCCGTTGCGGATCAGCTCAGGTCCGGCCATCCAACATGCCGGTGATCTTGCGGCCATACTGTCCTCGTTGGCCGAGGGAGAAGTCCTGTTCCTCGACGAAATCCACCGGATGTCCCGTCCCGCTGAAGAAATGCTCTACATGGCAATGGAGGACTTCCGCGTCGACATTGTTGTTGGGAAAGGCCCAGGGGCAACAGCCATTCCGTTGGATCTTCCGCCATTCACGCTGGTGGGCGCCACCACCCGTGCCGGACTGTTGCCGGGTCCGCTGCGCGACAGATTCGGATTCACCGGACATTTGGAATTTTATTCGGTGGAAGAGCTCGAACTAGTGCTCAGACGCTCGGCGATGCTAATGGATCTCAAGGTGAATTCGGCTGCCTTCAGTGAGGTGGCGGGCCGTTCCCGCGGCACACCACGTATTGCCAACCGTCTTCTGCGTCGTGTCCGTGATTGGGCGCTGGTCCATGGGATCGAGCAAATTGACTCGCGGGCAGCCTCGGCTGCGCTGGACATGTATGAAGTTGATGAAAAGGGTCTGGACCGCTTGGACAGGGCTGTCCTGCTGGCGTTGATTAACAAATTCCGCGGCGGGCCGGTTGGTCTTTCCACTCTGGCCATTGCTGTGGGGGAGGAGCCGGAAACCGTGGAGACGGTTGCCGAGCCTTATTTGGTCCGGGAGGGACTGCTCGGTCGTACTCCGCGCGGACGGATTGCCATGCCGTCGGCATGGGAACACCTCGATCTGCCTCTGCCCGCCCACATGTCGGCGGCCGGACAGGACGAATTGTTCGGAATTGGAACCGAAAATGTTCCGGAATGGCTACAAAACTCACGTTAAAACAGCATTTGGCGACTTCTCCGACTAGACTGGTATGACATCCGGCACGATCGTGCCCAACCACTGTTGTGCGAACCGCCGGATCTGTGTGTCCAACGGCACGTTGGCGCATCCCATAGACCGCAGATGAAGAGGAACGGAACATAACTTTGTTCGTAAATGTTTTGGCCGAAATCACCCAAGGCTCCGGGGACGCACCAGCGTTTGACCCTTTCCTGCTGATCATGTTGGCCATCTTCGGCGTCTTCATCTTCATGATGTTCCGCAAGAATAAGAAGGCCCAGAAGAAGACGCAGGAGCAACAGTCACAAATGGCACCCGGCGTGGAGGTGATGACCAGTTATGGTCTCTTCGGTACCGTCGTCGCCCTGGACGAGGCTGAGAACAAGGTAGTCCTCGAACTGTCTCCGGGTAACCAGGCCACGGTTCACCGTCAGTCGGTCACCAAAATTGTGACGCCTGTTGAAGAGGACGACGACGACGCCGTTCCGGATGATGCCTCGTCACTGACCGGCACTGATGCCTCCGGACCCACCGGTGCTGCGGGGTCACATGCTGACGACACCGTTGATTCCACGGAGGAAACTGTTCACCGTCCCGGCAAGGATGAAAACGACAAGGACCGCTAGTCGCGATGCCACGTACCGGTACAACCGCCGTAGCCAGACGGGTCCTCGTCTGGCTCGGCGTAATTACTGCGCTGCTCACCGCTTTACTGGCAGGGGGCACAAACTGGGGCAATGCCAGCTGGGTCCCCAAGCTTGCCCTCGACCTGGAGGGCGGTACGCAGATGATTCTGTCGCCGGAAGTGACCGGCGACGCTGAAATAACTGACGAGCAGCTGCAGCAGGCTGTCCAGATTATCCGCCAACGTGTTGACGGGTCCGGAGTCTCCGAAGCCGAGATCACTACCCAATCGGGCGACAACGTCGTCGTCAGCCTTCCCGGCATTCCCTCGGCTGAGACTCGCCAGCTGATTCAGACCTCGGCCGAACTCCAGTTCCGTCCGGTTCTGGAGGTAGCAAATGGTGCACCTGTTCCCAAGGATCAGCGAACCCCAGAGGACCAGCTGCCGACGCCTTCGGCCGAACCGGCTGGCGCCAGTGACCCAAACTGGATCGACGCGGAACTTCAGAAAGAATTCGAGGCCCTCAACTGCACGGGCAAGGCTGCAAACGCGCCTGTTGAAGACAAACCATTGGACCAGGCCGTAGTTGCCTGTGACCCGGATACCGGCGCGAAGTACATTTTGGGGCCGGTGGAAGTACAAGGCGACCAGATCACTGACGCCGGTTTCGGGCAAGTCCAGAGCACCACCGGCTCCACACTGAACCAGTGGGCCGTCAATATCGAGTTCAACGACGACGGAACTCAAGAGTTCGAAGACGTGACAACACGTCTCTTTAGCCTCGACGGCGCGCGGAACCAGTTCGCCATCGTCCTCGACGGCAAGGTGATTTCGGCTCCCACCACGAATGCTGTGATCTCCGACGGCCGGCCACAGATTACCGGTAACTTTACGGAGGATTCTGCCCGGGCGCTGTCTGAGCAGCTGAAGTACGGTGCCCTGCCGATCAGTTTTGAGATACAGAGCGAAAACCAGATTTCCGCCACGCTCGGTGAAGATCAGCTTCGTTCGGGAGTGCTGGCCGGTGTTATCGGACTACTCCTGGTCGTTGTTTACTCACTGTTCCAGTACCGCGCTCTGGGATTCGTCACCGTCGCGTCCTTGGTTGTGGCCGGCGTCCTGACGTATTTAGCAATCTGTATCCTGGGCTGGACCGAGAACTATCGATTGTCCCTGGCCGGTGTAGCGGGTCTGATTGTGGCCATTGGCCAGACGGCGGACTCTTTCATCGTCTACTTTGAACGCATCAGAGATGAACTCCGCGATGGGCGCGGTCTCGTTTCAGCGGTGGAGAACGGCTGGCGACGCGCTAAACGTACCGTTCTCGCCTCGAAGGCCGTCAACCTACTGGCCGCCATCGTGCTCTACTTTGTCGCGGTAGGGAACGTGCGTGGATTTGCTTTCACCTTGGGCTTGACGGCCATTGCGGACCTGATCGTGGTCTTCATGTTCACCCACCCAACTCTGCAGCTCCTCGCACGTACAAAGTTCTTTGGCGGGGGCCACAAACTCTCCGGCCTTGACCCTGCCGGACTCGGGGTGCTGCCGCTCTACCGGGGCGGCGGCCGGCTGCGTCAGACCATCGACCGCACGCCGCCCAAGACGGGAAAGAACGCGGTCGCTTCAGGGGAAGCGGGCAGACGGCAAACCATCGCCGAGCGGAGGCTTGCGGAGAAACAGGATTCCATGGCCGGTCCTTCCAAGAGCCAGGACGAGGAGACCAAGTAATGCCTAGTTTTTCAACGTTCGGCAATGAGCTCTACACGGGCAAGCGATCCTACGACTTTGTGGGCAAGCGAAAGCTTTGGTTCTCCATCACGCTGGTCCTGATTGTTGTTTCGATCATCATTCCGGTGGTCAAAGGTGGGTTCAACCTCGGGATCGATTTCCGCGGCGGGTCCCAGTTCACCGTGTCCAACGTCGTTGAAGAGGACATTGCCGCCGGCGAGGAAGCTGTGACCTCCGTGGTGGCGGAAGCCGAACCACGGGTGACGAATATTTCCAACAACACCATGCGCGTCCAGACTGATCAGTTGAGTGACGAACAGACGCTCGACGTCCGGGATGCACTGCGGGAAGCGTACGGGGTCTCCCAACAGGAGGTAACGTCCACCTATATCGGTCCTGCCTGGGGACAGGACGTCACCCGGCAGGCGATTCAGGGGCTGATTATCTTCGTGGCCCTGGCCGCCGTGATGATGGCGATCTACTTCCGCACTTGGAAGATGTCGCTGGCTGCGGTCAGCGGTATGGTCACCGTGCTGGTCACTTCGGCTGGATTGTATTCGTTGAGCGATTTCGAAATCACGCCTTCGGCTGTCATCGGATTCCTGACGATCCTCGGCTACTCGCTCTATGACACGGTGGTCGTTTTCGACAAGATCCGGGAGAACACGCTCGACATCGATAAGTCGACTAAGAGGACTTTCGCCGAGCAGGTGAATCTCGCCACCAACCAGACACTGGTGCGCTCAATTAACACATCGGTGGTTGCTGTATTGCCGGTGGCATCAATCCTGTTTATTGGCGTCTACCTGCTTGGTGCCGGTACGCTCCGCGATCTGGCCCTCGCCCTGTTTGTCGGCATCATTATTGGAGCGGCAACGACTATCTTCGTCGCGGCCCCGATGTATTCTATGCTCCGGGAAGGCGAACCTGAACTTCAGCGGCAGGCAAAACGCGTCCGGCAGCGGCGTGCCCAGGAGGAAGCCGAAGCATCGCGGGAAACCGCAACAGCCTAGGCAACTGACAACAGAACCGGCCGGTGACCCTGAACGGGGACGCTGGCCGGTTCTGTTTATGTCCATGCCGTTGCGGGCATAGACTAGGAATAGTCCGTGAGCCAAGAGGTTGGAAACGGGGCAATGCACGGCGGCTTCCGCCCGTCGGCGGAGGGAGAAGAGTGGAGGATCGCAGTCCGGCCAGCGGCCACTCAAGCCAGCAGGCCGACGTCGGCACCGGCGCACTTCAGGACGTGCGTAATGAGTCGCGCGCCCCAATGGCCCCTGCCCCGGACACTCCGGTGGAAACCGGAACGCGGGCCGGAACGGCAGAACGTCCCGACAGCAGCGACGGAGCCGCGGCCGAGTCCCGGCCCACCTTCCCCGGCCGGCGGGAACGTACGCGCGCCAGGATTGCCCGCCTTACCGGCCGGGGACCCAGTGGGTACTCGCCCATTCTCGAACCGCTGCTTCGCACCGTCCGGGCCAACAATCCCAAAGAGGACTTCGACCTCATTCAGCGTGCTTTCGTGGTCGCCGAACGCAGCCACGAAGGGCAAAAGCGGAAGAGCGGCGATCCCTACATCACCCATCCGGTTGCAGTAGCGACCATTCTTGCCGAACTGGGCATGACCGGCACAACCTTGGCAGCGGCTCTGCTGCACGACACCGTCGAAGATACCGAATACACGTTGGACCAGCTCCGCGCGGAATTCGGTCCTGAGGTGGCCATGCTGGTCGACGGCGTCACGAAGCTGGACAAGGTGACCTTCGGTGAAGCGGCCCAAGCCGAAACGGTCCGGAAAATGGTCGTGGCGATGGCCAAGGACATTCGTGTGCTGGTGATCAAGCTCGCCGATAGACTGCACAACGCCCGGACGTGGCGCTTCGTTTCGGCGGAGTCCTCGGCGCGCAAGGCCCACGAAACGCTGGAGATCTTCGCCCCGCTGGCACACCGATTGGGCATGAATGCGATTAAGTGGGAGCTGGAGGACTTATCGTTCGCCGCCCTGCACGCAAAGGTGTACGAAGAGATCGTACGGATGGTGGGGGAGAGGACGCCCGAACGCGAGAAGTACCTCTCGACCGTCCGGAACCAGATCTCCGAGGATTTGAAGGCCGTCAAGATCAAGGCAACGATCACTGGACGCCCCAAGCACTACTACTCCATCTACCAGAAGATGATTGTCCGCGGTAAGGACTTCGACGACATCCACGATCTGATGGGCGTTCGGGTTCTCGTGGATTCGGTCCGCGACTGCTATGCGACTCTGGGCTCACTCCATTCCAGGTGGAATCCGCTGCCGGGACGTTTCAAAGACTACATCGCGATGCCGAAGTTCAACATGTACCAGTCGCTGCACACGACAGTCATTGGCCCAGGCGGCAAACCGGTGGAGATCCAAATCCGCACGCATGACATGCACCGCCGCGCAGAATACGGTGTGGCGGCTCACTGGAAGTACAAGAACCAGGGCCATACCGGCACGGAACACAAAGACGGCGACATGGACTGGCTGCGGTCACTGGCCGACTGGCAACAGGAGACCGCTGACCCTGACGAGTTCCTCGACTCGCTGCGGTTCGAAATCAATGCCCAGGAAGTCTTCGTTTTCACTCCCAAGGGTGAGGTGATGGCCCTGCCCTCCGGATCCACCCCAGTGGACTTCGCCTACGCCGTCCATACCGAAGTGGGGCACCGCACGATTGGTGCCAGGGTTAACGGCAAACTTGTGCCCCTGAACAGTGTCCTTAACCATGGTGACTGGGTGGAGGTCTTCACGTCCAAGGCGGAGGGTGCCGGACCGAGCCAGGATTGGCAGGGCTTCGTCAAGAGCCCCCGGGCACGCAACAAGATCCGCCAGTGGTTCACCAAAGAGCGCCGCGAAGAAGCCATTGAGAAGGGTAAGGACCAGCTCACGCGGGCAATGCGTAAACAGAACCTGCCGCTGCAGCGGATGATGACGCACGACGCGCTGACTGCCGTTGCCCAGGAAATGCGGTACGTCGACATTTCAGGGCTTTACGCTGCGGTCGGGGATAGCCACGTCTCGGCGGCCAGTGTGATCGATAAGCTGGTGGAGTCCCTCGGCGGCCACGAACCGGCTGAAGAGGAATTCCCGGAAGTCGCGGTTCCTCCCGGCCACGGTCGCTCGAAGGCCACTGATTCGGGCGTGATGGTCAGGGGAGTCGAAGACGTTTGGGTGAAGCTGGCGCGTTGCTGCACACCGGTACCCCCGGACGCCATCCTTGGATTTGTCACCCGCGGCTCCGGTATTTCGGTGCACCGCAGTGATTGCCGGAATGCCCAGCAATTGCTCGACCAGCCGGACCGGATCGTCGAAGTTGAATGGGCGCCTACTCAGGCCAGCGTCTTCCTGGTGGAAATTCAGGTCGAGGCACTGGACCGCAAGAGCCTGCTGTCGGACGTCACGCGCGTCTTGTCGGAAAGCCACGTCAACATCCTCGCTGCAAGCGTCAGCATCTCCAGAAACCGCGTCGCTCTATCGAAATTCGCTTTCGAGATGGTCGATCCCAAATACCTCAGTCATGTGCTGGGTGCGGTCCGGCGCATTGATGGCGTCTTCGACGTCTACCGGACTACGGATTCCCAGCGCCGCAGCTAGTCTTCCCTGGCACTCTCCATCAACTCATCCACCAGGGTGAGTGCAGCACGTTTGCGGGGAACCCGGACCAGGACGTCCAGCGCGTTTTTAACATCGTCCAGCGTGCAGGCCAGTGCGGGGTTGGCGGTCAACGCCTTGACCCAAGCCGCGGACTGCGCTTCCGGAGAATACAGTGCGAGATCCCGGGCGGTGCGTACCGGCGTGGTGACGGTGGTACCGGCCAATGTCAGCGTATCGGAAGCGGGCAGTTGAACTTCATGAAGCAGGCTGCCGCTGAAAGGACCGACCGAAGTCGTGCGCCGGTTGCGGTCGATCAACAGACTGATCCTGGCAGGAGCGGGAGCGCAACCGTAGATCCAGGCTGCACTTTGGCGCCCGATTACGGCCTTCTTAAGCAGTCCTGCCGTCACCTCATCGGCCATGGCGCCAGCCCGCAGAGCCGGACCGGCCCGAGTCCCTGGCCGGACGTATGTCGATCCGAACACGTGGGTCAGGAGTCCGTCCAACGCCATTGATTGCAACTCCGCTGCGGAAAACGGATTGTCCGCCTGGAACACCCTCGCTGATGACGTCGGAACCAACGCCGGCACTGTGGCACGGTGTGCGGTCGGTGCTGTAGGCGGGGCAGAGGGCATGGTTCAAGCCTGCCGTGTGTGGGCCCGGATGCAAAAGCCCCGCGGCCCCGACTGTGGATAAGCCAGTGCCGCGGGTCTCAAGATGCGCGTCCTAGTGAAGGTCCTTGGCGGATTTCTGGATCTGGTCCAGCCACTGCTGGCGGGCTGCCAAGGCTTCCTCGGCCGCAGCAATTTTCTTCTGGTCGCCGGCTTTCCGGGCAGTCTCCAAGTCGTCCTGGAGTCCGGCAATGGTGGATTCCAGTTGATTCATGGCACTGTTGGTCCGCGCCTTCGTTTCCGGGTCACTCTTGCGCCAATGTTCCTCATCAGCCTTGCGCACGGCTTCGTCGACTTCGCGGAGACCGGCTTCTACACGCGCCATATCGGAACGCGGAACCTTGCCGGCCTGCTCCCAGCGTGCATGGATGGACTGCAGCGACTTCTTTGCGCTGGACAGGTCCTTGACCGGGAGCAGCGCCCGGGCCTCGACAAGGAGTTCCTCCTTCACGACCAAATTGGCAGAAAACTCCTGGTCGATCTCTTCGTTCGCTGCCTGCCGAGCGGAGAAGAATTTATCCTGGGCGGCACGGAAGCGAGCCCAAAGGGCGTCGTCGTCCTTCCTGCTGGCACGTTTGGATGCTTTCCACTGGTCCATGAGCTTCCGGTATTCCCCGGCAGTGCGGCCCCAGTCCGTTGAATCGGAAAGTGCTTCCGCTTCTTTGATCAGCTCTTCTTTGGCCTCCTTCGCGGCGGCGTTCTCGCTGTCCAGCCGCGAGAAATAGGCCCGGCGGTGACGGTCGAACAGCGTGCGGGCAGACCGGAAGCGCTTCCACAGTGCATCCTCGGTTCCGCGCCCAAGCCGCATTCCGTTCTTCTGCGCCGATTTCCATGACTCAAACAGTTCATTCATGCGGGCACTGCTGTGCTTCCACTGAATGGTGGCAGGATCCGCGCCGGCAATCTGTTCAGCTTCAACGACAATGGCCTCGCGCGCGGCGGTTTCCGCGGATTTGGCCGCTTCGTGCTCGGCACGCTCAGTCTCCTTCAAATCCGCAATATCGGTGCGGAGCTTCCCGAGCCGGGACTCAAGGGCGAGAACGTCTCCCACCATGGACCGCTCGGCGACCTGGGCCTCAAGATGTTCGACGGTCTTGATCATGTCGGTGGTCGGTGCCTTCACCGCCACCCGCTGCTCCAGCAGCCCAACCTGGCCGGCGACGTCGTCGTACTTGCGTGCGAAATAGGCCAGAGCATCATCGGAGGATGCATCGGGGTACTGGCCGACGCTTTGCTCATTGCCGTCTACCATCAGGAAGACATGGCCCTCGTCGTCAACGCGTGCCCATTTGGACGCCTCAGCAACAGAGGTGCTGTGCACCGGTGGAGCGGCAACCGCGGACTGAGCCTTCCCCTGGCGGACCTTGGGAGCAATGGCGGCTGGAGTGGGCCGGGGGCCCGGACGCGGGGACGGTTTTGGGCTGGCCGCCAGCTTCGGCGCCGCGGTCTCGTTTGGAGCAACGGTCCCGGATGCTGCTGCATCGCTCGCCGGTTCAGAGTTGCCGGCCGGTGCATCCCCGCCGTGCTCTGGTACGTCCGTGCCCGTGTCGGCGCCCAGTTCGGAACTGGCTTCGCCCGTCCCGTTCGTCTGCTGCAGTTCGGCCGCCGAAGGGTCCTTCACCGCGTCATCACCGCTTCCGGTCTCAACCGGTTCGTCGTGCTGCTGGGCTTGGCCTGTTTCATCGGGTTTCTGACTATCTGTCACCGCTAAAAGTCTTTCGCTTGGGGGTCGCCCGGCGCTTGCAGCGCAGGGCATTTAATTCAATGTGAACGAGTCTATCGTCACAGGATCTTTAGGCGTGCCGTCGTTGGAACTGGTTCCGGATGACTTTAACCCATTGGCGGCGATTTCCTTCACCACGTCAAGGCCTTCCGTAACCTGGCCCATGATGGTGCAGGTTACGGAGCTGCGCGGAATGGTGCTGTCCTCATACACCAGAAAGACAGTGTGTACACACCCTCGTCCTTGCTGCGTTTAACGTTCGGGAGTGTCCAGCACATAAAATGAACCCGCCGGATCCAGTCCTAGTAATTCTCCCGTTGGTTTTGGCCGGGAGCTCATTCACCGCAGTAAAAAGGAGTCAGTCTTCAATGGCACGCACCGCTTCCCTGTCAGGTTTCCCGGAGTTGCTTCCGCAGGAACGGATGGTGGAGTTGCATGTGCTCGACACGCTGCGCCGCATCTTCGAACTGCATGGGTTCTCTTCGATCGAAACCCGCGCAGTTGAAACCATGGGCCAGCTGCTGCGCAAGGGTGAGATCGACAAAGAGGTCTACGCGGTCTCCAGGCTTCAGGCCGACGACGACGGCGGCGGCCCGGGCGCATCCGATACCGACCAGCTGGCACTGCACTTCGACCTGACTGTTCCGTTCGCCCGCTACGTGGTGGAAAACGCCGGTCACCTGGCCTTTCCGTTCCGGCGCTACCAGATCCAGAAGGCCTGGCGCGGAGAACGGCCGCAGGAGGGCCGTGCGCGCGAATTCACGCAAGCGGATATCGACGTCGTTGGTGAGGGAGAGCTTCCGTTCCGGTACGACGTCGAACTGGCCCTCGTCGTCGTCGATGCCCTCAGCGCATTGCCCATCCCCGACTTTCAGCTGCGGATCAACAACCGCAAACTGGCCGAAGGGTTCTACCGGGGGATAGGACTCAAAGACACCGCCGGCGTGCTGCGCAGCATCGACAAGCTCGACAAGATCGGCCCGGAGAAGGTTTCGGAACTGTTGCAGTCGGAGCTCGGCGCGGACCAGGAGCAGGCTGCGGCAGCGCTGAAGCTGGCGTCGATCCGCACGGAGGACACCTCGTTCGTCGATCAAGTCCGGGCACTGGGCGTGACCGACCCGTTGCTGGACGAAGGCCTTGCCGAACTGGAGCAGGTCATTGCCGAGGCGACCCGGCGCGCTCCCGGCCGGGTGCTTGCGGACTTGAGTATCGCCCGCGGTCTGGACTACTACACCGGCACCGTATACGAGACGGTTCTGCTCGGGCACGAGGGCCTCGGGTCCATCTGCTCAGGCGGGCGCTACGATTCGCTGGCGAGCAAGGGCAATAAGAAGTATCCCGGCGTCGGGCTGTCCATTGGTGTTACCCGGATGGTGGCCCGCATTCTGAGCCAGCAGCTGGCCACAGCCTCCCGCCCGGTTCCGACCGCCGTTTTGGTGACACTGGTCGACGAGGAAAGCTGGTCCGCGGCCCAGGATGTGGCCAATCAGCTCCGCCAGCGGGGGATTGCGGCTGAGGTTGCCACAGCTGCAAGCAAATTCGGCAAGCAGATCAAGTACGCGGACCGGCGCGGCATTCCCTTTGTCTGGTTTACCAACGACGACGGCACGCATGCGGTCAAGGACATCCGCAGCGGCGAACAAGTCGAGGCCGATCCGGAACTATGGACGCCACCGGCTGCTGATTTGACCCCGACAGTCACCGCGGCACCGTAGTCATCGATTCTCCCGGTCACCGGAGTACTGCACCGCGGCCCTGCCTGCCAGCCCTGCCAGCAGGACCGCGAGCATGGTCAGCACCGAAAGCAACGGCAGGGTAAAGGCGAGCAGCAGGCACCCGATGAAGCCAACCGCGTTCAGCACTTTAGGCCAGTACCACGGCCGCTCCTCCAGCGTGAAAGCGGACATGTTCGCGATGGCGTAATAGATCAGCACACCAAAGCTGGAAAACCCGACGACGGTGAGCACGTCCGTTGTCAGCAACAGCAGGATGACGACGGCGGCAACGGTGAGATCGGCGATGAAGGGAACCTGGAACCGTGAACTGATGCGGGCCAATGGACGGGGAAGATCTCCTCCGCGTGCCATCGCCAGGCTGGTCCGTCCAACTCCGGCGATCAGCGCCAGCAATGCGCCCAGGCTGGCCAGCGCGGCAGCCACAGTGACTGCCCCGGTGCCCACGGAATCACCGATATCCTGCGCCAGGGCCAGCAGCGGTGCTTCCGTTTCCGCAAGAGTTTCGGCTCCCAGTGCCTCCAGCAGTCCCAGGGCAAGCAACATATACAGGATCAGCACGACGGCGAGGGACGCCAGAATCGCCCGCGGAATGTTCCGCTCCGGCTCACGGACCTCTTCGCCCATGGTGGCGATCCGGGCGTAGCCGGCGAAGGCAAAAAACAGCACTGCGGCGGCCTGCAGCACCCCCAGCGGCGAGGCCAGGTCAGGGGCCTCAGCGGCGGGCGCCGGGCTGGTGCTGAAGGCGACCACCAGCAGGAACGCGAGGATGGCCACCACCAGCGATACTATGATCCGGCTGGCCATCGCCGTCCGGGTGATCCCGAGCAGATTCACGGTTGTCAGCAGCACGACGGCGGCAATGCCGGCAGCGGTTTCGTAGCCGGGAAAGGCATAGAGGCCAAACGTGAACGCCATCGCGGCGCAGGATGCGGCCTTGCCCGTGACAAAGGACCAGCCGGCGATGAAACCGGCCCAGGGACCCAGGCGTTTCCGTCCGTAGACGTAGGTTCCGCCACTGGTTGGATAGATCCTCGCGAGCTGGGCCGAGGCGGAGGCATTACAGTACGCGACGAAACCTGCGATGGCCACGGCGAGCGGCAACCAGGAGCCCGCGGCCGCAGCGGCCGGCGCGAAGACGACGAAAACACCCGCGCCGATCATCGAGCCAATTCCGACGGTTGTGGCGTCGAATCCGCCCAATTGCCGTTGCAGTCCTGCAGAGCCGCTCATGGGAACCTCCGACCGATACCGCCAGTGGCATCAGGCCGGCTGCCATCAACGGTAAACTCGAACACGATTGCCTGATTAACCTTACGCGAAGGGATTCTTGTGCTGCGCACACACGAGCTTGGATCATTACGGTCCGAACACATTGGACAGACTGTGACGCTGACCGGCTGGGTCGCACGGCGCCGCGATCATGGCGGGGTTGCGTTCCTGGACCTCCGCGATGCGTCCGGTGTGGCGCAGGTCGTGGTCCGCGAGGAGGAAGTCTTCCACTCGCTGCGTAACGAGTATGTCCTGCAGGTGACCGGCAGCGTGGAGAAGCGTCCCGCAGGCAACGAAAACACCTCGCTCGCCACTGGTGATATCGAAGTAATCGCCGAAACCGTGAAGGTGCTCAGCACCTCCGAGCCGCTCCCGTTCCAGATTGACGAGCATGTCGAGGTGGGCGAGGAAGCCAGGCTGAAGCACCGGTACCTGGACCTGCGCCGGCCTGGCCCCGCAGCAAACATCCGGCTGCGCAGCGAGGCCAACCGCGTGGCCCGCGAGCTGCTCCACGGAGTTGGCTATGTCGAAATAGAAACCCCGACGCTGACCCGCTCGACGCCGGAGGGCGCCAGGGACTTCGTCGTTCCCGCACGGCTGGCACCCGGCTCCTGGTACGCACTTCCGCAGTCTCCGCAGCTCTTTAAGCAGCTGCTGCAGGTCGGTGGGTTCGAGAAGTACTACCAGATTGCCCGCTGCTACCGGGATGAGGACTTCCGGGCGGACCGCCAGCCTGAGTTCACCCAGTTGGACATCGAAGCCAGTTTCGTCGAACAGGACGACATCATCGAGCTCGGCGAACAACTGATCAAGGCACTCTGGGCGCTGATCGGCGTCGAAATCAAGACTCCCATCCAGCGGATGACGTACTGGGACGCCATGGCGCGGTACGGATCGGACAAGCCCGATCTGCGCTTCGGCCTGGAACTGTCCGAACTCACTGAATTTTTCAAGGACACCACCTTCCGGGTCTTCCAGGCCCCGTATGTGGGAGCCGTCGTCATGCCCGGCGGTGGTTCGCAGCCGCGCCGCCAGCTTGACGCCTGGCAGGAGTGGGCGAAGCAGCGCGGGGCAAAGGGACTGGCCTACGTTCTGGTCGGCGAAGACGGTACTCTCTCCGGTCCAGTGGCCAAGAACCTTACCGACGCCGAGCGAGCAGGGCTGGCTGACGCCGTCGGCGCGAAGGGTGGCGACTGCATCTTCTTTGCCGCCGGAGACATCGCCTCTTCGCGCGCACTGCTGGGTGCGGCACGGGTGGAAATCGGCCACCGCACCGGGCTGATCAATCCTGAGGACTGGGCCTTCGTCTGGATCGTGGACGCACCCATGTTTGAATCCGCGGAAACGGCGGAAGCTTCGGGCGACGTCGCCATTGCCGGTGGGCAGTGGACCGCCGTGCACCACGCCTTCACTTCTCCCAAGCCGGAGTTCATGGACACCTTCGAGCAGGACCCCGAATCGGCACTGGCGTACGCCTACGACATTGTCTGCAACGGCAACGAGATTGGCGGCGGATCCATCCGTATCCACCAGCGGGATGTGCAGGAGCGCGTCTTTAAGGTGATGGGTCTGGGCGAGGAGGAAGCCGGGGAGAAGTTCGGCTTCCTGCTTGAGGGTTTCAAATACGGAGCACCGCCGCACGGCGGCATCGCTTTGGGCTGGGACCGGGTGGTTGCGCTGCTCGCCGGGGTGGATTCAATCCGCGATGTGATTGCCTTCCCGAAGTCCGGCGGTGGCTACGATCCGCTCACGGGCGCACCTGCCCCGATCACCGTGCAGCAGCGCAAGGAAGCCGGCGTTGATGCGAAGGCGGCGCAGGAATAGCTACCCGTCGAACTTGGTAAAAGCCCTGATCGGCGGATCCATGTCGTTGGCTTCGCTGAATCCGAGGGACTCGTAAAAGGCATGCTGGCCCTCGTCGGCGTCGGTAATCAACACCTTCTGCCGGACATCTCCATAGTGGCCCAGGATGTTTTCCAACATTTGCCGGCCGAGGCCTGATCGCTGGTGCTCCGGGTCTACGAGGATGTCCTGGATGTAGCAGATCGTCGCGTTGTCCGAGATGGCCCGCGCCAACCCGATCAACCGTCCATCCAGCCGTGCGGTGATGACGAAGGAGGATCCTCCGATCGCGGCAGCCAGTGACTCGGGTGCTTTGGTGTACGCAGTCCAGCCAACAGCTTCGTAGAGGCGGATCAGATCATCCAGTGGTACGGAAGTGGCCGGGGCAAGCCGTATCCGGGAGTCTTTCATGGCATCAGCATACGCGCGCCTATGGTCATGGGGAATGGTCAGTTAGTTCCGCCGGGATAGTCAGCATGCTTAGATGAATACATGTCGGTTTTCCTGCGTGCCATTGAAACTTCCTTGCCGCCCACCGTGCTGGAGCAGTCAGCAACGAGGGACCGCTTCGCCTCCCAGCCGGGAATAACCCGGCTGGGAGGGCGGCTTCTGCACGCGGCCTTCGACCAGTCGGGGATCGACCGTCGCTACACGGTCATAGAGGGGTTGGATGCTGCCGACGACGACGGCAACGCCTCGGACTTCTACGAACCTGGCGAGGGGCGGCTCCTTATGCCCGGCACACGGGTGCGCAACGAGCTTTACATCGAAGCGGCGACCAAACTCTATGTCGACGCCGCTGCTAAGGTGCTGTCGGCGTCGGACGGGATAGAGCCGGAGGACATTACGCACGTTGTTACCGTCTCCTGCACCGGTTTTTACCAACCCGGACCGGATTACAAGATCGTCCGGGCACTCGATCTGAATCCGCACGTGCAGCGCTACCATCTGGGCTTTATGGGCTGCTACGCATCCTTTCCTGCCTTGCGGGCGGCGAAGGCATTCTGCGAGGCCGAGCCCGACGCCGTAGTCCTCGTCGTCAGCGCCGAACTCTGTTCGCTGCATGTCCGTTCGTCGAACGACCCGGACCAGATTATTGCTTCTTCCGTATTCGGTGACGGCGCTGCGGCAGCTATCGTAACGGGACAGGAACCCGGGCCGGAGGCGACGGCGCTGCGGCTCGACCATTTCGAAACATCGCTGACACCCGTCGGTGAAGATGACATGGCCTGGAAGATCGGCGATGAGGGCTTCGAAATGGTGTTGAGCAGTTATGTTCCCAAGATCATTGACGAGCACATCCGCGGTGCGCTGGAGCCGCTGTTGGCCCGTGAGCCCGAACTGGCAGAACGTCCGTATAAAGAGATCCAACGCTGGGCCATCCACCCCGGCGGCCGCAGCATCTTGGACAAGGTGGAATCCAAACTAGAGCTTCTCCCTGATCAGCTCACACCATCGCGGGAAACGCTGCGCCAATACGGGAACATGAGCAGTGCGACCATCCTGTTCGTGCTCAAGCACATCCTCGAAAGTTCTTCCACCGAATCGGAAGAGCGCGTCTGCGCCATGGCTTTTGGTCCAGGCTTGACGGTGGAAACAGCGTTGATGACCAAGGTATCGCCGGAGGCGCATTGATGGCGCCTGCTCCGTGGCCTCCCCGGCTGGACCAACGGGTTATCAACGGGCAGGAGCGGATGGATGATCCCGCTGCAGACCCTGTAATGCTCAGCCGCACGTACCACCAGTTCAAATACGTCAATGCCGCGATCGCAGGCTGGCATCGGATCTACCGTTCCCGGATCCGGCCGGTGCTGCGCCGGGAACGGACCAACTCCATCGCCGATATCGGATCCGGCGGTGGAGACATCACGCGTGCCTTGGCTCACTGGGCACAGCGGGACGGCTTTCAGATCACCGTCCTTGGTGTCGATCCCGACGAGCGGGCGCACGCCTACGCCCTCGCACAACCCGCCGTCGACGGCGTTTCCTTCCGCACCGCCTATAGCCATGACCTGGTGCACGAGGGTGCGGCATTTGACATCGTCGTTTCCAACTTCATGCTGCACCACCTCACCAGCGTCGAGTTGCAGGCCCTGCTGGCCGACAGCGAACGACTTTGCACGGCAAGGACCATCCACGCCGACATCGAGCGAAGCCGCTTGGCCTATGCATTGTTTTCGGCCGGAACTTCGCCGTTCTTCCACAACTCGTTCATCCGTGAAGATGGCCTGACGTCAATTCGCCGCAGCTATACGCATTCTGAATTGACGGCGGAGGCACCGCAAGGCTGGCGTGTCGAGCTTCAAATCCCGTACCGGAATCTGCTGATTTTCGACGTCGGGCAGCGCCCCGGCGGCCCATCCGGAGACAGGTGACGGGAAGTGGCATCGAAGCTTCTGGATGCAGCGGTGGTCGGCGGAGGACCCGTCGGAGTCTATTTGGGAGCCCTGTTGGCCCACGGCGGACTCGATGTCCAGGTCCTGGAACGGCGGGCCGCTCCGGTGGGGCACTCCCGGGCAATCGGCATCCATCCGCCGGCACTGGAGTCGTTCGACCGCATCGGTGTCACCCCCTCCATCCTCGCCGAAGGCGTCAGAATCGACCGCGGATTCCTGCGAAGTGAGGGTCGTACTTTCGGCGGCTTGTCCTTCAACTCCGTATCTGACCGGCATCCCTATATAGTTTCGCTGCCGCAACACCGTACCGAGTCACTGCTGGCCGCGCGGCTGGAGGCACTTCGTCCCGGTGCCTTACGCAGGGGAGTCGACGTCGAAGGGCTCAAGGATGAAGGTGGCTCCGTACGACTGCGCGCGCATACCGCTTCCGGGACTGAAGAGGTAAGAGCCCGGATGGTTATCGGGGCCGACGGCGGCAACAGTTTTGTGCGCACCGCGGTGGGTATTGGCGTGCGTAGACACATGCACCGGGACACCTATTTGATGGGAGATTTCACCGATACCACGGAAGATGGCACCGCTGCCGTAATTTGGCTGGAGCCAGGCGGCGTCGTCGAATCGTTTCCCCTGCCAGGCCGATTGCGCCGCTGGGTGGTCCATCTGAACCGTCCAGCCCAGGAACCTACTGCCGAGGAACTTTCAGGCCTGATCGAGGAGCGGACAGGAATTGCAGTGGATCCGGCGGGTAACACTATGATCAGTGGCTTCGGCGTACGGACCCAGTCCGCGGACCGGATGGTTGCGGCACGAACAATCCTTGTTGGAGACGCGGCACACCAAGTCAGTCCCATCGGCGGGCAGGGGATGAACCTTGGCTGGCTCGATGCCGCCGCTTTGGCGCCCATCCTGATCCAAACCGCCCGGACTGGAGATACTGATGAGTCAGCCTTGGCACGCTTTGAACGGCGGCGGATGCGCTCTGCCGCTGTTGCGGCCAATATGGCCAGGATCAATATGGCCATGGGCCGTCCCGTGAGCGGTTTTGGCCTTCGGGCCCGTGACCTGTTGCTTCAAGCCCTGCTGACGCGTCCCGTTCGCGGAGTTCTCGCCCGCGCGTACTCCATGCGATGGCTTTGAACTTTCCCATCCTGAAGCCTCAGTTCCTCGAGCGGGTGGTCTTGTCCTCCACAGGGGCTGGGGTGGGGTTGGTTGTTCACATTGGTGGTTGGCCCATGGAGTGGTTGGGTTGGGGCCGGTAGTGTCGAATACATGTATTAGGTATCTGCTTAGCTGAAGTAGTATCTATTCATGGAAGATCCGCAGCCAGCAACGCCGGTGGGCGGAGTCGATTATCCGGTGACCTTCGGGCAGTTTCAGGACTGGTTTTCCACCGATGAGGCCTGTTTGGACTATTTGGCCAGACTGCGCTGGCCCGAAGGGTTCATCTGTCCCAAGTGTGGAAGTATCGACCATTGGCGCACGGGGGCCGGTCTGTGGATGTGCAAGGCCTGCACCCGTCGCACGTCAGTGACAGCTGGCACAATTTTCGCCCGGACCCGGA
>NZ_KI914667.1:0-10661 GCF_000520495.1 Arthrobacter sp. H14
CAAGCCTTGGTAAGGTTCTTCGCGTTGCATCGAATTAATCCGCATGCTCCGCCGCTTGTGCGGGCCCCCGTCAATTCCTTTGAGTTTTAGCCTTGCGGCCGTACTCCCCAGGCGGGGCACTTAATGCGTTAGCTACGGCGCGGAAAACGTGGAATGTCCCCCACACCTAGTGCCCAACGTTTACGGCATGGACTACCAGGGTATCTAATCCTGTTCGCTCCCCATGCTTTCGCTCCTCAGCGTCAGTAACAGCCCAGAGACCTGCCTTCGCCATCGGTGTTCCTCCTGATATCTGCGCATTTCACCGCTACACCAGGAATTCCAGTCTCCCCTACTGCACTCCAGTCTGCCCGTACCCACTGCAGACCCGGGGTTGAGCCCCGGGCTTTCACAGCAGACGCGACAAACCGCCTACGAGCTCTTTACGCCCAATAATTCCGGATAACGCTTGCGCCCTACGTATTACCGCGGCTGCTGGCACGTAGTTAGCCGGCGCTTCTTCTGCAAGTACCGTCACCGCCGAAGCGGCTTCTTCCCTACTGAAAGAGGTTTACAACCCGAAGGCATTCATCCCTCACGCGGCGTCGCTGCATCAGGCTTTCGCCCATTGTGCAATATTCCCCACTGCTGCCTCCCGTAGGAGTCTGGGCCGTGTCTCAGTCCCAGTGTGGCCGGTCACCCTCTCAGGCCGGCTACCCGTCGTCGCCTTGGTAAGCCATTACCTCACCAACAAGCTGATAGGCCGCGAGTCCATCCAAAACCGCATAAAGCTTTCCACCACCAGACCATGCGGCCGGCAGTCATATCCAGTATTAGACCCGGTTTCCCAGGCTTATCCCGAAGTTAAGGGCAGGTTACTCACGTGTTACTCACCCGTTCGCCACTAATCCCCGATGCAAGCACCGGATCATCGTTCGACTTGCATGTGTTAAGCACGCCGCCAGCGTTCATCCTGAGCCAGGATCAAACTCTCCGTTGATGTATCTACAGACACAACCAGCACACCCCGGAAAAAGGAGCACACTGATCGCACTAAATTTGAAACCAGCTAAAAAAACCATCCAACCACCACAGGGGCGGCAGCCAGATGACAATCTCAACCAATAAATAATATCGGTATCGACAAAACTTGGCACACTATTGAGTTCTCAAACAACAGACGCATCCAGCCAAACCAAGGAAAACAACTCCCCGATCCACACCGAAGCAACTTTACTACTCTATTTCATCCGAATCCGTTATGCAAATCCGATTCTTTCCGGATCCTGCTTCGCGTTTTCTTCATGAACACACTGCAAAACTCGAATTATTCGAAACTGTAAATTCGTTTCGCATCTCTTCGCTGCAATGTTTTCTACTCTATTTCATGCGGAGCCGTTATGCAAACCGGTTATTTCCCGATTTCGCGTCACGGTTTCCCGATGAAACCATTGCTGATTCGAATCAATTTGAACTCTAAACAAGTTCTGCATTTCTTCGCTGCAATGTTTATAACTTTATTTCATTTGAATTCTTACTGTCAAATCCGAAATTTCCCGGATTTTGCACTAACAATTCTTTATGAACCCACCAAAATGTATCAGCCACTCCGTGCAGTCCGCTTCACGCACACACAGCATCGCTTCTTGATTTGAAGGGGTTGTCCCTGCTCGATTTTCTGCCCGGCCCGTATTCCAGACCGTCGCAGCCTTTGTCCTAATGGACTTCATCGGTAGGCGACTTCAAGAACATTACGGCAGTTCCGAGCGTGCCGTCAAATCCCATCCCAGGACCACCCCCGCCGCCTGAAAAGCCGCCAACTGAGTGCTCCAGCCGCGCCGGTCCGAACCCCGGGTCCGCCTTTGTTCTTGCGTATTCCCGGGCCGTCACGCCTGCCGGCAGGCGTGACTACCGTGCCACTTCCACAGTTGCCAGATTGCGCTTTCCGCGCCGGACGAGCAAGTACCGGCCATGGAGGAGCTCGGTGAAGTCAATCACAGCATCCGCATCCGTTACCTTGACGTTGTTGATGTACGCGCCGCCTTCGGCAACCGTCCGTCGTGCGGCCGAGTTGCTTTGCGCGAGACCGGAAGCCACCAACAGCTCCACAATTCCCATTCCATCCCGACTGACGGTGCCACTGGGCAGTTCCGCCGTCGCCGATTTTAACGTTGCCTCATCGAGCTCGTGCAATTCGCCTTGGCCAAATAGTGCGGCCGAAGCAGCAATTACTTTATCGGCCGCGTCGGTTCCATGGACCAATGACGTGACATCGTATGCCAGCGTCCGTTGGGCCTCCCGTTTATGCGGCCGCTCCGCGACGGCCGTTTCCAATTCTTCGATCTGTTCTTGCGATAGGAATGTAAAGACTTTAAGCCTGTCCACGACATCGGCATCAGCAGTGTTCAACCAGAACTGGTACATGGCGTATGGCGTCGTCAGCTTTTCATCCAGCCAAACGGCATTGCCTTCGCTCTTGCCGAATTTGGTTCCATCCGAATTGGTTATCAGCGGGGTTCCGATGGCGTGCACGCTCTTGCCCTCGGCGCGGTGAATTAGGTCCACCCCGCTGGTGAGGTTGCCCCACTGATCGGAACCACCCGTCTGGAGCGTACAGCCGTAGCTGCGGAACAGTTCCAGGTAATCCAATCCCTGCAGGATCTGGTAGCTGAACTCGGTGTAGCTGATGCCGGCATCCGAATTCAGCCGGGCGCTCACTGCGTCTTTCTTGATCATGGTGCCCACGCGGTAGTACTTGCCCACCTCACGCAGGAAGTCGATGGCCGTCATTGGCGCTGTCCAGTCCAGGTTGTTGACCATCTGCATCGGGTTGTCACCATCAACGCTGAGGAACCGCGAGACCTGGCCCTGGAGGTACCCCACCCATTCGGCAACTTGTTCCTTGGTGTTCAAAGTGCGTTCCGCCGTCGGGCGTGGATCCCCTACAAGACCGGTGGAGCCGCCCACCAGCCCAATCGGATGGTGACCGGCGAGCTGCAGCCTGCGCATGGTCAACAGCTGCACCAGATTGCCTAAGTGCAGGCTGGGTGCCGTCGGGTCGAAACCACAGTAGTAGGTCAGCGGTTCACCGGTGAGGGCCTTTTCGAGTTCAGCTTCATCGGTGGAAACGTGGATCAGACCCCGCCATTTAAGCTCCTGCCAGACGTTGGCGAAGCTGGTGTCGTTGTGTTGAGCCTTGACGCTCGGGGAACTTTCAACCTGCATGGAAGTCACATTTCCTAAATTACTCGATCCCCGCGGGGATTTCTCCTTCGGCTATCAGGCGCAGCCGCTGGGTGGGTCGTGTCATGGCAACGTACAGGTCCCCGACCTTGCCACCGGCCGCGGCCAATAGCTCGGCAGGCTCAATGATGATGACGCCGTCGAACTCCAGTCCCTTGGCGTCGTGGGCACTGATCACCACAATATCCTGCTCGAGTCCACCGGATCCGGCCCCGACCCGCCCGCCGTAGACGGCACGCAACTCCCCCCGGAGGCCAGCCACCCGGGGAGCATCCGCAATGATGGCCAACAGACCGCCGTCGAGCAGGTCCAATTCCTCGGGAACGGCGTCGAGCAATGCCTCCGTCAGGCTGCCCTCCTCGACGCGTTCGACGACGGGTCCCCAGCGGCCTTCGCGGACCGCCTTGGGTGCGGCGATTCCCAGGCCCGCGGCGTTGGTCATCCGGACCGCGGCTTCGGCGATCTGGGTGGGGGTACGGTAATTCACCGTCAGCTCCTCCAGCTTCCACCGCTCCCCCAGGAACGGCTCGAGCGCCTGTGCCCAGGAAGCCGCGCCGGCTGCGGAACTGGTTTGCGCGATGTCGCCGACGATGGTGAACGACTTCAGCGGACAGCGGCGCATCAGCAGCCGCCACTGCATGGCGGACAGCTCCTGCGCCTCATCGACCACGATATGCCCGAAGGCCCAGGTGCGATCATTGACGGCGCGTTCGGCAGCCGAGAAGCGTTGTTCCTGGACCGCATTGAAATCCGCCAGCTCTTCTGCCCGGAGGGTTCCATCGACGCCCGAATCGGCCAGTGACGGATTGACGTTTTCGATCGTCCGCTCGGCGTTGGCAATGTCGCGCTGCCGTTCCGCGTCGCGGGCAACCGCGTCCCGGCCTCCGGATACATCCAGCTCGCCGAGCAGTTCCGCGGCCTCGTCCAGCAATGCCACGTCCGCTTCGGTCCACGGCGCGTCCGGGCTGCGCAGCAGAAATTCCCGCTCCCCTGCATTGAGCTTCGGGGCGGCTGCCTCCAGTCGTTCCGGTTTGGAGAGCAGGTCCCGGATCAGCTTTTCCGGAGTGAGCGGCATCCAGCACAGGTTGATGGCGACCCGAACGTCGCGGGAGGACCGGACCTCCTCGGCCAGATAGGACCGGTCCGCCGCATTGCCGCGGCCGGAGGATTCCTCGATTTTCTCTGTCAACTGTTCGGTCAGTTCCCGCAACAGGATCTTGACGAACGTCATCCGCGCCTCGTTATGCGGTTTGCCGGTGCCACGGGCTTTCTCCCGCGCACGGCGCACCTGCTTCGGCGTCAACGTAATGGTCGTGCTTTCGACCTTGAGCCGCTGATCGGCGTCCGGCACCCGCTGCCGGTTGGCAACAGCGCGCTTGACGACGTCGGCCATCTCCAGGCGGCCCTTGATCTCCACCACGTCCGGATTCCGCTCGTCCACCGTGCTGATTCCCGGCATCAGCCGGCCCACGCTGGTCATCACGACGCCGGTCTCACCCAGCGAAGGCAGCACGCGTTCGATGTAGCGCATGAAGGAATTGGATGGGCCCACCAGCAGCACGCCGGCCGACTTGAGACGCTCGCGGTGCGTGTATAGCAGGTACGCGGCACGGTGCAGCGCGACGGCGGTCTTGCCGGTTCCCGGTCCGCCCTGGACCACCAGTGCTCCTGGCAGAGCGGAACGGATAATCCGGTCCTGTTCTGCCTGGATGGTTCCGACGATGTCGGCCATCTGGCCGGTGCGCTTTGAGTTCAGTGCGGCCAGCAGCGCGCCCTCGCCCTGCAGGACATCCGAGTCCTCCAGCATTTCCGTATCGAGGACGTCGTCCTCGATGGCCTTGACCTTGCGGCCCTGCAGGATCAGGTGCCGGCGGCGGCGTACGCCTTGGCGTTCGAAGGCTGTCGCCTGGTAAAAGGTGCCAGCCTCCGGGGCGCGCCAGTCCACCATGAGGCGTTGCAGGTCGGCCGTCGACAAGCCGATGCGGCCGATGTAGCGGGATTCGCCGTCGTCCAGATCCAGCCGTCCGAACACCAGCCTGTCATCCACTGCGTTGAGCTGAGCCAGCCGGTCCTCGTAGAGGGTGGCGAAAGCGTCACGTTCGGAACGGTTCTGATGTGAGCCGGCGGAGGTAGTGCGCCGGACCTGGGCGAGCTGGGCCGCCTTTTCCTCCCGCAACTCGTCCAGACGGGCATAGAGTCCCGCCACATATTCGCGCTCATTGTTCAGCTCGGAATCCACGGTTTCTGAACCTGTGGACCCGGTGGCTGTGGGTTCGGTATCGGCCAAACGGCTCTCCGGCATTGCATTCCCCTCCCGCTAAAAGGCAGACCGTCTATTCTACAGCGATTTGTGCGCCGGCGCATTGCTGGATTACGCGCCGGTCGGCTGCGCATTGCAGGAAGGTGCGAAGGGCTGTCTCACGCCGGGATGCACGCAGGCAACTTTTATCAGACACGGGCGAGGGATCGGACCCGGTGCCCGGCCAAAGAGCTGCGGCCGCGAAGTCCGTTTAATTCCAGTACGACGCCGAAACCGGCCACCCGGACGCCGGCGCGGCTGAACAACCTGCTTGTGGCGGCGAGGGTCCCTCCGGTGGCGAGAACGTCGTCGAGCACCAGCACCCGGGTTCCGGCCGCGACGTCGTCGATATGCATCTGCAGACCGGCCGATCCGTACTCCAGGTCATACTGTTCGGTATAGACGCGGCGGGGAAGCTTGCCGGGCTTACGGACGGTAATGACTCCGACGCCGGCAGAGTAGGCTGCGGCTGCGGCCAGCAGGAAGCCACGCGCCTCCACACCGGCGACGGCGTCGAACTGGCCGGCAAAGGGCTCGATCAGGGAATCGACGATGGCGCGGAGTGCTGCTCCATCCGCGAACACCGGCGTCAGGTCGCGGAAGGTGATTCCTGGCTTTGGGTAGTCCTGGACCACGGCGCAGAGCCGACTGATCATTGACTCCACCGGTTCACGGGAAGAAATAGTCACCTAAGCACCGTACCGGTTTGGCATCGATCCAGCAGAAGATGCACCTTTGAGCGCCGCTTAAGTGCATCTTCTGCTGGAGCGATTCACGAACAGGACCAAGAGTCCAGGCTCAGACGGCGGGCGCCTGGCGTGGTTTCGCCGGGCGGTACGTCGACACAGTCTTGTCCCCGGAGAGCCAGAACCTCCAGGGGTACTCGTGGCCGCCGCCGGGTCCGCTTACTCCGACGCGGGGACCGGTACTCAGGTGCTGCGGGGACGGAGCGGCATCGGCCAACCGCAGCGTCAATGGGGACTCAAAGACCGGGAGCCCGTTGTGTTCCCTTCCCAACCCGAGGGCCTGCGTCAGCCGGGCGGGGCCTTTGGCCAGTTCGACTTCCTTTTTCGCCGCTGCACGCCTTGACTTGGCCAGTTCCCGCCCTTCGATCACCTCGCCAGCGCGGAGCAGGCAGCCGGACGAAGTGCCCGCTGTGCCGCAGACGATATTGGCGCAATAATGCATGCCGTAAGTGAAGTAGACATAGAGGAATCCGGCCGGGCCGAACATGACCGCGTTCCGGTTCGTCTTGCCACGAAAGCCGTGCGAGCCGGGGTCCGGAAAATCCGAAGTCTGCGACCCGAGGTAGGCCTCAACTTCGGTAATCCGGACCGTTACCGGCCCCTCATCGCTTTCATGCCGCAACGTTGCTCCCAACAGCCGCGGCGCCGCGTCCACACTATGGTGGTGCAGCAGAAAGTTGTGATCGGCATTAACAGGGTGCATTTCAGATCCGTGCGTATTCCCTGGCGGTTTCGACGTCGGAGCGCAGCACCTCAAGTTGTTTCTGTACTGCGGACGGTGCCGTCCCGCCTTGGGAATCACGGCTGTTGAGCGAACCGTCGACCGTCAGCACCTCCCGTACGCCGGGGGTTAGATGCTCCGAAATGCCGGCAAAGTCCTCATCCGTCAGGTCCCACAGTTCGATCCCACGCTTTTCGCACAAGGCCACGGCCTCACCCGACAACTCGTGCGCCACCCGGAACGGCACGCCTTGGCGGACCAACCATTCGGCGACGTCGGTGGCGAGTGCGAAGCCCTGCGGAGCTAAGGAATGCATCCGTTCGGTGTGGAACTTCAGTGTGGCGACCATCCCGGCCACCGCCGGCAGCAACAGTTCGAGGGTATCGGCGGCGTCGAAAACCGGCTCCTTGTCCTCCTGCAGGTCCCGGTTGTACGCAAGCGGCAGGCCCTTGAGGGTGGCCAGCAGTCCTGTCAGGTCTCCGATTAGGCGTCCGGATTTGCCGCGGGCCAGTTCCGCTACGTCAGGGTTCTTCTTCTGCGGCATGATCGACGACCCGGTGGAAAATGCGTCGTCGAGAGTCACGAAGGAGAATTCCTTGGTCGCCCAAAAGATGATTTCCTCGCTGATCCGGGACAGGTCGACGCCGATCATGGCGCTGACCCAGGCAAACTCTGCATAAACGTCGCGGGAAGCAGTTCCGTCAATCGAGTTGTGCACGGCGGAGTTGAAGCCCAGGTCCCTGGCCACCGCCTCCGGATCCAACCCGAGCGACGAACCCGCCAGCGCGCCTGATCCGTACGGCGAGACGGCCGCGCGCTTATCCCAGTCGATCAGGCGCTGCACATCCCGCAGCAAAGCCCAGGCATGGGCCAGCAGGTGGTGTGAAAGCAGCACCGGCTGGGCATGCTGAAGGTGGGTCCGCCCCGGCATGGCAGCGCCCAGATGCTCGGTTGCCTGCGCCATCAAGGCGTCGACGACGTCGAGCACTCCCCGAGCGATGATGCGGCCATGGTCGCGCAGATACATGCGGCCCATGGTGGCGATCTGGTCGTTCCGCGATCGGCCCGCGCGAAGCTTGCCACCCAGTTGCGGCCCGGCCCGCTCGATCAGACCGCGCTCCAGGGAGCCGTGCACATCCTCATCCGAGTCGGCCGCGGTGTATGCACCCGAACGGACATCCGCATCGAGCTGGTCCAGGGCGGACAGCATTCCCTCGAGTTCGGCATCGTCGAGCAGTCCGGCTTTGTGCAGCACCCGGGCATGTGCCTTGGACCCGGCGATGTCGTAACCGGCCAGGCGCCAATCGAAGTCGGTGGATTTGCTCAGGGCCGCCAGCGCGTCGTTGGGTCCGCTCGCGAATCGGCCGCCCCACAGCGCGCCGGTGTTCGTTTTCCGTGCACCGTCGTTAGTTCCCTGACCGGTCATGGCTTATTTGCCCTCTGCCGCGCGCTGGTCCCGCCCGGAAGCGACCTTCGAAGACATTCCGAACAGCTCGATAAAGCCGCGGGCCATCGACTGGTCGAAGGTGTCGCCGGTGTCGTAGGTGGCGAGGTTGAAGTCGTACAGCGCGGTTTCGGAGCGGCGTCCGGTAACAGTTGCCCGGCCGCCGTGCAGCTCCATCCGGATGTCACCGTTGACATATGTCTGGGTGTCATCGATGAAGGTATCCAGTGAACGCTTCAGCGGGGAGAACCACTGGCCGTCGTAGACCAGTTCCGTCCAGCGCTGGCCGACCGTCTTCTTGAAGCGGGCCTGCTCGCGCTCAACAGTGACGTTCTCGAGCTCGCGGTGCGCGGCAATCAACGCCATCGCGCCAGGAGCCTCGTAGATTTCGCGGCTCTTAATACCCACCAGGCGGTCCTCGACGATGTCGATCCGGCCGACACCCTGCGCTCCGGCGCGGCGGTTCATCTCCTGGATCGCCTCAAGCGGCGTCACGGCGTGACCATCGATAGCCACGGGAACACCGGCTGAGAAGGAAATCGTGACTTCGTCGACCACCGGTGGGAACGCGGGATCATCGGTGTAGTTGTACACGTCCTTGGTGGGACCGTTCCAGATGTCTTCGAGGAAACCGGTTTCGACCGCGCGTCCCCAGACGTTCGCATCGATCGAGAATGGGTTCTTCTTGGTGGTCTCGATCGGAAGGTTGTTCTTCTCTGCATATTCGATGGCCTTGTCGCGGGTCAGCGCGAGATCCCGGACAGGGGCAATGCACTTCAGGTCCGGACCCAGAGTCTGGATGCCAACCTCGAAGCGGACCTGGTCGTTACCCTTGCCGGTGCAGCCATGGGCAACGGTGGAGGCGCCGAATTCGCGGGCGGCAGCAACCAGATGCTTGACGATGACCGGCCGGGACACGGCGGACACCAACGGGTAGGAGTCCTGGTAGAGGGCGTTGGCCTTCAGCGCCGGCATGCAGTACTCAGCGGCGAATTCGTCGCGGGCGTCGGCAACATAGGCTTCGACGGCACCACAGTCGAGGGCACGCTGGCGGATGGTCTCCAGGGACTCGCCGCCCTGTCCGACGTCGACGGCAACGGCAATCACCTCGGATCCGGTGGCTTCGGCGATCCAGCCGATGGCGACGGAGGTGTCGAGCCCACCGGAGTAGGCCAAAACGATGCGGTCAGTCACAAATTGCTCCTTGTTCGATTGAGCGGTCAGCGCGCCGATCGGGCGCCGCCCGCCCGCGCGTGGTTAGTCGGTTGAGCTTGCTTCAAGGCTATGCGTTCAGGGACGCGTTTGCCGATTCGTTCACGTCGGGCGCTGACTATCCGTTAGGGTCAGGCCCTGCCGGCGGCCGCGGCGAGATCCAGGAACCGCTTGGCGACGGCGTCACCCGCGCCGGCGTCGCGGCACACCAGCAGGATCGTGTCGTCTCCGGCGATAGTACCCATGATGGCCGGCATCGTGGAATGGTCGATGGCGGAGGCCAGGTATTGCGCAGCCCCGGGCGGCGTGCGCAGGACCACCAGGTTGGCCGAGGCCTCCGCGGTCACCAGCACGTCTTCGCACAGTTTCCCCAGCCTGGCGTCCAGGACTTCCTGGTCCAGCGCCGACTGCAGGGTACGGTCGACGCCGTCCGATGGCACTGCGTAGACGAGTCCGCCGGCCGGGCTTCGCACCCGGACCGCGCCAAGTTCCACGAGGTCCCGGGAAAGCGTCGCCTGGGTGACCATGACGCCGTCGTCGGCCAATAAAGCGGCCAGTTCCGCCTGCGAGCGCACTGGCCGGGAGGTCAGCAGGGCGGTAATGCGTCCTTGCCGTGCCGTCTTGGTGGCCGGCCTGCCGGTCGAGCGGCCGTCCGTCCCGGCGTCATGCTCGGTCCGGCCGTCCGTCCCGGCGTCGTGCCCGGTCCGGCCGTCTGTCTGCGCGGCGCCGGGCACCTCCTCCCCGCCGCTTGGTTCGGTGTTCCTGGTGCTCATCGCGTCGCCACACCTGCAGCCGGGTTTCCGGATTGCTCCACCAGCCAGGCCATCAGCGCCTTCTGCGCGTGCAGGCGGTTTTCCGCCTCGTCCCAGACCACCGACTGCGGACCGTCAATCACATCCGCGGATATTTCCAGTCCACGGTAGGCGGGAAGGCAGTGAAGTACCACGGCGTCCGGTGCCGCCTGTGCCAGCGCGGCGGAATCGATGGAATATGGCTTGAACACGTCCGCCCGCGCCT
>NZ_KI914667.1:10761-17416 GCF_000520495.1 Arthrobacter sp. H14
TCCGCCCGCGCCTGTTGCTCGTCTTCCTGACCCATGGAGATCCAGGTGTCCGTGGCCAGCACATCCGCGCCAGCCAAGGCCTCGGCCGAATCCGAGGTGATCAGGATGGAGCCGCCGGTTTCCGCCGCACGCTCCTTCGCCGCGGAAATCACCGTCCCGGATGGCAGGTAGGTCTCCGGGGTGCCGATCCGCACGTGCATTCCCGCGGTGGCACCGGCCAGCAGGTAAGAGGCGGCCATGTTGTTGGCCCCATCCCCGAGATAGCTCATGGTCAGCCCGTCCAGCCGGCCTTTGTGCTCCTTGACCGTCAGCAGGTCCGCCAGCAATTGGCAGGGATGGTACTCGTCGGAGAGGGCGTTGATAACCGGCACCGAGGAATGCGCCGCCATTTCCTCCAGTCCCGACTGCTCGAATGTGCGCCACACAATCGTGGCAACCATTCGTTCGAGCACCCGGGCGGTGTCGGCGATGGATTCCTTATGTCCCAGCTGGGCATCGCCCGCGCCGATGATCAGCGGCGAACCGCCCAGGTCCGCCACTCCCGCCGCAAAGGATACGCGGGTACGGGTTGAGGTCTTGTCGAAAATGACGGCCACTGTCTGCGGGCCGGCGAACGGCTTGCGGGCAAACCGGTCCGCTTTCATCGTGACGGCGAGTTCAAGCACCTCGGCCTGCTCGGCAGGACTCAAGTCCGTGTCGAGTAGAAAGTGGCGGGTCATGAATTCTCCTTCTGGTCGATAACCTGGTCAATAAGCTGTGGGAGCGCGGCCAGGAACCGGTCCCCCTGTTGCTGGGTGAGGATCAGCGGCGGAGCGAGCCGGATGGTCGCTGGCCCCGGGCTGTTGACGATGAAGCCATGTTCCAGTGCCGTCGTGACGAGCTTCGCCGCCACGGGAGCGTCAAGATCGAACGCTATCAACAAGCCGGCACCGCGGACCTGCACGACGTGATCCAAGGACTCCAGCCGGCTCCGCAGCCAAGTTCCAAGCTTGGCAGCGTGCTCGAGCAGCCCTTCCGATTCGATGGTCTCCAGGGTCGTTAGTGCCGCCGCGGTGGCCACCGGATTTCCACCAAAGGTGGTCCCATGGTCACCCGCAGCCATTAACGACGACGGCGCCTCGCCGAACGTAACCATCGCACCGATGGGGATCCCACCGCCAAGACCCTTGGCGAGGGTTACGGCGTCGGGCACGACTTCGCCACCCGAACACAGCCAGGAGCCGGTCCGGCCGATACCTGTCTGGACCTCGTCGATGATCAACAGTGCACCGGCGTCGGTGGTCAACTGCCGGGCGGCTTTCAAATATCCGTCCGGCAAGGGCCTCACACCGGCCTCGCCCTGGATGGGTTCAAGGAAGACGGCGGCGACCGTTTCGTCGACTGCCTCCTCCAGCGCGGCGATATCGCCGAACGGAATATGCGTCACTGGTCCGGGCAGCGGCTCAAACGGTGCCTTGTAAGCCTCCTTTGCGGTCAACGCCAATGCCCCCATGGTGCGGCCGTGAAACGCGCCTTCCAGAGCGATAATCCGGTTCCGGCCGGGGACGCTGGATCCCGGTTTTCCGTCCGCGTTTACCGCACCTTCGCCGTCGGCATTGCGGCCGTGCTTGCGGGCGAGCTTGAAAGCCGCCTCGTTGGCTTCGGTGCCGGAGTTGGTGAAGAAGACTTTGGAGCCGTCCGGGGCGTTGGTGATGCTCAGCAGTTTTTCCGCCAGCCGCACCTGCGGCGGACTGATGAAGAAGTTCGAGATATGGCCGAGAGTTTCCAGCTGGGCCGTGATGGCGCCGATCAACGCGGGATGGGCATGCCCTAGCGCGTTCACCGCGATTCCACCGAGCAGGTCCAGATACTCGTTGCCCGCGTCGTCCCATACCGAACAGCCGGAGCCGCGGACCAGCACGCGTTGCGGCGTTCCGAAGACGCCCAGCAGCGACTGCTTGTAACGCTCATTCCAAAGGTCCGGGTTTCCGCTCATTGTGTCTCCTCACTGTCGGGCACGACCTGCGTTCCAATACCGGACGCGGTGAAAATTTCCAGCAGCAGCGAATGCGGCGTGCGGCCATCGACGATATGCGCCCGCGGCACCCCCTCGTCCACAGCCTTCAGGCAGGCCGTCATCTTCGGAATCATTCCCGACTCGAGCTGCGGCAGCATTGCGCGCAGCTCGACTGCAGCCAACGATGAAATCAGCGAGTTACGGTCCGGCCAGTTCCGGTACAGCCCTTCGACGTCGGTCAGGATGATCATCTTGGATGACTTCAACGCAACCGCGAGCGCCGCCGCCGCGGAATCGGCATTGACATTGAGTACCTCGCCTGTGGGGACCGGAAAGGTTTCCGGAGCGACAGTGGATATGACCGGGATCCTGCCCGCTTCCAGCAGGTCCACGATGGCGGCCGGATTGACGCCGGTCACTTCGCCGACGAGTCCCAGGTCCACTTCATCGCCGTCGACCATTGCGCCGCGCCGTTCAGCCTGCAACAGTCCGCCATCCTCGCCGCTGAGTCCGACGGCGTAGGGGCCGTGGGCATTGATCAAGCCCACCAGCTCGCGGCCGACTTGGCCTGTCAGGACCATCCGGACAACGTCCATCGCTTCCGGGGTGGTCACGCGCAGGCCGGCCCGGAAGCGCGACTGGATGCCGAGCTTTTCGAGCATGCTGTTGATCTGCGGTCCCCCGCCGTGGACGACGACGGGCTTTATCCCGACATGGTGCAGGAACACCACGTCCTCGGCGAAGGCGCGCCGCAGTTCGTTGTTGACCATCGCGTTGCCGCCGTATTTGATCACCACGATGCTGCCGGCGAAGCGCTGGATCCAGGGCAATGCCTCGATTAGGGTTTCCGCCTTATCCTGGGCGATCAGTACAGACGATTCCATGGCTTCCTCAGCTGCTGTAGGCACTGTTCTCATGCACATACTCGTGGGTCAGGTCATTCGTCCAGATGGTGGCCTCGGCCTGTCCGGCGTTCAGGTCTATTTCGACCGTCACTTTCCGGCCGCCCAGATCCACCAGGTCACGGGAATCGCCGATTCCGCCGTTGCGGCAGATCTGTACCCCGTTGATGGCAACGTTCAACTCGTCCGGTTCGAATACCGCATCGGTGGTTCCCACTGCGGAGAGCACCCTCCCCCAGTTCGGATCCATGCCGAAGATCGCTGTCTTGAACAGGTTGGACCTGGCTACGGCTCGGCCGACCGTCTCGGCATCCTCTTCAGTGGCGGCATTGATGGTGGTGACGGCGATATCGTGCGAGGCGCCTTCGGCATCGGTAATCAGCTGTTCCGCCAGGCTGCGGCAGACTTCGGTCAGCGCCGCAGTGAATTCTCCGCGTTCCGGGACGACGCCGGCGGCTCCGGAGGCCAGCAGCACCACCGTGTCGTTGGTGGACATGCACCCGTCGGAGTCCGTCCGGTCAAAGGTCACCCGTGTTGCCTGCCGCAACGCGGTGTCGAGCTCGTCGGCCGGCAGGTCCGAATCGGTGGTGAGGACAACCAGCATGGTGGCAAGCCCGGGGGCCAGCATTCCGGCTCCCTTGGCCATGCCGCCAATGCTGTAGCCGGTTCCGGCTGCCACCGCTTCCTTGGCGACCGAATCGGTGGTCATGATGGCCTTCGCGGCCTCAGCACCGCCGTCGTGATGCACGGCTGATACAGCGGCTGCGACTCCGGGCAGGAGCTTGTCCATGGGCAGTTGTTCGCCGATCAGCCCGGTCGAACAGACGAAAACGTCCGTGGCGGAAACCCCGAGTGCTTCCGCCGTCTTCTCTGCGGTGGTGTGGGTGTTCTGGAACCCTTCGGGTCCGGTGCAGGCATTTGCGCCTCCGGAGTTCAGGATGACGGCGTCGACGCGCCCGTCGGAAACAACCTGCCGGGACCAGTGCACCGGTGCGGCGGCAACCCGGTTGGACGTGAATACTGCAGCTGCTGCCTTGGCCGGACCGTCGTTAACCACCAGTGCGACGTCGGCTCCACCGGACGCTTTCAGCCCCGCCGTTACGCCGGAGGCCCGGAATCCGGCCGGTTCGGTAATTCCGCTCATGGAGCCACCGCCTGGAAGTCGAGACCGGCTGTTTCATCGAGGCCGAGCGCCAAATTCATTGACTGGACCGCCCCGCCTGCCGTGCCCTTGGTCAGATTGTCGATGGCGCAGCTGACGATCGCGCGCCCAGCATGTTCGTCGTAGGCCACCTGCAGGACAGCGTGGTTGGATCCCAGCACCGCCTTCGTCGTTGGCCACTGGCCCTCCGGCAGCACGTGCACAAAAGGTTCATTCTCGTAGGCATTGACCCAGGCTTCACGCAGTTCGGCAGGATCGACGCCGGCACCCGCCTTCACCTTGGCGGTGGCGGTGCTGAGAATGCCCCGGCTCATTGGAGCCAGCGTCGGGGTGAAGGAAATCTGCACCGGAGCTCCCGCTGCGAGCGAGAGGCCCTGCTCGATTTCCGGGGTGTGCCGGTGTCCGCCGCCTACACCGTAGGGGCTCATGCCTCCCATGACTTCGGCGCCGAGCAGGTGGGGTTTTACCGATTTCCCCGCGCCGGAGGAGCCGGAGGCAGCTACGATGACGACGTCGTCGTTCTCCAGGAATCCCGCGGCGAAGCCAGGCATCAGGGCCAGCAGCGAACTGGTGGGATAACAGCCCGGAACGGCAATCCGCTTTGCCCCGCGCAGCTTCTCCCGCTGGCCCGGCAACTCCGGCAGGCCGTAGGGCCACGTGCCGGCATGGGAGGATCCATAAAACTTCTCCCACGCAGCCGCATCCTCAAGCCGGTGGTCCGCTCCGGCGTCGATGACCAGCGTGGATTCGGGTAGTTGCGCCGCCATCTCAGCACTGGCACCGTGCGGCAAAGCCAGAACGACGACGTCGTGCCCGGCAAGGTTTTCCGCGGTGGTTTCCTCCAGCAGCCGGTGGCTCAGGGAATGCAGGTGCGGTTGCAGTTCGCCAAGTCTGGAACCGGCATTGCTGTGCGCGGTGATCGCTCCGATCTGCACATTTGGATGGGAGGAAAGCAGCCGGAGGGCCTCGCCACCGGCATATCCACTGGCACCGGATACAGCAACAGAAAAAGTCATGATCCAACTCTAACGGTTTTTTATGCGTAGATGTCAATATTTATACATCGTTGCGGCTTGTTGTCCGTTCAAGGTTTTCCCAACCGGTGCCCAACAAGATAAATACAGTCTATTTGTCACAGATCGGGGGGCCGGCCGTGGAATCGCAACTACAGCCCAGGCCACAGGACGACGAACCGTCCGGGGCAACACTTATCGATACAGCCGTGCCGGATGAGGCGGCTGTTCCGCTCTTCACACGCCGCCAGGTGGGGGTGATGGCCAGCGGTGGTGCCTTCCTCCTCGCTGGAGCGGCCGGAGTGATGGCATGGGCACGGGGCAACACCGGCGCCCGGGGACGGCAAACGAGCTTCGGAACCGTGGAAATCCGCAAGGCTGAACGCCGGCCGCGGCTTTCCGCCAGCGAAGCGTCGGCAACCGGAGTCTCATCCGGCCACAACCACGGGGGCACCGGGAGCCTGGAGCCGGGCAACCACACCTGGGCCGACGTCGTTCTGGTTGAGCTTGAGGTCCAGAACCTGCAGAACTATCCGATCCTCCTGTCGCCCGGACAGCTAAGACTCAAAGTCGGCGATGACGGTATCGGCGTGACCCCGAACGGCACAGGCCGCCAGTCCGGGCCAATCGCGGCCGGAGCAACCGAGCGGTTTGCCATCAGCTATCTCGCCCCGTCCGATACGGACAAATTCTCTGCCGAATTTTCGGACCCCTGGGAACAGCGGATTGTTCCGCTGGAGCTTCCCACGGTACGGAATCGACCCGCTATGGAGGCACGGCTATGAACTCCTCTCGAACCACGACCGCTCCGGACCGCCGCGACGCGCTGAAATTCGGCTCCGCCGCCGCCGGCACAGGCCTGTTGTCACTGGGCGCCATCAATGGACGGGCTTCCGCACAGTCGCCGACAATGCTGCGGGCGGCGGCACCGGAGGCGGCTCTGCCGATACCGGGCGTCCTGCAGATGTACATCAACGACGGCTATATGAAGATGGTCGACGATTCCCTGGTGTATCACCGCGGTTTCGGGGACCGGCCGAGCAATCTGCAGGATGCGAATCCAAGCCTTGCACTTCCGGCGCAGATTATCACCGTCAACAATGAGGTGATTCCCAGCAGGACTTACCCGCTTGGCGCAGCGTTGCCTCCAAACGGCCGGCCGGAGCCGCTCGCCCCGGACCCGGCGCACCCTGGCTCCTACCTTGTCAGGAGAGCGTACTGGGCCAGCTACTTCCCCGAGCGCACGATCGTGGCCGAATACGGCAGCACGATCAAGATCCGCGTCCACAACCGCCTTGCGGAGCCACATCAGCTGACGTTCCACAATGCCGGCGACGGCGGCGCGGACGTTGGAACCGGGGAAATCGCGCCGGGCAAGTACAAGGACCTGGAATTTCCCGCCCCGGACTGCGGCAGCTACATCTACAGCGACCCGACAAACACGCCGGTGGAACGTACGCTCGGACTGTTTGGCGCCCTGATTGTGATGGATCCCAGTGACCCCTGGTGTGTGAAACCCGGCGCAGTTGAGTTTGAGCGGCAGTGGGTGTGGATCTGCCACGACGTCGAGCCTGAATGGGCA
>NZ_KI914667.1:17516-21144 GCF_000520495.1 Arthrobacter sp. H14
GCAGCCGCCGGCGGCACTGTGGATCCGAGAATCGACAAGGCCGTGCCACGGTATTTCACCCTCAATGGCAAGGCGGGCTACGAGTCGCTGGGCATTACCCGAAACGAGGCTCTCAACCGGACGCGGATGGAGGACACGCTCATTTCCGGCTCAGCCCGGCACATCGATTCCCGCGACCTCAGCCTGGGTTACACATCCGATTCGGTCAGTACCGGCCAGCTGGTACGCCTGGTCAACCCGGGCATCGTGTCCCACCAGATGCACTTTCACGGTAATCACTTGTGGACCGTACGCCGCAATGGCTTCGACTTCCCCCGTACCGGCGGCTTCATCGACGATGACGGACATGTCGTGCTTCAGCAGTGGGAGGACGTCATCGAGCTGGAAGCGATGGACCGGAAGGAAAGCCTGATCCCGATTAAGCGTCCGCCGGATTGCACCGAGAACGTATGGAAGAACCGCAACGTTGACTGGCACTACCCAATGCACTGCCACGCTGAGCCGTCCCAGACGGCAGCGGGTGGGATGTACCCAGGCGGTCTCGTGGGTCACTGGACCCTGGCAGCCCCGATAACAGGAGCAATCTGATGACTACTTCAGCCCACGAGCATTTTTACGACAGCCAGGTCGACTTCAGCTCAAACCAGAACCAGGAAGAGAACCCGGTTACCGAATACTGGGAGGAGCCGGACGTTTCCATTGAATTGGATGTGTTCCGCCGGGACCTGCGGTTCGACGACGGCGCCGAGCACGAGATCATGTCCTTCAACGACGACGCCGGTGACCGTGCCTTCCCCGGCCCGCTGATCCGGGTCAAGGAAGGTCAAATCTTCCACGGAACCACCCACCCCAGCAAGGGACCGCACACCACCCACTGGCACGGGCTTGAACCGGATCCGCGCAACGACGGCGTCGGTCACACGTCGTTCGAAATCGAAGGGCAGTACACCTATCAATGGCAACCGGAAGTCGGCTGGCCGGGCGATCCCAACCTCGGCGGAGCAGGAACATACTTCTACCACTGTCACGTGAACACCACCCTGCACGTCCAGCTGGGCATGTTCGGACCCCTGATTGTCGATCCGGTGGTGCACCCGGTCTTTCCGGTCACCGAAGGCGTTACACGGCGGGTCTTCATCGACGGTCCGGAATACGACATCGATACGGAAACGCTGATCGCGCCGTACTCGGTGGACCCCCGCTGGCACGACTACAACCACGCGGAAGGACTATCCGGTGAGGACGTGGGCCTCAACAATTTCCAGCCAACGCACTTCTACCTGCTGGGCGGAGAGCTCGCCCACCGTCCAGGCGGAGAGCATGTCTGGAGTCTGCAGAACATGCGGGCCAACGTCGCCGGAGGTGACCGCGCGCCGACCTTGCTGCGGCTGCTCAATTGCAGCTACTCGCCGAACACCATGCGGTTTACCGACAGTACCGGGAAGCCTGTAAAGATGGCAGAGCTGATCTCCCATGATGGCCGCGCTTTCCGCGAAACCTCGCGCTATGGTCCCTGCCGGCCGTGTCATTTCACCGACTACCCGATGATGACGAGCATCGTCACTTCCGGAGCAGCGGAACGCTACGACATGCTGTTGCATCCCCCGGAAGCTGGGACCTACTACCTGACGATGGATTACTGCGACTGGATCGACAAAACGGTAATTGGCACGCGGACTGTGGAAATCACCGCGAGCTAAACCTACTGGCCCATCCAGCTTGACGCTTAGACTGGCAGGATGAGCTATGCGATTGTTGCCGCCCACGCAGGCGGCCCGGAAGTCCTGGAACTTTCTGAGACCGATGTGCCGGAACCCGGCCCTGGACAGCTGCTCGTCAAGGTGGCCGCCAGCGGGGTCAACTTCATCGAGACGTATCAGCGCAGTGGGATTTATCCAGTGGATTTCCCGTTCACGCCAGGCAGCGAGGCCGCCGGCGCAGTTACGGCGGTCGGCACCGGCGTGACCGGGTTCTCAACCGGGGACCGCGTGGCGACCGCTGAAGGCTCGGCGTCCTATGCCCAGTACATGCTTATCGATGCCGACAAGGCGCTGCCCGTACCGGAGGGAATCTCCGACCACACCGCTGCGGCGCTGCCCCTGCAGGGTATGACGGCGCACTACTTGATCAACTCCACTTTCCAGGTCAAGGCGGGGCAAACCGTATTAACCCATGCCGGCGCCGGCGGTGTGGGACTCCTCCTGACCCAGCTGCTCAAGGCCAAAGGCGCCCGGGTCATCACCACAGTCTCAAGCGATGAAAAGGAGTCGCTGGCGAGGAAAGCCGGAGCGGACGAAGTCCTCGGATATGAGGGCCTCGTGCCCAACATTAATGAGTTGACCGGCGGAACCGGCGTGGATGTCGTGTTCGACGGCGTCGGGAAGGCGACGTTTGACGACTCACTGGCGAGCCTGCGCACCCGGGGAACACTCGTGCTCTTCGGAGGCGCCTCCGGCCCGGTTCCCGAATTCGACCTGCAGCGGCTCAACGCCGGAGGATCGCTGTACGTCACCCGGCCGAAACTCGCCGACTACCTGCTGGACGCCGACGAGCGCAGATGGCGTTCCTCGGATTTGTTCAATGCAGTCCTGTCCGGCGATCTTTCCGTCAGCATCGGGGCGACATACCCGCTGGCCGACGCCGCCGGAGCCCACCGCGACCTCCAGTCACGCAAGACCACCGGCAAAGTACTTCTCGTGCCGGATTCCCAGGCCGGCTAACGCTGCTCTGCCGGCCGGAACCAATCCGGCCGGCAAGCACCTTATCCCCGTTGCACGGCGCCGAGACGCTCGGCGGCCAGGGCCACCGCAGCTTCACGGGAAGCAGATGCCTCATCCGCAGTGAGAGTACGATCCGGAGCACGGAACCTCATGCTGAATGCCAGCGACTTCCGCCCGTCCTCGATTCCCGTTCCCGAATACACGTCGAAGAGGGAAACATCCTCCAACAGGTCTCCCGCACCTTCGCGGAGAACCTCGAGCAGCTCGCTGGCCGGCACGCCGGCATCAACGACAAGGGCAACGTCCTGGGTCGCAACCGGATAAGTGGGAATCGGCTTGGCGACGATAACGTCTGCGGCCGCTTCGAACAGCGCATCGAGGTCCAGCTCCACCGCGACAGTCCTGGCCGGCGCGTCCATGGCTGCCAACACCTTCGGGTGAAGTTCTCCGGCAAAGCCGAGCACCGTTCCGGACCGGAGCAACAGCTGCGCGGTCCGGCCAGGGTGGAACGCCTGATGCTGTCCCTGCCTTGTGATCACCTCAACGCCGAGCACTGAACCGACCAGCCCGGCAACATCCAACGCATCCGCCCAATCGTATGCGCGGGGATCGTGTCCCGCCCCGGACGGCGAATCACCTCCGGACATGACCACACCCAAATGCTGGGGTTGATCCGGTATGCCGGCCAGCAGTGAGTCAATGACTTCCGGTGGCGGCAGCGCTCCCAGTCCGGGAATTTCTGCCGTCCCGTGCTGTTCCCCGGGCAGGAACACCAGGCCCGTCTCGTAGAGCGCCACATCCCGGAATCCGCGGGAAACGTTGCGTTTCAGTACATCCAGGAGCCCCGGCAGCACAGAAGTCCGCAGGAACGGTTCTTCGGCACTGATCGGATTGGCCAGCCGTATCGC
>NZ_KI914667.1:21244-22282 GCF_000520495.1 Arthrobacter sp. H14
TCTGATTGGATTCAGCATCGACAAAGGGATACGCCAGCACTTCGGTGAGACCGGCGTCGGCCAGTGCCTGGACAACCCTGCGCCGCTGCTGCTGAACGCGGGTCAGACCGCGCCCGGGAGGTGCGACCGGCAGTCGGGAAGGAATCTTGTCATAGCCGACCAGACGGGCGACTTCCTCTGTCAGGTCGGCCTTGTCGTTCAGGTCCGGCCGCCAGCTCGGTGCCACTACGGTGAAGCCGTCGGCTGCAGGAGAAACTTCCGCTCCAAGCTCCGTCAGCGTGGAGGTAATCTCGTCCGCGGTGAACTCCATGCCGATCCGGGCTGAGGCGTAGTCGGCCGGGAGGAAGATCGACGCCGGTGCCGGCGCTGTTCCGGTATCGGTGACAGCCGGGTCGGCGGTGCCGCCCCCGAGTTCGGCGAGCAATCCGACGGCGCGTTCGGCGGCAACCGCTGCGACGTGCCAATCGACGGCCAGCCGTATCGCCGGCAGGTCTTTTTCGGCCTCTTCTGAACCAAACCTCTGATTGGATTCAGCATCGACAAAGGGATACGCCAGCACTTCGGTGAGACCGGCGTCGGCCAGTGCCTGGACAACCCTGCGCCGCTGCTGCTGAACGCGGGTCAGACCGCGCCCGGGAGGTGCGACCGGCAGTCGGGAAGGAATCTTGTCATAGCCGACCAGACGGGCGACTTCCTCTGTCAGGTCGGCCTTGTCGTTCAGGTCCGGCCGCCAGCTCGGTGCCACTACGGTGAAGCCGTCGGCTGCAGGAGAAACTTCCGCTCCAAGCTCCGTCAGCGTGGAGGTAATCTCGTCCGCGGTGAACTCCATGCCGATCCGGGCTGAGGCGTAGTCGGCCGGGAGGAAGATCGACGCCGGTGCCGGCGCTGTTCCGGTATCGGTGACAGCCGGGTCGGCGGTGCCGCCCCCGAGTTCGGCGAGCAATCCGACGGCGCGTTCGGCGGCAACCGCTGCGACGTGCCAATCGACTCCACGCTCAAACCGTCGGGATGCTTCGGAGGGAAGCCTGTGCCGGCGGG
>NZ_KI914667.1:22382-33897 GCF_000520495.1 Arthrobacter sp. H14
GTCGGGATGCTTCGGAGGGAAGCCTGTGCCGGCGGGCCGAGCGGGCGATGCTGACTTCCTCAAAGTGGGCCGCTTCAATCAGGACGTTGGTCGTCGTTCCAGACGTCTCTGTGCTTTCGCCACCCATCACGCCGGCGATTCCGATAGGTCCGGAGTCGTCCGTGATCAGCAGGTCTTCCTGATCGAGAGCACGCTCGCGGTCGTCGAGGGTCCGCAGCTTCTCGCCTGGCTGCGCCCGGCGGACGGTGATTCCGCCGGAGAGCTTGTCAAGGTCGTACGCGTGCAGCGGCTGACCCAGTTCCAGCATCACGTAGTTGGTGACATCGACCACGAGTGAAATGGAACGAATACCGGCGAGCCGCAGCCGGGCAGCCATCCATGGCGGCGTCGGCGCCGATACATCCAGGTTCCGGATCGTCCGGGCAACAAACCGGTCACAACCAGCCCGGCCCAGAATAGGCGTCTGGTCGTCAATCTTGACCGGATAGCCCGCTCCATCCGGCTTGGGCACCGTCACTTGCTCCGCCGGATCGGTGAAGTCGGTCCCCGTTGCGTGTGCATACTCGCGGGCGACTCCACGGATCGAGAAGCAGTATCCGCGGTCCGGCGTCACGTTGATTTCGGCGGCCTCGTCATTGAGCCCCAGGAGTACGACGGCGTCGCTTCCGATTTCGGCATCAACTCCAATGGTGGACAACACAAGAATTCCATCGTGATCCTCGCCAATACCGAGTTCACGCACAGAGGCGATCATGCCATCGGAAATGTGTCCGTAGGTTTTCCGCGGGGCGATCTTGAAGTCACCGGGCAGCACAGACCCGGGAAGTGTCACCACAACCTTGTCGCCGACGACGAAATTATCGGCGCCACAAACTATGCCGTGCACCGCGTCGCCGCCGTCCGCCGCCGTCGTTCCTTCCGGAGCCACCTGTACCTGACACCAGTTGATGGTCTTACCGTTGGACTGCGGCTCCGGCTCCTTGGAGAGGACCTCGCCCACAACGATAGGACCGTAGAGTTCGTCTGAGGGACGGTGTACGTCCTCTTCCTCAAGACCGACCCGGACGAGGTCGGCCATTACCTCTTCGGCGCTCGCTCCATCCGGTACCTGGGCATACTCGCGCAGCCATGACAGTGGGACCCGCATCTAAATCTCCATCCCGAAGTGTTCGCTGAACCTGACGTCGCCTTCGATCATGTCGTGCATGTCCCCGACGTCATTGCGGAACATCAGCGTCCGCTCTATACCCATTCCAAAGGCGAATCCGGAGTAGATTTCCGGGTCGATTCCGGCCGCAGACAGCACCGCAGGATTGACCATCCCGCAGCCGCCCCACTCGATCCACTGGGGGCCGCCCTTGGCCCCGGGGTGCCAGACATCGAGTTCGGCTGATGGTTCGGTGAAAGGGAAGAAGGCCGGACGCAGCCGGATCTCCGCCGCTTCGCCGAGCATCAACCGGGCGAAATGCTCCAGCGTTCCGCGCAGGTCCGCCATGCTCAGGTCCTTGTCCACCGCAAGACCCTCGAATTGGTGGAAGACCGGGGTGTGGGTGGCATCCAGTTCATCCGTACGGAACACCTTGCCCGGGCAGAGCACGTAAACCGGCAGTTCACGCTCGAGCAGCGAGCGGACCTGCACCGGCGACGTGTGGGTGCGCAGCACCAGGTGAGCCTCCGGAGGCTCGACGAAGAAGGTGTCCTGCATGGCACGTGCAGGGTGATCCGGCTTGAAGTTCAGGGCGTCGAAGTTGAACCACTCCGATTCGACTTCGGGGCCTTCGGCGATCTCCCATCCCATCCCGACGAAGATGTCACTGACCCTGTCCTGAAGCGTCGAGAGGGGGTGCCGGGCTCCTGCCCTGCGACGCCGGGGAGCAGCCGTAACGTCAACGGCTTCCTCGACCAGAATGTTGGCATCGCGTTCGGCCTCAAGCACCACGGTCCGCTCGGCCAGCGCCTTGTTGACCCGGCCACGGGCAGCGCCCATCAGCTTGCCGGCGTTGGCCTTTTGGTCCTTGGGCAGCGTGCCGATTGCACGGTTGGCCAGGCTCAAGGGCGACTTGTCACCGGTATGGGCAAGGCGGACAACCTTCAGACTTTCCAGATCCGCTGCGGCGGCGATGGCCGCGAGCGCCTGGTCCACGGCGGTATTGACGGATGATTCGTCCAGCGGGTTGGCCGCCGGGGACTCGTTGGAGGGTTCAGTCATCAACAGTTCTCACTTAGAAGTTATGTCGGGCACAGCAAGTCTAGTAGACAGCTGCGACAGCTTTGAAAAACACCGTCAGTGACCCATTGAACGCAGTTAGAATACTGCCATGCAGGGAAGTCACCGGCTCCGGCAGGTCATCAACATGGTCAACCTTTCCACCCCGCTCGGGGTCGGCATTGCCGCGGCCACCGGCAGTACGGTCAGCAGGGGTCCGCAGGGTCTCCTCTTCGCGTCCGGATACCGGCCGCGGCTGCCCGCCGCCGCGGCCTATACCGTCGGCAATGTCGTCTTCTTCCGGCAACCAGGCCCGCAGGCAACCGCATCAGCCGCGCTGGTCCGTCACGAGGCAAGGCACAGCACACAGTATGCAATGTGCCTCGGGCTGCCGTTCCTTCCTCTGTATGCGGCGGCCGCCGTCTGGTCACTGTGGCGTACCGGCGATCCTGCATCCCGGAACCTGTTTGAGCGCCACGCCGGCCTGCGGAACGGCGGCTACGCGGAACGGCCGGTCATTCGGCATTTTCCGCGGCCGTCATGGTCTTTGATTAGACCTTGATCTCGCGTTTGAGGATCTTGCCGGTCGGTCCTTTAGGCAACTCGTCGGCGATGACCACGCGGCGCGGATACTTATAGGCAGCAATCCGTTCCGCCACAAAGTCCCTGATCTCCTCCGGCTCCACCGGCTCAGCGTCTTCTTTGAGTACGACGACGGCTACGACTTCCTCGCCATGCACCTCGTCCGGCTGCCCGAGGACTGCTGCCTCCGAAACGGCGGGATGTTCGTAAAGGACCTCTTCGACCTCCCGCGGATAAACGTTGTATCCGCCACGCAGAATCATGTCCTTCTTCCGGTCCACGATGAAGAACACCTTGTCCTCATCCATTCTGGCCATGTCGCCGGTTCGGAACCAGTCATCGGGAATGGCAGCTTCGGTCGCCTCGGGATTGTTCCAATATCCCTTCATCACGTATCCACCGGAAACGGCAAGCTCCCCGACCTCCCCCGGGGAAACTTCCTGGCCCTCCTCATTCAGGACACGTAATTCCGCCCCGCGGACGGCGGTGCCGATGGAACCAGGTTTGCGAATGCCGTCCATCTGGTTGAAGCACACCACAGGCGAGGTCTCGGAGAGTCCATATCCCTCCAGGAGAGTCGCGTCGAAGGACGATTCGAACCCGCGCAACACTTCCAGCGGCAACGCAGCACCGCCCGAGGCCGCCATCCGGAGCGCGGAAACGTCATAATTATCCCGGTCCGGGACCCCGAGCAGGCCAATGTACATGGTGGGGACGCCGAGGAAGATGGTGACCTTATCCCGCTGGATTATTTCCATTGCCTTCACCGGGTCGAACTTCGGCAGGATCGTGATCGTAGCGCCAGCGGAGACGGCCGAGTTCAAGGCGCAGGTCTGCCCAAAGATGTGGAAGAACGGAAGCCCACCAAAAAGGACATCGTCAGGGGTGATGCTGAACAGGCTGCGGGACAGCTCTGCATTGGACCGAAGGTTCTCATGCGTAAGTTCCGCACCTTTGGGTCTGCCGGTCGTGCCGGACGTGTAGAGAATGACCGCGGTATCCGAAGGGTCGGCCTCCGCGACGGCGGAAATCGCATCATGGCCACCAAGCATCTTGGCAAAGGAAGAGTCCATACTGACGACTTCAACTCCGCCGGCCTTGGCTCCCTCCTGCACTTCCCCGAGAACCCCTTCGAAGACGAACGCCAGTTTGGCTCCGGCGTCATTCAAATGGAATTCCACCTCACGGGCCTTTAACAACGGATTCAATGGCACGACGACGGCTCCGTACCGAAGGATGCCGTAGTAGACAGCGGGCATTGGCGGAATGTTGGGACTGATCAGCGCCACCCGGTCCCCCGGCTGAATGCCGTTGGACTGGAGCAAGCCTGCAACCCTCTGGCTCAGTCCCTCAATGACACCGTAACTAAGTTCAATGTCATCCATTTTGATAGCCACTTTGTCCGGATTGGACTCCGCGGACTGGACCAGAATGTTCGCCAGATTCGACATGGATCAGCTCCTTCAACAGGTATGGAGCTTCGTCGCCCCCTGGAAGCATTCTTACCGACAGAAGCCGCAGGTTACAAGGGGTCCCTGATCACGGTGGAAGAAACCTGTCTGTTCAGTGGGTCGCCCCGGCCGCCATTGCAATGTCTCCACCGGTGGCCACGCTGACCCGGACAATGGCTGCCAAGGCCGAAGCCGCCGTCGTTGTTTCCATGCTGGCAACCGAACTGTCGGGCACTTGCTCCGGCGAGAAGGGGATATGGACGAATCCGCCCTTGGCACCGCGGTGAACGCCGTACTGCAGTTCTTGCATAAGAGCATAGAAAACGTGGTTGCAAACATAGGTGCCGGCGGACTGTGAAACCTCGGCGGGTATTCCTATCCTGCGCAACTCAAGGAGGGATGCCTTGATGGGCAGACTGCTGAAGTATGCAGCCGGGCCACCATCCACGACAGCGGAATCCACCGGGCTGTTTCCGGCGTTGTCCGGGATGCGGGCGTCGTCGATATTGATCGCAACGCGTTCCAGTGATAGCCGGCCACGGCCGCCCGCCTGTCCAACGCACAAGACCAGGTCCGGCCGCTCTTCGTTGAGTGCACTGCTGAGGACCCCCGCGGATTGGCCGAAGACGCACGGCAACTCAAGCGTGTGGACGACGTATCCGGCGTCAGTCAGCTCTGCCGCCGCAAGCTGAACGGCCTGCCATGACGGATTTATGCTTTGGCCGCCGAAAGGCTCGAAGCCTGTCAGCAGAATCTTTGTCGGCATAATCAAAGATTACCTTGAATGTTCCTCGAAAGTATGTTCGAATACAGTATGAGGTGGAGCAATCAGACGAACGGACGCCCGCCGTCGGAACCGGCGCTGCTGCCCATGGCCGGATTCCTGCGCTCGGTGCAAACGCCCGAATTTGCAGGGGTGACTTTCCACGAGGTACAGGCGAAATCGGTCCTGAACCGTGTTGGCGGCCGGTCCGCAATGCCCTTCGAATGGACGATCAACCCTTACCGCGGTTGCAGCCATGCCTGCGTCTACTGCTTTGCGCGTAAAACGCACACCTATCTGGACCTGGATGCCGGCCCAGACTTCGACAGCCAGCTCGTCGTGAAGGTCAATGCCGGCCAGGTGCTGCGGGCGGAACTGTCCAAGGCCTCATGGCAGCGCCACCATGTGGCCATGGGAACGAATACGGACCCTTATCAGCGGGCTGAGGGTAGATATCAGCTAATGCCGGAAATTATCTCGGCCCTCGCTGATTCCGGCACTCCCTTCTCCATACTGACAAAGGGGACGTTGCTGGCCCGGGACATCCCTCTGCTGAAAGAGGCGTCCAAGCAGGTTGAGATCGGGATGGGAATATCGTTGGCCTTAACCGATCCGGATCTCGCCAAACGTCTTGAACCGGGCACGCCGACGCCGAAAGCACGGCTGCAACTGATCAGCCGGTTGCGGGAAGCTGGCCTTCCCTGCGGGGTCATGGCTATGCCAATCCTTCCTTGGCTCACGGATTCGGATGAAGCACTGGATTCGTTGCTGTCCCAGCTCGCTGCCGCCGGAGCCACGGGTGTTACCGCGGGTCCGCTACATTTGCGTCCTGGTGCCCGGGAGTGGTTTATGGAATGGCTGGCGAAGGAGCATCCACAACTCGTTGGACGATACCGCCGTTTGTATTCCGGTGGAACCTACGCATCGAAGGATTACCGTCGTTGGTTGGCATCACGTGTGGGCTATTTCAAGAAACGACATGGGTTTGATGGCGGCGCCCGCTTTATCCGTTCGAGCCAGGAGGGTGAAGCCAGCAATCCGGAAGGAACCGCGCCGGCGTCGTCGGATGCTGCTCCATCATCCCGGAATGGCCGGCCGGACCCAATTAAGACGGGAGATCTCCAGCCGACGCTCTTCTAGCTCCCTGTACTTGGCCAGCCCTCGGTAACCTTCAACCCTCACCTGCCGGGAGCGGGACCTGTGGTGTCCACTGGCTCGCCGATGGCGGCCAGCAGCCCGGCGACTATCGGATAATCTGCAGGAATCCAAGGCAAGGCCGCGAGTGTTTCAGCAGAGCCCAGGTCCAACCAGTTGAGCAAGTCGTGGTCTTCCAGCGGACGCGGAACACCTGACGTCAGTTCGGCCATCCAGACCCGCATCGCGGCACGTTCGTTGAGCAGCCACCCCTGTTCATGGGGACCTTCGACTTCGGTGCCGAGACGAACGGATACGCCAAGTTCCTCCATCAACTCCCGGTGCAACGCCTGAGTGCAGTTCTCCCCCGGTTCAACCTTTCCACCGGGAAATTCCCACAGTCCGGCCAGCATCGGCGGTGCGCTCCTTCGGGCGACGAGCAACCGGCTCGGATATGCCAGTGAATCGACGATGGCGGCACCGACGACTTGCTTCAATGACGTGATGTTTGACTCCACGCTGCAGAGTCTACGCGCCACGGCGGTATCCTGAACGCGGAACAAAATCATCTGTCCGTTGTTGTACAGAAGGGGTCCCTGCCCTGCAACGGCAATGAGTGATCGTATCACCGGCATTCCCAGCACCACTTCAGGCCCCGTTTCCGGCCATTCCTGAGCAGGTGGCAGCGACCGCTGTTGGACCGGCCGTCATCAGTTTCCTTTCAACGAAAGACATCAATGCCTTCCTCCGCGCGCGACACGTCCGTCCAGCCGTCACCGGTGGCCGATGCGGGCGCCAGAGCTGTTCAGACACGAATGACGCTGGCCATCTTTGCCCTCGCGACGGGCGGTTTTGCCATTGGCACCACTGAGTTCGCGATCATGGGTTTGCTCAGTGATGTGGTGGAAGATCTGCAAATCAGTCTTGCCATGGGCGGCCACCTGATCTCCGCTTACGCATTGGGTGTTGTCGTGGGGGCACCATTGCTGGCAGTTCTTGGTGCGCGAATGCCACGGAAAAAGCTCGCGTTGGGATTGATCCTCCTGTTCACTCTGGCGAATCTTTCCTCTTACGTGGCGCCTGACTATGGGTGGCTGCTGTTCACGCGATTCATTTCGGGCCTGCCGCATGGTGCCTATTTCGGCCTCGCGGCCATTATTGCCGCTTCCCTGGTGCCGCCCACCAGGCGTGCCCGCGCCGTTGCCTCGGTAATGCTCGGGCTTTCCATCGCGAACGTCATCGGCGTCCCCCTGGCTACCTGGATCGGACAGCAATTCGGCTGGCGGCTAATGTTCGTATTCGTCGGGCTTATCGGTTTGCTGACCCTTGTACTCGTAACGAAGTACGTACCGTTTCAGCATGCCGCTGCGGACGCAAGCATCCGGCGGGAGCTTGGCGCCTTGAAACGGATCCAGGTCTGGCTGGCCCTGCTGATTGGCATCGTCGGCTTCGGAGGCTTCTTCGCCGTTTACTCCTACATCAGTCCGACAATGACGCAGGTTACGGGTCTTCCTTCAACTGCTCTTCCGTTTATCGTCGCGCTCTACGGCATCGGGATGGTCGTGGGCAATATCATCGGTGGCAGAATCGCGGACCGTTCCGTGATGGGAAGCATCTACGGCTGCATGATTGCGGTGGCTACTGTTCTTTTGGTATTCAGTTGGGCCGTCCGGATTCCCTGGTCTGCCATCCTGCTGGTCTTCCTGGTTGGAGCCGCCGGCTCGATGCTGGTGCCGGCGCTGCAGACCCGGCTCATGGACGTCGCCGGTGACGCGCAATCATTGGCGGCGTCCCTGAACCATGCCGCCTTGAACACAGCCAACGCCCTCGGTGCATTTCTCGGCGGCCTGGTCATTACCTGGGGCTGGGGGCTCGTTGCGCCGGCGCGCGTCGGTGCTGTGCTTGCCGTTCTGGGGTTGTTAATCGCCCTTTTCAGCGGAAGGTTGAAGAACCGTCAACGCGTTTCGTCGGACGCCGCTGCCTTCGTGGAGTAAATATCCGGTTCCAGGTAAATCACCCGCGCAATCGGGACAGCCTCCCGGATCCGCTGTTCAGCACTATCGATTTCCCCGGCAACGTCTTCACCCGAATTCGAGTGGCTAATCGCGATCTTAGCTGCCACCAGTAATTCTTCCGGTCCAAGGTGCAGTGTTTTGAGGTGGATTATTTCGGTGCCGGAGGGACCGCGCAGTGCTTGCTCAATCTTCTGCACGTCCTCCTTCGTCGCCGATTCGCCAAGCAGGAGTGATTTCGTTTCCATCGCAAGCACGATGGCAATGATGACCAGGAGTACGCCGATCATTGCCGTTCCGACCGCATCCCAAACGCTGTTGCCAGTGATCAACGTGAGGCTGACGCCGAAGAGGGCGAAAGTCAGTCCGAGCAACGCTCCCAGATCTTCGAGCAGAATAACGGGTAGCTCCGGCGATTTGGCCTTGCGCACGAATTCCGCCCAGCTCTTATCTCCCCTCACACGGTTCGACTCAACGATTGCTGTCCGGAATGAGAACGACTCCGCAACGATCGCTCCAACCAGAACGGCAAGCGGCACCCACCACCAGAATCCCTCGATTGGGTGCGGATGCTGAAGCTTCTGGTAGGCCTCATAGAGCGCGAAAAGACCACCGACACTGAACAGCACTATGGCAACGAGAAACGAATAGATGTATCGTTCCCGGCCGTAGCCGAAGGGGTGTTGGGGGCTTGCCCGGCGCTTAGCCTTTTTGCCCCCGACCAGGAGCAGTACCTGGTTACCGGAATCTGCAACGGAGTGAATCGCCTCCGCAAGCATCGATGATGATGCGGTGAGGATGAACGCCACGAACTTGAAGACCGCGATCGTGAGATTCGCGATCAAAGCCGCGATAACCGCCTTAGTGCCGCCGCTTCCTGCCACTGCGTACCACCTGCACTTCATACCGTCGGAACGTTGAGGATTGTACTTCGCCACGCTACAGCTCGGCAGCGCTTTCTGGCACCGCCAACGTTATACTAAGTATGCTTACGTGTGACGAATGTCGTCACCGGAAATGAAGGAGGAGTCATGGGAATCATGGCTTGGATCATCCTCGGCTTGATCGTCGGAGTGATCGTTAAGATGGTCATGCCCGGCCGGGTTGGCGGAGGCTGGATCGGCAGTCTCATCCTCGGCGTTGTAGGTGCCCTGGTGGGTGGTTGGATCGGCAGCGCGCTCTTCGGGCAGGGAGTCAGCTCGTTCTTCGACCTCGGCTCATGGATCATGGCCATCGTCGGTGGACTGCTGGTCGCCTTCGTCTACGGTGCGGTTACCGGCCGCAAAAACGCCTAATCTGCCGGACGCCTATTCCGCTGGGCGCGGGCGCTGGCATAGAGACAGACAGTCGCGGCAGTCGCAAGGTTCAGGCTTTCAGCAGTGCCGTAGACGGGAACGGAAACGCTGTAATCGGTCATTGCCAATTCCGTTTCGGCCAGACCTTGGGCTTCATTACCGAATATCCAAGCGGTTGGAAGTTCGAGGGCAGGGCCTTTAGGGCCTTGGCGATTCCCCATGTGCTTCGAAACAGGCACGTCCTCATCGCCACGCCGGAGGCGCCGGCTAGCGCACTCGTCCTGGAGCACGTCCAGATCATGGTTCCCGTATCCATGGGCAGCAAACAACTGTAGACCGGACTCATTTAGCCGGCGGGTCAGCGCCCCCAAGTCCTCTCCCACGACAACCGGCAGGTGAAATATCGACCCAGCAGTTGACCGTACAGCCTTGGGATTGTAGATATCAACGCTTGAAGCAGTGATGACGACGGCGTCGGCCCCGGCAGCATCCGCGGCACGCAGTACGGCCCCTGCATTGCCCGGATCCCGCATCCGCGAGAAAACCGCGATCAGACGCGGCCGCCGTTCCAGGACTTCAGCAAGTTCAACATCGATGGTATTACAAACTGCGATAACGCCTTGGGAGCTAACCGTATCCCCCATCACGGCGAGGACTTCATCTGTTGCCAGACGCAGCTTCACCCCGGAAACAGGTTCGTCGAATTCCGGAAAGCGGTTGAGGCATTCCTGCGTCGCAAACAATTGAACGACCACCACTCGTCCTGAAGGGGCCCGATTGCGGTGAGCGGCCAGCGCCTCACGTACGGCCTGCGGCCCTTCAGCCAGGAATTGTCCGCGCTTTAAACGCGCCGGACGCCCGGCAAGCTTTGCGACATCACGGACCCGGTCTGAACGGGTATTGGCGATGATCGGTGCTTGCAGGCGCCCGGCGTCGTGCACTGTAGGCGGACTGCTTAACGGGAACCGGCAGCGACAGGCGCGGAGGTGTCCTCAGGCAGGTTGTCCTTGGCCAGCTTGACCAGCGCGGTGAATGCGGTGGCGTCGCTGATGGCCAGCTCAGCCAGCATACGGCGGTCGACCTCGATTTCGGCAGCCTTCAAACCCTGGATAAACCGGTTGTAGGTCATTCCATTGGCGCGCGCTGCGGCGTTGATGCGCTGGATCCACAGCCGGCGGAAGTCGCCCTTGCGCTTGCGGCGGTCGTTGTAGTTGTATACGAACGAGTGGATGACCTGTTCTTTGGCCTTGCGGTACAGGCGCGAACGCTGACCGCGGTATCCGCTTGCGCGCTCGAGAATTACCCGGCGCTTCTTATGGGCATTGACTGCCCTCTTCACACGTGCCACGTGCGTACTCCTTCAAATTTCATATCCCTGAACCGGTCGCTGCGGAACAGTCAGGAAAGCTGGTAAATAAGTGGCTGTGGACCGGAAGGTCCAGCCATTAACGGATGTGGGTTATTTACCCAGCATCTTCTTGATGTTCTTGGCATCAGCCGGGGAGACGATCTTGTCGCTGGCCAGACGGCGGGTCAGCGTCGAGGACTTGTGCTCCAGGTAGTGACGGCGGTTCGCCTGCTGGCGCTTGAGCTTGCCTGAGCCGGTCAGCTTGAAGCGCTTTTTAGCGCCACTGTGTGTCTTCATCTTCGGCATGGCTACCGATCTCCTTACATATCTCCTCGGGCTGCGCCCTCGGCTCTTGCAATGGTCCGGTGGAACCATTGACGGTTTTTGGACTGGCCGGAACGGCTCAAGCAGGCACATGGCCTACTTGTCAGCGTCCGACTTACTCTGGCTCGACGGCGTCTTGCCAGCAGGCTTACTGGTGGAACCGGCCCGAGGCTTCGGCGCTGCCGGTTTGCCAACGGGTTTCGGTGCTGCCGGCTTGGCGGCAGGTTTCGAAGCCACCGGCTCAGCGGCAGGTTTTGCAGCCGAGGGTTCAGCGGCAGGTTTCGGAGCTGGCTGCTCAGCTTCGGCCGGTTTCGAAGCCGGCTGCTCAGTTTCGGCCGGTTTTGGAGCTGGCTGCTCGGCGGCCGGTTTCGAAGCCGCCGGTTCAGCGGCAGGTTTCGGA
>NZ_KI914668.1:0-2118 GCF_000520495.1 Arthrobacter sp. H14
CTGCCGAAGCTGTGGCCACCCCTGTCCACCCACTGTCCACTAAGGGGGGGTGGACACAAAGTTCCTTGCAAACAAAGGGAAGGAGGCCCCTTACTTACTTCTGTCCACTATGTCCACCCTTATTAATACTCATACAGGTAAGACACCGGTATATTGTTCCCTCCGGTATTTCATCTATATATACCTCTTCCTTGTATAGGGACCTGTTCCCCGCGTGGACAGGGTGGACAGCACCCTTTTTTGACCAACAATGTGCCCCTGACGTGGGACGATACCCCGGAAAAGTGTCCACCCAGGGGGGGGTGGACAGGGGTGGACAAAACACCCCAACAGGGTGGCCGCAACCCCAAAAACAACCAAAAACAGTCAAAACCGGAGTCCACCGGGGCCCACGTCGTCCCAGGAATGTGAACCAAAATGGAGCGATGCTCGGACATCGGATGGCCGTTTCGAGGCCCGATGAGCGCCGCAGGCACCGCCGTACACATGATTTTCATGACAACTCTTGGACTTGATCTCTCAGACCTGGGCATCGAACCCGTTTATGACCCCTCCCCCGAACCGGTGGTGGTTCCCTCCGATGAGGGGCGCAACCTGGTCGCCGGCTCGGTGCTCGCCAAGGCGCTCTACAGCGTTTGGTCAGGCGCTCCGGTCACCATCGTCGATTCGCCTCCGGGTGCCGGTAAGACAACCCTGGTCACCCAGATTGTCGCCTACCTCAAAGAACGTTCAGACATGAAAATCGTGATCGCCACCTATACCCGCCGCGCGGCACAGGATCTGGCCGAGCGCATCGCCGCCGAGCTGGGGCCGGACAAGGACGGCAACCCGCAGATCGCACTGTCGGTGTCCAACATGGAGGTTCCCCCGGGTATCTCCAAGGGCGGCGCGCACGACGGCGGCCGGAACATTCCGGTCGTCCGCACCGTGGCATCGTGCAAGGCTTCGAACAAGCCGATCTGCGACCTGATGATTATCGACGAGGCCTACCAGGTCACGTTCAACGACGCTTCCTCGGCCTGCGATGAGGCAGCCCAGGTGCTCATGGTCGGAGACCCCGGCCAGATCGGCCCGGTCGTCACCGCCGACGTGTCCGCCTTCCGCGGCCGCGAAACCGCCCCGCATATGCGCGCGCCTGAGGTGTTCGCCCGGATGGACTGCGCCGAGATTCATTCCCTCGCCACCACCTACCGGCTGGGCCAGGAAACCGTGAACGCGATCTCCTGCCTGTATGGGTTCCCGTTCACTTCATCGCGGCCCGACCGCTACCTGACCGATGAGGACGGCGACCGGGTCTCCGAAATTGTTCCGCTGCGCCTGCCGGTGGCGGAATCGTTCGACGCTATCGACACACTGGTCCTGGTGGCCGAATACGCGGCCAACCTGATCGGCACCGAGCTGGTCGAAACCGATGTGGACGGTCAGCCATACTCCCGCGAGCTCGAAGCTGCCGACATTGCCATCGTGGTCGCCCACAACGCGCAGTCCTCGTCGATCACCGCGATCCTCCGGTCGCTGGACGCGGGCGGCATCACCGTTGGCACCGCGGACAAGATGCAGGGCGGTCAGTGGCACGCTGTGGTGGCCCTGGACCCGTTCGTTGGCTACACGTCAGCCGGTTCGCACCAGCTCTCCCCCGGACGCCTTTGCGTCATGGCTTCCCGGCATATGACGCATATGACATGGGCCCATGACGGCGGCTGGGAGGACGCGTTGGTCGACCCCGATATTGATCAGCATGAGGCGCGTCTTGGCCGCCGGGTGCGCGAAGTTCTGACCGCGCCATGAGCGGGCACCTGTGGGAGCATGAAAACCCGTACATGTGCGAACCGGGCAACTTCTTCGAGAGGGGCCTGAACTCCCGGTACGGTTCCTGGGCCGAGTTCGCCGTCCCCGTCGGTTTTGAACACCCGAACGGCAAGCTGGTCATGCACGGCACCGCCCTTTATGACGGTGACCCGGACCTGAATCTGTTGTTCCGCTGGGACTGGAAGGCCAGGCACCTGGAGTATCCCGAGGACTACCCGGACGGGGAGGAAGAGCACCTGCTCCAGCTGTTCTTCATGATGCAGCGAAAAGGATACAACCAGTCTGTCGAGATCTCCGTAACCGCGGAGG
>NZ_KI914668.1:2218-5812 GCF_000520495.1 Arthrobacter sp. H14
CGGCGGTGCGCGAGTGGCTGGCCGGCCGATACCGGACGGTGCAGGCCATGTGGGCACCCTTCGGTGCCTAGCAGTGCGCGTAGGCCATGCGAAGTTGGCTGGCATGGGACCCTGCACCACACTGGAGTCAGCATTCATTCGGAAGATACGAGGAACCATGAACCAGAACAATCCGAAAGACCGGGACGCCACGCTGGCAGGGCTCAACCCCGATAACCGGAGCCCGGCCCAGATCATCACCGATCTGGTCGACCCGGCCAAGAACCAGAGCATGCAGCCCGCAATGGCCCGCGACCGGATGCGAAAAACCCTGCCGCATCTGGACGATGGCTCCTTCAATGAGCACTTCGATAAGATCATCCGCATTTCACAGGATCACCGGGCCATGGATGGAGACCCGGACTCTGTCGGTCCTCATGACCCGGAGCCGGAGGACCTCGACGCTGCCATCCGGGACGCCGCGAATGCGGACCAGAAAGCAAGGGAGGCCCGATAATCCACAAGCATGCAATAAAGAGGCGGTCACCCAATCGGGCGCCGCCTCTCTTGCGTTGAAGAAGGGTTATGGGGTGGGCCGGAGGAACCTGGAACGGTTTTCGATGTAGACCACCGCTCCGATGAGGAGCAGCGCCAGGATGGATTGTCCATTGAAGGCCGGTGCGGTGACGCCCAGGACGAGCGCGGTTGCCAGCAGGATGATCTGTGCGGTTCGGGTTCTCATAAAACTCATGTGTGCGGCCCGGCTGGAACCCTCACCACCGCGGACAAGCTACCGGGAAGCAAGAAAGCCCGCCGGTTCCATTTGTCCAACAGCTTGCTGGACTGGATTACGGTGGGCTATTCGGCGTGGATTTAGAAGCTGTAGTCGTGATATTCGCGGCGGTACCCGACCGCCAGCACAGCGCGCCCCGCTACGGTGCCTTGGAGGCACCACTGGCCATTCTTTCTCCGGGTGTAAACGCGTTTCTGCGCCCCCGGGTTCGGCGAGTAGCCATAGGACTGGTCGTCGGACATGCCGTTACTGTCGGTGCGTTTCGCTTTGTCCCGCTGGAAGGTGAGCTGGCGGCCGTCGTGATTGATGGCGATGATCGTTCCCGCACGCCGGTCGGAAGCCATCAGCTCAGTGGCGCCCATGCCCACAGTGGGGACATCGGGCTTGGTGCGGGCGGCTATCTGGTTTGAGATGCTCTGCGACATGGTGTTCTCCTCGGTGACCGAGCCAGGCTGGCTCTGCGTATCACCCATGTGTGCGGAGTTCAGGGCAGCAGTCACCGTGGCAGGTGCCCTGTCCTGCAGTTCTATCGGTCCTCGAAGCGGATGGCGGCACGGAGCCGTGATGATCGCGAGCCGATCCGGTTCGTGGCGCCGGTACGGTACTGACGGGCCTTCTGGTCGTCGTGGACGCCGGCGGCACCAGAGGAGGCAAAATCCACCCGGTCGCGGATGAGCTGCTCCGGCAGGGCGAAGCCCGGCTTACGCTTGGGGCTGTTCCTGGCTGGCATGGCGGACTCCTTTCGGGTTTGTTGGGTTTTCAGTAAAGCATGTGTGCGGCGTCCGTCAGCGACGTCACCGACACGCTAGCCGGTGGCGGCACACTCTGTGACTCGGCTGGCTCTTCTCAGTCCCTGGCCGGAAGCGTCTTCAAGTCCGCATATCTGGAACTGCTCTTGGGAGGCGAGGTGATGATCTCTGCGGGCGGCGTCTCGGCCCCGAATTCCTTCAGGTAACGGTACAGGGTCGATCTGGACCATCCGACCGCTTTCGCCACCTGGGCGCCGGTCTTTCCTTTGGAGAGCAGGTTGCGTGCTGCGTCGACCTTGTCGGCGACTGTTTCTGGGTCGACAGGTTTCTGGCCGAACTTCACGCCCCTGGCCTGGGCCGCTTGAACACCGAAACGGACCCTCTCGTTGATCAGCTCCCGCTCGTATTCCGCAAGCGTTGCCAGCAGGCCAAGTTGGAGCCTACCTTGAGCGCTGGAAGGATCCACCCCGTCGATTAGCGACCTCAAACCGATGTCCCGGCTGGTCATTTCGTGCACCGTATTGAGGACGTCGATCAGCGATCTTCCCAAACGGTCGATCCTCCACACGATGATCTCATCACCTCCCCGGGCGTACTTGAGAAGGTCTTTCATGGCGGGGCGTTCACGTGCCTGTTTCGCACCGGAAAGATGGTCGATGAAGATGTATTTTTCCTCAACTCCGAAATCGACTGGGAATAGCAAGTTGATTTGGCCCCGGTTGTGCAGTCTGTTCTGGCCCCACCCGGTTGGTTAGTTTGCCCGTGCAGGGCCGGTGCCTTTCCTGTTTTGTTGGGTGGTTTTGAGGCGGTAGGACTCGGTGCCGGTGTTGATGATGTGGCCGCGGAAGGTCAGCCGGTCGACGACGGCTGCGGCGAGGCGTGGGTCGGTGAAGGTCTGGCCCCACTCGCTGAAAGCAGCGTTGGATGCGCAGGCGATGGATGCTCGTTCTTCCCGTGCAGTGATGATCTGGAAAAGCAGCTCGGCTCCGCGGGTGTCGAGTTGGACGTAGCCCACTTCGTCAAGGCAAAGTAAATCCAGCCGTGAGTATTTGCCGATGATTTTGGATAGTTCCTTGTTATCGGCCGCTTCGACGAGTTCGTTGACCAGGGCGGCCGTGGTGATGTATCTGACCCGGCGGCCCTGTTCGGCGGCGGCGGTACCGAGGCCGATGAGCATGTGTGTTTTGCCGGTGCCTGAATCTCCCATCAGGACCAGCGGTTCACCATTATCGATCCAGGTTCCGCGTGCCAGTTCGGCCAACGACGCCGGTGGCAAATCCGGGACCTGGTCCAGATCGAAGTCCTCGAGCCGCTTCGGCCGTGGGAATTTCGCTTCTTTGATCCGCCTCGCCCGGCGCCGGTCCTCGCGTTGTTCACATTCGTAGGTGAGCACGTCGGCCAGGAAACCCGAATGGGTTCGGCGTTGCCGTGCGGCGGCTTCGGCCATGGACCCGGCGACCTGGGCGGCGGAGGAGAGGTTGAGAGTTTTGCATGCTGCGCCGATAGCGGCCTCGGCGGCGGGATCAGTAGTGGTGTTTGTAGTCGTTGTGCTCATGATCGGCCTCCTGCGGTGGTGAGCAGCTGGTCGTATTGGCTCAAGGATGGTCGGGCCCGTTCGGGCAGGTGGATGATGCGCCCGGCGACCTCAGCCGGCAGGGCGCTCTCTGGTGATGCGGCGGCCGCCCGGGTGGTGTTGGCTGCGCTGGTGCGGGCAGTGACTGTCACATGCTCGGAATCGAAGTCACCGCTGGCCAGTGCCTGTTCCATGGCAGCCTGAATTGCCGGCGCCGGCAGGGATCGGCCCAGCAGCAGCACTTCCACCAGTGCTCTGGTTCCGGGGCCGTCGCCGAGGCCGGCGCGGGCTTTGTCCCAGAATCGTTGATGGGTGGCGGTGAAGACGCCGGACTTCCTCGCATTGGCCAGGGCCGTTGCCCCGGCCAGGGCGCCGGGCTTGCGGGTGAGCACCTCCAGATAATGGTCGAGCTCCAGGACGTAGGAGTATTTATGCACCGCCCGCACGTGGGAGGCGACCCTGTCGCCTTCGGCGAACGCCTCGATCCGGTTGGCGCCGAG
>NZ_KI914668.1:5912-8372 GCF_000520495.1 Arthrobacter sp. H14
CGGTTGGCGCCGAGCCTGACGGAGACCCGCCGGCCGGCGTAGCGGGCCGGGACCGAGTAATAGGACTGCCGCACGCAGATCTGAGCCTTGTGATCGGCCTTGAAGGACAATGACTCGGCCGCGTCGAACCCGTCCGCCGGTGCCGTGCGGAGGGAAGGGGTCTCGGCGGCGAACGTCGCGGCGACGGTTTCGGGCCGGGCGCTGATCACCCGGGCGCCGTCCTTGTCATCACAGCCGGCCATATACTCATTGAGCGCCGCCAGTGAGTCGAACTCGGGCACCGGCGTCAGCCAGCGCCGCCGGAACCGGCCGACCTCACCTTCGACGCCGCCCTTCTCGTGGGCGCCTTCAATGCCCGGCTCGCAGAAGAACGAGTCAAAACCATAGTGAGAGCGCATGGCAATGAATTTCGGATTCTCCAGCCGGTTCCGGCCCAGCAGCAACCGGATCACCGCCGGTTTGAGATTGTCATAGCGGATCATCGCTGCCGGCACCCCGCCCAGCCGGTCGAAAGCCTGAACGTGCCCGTCCAGGAATGACTCCTGGGCCTGGTTCGCGTAGGCCACATGGATCGCCCGGCCGGAGAACGAGAGCCGCAGCACGAACATCCATAGTTTGATCCGTATCCCGGCGATCACCGCCCAGAACTCGCCGAAATCGACCTCGGCCTCCCGGCCCGGCCCGTGGGTCTGCGGCACCGCGACTTTCGTCGTCGCCCGGCTCAGCTCCCGGCGGACCCGGGCCACCGCGTGGGTCACCGAGGACTCCGATACTTGCGCCCCATGCTCTTCGACCAGCCGCTGCCAGACCCGCCGGCCGGTATGACGCTGCTTGACCGGCGCCTCCAGATCCTCCTGGAGCCAGGCCCTAATCGTCGGCAGCCACGGACCCAGCACCGGCGCCGCCCGATCCGGGGCCTTACGCGCCGGCGGAGTTGATGAATCCAGAGCCGTCCGGATCGTACGGCGATGGACTCCGTGGGTTTTGGACAGTTGCCGGATTGACATTCCTTTATCTCTGGCATCACGACGGATACGCTCGAATTGCTCCACTCTCGATCTCTCTTTCAAACCCGTACCTTTCAACTCGCCTTGGCAGACGAGAAGAACGCTACGAGTTAGGTCGAGGGTGGGGCCAAATCAGATTGCAAAAACCCCTCAAACTGGGGCCATTTCAGATTGCCATACCCAATCGACCAAGGTCCGGATTTGCATGGCAGCAGACTGGTCCGTGGTGCTGACACGCGCGTATCCGAGAAGCATGCACACATCGTAATCCCATGGACCCTTGAGGGCTAGGCTGGACATTGCGGTGACACAGGGGTGTGAGACACTTTAGCGTCATCTGTGGGCCTCAAAGAGCCGTTTTGGAGCCTCCAGGTGCGTGTTTCTCAAGGAAGAGTTTGTGAGACGGCCGTAGCGGCTCACAGTCCGGTGATCCCCAGCACGGCGACCGCCACGATGCCGGCGCCCACTGCGGCCACGCCGACGATGATCGGCCGTGACACGGCCAGGAAAGTAAAGCACGCAGCCGCCGGCACAAGGACTCCCGCCAACGCACCGACAATGAGCAACGCCGTGTAGCCAGGGCGCATCCCGCTGTCCCTCGGCGCGCCCAAACCTGACGATTCGAGATAGATGGCGAGCAGGCAACCGAGCGTAACGAGTGTCCCCGCCACCCCAACGGCGACGCAGCCTGCGATCGCCGCCGACGAGGATCTCCTGACGTGGGTGTTGCCCTGAGGAGGTATCACACGGTTCACGGTACGTCCCTCGCTCGCTAGATGATGATGTTGCTGTCGTAGCCGATGCCGTTTGCCGCCACCAGGATGCGCGAAACGATGGCCGGTGAATTGAGCGGCAGCGAGGACTCGGGGGCCGCTGGGAAAATCCTGGTGTTCCAAGCCGCGACGATTCGTCTTCCACCAACGACCGCAGATGGGGCGATGATGCCGTCCAGATCCGGCCACGCTTCATGTATGGCCCGCGCCCAGGTCCGTGTCCTGATCTTCGCTCCGAGCGCTGCGGCGCTGGAGGCACCGGCCCTGTGAAACCAGGGTCCGGTCAGATCGGCCAGGACGAGGTCGGCGGCCGTCCGGAAGGCAGTGATGTAGGGGCTGGCGGTGTCGACGTCGACGAAACGGGAGGTTTGGAAAACCTCAGCCAGGCACGTCGTAACGTCTTCCCCAAGGTAGGCAGCGCCGAGCGGGTCATGTTCGCCTTTAGGCAGCGGGTGGGGCTCCCAGCGGGACGTCTTGAGGGGGCCGAAGGTGCGCAGCCGGTTCCAGGGTGTGACATGGGTGGACATCGTGGTGTGAATCCGCCACAGCACGCTTCCGGCCGGGTAGTCGACCGTTTCGCAGCCGATCGAGCGCAGCTCCTCCCTGCCGGGCGGATACTGGTCACCCATCAGTACCCGTAATGGAAGTCACGCGCCAGTTCGATGACAGGCTCGTGAGCT
>NZ_KI914668.1:8472-9840 GCF_000520495.1 Arthrobacter sp. H14
TCGCGTTCGAGCCATTCCTTCGGGCTCACCGGCCGCCCGTCCAGCTCCAGATCCTGCTGCGGGGTCAGGAATAGTCCTGCCACCGTCTGCGGATGCAGGTCATCGGGCAGCGCCTGCAGGACCACCCCCAGCGATGGAAGCAGGCCCCCACTATTGGTCAGCTGCCAGTCGGGGAACAACACGGTGCTGCCACGGGTATAAGAGTAGATTTTGCGGTCCGCCCGGTAGTGCCTGATCGTCGATGCCGACAGGCCGGTACGCTCTGCCATGCCGGAAGCAGTGAGTGAAGCGGACTCCACCAGGATCCGGGCCGCGGCACTGCCGGCCGAAGACGCGGCAATTTCTTCCGCGGTTGGTGCGGGGACGCCGGCATGCTCATCCCAGACCGCCTGCTCCTGCTCGGGAAGACGTACCGCCTCCGGGGTGCGGACGGTGCGATCTTTCAGCGCACTGGCCAGATGATCGGCGGTGAACGAGAGCCCACTGGCCTGTAACCACTGCTCGACGCTCTCCTGCGGGTCCCGGCGACCGGAAGGAGCCTCCGACGTTGAAGCACTCATGAGTATCACCACCTCTCTCCACATTCTATGCCAGTGTGGCAACTTGTGGGAAGAAGCCGTGACGCAGTGATTAGTGTGCACCACAACCGCACCTGGGCGGAACACTCCCGGTAACTGGTAGGTTGTTTAGTGCCCCTTTTAGGTGCGAGTGATGAATCCGGGCTGCCGTCCCCAAATAGGCGCTCCGGTCCAGGTTGGTAGGCCGGCGGCGAGAATCCCCCAAAGCTTCGCTGCCGGCTGCCGGCCGCCTCTCGACAGCGGTTGCGCATGTCTCTCAAGACGCCCATTAGCCTGCTTGTATATGTCCGGTCTGCCACGTGCGACGGATTGGGTGGGTCTGCCTGGTTCAGGCCCTCTTATCCCCACGGTGCTTGGACAGCAATGGGTGCAGGATCATGAACAGACCGGCCGCGGCCATCACATAGCCGTAAACGTCCGCGGAGCCGGTCACTGCCGCGTAAGACAGGCCGCAGATCATCAGGACAATCCCGGCAATAACGCTGACTGCGATACGTGTTTTCATCATGGTCTCCTTGTCCTAATGGTACCGGGCTGTGGACTCGTAAAGCGCCTGACATGGCCCGTTCGCCGCCGCCAGGCCAGCGAATGAGCCGGATATGACACCGGCCGCGCCGCCGAAGAATCCTGCTCCCGCAGCGGCCAGAGCGAAATCGCACTGCAGACGGAGATTCTCCTCTTCGGGCGTCAATTGCGGGGCATTTTGGGCATAGACGTTCTGGCCGCCCTCCTTGCCGACACAGCCCATTGATGGGCTGCAATAGCCCTCTGAGATGTCGAACGGACCGGC
>NZ_KI914668.1:9940-20148 GCF_000520495.1 Arthrobacter sp. H14
GCCGCCATGCCCGCACCGACGAACATGAGCGCGCCGGTCAATGCGCCGGCACCTAGGACTGCGCTTGTGCCTTTCATCGTTCCCTCCCGATCTAAACATCTCGATTCAATAACTGTTACGTGCAACACGGCCCACGGTAACAGAGTGACAGTAGTTGTTGACCTGATGAAGGACACCCCCAAATCAACAAGGCCTGTCTCCTCAGACGTCCATTAGCCTGCTTATATGTGTCCGGTCTGCCACGCGGCTCAAGTGCCGCCCAACCGCCAAACGTGTTCGGTGGAGTGCGCCCGGATACGGAGCGCCGAGCTGACCCGCTCCGAGCACCTGCACGCCTGGCATGCCGAATGGCTGCAGCTTTACCAGGAGGGCCTAAGCTACGCCGACATCGGCCGGCGCTACGGGGTCAGCCGCACCACCGTCGGCAGGGCGGTACGTCCCCGGCTCGAACGTCCATGACCATCCTTGGCTCCATCCGAGATAGAGCTCTCTTCTGCTGTCGGACGCTTTTAGTAAATGGCGATGGCTTCGATGACGATTGCCGGACCGCTGATCCACGCATGAACATCGTTCTCGGGCAAGTCAATGGACAAAGCATCGGCGAGACCTGTTAGCTGATCACCAAGATCAAGCATAATCATCCGCTTCATCAGATATTCCCAGCCGCTCAGGAGCCATTCTTCCGAACTCAGGTACCCTTCATCCCCTTCGCCAACCAGATTGCGAACAGTCCCGAGAACACGCATCTCTCCCTCAATCCGGTCGACCGAGGCGCTATCGATAAAGAAACTGGGCTGCAGATCGACGAAGACCTTCTGTTCGAGGCCGGTGCCTGTGAGCTCGATCAGCATAGGTATCGGTACGAGCTCATTGCCGAGATAGACACCCTGCATCTGTTGCATGATTTCTGGCTCGATCTCATTGAACTCGATTTCCGAGAGGTCCTGATCGATTCCCTTCATGTATTGCAGCAGAAGATAGAGCATCTTGCCAGCAAGGCTGGCTGAAGTAACGCGTGCGACACCATCGAGTTCGATGAGTTCGTCTTTCACGAGCGTCTGTGCCGTCCCGGGGAAGGACACAACTTTACTGCGCATTAGCCCGTCGATGACCTTGCTGACCGTAGCCTTCTGAGTTGGGGTCATGGTGTAGCTCGACTGGAGCTCCACCTCGGAGCCCTTGGATCCACCAGCCACGATGGGGCCGTATCCCAGCTTTGCGTTGCCCGTCCGTTGCTGGACTGTCCTTTCAACGATGTCCGTCTGCACCGGGACATCGATTTCGTTGTACTCCGCCCGGGCGAGCAGTGATTCAAGATCAAGATACACGGGATTACGAAGAGCCATAATCGTAGTCTCCCAGAAATTGAAGGGTCGATCCCGCACCCGCATATGCTGATGTCGAACCCGCTTGTTGCCGTAAAACCCAAGAGGAAGCCTGAATGCCTGACGAGAACGGTCCGAGATTCCTGGCGATCCCCGACGTTGCCGATGAGTTGGCCGCCACCAATATCCAGGTGCGGTCGCTGATCAAGTCGGGCGACCTGCCGGCCATCCAGATCGGCGGCCGGGGTCAATGGAGAATTGAGCGGTCCAAACTGGAAGAGTACATTGCCGACGCCTACCGACGCGCCGAACAGACCGTTGCCGACGAGACAGCCAAGAAGGAACAGCAAGAGAACGAGCCGGACGACTGATCCGACCGCCTATGTGGCCGTATGTCGGTAAGCTCATTCCATGTCAGACTTTCGGTCCCAGCTACGGGCCCTCGGTGACTCGGAGAGCGTCCAGTACGGTGTTGTCTCCTCGATGGTGGCCGCAGCCGGCACCCTTATCCGGCCCGTCCGGGGCTCCGAGGCAGGACGTTTCGCCTACCGGACCGGATTTGCGGCATTTGCAGCCCTGGCTTTGTCGGCGTGGCCGCGCGGTGGCAGGCAGGCCATTCCAAACCTTCCGGTTCGTATTGGGTTGGCGGCAGGCGGCGCCGCCCTCGCGTACAGGTTCGCCGAATCCGGTGCACGCCTGGACGCCTGGTTCGAGGGTTGGCTGCGCCACCGCAACTTCACGCGGCCACGGATCGTGATGGCGCTCGGTGCCGGCGGCCTGTCCGTCGCGGTGTTCCTGTTGGAGCGCTCCGTGAACCACAGGCACAAGTATGACCACGAGGAGTCGATGGCTGAGCCGCTCGATGAATCGGATCAGGAGCAAGCACTGCCATGGGAGGATCCGGGTGCGGTGCACCGCCGCCTATACGCGGAGATGGTCAGCGTCAGCGGCAAGTATGGGCCCGTGCTGGCAGAGCAGTTCGCCAACTCGCAGATACGCAGAGACACCCACTGCGAGCATGGATGCTTCGACATCAGGGTCGCTGCAGAAACACCGCGGCTGCCCCGCAAGGCCGAATGCCCCATGCCGTTCGGCGCGAGGGATGAAGTTACCGGATCCGAAACCAACGTCATGGTGCTGCTGTGGCACGAGCGTGGACTGATCTCCGGCGTCGAAATTTCCTGGTTTGAGGGCGATTCGCATCCACCGCCCGAGCAGTTGACTGTCTTTGACTGAGTAAAAGTTTCGGTCCCGCTGCGGGCACGACAACCGCCGCCTCCGTACACATGGGGTCCATGAAGATCCTGACCGTCGATGCCCGCTCCACGAACCAGACCGACATCGCGCTGCCGTTCGAAACGGATGAGGAAGTCGTGGCCGCCTGGGGATGGCTGCTCAGCAACAAGTATCTCGACAACTTCTCCTACCGGCCGCGGGCCGAGGGCGTCGACTTGGGCCGCGCCTTCACCGAAGCCCAACTGGTTTCCCACCAGAACTCCAACGGCTCCCCTCTTCCTCCCGTGGACGCCCGGCATGTACGGGCCATCATCGGCCACCTGTACCAGGACGACCTGCATCACTCGGTCCGTGAGGTCATCAACCCCATGGAGAACGCAACCGGATAAGCCGCGCCTCCAGCTTTCACCCAAGGTGGCCTGCCTATGATCGGGGTCCACGGTCAATCCGTGGGGACGGCAGGCTTTCTGTGCGGGTTGGCTCTCTCGTCATCGTGACGATGCCCGGCCATGCCCGGGGTGAAGGGGAAGCTCATGCCCGTACGACAACTGACCGCCCGCTTTGGTGCGCTCAAAAACCAGTCCGGTCCCACCGATCTCGTCTCGGCCGCATGCGGTGTCCTGATGACGGCCGCGGTCGCGGCAGGAGTATCGGGGCCGGTCATCGACATCATCGACAACGCCCGGGACGCGGCCGCCACGGACGCCCTCGACAGCATCCGGACGGCTCAGCAGCTGCAGCTCGTGCTGGAAGGGGCCTACCTCGACAGGGAGGGGCTGGAGGAGGCTGAACTTGTCCACGGTTTGCCCGAAGGCTTGACGATCACGAGTGACGGCGACACCTACTGTGCCTCCCTGACCGCTGCCTCCGGAACCAGCTTCACAGTCTCATCGGCGGATCCAACCATTCATGAAGGGGTCTGTAAATAGCCAGCCGCCGGACCCAGAGTCCTCAGTTGCGGCCCACGACAACCGTCAACAGCAACTGGAACATGGGCGCAAGCATGCCGGTGAGGACCGCTGCCCCAAGGGAGGCGGCCAAGCGGAGCACACCGTACCCCAGCCTCTTTCCCCGGCCGTATCTCCTGCGGTCTTTGAGGTGCCCGTTGACGATCCAGCCGGCCAACACCAAGGCCAGCCCGACCGGGAACCCGATCAGGAATGCCCACCCGCCGATACTTGAGGAGACAGGATCGACGGTGGTGCCGAATGCATCGTTTTCGCTGATCAGTTCGGGCGAAAAGATATTCACCCAGGTGGCCAGGACCAGGTACGGCACCACGCTCAACACGAGCAGGCAGATGCCGGTGTATTTCAGGACTCGATACCAACGTGGCCCGGTCCCGGACTCATGGTTGCCGGCCGGAGGCACGGTCGAGTCGATGCGCTGGGAAGTCATCTGAGTGAACCGGTTTCCAGGGGATTTGTCATCGAAGGTCTTTCGCCCGGGGCAGGTCCGATCCTGCCTGTCCAATATCTTATGCCTGTGTTTCTGTCTTTGGCTCGTGGACGCAGCGCTCGAGGTGCCGGCGCCGGAAATGCGGTAGATAGGACTTGGCCCCGTTGGACCAGGTGACGGTGACCATTTCGGTTTGCTCCCGGGCGTCCCAGCGCCCTTTACTGACCCGTTTGACGGTTCCGGAGCCGACCACGACGTCGCCGGGAGTCCAGTAACGCACCGGGATGCCCTTGCCGTCGCAGGAACCGGGTCGCCATGGTGTGCCCGACGTTCGAGTCCCTGGCATTAGAAGGGAACCTCCAGTCCGCGTTCTGTTGCTTCGGCGGCCAGGTCAGGCATCGCGGCGAGGAGCCGGCCGACGATTTCGCGTGCCAGCGTATCGGGCACCATGTCGGAGAGGAATCCTCCACCGGCGTCGCGGACATTGACGGACAAATTGTAGTATTCAACCCCACCCACCAGAGTCCGGCCGGAAAGAATATCCAACGCGCCACGGAGCTTGAGCGCATCGTCCCTCACCGTGCCGGACAGCTGCGAATGGTCTTCTTCATGGACATAGCTTTCGACCAGGTCCACGCCCATCGTGTGCGCATCATCCGTGTGCCGCAGGGACGACAGCGAGATGGCGAGCCGGAGTACGGGATCGCCGTCGATGACGGCCCGCGTCTTGTCCAGAAACCGGGCATAAAATTCGGCGTTCATGAGTCGTTGTCCTTGTCGTCCGCATCATCCAGGGCGGTGTAGAACGCGAGCATGGTTTGTTCGGAAATGACTCCTCCGCGGCTGCCGGGCACCGTGTTACCCCAGGCGTCCTTCCATGGTTGCTCCTGCTTGGTCATGCTGGTCAGCTGATAGTTTTTCCAGGATAGGTAGGCCTCGAGGATGGCGTTGATGGATTCCTGCTGCTCGCCGTCGAAGACATCAGGGTTTCCCTCCCCGGCGGTCGTGTCGGCCAATGAAGCGACCGTGAAAATGCCGCGGTGCGTTTCGTACAGCTCCGGGCTGACCGGCCCCATGCCATAGGCGTGGAATTCGGCGTCGGTCAGCCGTTCACTGTCCCAGACCAGGTGCCATGCCTGGGAGTAGTAGCAGAGCTTGTGCAGCTTCATTGTGGTGATCTCGCCGGTGCGCGCAAGGATGTACGCAGCCAGGTCGAAGATGGAACGGTCAGGTGTCATGGTCCAGATGTGTGCGGCGGGCATGGTTGCGCTCTACCGCCCTGCTCCACCCCCGCTGCGGGAGGTTTAGGATGTGAGCAATTAGCGTGGCCGCCAGGAGGACGATATGCCCGAACCGAAGATGGTCGATACGAGGGACACCCGCTGGCAGGAGGATTATCCGTCCTACCGGGTTCAAGTGTGGCATTTCAGGGGTAATGACCCGGACGAGGCTCCATCCCTGGAGGAATATCAGTTCGACGACGTCGACGTGGATCGCGTCCTGGAATGGGCCTCATCCCAGGAGGCACCGGGTATGCAGATTGTCGTCTACGCACGCATCATCATGGACTACGAGCCGGGACTCATTCGGCTGCGTGGCAGTGACCCGTCCGCTCCCGAGACGCCTTCGAGGGGCTAGCGCATAATGCCGCTGACCAGGTTCTTCATCGTCTGCATGGTCCTGATGGCCGTGTGCGGGCTCTGGCTCTACTTTGTGGCAAGCACCGGCGAGATCAGGATCGGCGCCGTGGCCATCGCCGCATGCGGGTTGACCGGGGCCGTTGCTGGAATTGTATCCAGGGTGAAGAAGTGACGCCGTTCAGGCGGACACCGGTTCGATCAGGTGTGGGCCGTCATTGCGGACCGGCCCCACCTCGTCACCAACGATTCGTGGCACCAGGCTGGGCGCCGGAATGCTATCGAGCAGCTCCCGCACCTCGTCTTTTCCTGTGAGCGTGGGATCCAGCCATGACCTCTGCAGGTCAGCCGGCACGATCAGCGGCGTCCGGTCATGGATGTGGCCCAACGTGTCGGTCGCCGTGGTGGTGATGATCGTGCACGTCACCAGCCATTTATCCTCGTGTCCGTCCGGCAGCGACGGGTCCGGCCAGAATTCAAAGAGACCGGCGAAGGCGAGCAGCTCGTCGCGCTCCGGGTGCAGGTAGGTGGGCGTCTTGGTGCCGTCCTCGTGCTTCTGCCATTCGTAGTAGCCGTCGGCGGGCACCAACGCCCGACGTTTGGACGCAGCGGTACGGAAGGACGGCTTCTCGGTGATGGTCTCCATCCGGGCATTTATCATTCGGCCGCCCATCTTTGGGTCTTTCGCCCATGAGGGCACCAGGCCCCAGCGGACCGTTTCGAGCCGGCGGCCCATCTCTCCGGTCTCGTGGTTGATCCGGTCGGCGACCAGCCTCACCCGCTGTGTGGGTGCCACATTCCAGGACGGGTTCACCTCCGGTCCCGCCGCTTCGTCGACGTTGAACGCCGAGACAAGGTCGCCGGTCGCCTTCGACATCACATACCGTCCGCACATGGTGACGATTCTAGACGTTCGGCCCTGCCTGGTGGTCCTCGTCGAGAAATACCTGGACCAGGTTCAAGACGACGTCGCGCTGCTTTCGTGAGAGCCGGTTGGCTTCGGGCGGCAGCACAAAGTCCTCGAGTTCGCCGGAGGGCAGGCCGGCAGCTGCGCGCAGTTTCGGCAACGGTATGCCCAGTGCAGCACCGAGTGCCGCCAGCACGTTTTCGGACGATTTCTCAGGTTCACCGCGCAAATACTTGGACACGGAGGTGTTGGCGACCGGGTGGCCCCTCTTCTCCGCCTCTGCCGTGATCCGGCGGGCCGACCAACCCTCGCTGTTGGCTTCATGGAGAAGTTTCGACAGAGCGCTCACTGGGGTCTCGCCTTCATGCAGCCAACTCTATGCTCTGGCGGCGTCTTTCAGTTCGGCGTTCTGGGCACGCAGCCGGGAGAGTTCGGCCAGCAGGTGCGGAAAAGCTTCGTGCGATTCCACGATCCTCTGCGCATCGGCGCGCCCATAGTCTTTCGGCTCGGTGCTCACGTCGGCGATCAGACCGAACAGCCCGCGGTCTTTCTGAACGATTCGATTCTGCTCGTGGATAGCCGGGTATATGGTCCAGTGGCCCTTGGTGGTGCTGGTGTGCAGCGCTTCGAGTTCGGACAGCCACTCGTCCGTCGGGGAGCTGTCAGGAATCGGTGAGACCGTCACCGGCCGTGACCTTTCCCTGTTTGGGGAACCGAACTCCTTTGATGCTCCACAATTCGCAGGGTTCGATCCAGAAGCTGACCGGGTTGGCGTCCAGCATGGTGTCAAGGTTCGTCCGCATGTGGGCTCCGCAGAACATAATGTGCCCGACTTTGAATTCGAACTTGGACTGGGCTGCGCCGATACATCTGTCGCATCGATCGACGCCTGTGAAGGGTCGGAGTGGACTCTGCGTTTTGAGGGCTTCGTTGATCCGGGTTGCTGTCTCACTGGTTTCAGCAGGAGCGGTTGCGGTAGTCATGGGACTTATGTGTACGGACGCTGTCTGGCCGCTCTTCACCGCTGCGGGTGGCGGCGGTGATTTCGTTGAGGACCATCGCCGGCAGGACGGTCAGCGACCCGCACACTGCCAGCTGGCCGAGGAGGATGCCCAGGATGAGGAGTGCTGCGACCACGGTAATGAGTGCCACGACCGGCCATTTCGGTGCCTTCGAGGTGGCAGCGCCGACGACAGAGCTGGCCACATACCGGGCGAACAGGGCGGCTCCGGAAGCGGCCAGGAGGACGGCGGCCAGCCAGGCGTTCATTTCCGCGGAACTGAAGCCCTGCACCGCTACCGTCATCGAACCGGGTTGTGGATCCAGGGCGTCGAAGATGGCGGCAAGGACGGCAGTTGCCACGACAGCGGTGATGGACCAGATGGCTGCAGTGCGTCCGGCCGGTGTCATGATGCCACCTTCACAGCTGTTCGCCGTCCCTCCCGGGTCATCATCCGGGTGATGGCCCTCGCCGCGGAATAGCTGTCGTGGCTGCCCTCTCTCGCCTGTCTGGCCGGGGTGGCGGCATAGTGCTCCATGTCCACCTGGATCTCCGCGAACGCGGCATTGAGGACATGAAAGGTCACCGCTTCGGACACATGCTGGGCGTGCAAGGCGGGCGCTACTGCCCATGTAGCTTCCGGGAATGACTCTCCGCAGGTGCACCCCGGTACGCCGGCGGTGACTTTCTGCCGGTGCCCGAGCAGCAAATCAGCGGTGGACCCGAAGATTCGTGCTCTGGGTTCGGTCTCAGGCATGGGTCTCCACCGGTGCTTCCTTCTGCTTGTAGACGATGTCGTATCCGAGGTCCTCGAAGATCTCGTAGGCGGCCTTGATGCCGTCCGATTCGAGTAGCTCGACGGCTTCCTCGAATTTTCTGGCCGGAACCAGGTGTGCCGGTGATGCCGGGTCGACGCCACCGACAAGCATGCGCTGGATGCGGGCGAGGAACCGTTCACGGAGGTCTGGTTTCCGGTTGCGCCAGTGGAGCTCGATGATGACGTTGTACCGGGGCAGGGCGAACCTGTGGAAAGTTGAGGGATTCATGTTCTTACTCATGCGTAGAGGCGGTCGGGTGAAGCGGCCTGTTAGCGGGACGGGGCTGCCGGTTGGCCGATACCCAATGCGAGGCAGCGTTCCTGGGTTTCAGTGATCAGCTTTCGCAGGCCATCGGTGAAACCGTCGGTCCGGGCTCGTTTATAGAGGCCGTTCAGCTCCGTGTTGGCTTCGTCCAGCTGCGCATAGTCAATGACCCGCCCACTGGCGATAACAGTTTGGAGCCTCTTGATTGTACGCTCCAGATGCTCAATTCCTTCGAGCTGTTCCTCCGGATGTCCGCTGAAATTGCCGCCGGCATAATCTTTCCTGGCCTGCTTCAGTTGGGTATGGGTGGTCGCCAGTTCCCTTCGGGTGCGGGCGTTGCTGATTATCCTGTGACGGAGCTTCATGTGGCTCATGTGTACGGAGTCTAATCCGGGCTCACCGGGACAGTGGAGGCCCCGGTCATTGGGGGGGTATCCCGGGGCCTCCTTAGACCGATACTGATCAGCGGACCTTGCGAAATCCTGCATGGATTGGCCGCTGAGGCACCGTCACCAAGGCAGATCGGCAGCCGACGTTCCGGGTTTGATGAGTTTCCGGATTGAGTACGCGATGGTGCTCTTGTCCCGGCACCAGATACTCATATAGCCGGGCTCCAGCTCGGTGCCGATCATGTTCTCGATGGCTGCGTGTGCGTCCTCGACTCGGGCATGGGTGAGGAACTTCGGATCCCTTCCGGCGACGACACTCAACCAGTCGTGGGATGACTCCGGGCGGGCGGGACGCACCTGTTTGTTGGAGGCGTCCCAGATGACCCATACTTCCCGGCCCTCGTCCAGAATGTGCTCCTCGTAGGAACCGGTCAGGAATTCCCAAACGCTGGGCGTTCGTGAGGTGTCCGGGCTGCCCGGCTCAATAAAGCCTTCACCATCACGTTGGTATATTTCGTCGGGGTTGTAGGCAGCGCAAACCAGCGACCCCTGGGGTACTGCATGGAGCTCCTCGATGGAACGGACGACGCGTTCGGGAATCATGGGTTGCCTTTCTTGGCCCAGGGCAGGGCGCTGAAGTGAATGCCGGACGGGATGTCATGCAGGAGGGCGTACTCGCCGGTGCCGGGGTCCAACTGCAGGATCTGCATGGCTTCGTGGGCGATGCCTCCGCGCATCTGGTTGCTGATGGCGCTGCGAGCGTAGCCAAGACCGGTGTGGGCTTTCCTGCGGGGGCTGCGGCTGGGAATGACTGTCTGCCATGCCTTCGCTGCAGCAGGGGCTTTGGCCGTCGGGTCCCACAGCACCCAGACCTCGGGCGCTTCTCCGCAGTGCATGGTCATCGCATCCCACGCTTCGCCATCGTCGGTGATCCGGGTGGATTCGAAGCCTGCCCACTGATCCGTCCATGCTTTACGGACGGCACGGTGGGGCCGCCGAGGCGGGCAGACCATCGTATTGACCGCCAAAGCTGTGAACTGCTCGAAGGACGTGACGGTTCCGAAGGGGTGCATCGCTGCTCCTATCTGGTCTTGCGGAGATGAGGGGGCATTCCCGGGATATGAAAGCCGGGGCGTGGACGCGGGTCGAGGCCCAGTCGTTCTCTGGCAGCGTTGGAAACCAGATCGTTGGGGTCGTCGACGAGCGGGGGCACGACGCCCGCGGGAGTGTTCGG
>NZ_KI914668.1:20248-31940 GCF_000520495.1 Arthrobacter sp. H14
TCGTTCATGTCGGCGGCCAGTTCCCTCAGCGTGTCCGGCGAGGCGGACGGGTTGGCGGCAACGAATTCGCGGCACCATCCGGCGGCGGAATCAATATCGCCACGGTCGCCGGGAAGGTGAATCAGCTCGTGCAGCCGTTCTGGTGACGTGTCGGGGTTCCGTGCCTCGTTTTTCAGTTGGATATTTTCCGGGCTGGGTACAAAGGATTCGTCGGATTCTGGGTCGTGGTTGCTCATGGAAGTCATGTGTGCGGCCCGGCGAGCCAGTCTCTTCGGCCCCGGCTACCGGCCTGCTTTCAGCGGGTGCCAGTCCGCTGGCATGGTCTGACCGGCGATCCGGACTTCCGAAGCGTGGCGGTGCCAGGTGGTTCCGAAGTTGGGTTCTTTGACGACGTAGCACTGGTTGCGTGCGTAGCCGACGATCACCGCCTGGCCTTGCAGAACATGGGGACGTGAGTGTCCTTCGCTGGCGTAAACATCCACCGTGGTGCCGATGGTCAGCTGATTCACGGCGGATCCTTTCAGCCGAGTGGGTTTTCCGGGACGCTTTCCGCCACTGATACCGGGGTCTGGATCCAGTCGGCCTGCTCATCGGTCAGCGGGGTGTCTCCTCCGTCATCGTCGAACGGGCCAACGATGACGGCGGCACCGCAGATGGCGTCGAAGTAGCGGATTGATCCGGTCATGGCAGCGATACGGGTCGCCCGCTCGTTGATGGGAAGCCGTTGGATCTTCCCCTCTTCGTTCAGGTACATGTTCATGTCTTTGCCGCGGACTCCAATGCACTCGATGTACCCGCCGACGATGCCCTGAAGGAGCTCCAGCGTGGGTTCAATATCTTCGATTCGGATTGGCTCCGCGGTGTCGGCGGGGATAATGGCTGCCTTCATGGTGCTCTCCTTCAAGAATGCGAAACTGTTCTCAGCACCATGTGTGCGGACCCGGTCTCGGGCCTGCCCGACCCACCAAAAGCGTTCGAACCGGATGAGGAAACGGCAAAGGTGCCCGAATAGGCATATTTTTTGCGCTATATGCCATGTTGGGCATATACAGGCTAAGGGGTCATGCTCCGGTGGCGGTTCCCATCAGGGAAATGGCGACGTTTACGACGGTGTCCAGGGCTCCGAGCAGCAGCGGAATGAGCAGCGCCGGGGCCGCCAGGATGGAACCGATGATGAGGCCGCCCCAGACCGGTTTTGCTGCCTGCCGCTGGGCTCCCCCGGTGCGGGCCTTCCAGGCCCACTGGATCAGGGACAGCACTACGATGGCCACGCCGACGAGGGTGAGCGTCTCGTCGATGCCGGGATACCCGGCGGTGACGGAAGACCAGATGTCGCCCCAGCCGGACTGAAAATCGACCTCTGTGCCTTTAGGTGCCGCCGGGGCCTCGACGGGTTCCGGTACGGGTGTCTGCATGGGAGTGGAATCCTTTATCGGTCGATCAGTCGTCAATGGTTTGTGTGCGGCTGAAGGCGCTTTGACGCAACGCGTCCAGCGCGGCTTTCACACCGTCCTCAAAGGTGCCGGAGCGGTTTCCCCGCAACAGGGTCTGCACGGCGGTAACGTCGCTGCGGTGGACGGTGGTGTGGGCCTGTTCGAGCTTCTCCTCTGCCTGCATGCGCAGATTATGCGGCGTTTGCCCTTTTGAGCGGCAGAAAGTGAGCAGGTAGCGGTGCCCCGTATCCGGATTATGGACTGGGATTTCCAGATAGTTGGCTGCGCTGGAGTGCACTTCAAAGGACGATTCCAATACGGGCAGCAGTGCCGCGGCCACATCGGATGGGGTCCTTATCGACACGCCATCCGGTCCGAGATTGTGCAGTTCCAGGTCCCCATCCGGATCAGGGTCAGTGACCAGGGATTTTGCCCGCTCGTCGGTGACGTCGGTACGCGATGCGTGATCGACCCGAAAGACGATCTGGTTTACCGTCGGGTCCTCATTGGTAGCCATTTGCGCGCCCGGCCATGCCGCGTCAATCAGCTGCCCCAAGGTGAGCAGGACACTGGAGGTAATCGGTGTGGCGATGCGGATGTCGGTGGTCGTCACGATGCTCTCCTGACGTAGGGGCGGCTGTAGGTTTTCTGTGGCGGCCACAGCTCCCCCAGGGTGTGCAGTCCGGTAGACGCCGCGATGGCAATGACCAGGTTCGCGCTGGCAACGGCGTCTTCACCGGCGTCATGGTGGGCGAATCCTGGCAGGTCGAGGTGTTCGACCAGGTTGTTCAGCTTGTAAGAGGGAGCGTCGGGCAGGTGATGCTGGGCGAGCTTCTGGGAGCAGAGGTAGTCGAATTCCGGTGCCTCCACGTCGATCGCCGCGGATGCCTGGAGGATGACTGATTTTTCGACCGAGACATTGTGCCCAACGAGCGGAAGGTCTTTGACGTATTTGGTCAGCCGGGGCAGCAATTGCTCCCAGGTAGGTGCGCCGTCAACCATGCGGCGGGTAATTCCGTGGATCTTGATGTTCCAGTGCCCGAAGTTTTGGAAGCCCTCCGGTGGAAGTACGTATTCGGTGGCGGTGTTGGTGACGATGCCGTTGCGGATTTTGGCGATGCCGATCTGGCAGACGGAGGCACGCTTGGCGTTCGCGGTTTCAAAGTCGATGGCCACAAAGTCGAGTCCGGGGATGATCACGCCGGCCACCTCTTTGTCGTCGGCGGTGAGCGGCGCCGGAGATGGCGATAAAGGCATGGCGGGAAGGCTCCCCCGGTCGTGGTGGTTTGGACCCGGACGCCGGGGGGAAAGTCGTCACCCCCGGAGTCCGATGAAACCCATGTGTGCGGCCCCGACGCGAAGCCTCCCCGGATGCGGCCCTTCTGCCGTGTTGGCTTCAGAGTGCGAGGGTCGCCTCCCTACGCTTATGCTGCCCGGGAGGTGCGCTTTGCGCGGCGTCGGGCCGCTTCGGTTTCGCGGAACTGGCGGCATCGGTCGTCTTCAACCTGGACGTGGGAGTAATACATGACGTTGAAATAGTCCGACTGCGAGTCCACGTCCTGGCGGTTGAACATATTGGCGATGGCCTCGACCCGGCGGCGCAGGTCCTTGGCTTCGGCACGCTCGGCCAGGTTGCCCCGATGGTCCAGTTCGGTCGGGTCCAGCCGGTCCTCGTCGCTGACACCCTGAATGTCGACGTTGATTGATTGGCCGCCCGTGTATTTGTCGTTCCGGACGGAGTATTTGAGCCCCGCCGGCAGGTAATTCGACGCGGTGGCGGCTTTGATCTCGGTGCGGACGTCCTTGGCGATCTCGGTCGCGTCCCGGTAGCCGGTGTACTTTGAGCCGGTGGAGAGCGTGCCCTGGCCGTAGCCCTGCCCGTGGGCGCTCAACGGTGGGCGGTACGTTCCGGTCAGTGCTCCTCCCGGGTGCGCGGCGGTGTCGGCTGCGGCTGCCTCTTCCAGTACGGCCTGGTATCCGGGGGTTCCTTCGGCTCCGACGGCGCGGTTGAAGAAATCGTCGGCGGTCTCGTAGTCGAGGTTGTTCAGTGCATCCCCGAAGGCCTCGCGCGGATACCCGTAGTTGGGGGTTTGTCCTGCCAGGCGGACCGCCCGGTCCAGGTTGTGCACCAGATTCGGGTCTTGGAAGTGCGCCATCCGCAGTGACGCGGGGACGTGCCGTACCGGTTCCGCGGCGGCGGCATGCCGGCCAAGACGGACATCTGACTCGTGGTGGGCGGTCGCAGCGAACTGACCGCCGGTCTGTACGCCACGGGGGACGCGGCTGATTTGTGTGCTCATGACTGTCTGTGTGCGGCTGGAGGGTTCGATGAGGAAACGGGACGGAGCCGCACACATGGCCGATACCAACGATCTTCTTTGAAGGAGAACACCATGGCTGACAGCCAGTCCTACACCGTCCGCGAAGCCGACTACCTCGATCAGGAGGACGGGCTGCTCATCGGCGTCGGCGTTGTTGCCGAGCCCGGAGAAATCACCGGGCAGCTGCGCGTCACCCAAATTGGCGATGAGATCCTCAAGTCACCGATCGCAGTGTACGAGCACCAGCTCCAGCTTGCGGCCGTATGAGTGGCAGTGCCGCCGGAGACCTGATCCGGCAGCTGCTGACGGCAAAGGTACAGTCGGCCGCTGCCCCGGTCCTCTCTGAAATGCAGCTCGGATTCCGACCGGAGGAGTTCTCTTCACTCCAATCCTGGCCGGAACTGTGCGCCACATCGGCCGGCCCTTTTGAAGGGATCGGCACTGCCGTGCCCACCTGGGTGCAGTGGACGGTCATCTATTCCCTGGACGCGATGATTGTTTTCGCAGACGACCGGCTCTACGGCATTGGTCTCTACAGCCCCGGTGCATGTTCACCGGACGGGTTCCTCACCGACGACCTGGTCCGCGTCGCAGTGCGGTAATTTTAGGGCAGCAAAAAGCCGGACATGATCAGAGGCCAATCCGCATCATGTCCGGCTTTTTGCATGCCTGGGTGTTGCACCCTGGATCATGCGTAGCTGTTCAGGACCCGCTCACCACAGCAGCGGCTCATCTTCTGACGCCTGCAGCCGCATCGCCCAGTGGGTTGCACCCATGTAGACAGCGAAGAAGAACAGGGCCGCGTACGCGAACATGTCCTTGTCGTAGACAGCGAAGCACAGCACCTCGGCCAGCCCCGAGCACAAGGCCCAGAAGCGCAACAGCCTGGCCAGCGTCGCCTTGCCGGTCTCGCCCGGGTGCCACCGCATCGGCAACAGGTTATCCATTGATTTTCTCCATCTGTCCGGTCATGAGACTCTTCTGCTCTTCGGTCATGGTGTCGCCGAATTCACGCAGGTAACGCTCGACGGTGTCGGCATGGCTTTCGACCCGGACCGCCGAAGCGACGATGGTAGGCACAAGGGCCGCAATTTCGTCGCGGCTGAAGTCCAGGCTGACCCGGCCACCGGACTTGAGCTGTACGTTCAGGTGAAGCATTCCACCGTTGGACAGCGACGGTTCGCCCTGGGCCTCGTCTTCTCCATAAGGCTTTAGCCGTAACTTGTCCTGTGCTAACGAATGGTCCTGGACGATCCTAGCCCGCAGAACAAAGCGACTAAGTGTCTGTGTCTGTGTCTGTGTCTGTGTCTGAGGGGAATTCACTAGCTCCCACTTTCCACTGGAGTTGGACCAAAATTCACCGTGACAGCTCAGTAGTTAGCTGCAATGTACTCGTGGGCACGTTCAAATAGTCCTTTGACGTCGCGAAGTCCGTAGCGGTTGAGGACCTTCCTGATTTCGACCCGTACAGCCTTGTCGCCGGCCTGGGTGTCATTCCATCCGGAGTAGCTGACGTCTTTGACGATGGTGTCGATGTCCTTCACGACTGATTCGATAATCACCGGCGTACCCTCGGGCTTGAACTCCTCGAAGATCTGAGTCAGGGCACCAATGTGCGGATCAGGCAATAGATCCAGGCCGCGCTCACCCTCCTCATCCTCGGCACGCTCTGCCACCTTCAGGTCTTTGGCCAGCACGAAGATGCTGCGCAGGTATTCGACAGAGTCTTCGGCCCGCTGGATGGTCGTTTCCCGGATCCGTTCCAGCCGCTCAGCCAAGGACTTGAACGCAGGGTGATCCCCGTTGGGTCCGGCCACCCGCTTCTTGATCCGCTCGGCGATGGAGTCGACCACCTCTTCGACCGTGACCGGCGCATCCCGCTTGCCTGGCTTAGCGGGTTCCAGCAGCCCCTGCTCGCGCATCCGGGCAATGGTGTCCTCGTCGGCGACGACCGCGTTCAGGTCCGCATCCGACACGCTGACCGGGCTTATATGCGAGTGGACCAGCTGCAATGTCTTTGCCCCGAGCCGGTGCCACAGCAATTCGTTGGCGCTATTACGTGGCCGGACGGATTCGTAGACTTTTGAGAGCCATTTGAAGTCATCCTTGTACCCGTCCAGCCCACTGTTGGGCCACAGGTGCTCCCAGATGCCTTCCAGCACCCCGAACTGGGCAGCGAATCTGTCCCGGTATTTGCCGGGAGGGATCCGCTCCTGTGCCTGCTCCAGCGCTGCGAAACCGGACTGGGACCGGTCGATGCCGACAAAGATGCTCAATGTCTCATCGAGTTCCGCGGCGAACTGCTCCACCAGGCCGTCGATGTCGATCTCACGCTTCTTCTTCGACGGGTCGGCTGGCGAGATAGCTTTGGCGAACTCGTCCCCGAGGCCGAAGTAATCGACGATCAGCCCATACTTCTTCTCCTGGCCTGTGGCGGGGTTCTTCCATGTGCGGTTGGTGCGGGTGATCGTCTGGTAGAGCGTGTGCAGCCGCAACGGTTTGTCCAGGTAGAGGACGCCCTCGTTATCGGCATTGAATCCGGTGCCCAGCTTCGAGGTGACGATGAGGAATTTGAGCGGATCGTTGAAATTGCGGAACCGGTTCAGCAGTTCATCTTCCTGGGCCTCGGAGAGGTCATATCTGTCCCAGTCTGCCGGATCGGATTTCTTCCCGGCAGTCATGACCACCGCAGCCTCATCCGGTTCCTGGTCCGGCTGGGCGCGCTCGGCGAGTTGCCGGCTCAGTTCATCCCCGTACGCCACGCACATTGACCGGTCGTAGACGACGATCTGAGCTTTCATCCCCAGGGGGTCGACCGTCGTATAGAAGTGCTCGAGGATGTCTTCGCTGACCCGTTGGACGCGCTCCGGGTTAGAGACGATCGTCTTCAGGCTGCCGATCCTGCCGGCGATGTAGTCTTTCTGCTCTTCGTCCAAGTTCTCGATGTCGGCCAGCTCCTCGAACGCGGCGTCGAGCTCCTCCCGGTCAATATGGAAGTCGACCAGCCGGGCGGCCACATGCATCGGCACCGTCGTACCGTCCGCGATGGAGCGGTCCGAGTCATAAGTGCTCAGAGCATGGTTCGGGTCCCGTGGGTCGCCGTAGAGCGCGAACGTGTTCTTATCGCGGTTGGCAATCGGGGTGCCGGTGAAGCCGAAGAACTTCGCATTCGGCAGGGCTTCGCGCATCTGCAGCCCCAGAGAGCCTTCCTGGGCCCGGTGCGCCTCATCGATCAGGACCACAATGTTGGACCGGTCGTTCAGGCGACCGGCCTTCTCAAACTTGTGGACAGTGGTGAAGATGATGCCGCGCTGGTCCCGGTCCAGCAGCTGTCGCAGGTCGCCTGAGGTCTCCGGTTCCTTCATCCGTGGAAGGCCCGTCGTCTGGAACTGATCGGACGTCTGACTGACCAGCTGTGTTCGGTCGGCCACGATGATGATGGTGGGATTCTTCATGGCCGGGTTTTTCAACAGTTTCGCGGCACAGAACGCCATCGCCAGCGTCTTGCCCGAGCCCTGGGTGTGGTAGATCAGCCCGCGCCCGTTGCCGGCCTCCAAGACCCGCCGGTAGATGGCTTCCGACGCTTCCACCTGCGGGTAGCGCGGCAGGATCTTTCTCAGCACCGGGGCGCCATCGCGAACGGCCTGCTCGTAGAGCGTGTAGTCGGCCAAGACTTTCAGCAGCATGCGTGGGTTCAGCAACAGTTCTACACTCCGCTTGACCCGCGGCCACCCGTCCAGCGTGGGGGCATCCTCGGTCGAGCCCCACATACTCCACTTGTCGACCGGCTGCCGTGGCGCCCCGTAGCGGAACTCCTTGCCCTCGGTGCCAAAGGAAAGGACGTTGGTGACGAAAAACTGGGGCCACTTCCGCTCGTAGACGTCGTGGATGTCCTTGGCGGCCTTCAGCCATGAGACCTGGGCGCTGACGTTGGTCTTCGTCTCCCCCACCGCCAACGGGATGCCGTTGACCCATAGGACGATGTCGAACCGGGCCGAGTTTCCCGGGACGCCAAGTGTAACTTCGTCGGAAACTGTGTAGGTGTTGTTGGCCGGATTACGGAAGTCGATCAGCTTCACAGGCTCATGGGAAGGCATGCCGACGAATTCGACTGTCTGCTCGCCGCGCAGCCACCGGTGCATGGCCTTGTTCGCCTGTACCAGCCCGTCCTCATGGGCGGAGATAGTCAGCGCACGGAGGGAGCTGATGACCTGCTCGGCACGCTCCGGATCCTCGGCAATGACCGGGTTCAACCGAATCAGAGCTTCAGCCAGTTCGCTCTCAACCAGCACAGCCTCATGAGGCCGGTCCAGCGTGTTGGAAGGCTTATACGTCCACCCAGCGCTCTTCAGCAGCTCCACAATGGGTTGCTGTACCGAATTAGCCTCATTGAATGTTGCTGTTTTGCCCGCCAAAAAATTGCCCCCAGTTATCTGCTCCAGCTCTACACAGCCGCTGTCATCACTTCATCATATGTGTCAGGAATCTCATGCGCACCGGAAAGCAGCGCGGTCAGGAGTTCGGAGCGGAGAGTGTGAAGGGCGATCGCGAACTGTTGCGCCTCTCCGGCCGCGGCTTGAACCGAATCTAATGTCGAACAAATTGCAGCTTGTTCATCCAGCGGCGGCAAAGGTATGTCAATCTTCGCAAGAATTCCAAGATTGATGTGAGGGTTGGCAGTTGCTGTATTCAGAGCCTTGATTCGCCCAACCATGCGGGTCGATCGGAAGATATGGTAGATATAACCTGCCGTAACGAGTTCGTCATTTACCCGCAACCTCATCTGAGATTGAGAGATCACGTACTGGGGTGGGCCTTCAGCGGGTACCAACCCAACTTGGCCAAGCGTCCCCCGCTGAGTAAAGATCACGTCTCCAGGAATAGCGTGATTGCGTCGAAGCGACTCAGCCTTTGCCTCGGATACGTATGCGAAGTCGCCCCAAACATATCTGCCTGATTTAGGCATGTTGGTCCCACGGATTATTGGAACACCTGATTCAACATAGTCATGTGACACGAGTGACGAGCCGAACGGGCCACCGATCAGCCCTCGCTTCTCGGCTAAATCGGAGACTGGAACTTGACACCTCTCGGATCCGCTGAATAGCAACTGCTCAGCTAGACCGTCCAACACAGCGTCAACCGTCGCGCGCTGGTTCTCTGCCGCTTCGATAGCGTCGTCCAGGGCCCCGATCAGGTCAACGATGCGCCGCTGCTCGTCAAGCGGGGGGAGATAGATGACGCGTTTGGCAAACAATTCTTCCTTCCACCGAAGCCTGCTCTTGGTCGTGCCCGTGCATTCCCGCTCCACCTCGCGCCATACGCTCGGTTGCTGAAAGTAGAGGTGCAGGAATTCGGGAAGGAGTGAAGATTCATCAACGTCATAGACCGGGAACTCGTTGGACACAACGCCCCCCGCCAGTTCCGGAGGAACACGCCCGAAAGAACCACCTGCAGCGAACATTCGATTGTAGATGAATTGGCCGGGACGTACACGGAACAGGCGGATAGCTTTCATCTCGCTGCCCAGTTTGGGCTCGCGCGAAAATACGCCCTTTGCATACATGCGGAGACCAAGATTGACATACGTTTGATCGGGTTCGATCGTGCAGGGATCGACAAACTGATGCGTCAGTTCCCCCAGTGGTTTGAGACTCCATCCCTCACGCATCGAAACCGGCCGCCTTCAGTTTCTCGTCCAGTGCCAGCTGAGCGTTGGCCAGCCGGTCCTGGGCTTCACGCATTGAGATGAGCGCTTCTTCGACGTTCGCTTCTTCGGCGGTTTCACCTTTGAGGTAGCGGCCGATATTCAGGTCGAAGTTGTTTTCGGCGATCTCATCGGCATGGACGAGCCGGAGATTCAGTCCGCCTTCGCCATCCTTGTCGATACCCAGCTTGTAGGCGGCGTCGATGACGTCGATGTCTTCATCCGACATGGTGTTCTGGTTCTTGCCGGCACTGAACCGTTTCGTCGCGTCGATGAACAGGACGTGGTCTTTGCGCTCGGCTGGCTTGTCGGCACGGAAGATGAGCAGGCACACCGGAATGGAGGTCGAGTAGAAGAGGTTGTTGGGCAGGCCAATGACGGCTTCGAGTTTGTCCTGGTTGATGATGCATTCGCGGACGGCGCCTTCTTTACCGCCGCGGAAAAGCACTCCGTGCGGCATGACGATACCGACCCGGCCGGTGTTCTCTTTCATGGTGGAGACCATGTGCTGGATCCAGGCGAAGTCGCCGTTCTTGGCCGGCGGGACACCGCAGAAGGCACGCCCGTATGGGTCTTTGGCCCAGGTTTCGGCGCCCCAGTTCTGCAGTGAGAAGGGTGGATTGGCGATCACCACATCGAATTTCTGCAGCCGGTCACCGTCGAGTAGCTTCGGTTCCCGGAACGTGTCGCCGCGGACGATCTTGAAGTCTTTGAGCCCGTGCAGGAAGAGGTTCATCTTCGCAATGGCGCTGGTCGTGAGGTTTATCTCCTGCCCGTGCAGGCGGAGTGTGCGGGTATCTCCGCCAGCGTCCTTGACCGCGTTGACGGTCTCGATGAGCATGCCGCCTGAACCGCAGGCCGGGTCCACTATGGTTTCCTCGGACTGCGGATCCAGAATCTTCACCAGGAGGTGCACGACATGCCTCGGGGTAAAGAACTCCCCCGCCTTCTTGCCGGAAGCTTCAGCGAACTCCCGCAGCAGGTATTCGTAGGCCGAGCCGAGCATGTCACCAGTCACCCGCTCCGGATTCAGGGTGACACCGTGGAACGTATCCAGGAGGCTCACCAGAGACGTTTCCGGCAGCCGTTCGGTGTTGGCCCAATTCACGTCGCCAAAGACGCCCGTCAAATTCTCAGGGTTGGCCTGTTGGATCAGTTGCAGCGACTTGTAGAGTTTCGCGCCGACGTTGACGACTGTCGTGTGGACGTCCTTCCAGTGGCAACCAGAGGGGATCGCGAACGTGTGGTAATCGGCTTCCTCTTCAGCGGTGACATCGTCACCCAGATCCACGACAGCCTGCCGGCGTTCGTAATCCCAGTTATCGCTGATCCACTTGAAGAACATGACCGGGAAGACGTACGCCTTGAAATCCCCCGGATCTACCGGCCCGCGCAGGCTGTTCGCCGCCGCCCACAGGGTCGACTCAAGCTTGGCCTGAGTCATCTGGCCGCTTCTCGTATCAGTCTGCAACGTCATCGTTTCTGCTCCATACCTGAAACCATTGCGTAGGTATTCGCAGGCTCCCCAATTAGCCCGGATTTTTCATCGGATCTCTGATCGGCTGGTCTGGTCGTAATCGGTATTGCTGGAGGCAGGTCGTCTGTTTTGGGCGTGTTTGTGTGGTCCCTTGGTTCGCTGGGATTGGTGCGCCGGTTCCACGTCCCGGTAGGTCTGCAGTTTCTTCTCGAAGGTGATCAGAGACGCTGTCAGCTGTCTCAGATGGGGATTGCAACTGGCGGTTTGAATGTGGCACGAAGGTCTTTGATGGCGGCCAGTATGGCGGCGATGAGGTCTTTCTCCGGTGCCGTCTCGGGCAGCAGGATCCTGGTTTGCCTTCCGTGCCGGGTGATTTTGCCGGCGGTGGAGAAGAGTCGATAGCGGAAGCGTTTGACGTCCCAGAAGCGGGCGCGGTGGCTGGTGGGGATGGCGCTGATCTGCAGCCAGGCGATCAGGTTCGAGGCCAGCGCTGCGATGTCCGCCCATGCCTGGTTCGCCGCAAAATCGAAGAACGGCAGTTTCCGCATTCCGCTGTTTTTCAGTGTCTTGATCCGGTTCTCGCACCGGCCCCGTGCCCGGTGGCGGGCATCAAGGGTGGGTCCGTGCCAGCGTGGCGAGTTCGTCAGAAATGCGGTGATCCGGTGACCATCCACGTCCAGCAGGGTGGGCTGGGCGCCGGGGTGCAGGGGTTCGGCGCGCAGGAACAGTTTCGTCCCGGGCGGATAATCGGCCA
>NZ_KI914669.1:0-5095 GCF_000520495.1 Arthrobacter sp. H14
TCAGGATGGCGACGCTGTTGCCCCACACTTCGTGAGCCGTCGGCCCGCCGCGGCGGTACGGCGCCGAGTCCATCACGTCATCGTGGTAAAGCGTAGCCAAGTGCGTCAGCTCGACGACGACGGCGGCCTGGGTGACCTTCGCATTGGCGGCGTCGCCGAGATGCGAGGCCAGGATCGTCAGCAGGGGCCGGATCCGCTTGCCGCCGGCTTCGACCAGATGGCGGCTGGCCGCATCGGCCAGCGGGTCTGAGTGGGAGATCGCTTCCCGAAGCTGCTTCTCCACCTTCGCCAGACTTGTCGCGACGGCCGGACCAAGATCCGGATCCCCCGCGATCACTTCAAATCCCGTGGGCAGGCTCAGCCCGGCGGCAATCTGGCTGGTCGACGTATCCACCTCGGCGGCGTCGGAAACACCATGGCCGGCACTGGCCCAGCTGGTGTTGGCGGAATTAGTCACTGGATAACACTAACTATTCGAGGGGGCGGACGTCTGATTGGAGGTGGGCGGAGTCAGCATCTCCAACAGATGAACAACTCTATCCTCAAAGCCCTTGCCACCGTTATCGGTCAGATTGGCCAGCAGGCGGACCACGAAGCGCATCAGCACGGGAACCGGCATGCCGGTGCGTAATGCCAGCTTCATGATCCGCGGTTTACCGATCAGCTGGGCGAAGAGCCGTCCCTGCGTAAAGTGGCTCCCCCACTCGTTCCGGATGATGTCGGGATACCGGCGCAGGGCGGCGTCGAGATTGGTTCCACCGCGGGTGCCGGTCCCGCCGTTGCCTGCCGCCATGCTGCCCTGTGCATCAGCGATGAGTCCGGCGGCGATCCGGGCCGACTCCATCGCATACGAAATACCTTCTCCGTTGAAGGGGCTCACCATGCCGCCGGCGTCCCCGAGGAGGATCAGACCGGGGCTGTAATGCGGCGTGCGGTTGAACCCCATCGGCAGGGCGGCACCGCGGATCTCCCCGACCTGGTTTTCGGCCCGGTACCCCCACTCGGCCGGCATCGCCGCAGTCCATTCGCGCAGCACCTGCTTGTAGTCCAGCTTCCCGAAGGAATTGGAGGAGTTGAGGATGCCCAGGCCGACATTGGAGGTGCCGTCGCCGACGCCGAAGACCCAGCCGTAGCCGGGCAACGGGTTACCGGCCGAATCGGGCAGCTCCAGCCACCCCTCCATCCAGTCGTCGTCGTGCCGTGGGCTGGTGTAGTAGGTCCGTACGGCTACCCCGAGCGGGCGGTCGTCGCGCTTCTGGATTCCCAACGACAGCGCCGTGCGTGCGGAATTGCCATCGGCGCCCAGTACGACGTCGGCATGGAAGTCTTTAGTCTCGCCGGTTTTCCTGCCGTTGCCATCGAGCAGGTTGGCCCGGGCACCAACCACCCTGCCGGCGTCGTTCCTGATGGCCGTGGTGACGCTGTGCCGTTCCAGGATGCGTGCACCGGCGTCCTCCGCATGCCGGGCAAGTGCTTCGTCGAAGCCCAGCCGGGTGCGCACAAGCCCGTAGTCGGGGAAGTCGGAAAGTTCCGGCCATGGCACCTCAACGGTCCTGCCGCCGGCGATCAGCCGAAGCCCCTTGTTGCGGCGCCAGCCGGCGGAATCCTCGTGCGGCAGGCCGAGCCGCTGGATTTCCCGGACCGCCCGGGGCGTCAGTCCGTCGCCGCAGACCTTCTCCCGCGGGAAGCTGGTCTTTTCCAGCACGGTGGTTTCGATCCCGGCCTTGGCCAGGTAGTACGCGGCGGTGGAACCGGCCGGGCCCGCTCCGACAATCAGTACCGACACTTAGTTGACAGCCCTCGTGCTCTTCTTCCGCAGTCTCGCCTGTGGCATTCGCCGCGGATCCGCTCCTCCAGCGGCGGCACGGGGTTTTGTGCCGCGGTGGACGGCCACGATCCCGCCGTTGAGGTTCCGGTAGGCGACATCGGTGAAGCCGGATCCGCCGAGCCAGCCGCCCAGTTCGTCCTGGTCCGGCCAGGCGCGGATCGACTCCGCCAGGTAAACGTACGCGTCCGGATTGGAACTGACTTTGGTGGCGATCGCCGGCAGCGCCCGCATCAGGTACTCCGTGTACATCGTGCGCCACAGGGGAACCACCGGATGCGAGAATTCGGCGATCACCAGACGTCCGCCTGGTTTGGTCACGCGCAGCATCTCGGCCAGCGCCTTCTTCGGCTCATTGATGTTGCGCAGCCCAAAGGAAATCGTCGTCGCGTCAAAGGAGTTGTCGGCGAACGGAAGGTTGGTGGCATCACCGGCGATGAAGTCGATGTCCGGACGGCGCCGCTTCCCCACCCGGAGCATACCCAGGGAAAAGTCACAGGCGACGACGTCGATCCCCGCGTCCGCATAGGGCTCACTGGAGGTGCCGGTTCCAGCGGCCAGATCAAGCACCCGCTGTCCGGGGACGGCATCGACCGCATCAACGACAATGCGGCGCCAGCGGCGGGTCTGCCCCATCGACAGCACGTCGTTGACCACGTCGTATTTGGGCGCAACGTCGTCAAACATTGCAGCCACTTCATCCGGGCGCTTATCCAAAGATGCACGGTTCACTTGAGTATTGTCTCAAATGTTGCTGACACTACCGAACCGGCCCTGCGGCAGGGGGCATCCGGCCGCCCGGGAAAGCGTCGGGAAAGCGCCCGTGCAAAGCGGCACCGCACCGGCGAGTAGGCTTAACTCATCATGACCAACCCGTCCTCCACCGCTCCTGCGGAGTCTCTCATCGCTGCGCCGGCGCCTCCTGAAGGCCGGCTCCGTTCCATCACGGTGGAGCTCAGCGACATCCACGCGTTGACCGGATTGCTCGACTATCTGGTCCGCGACGACCTCCTCTGCTGGACCCGGCGCGAAGAAGGCCTGGTCGGTTTCGGCGAACTCACCCGGATCACTACCTCGGGTGCGGACCGGTTCGAGGACGCCCAGCAGTGGTGGCGCCGGCTGGCGGCCAATGCCGACGTCGAGGACCACGTCCAGTTGCCCGGCACCGGTCCGGTGGCGTTCGGGTCCTTCTCGTTTTCACGCACCTCCGCGTGGGAATCCCGGCTTATCGTGCCGGAACTGATCGTCGGTTCGCACGGCGGCAAGGGCTGGCTGACTCAAATCACCACCGACGACGGCGCGAAGCTGACCGCTGAGGGCGCCCAAGCCGCTCTGGAAATGGTGCTTGAAGCATCCACCGAAGCTGGTGCGGATGTTCGCGCCGCGGACTTCGGTGATCCGGACAACAGCCGGTCAGCGGATGGCGGAACGCGCGATGAGTCGCCGGGCACCGGGCCGGATGATGGCGAAATGGCTGAGGCAACGCTGCAGACCGGGGCGTTGAGCGAGGCACAGTGGACCGTTGCGGTCCGCGAGGGCGTCAAACGGATTGAAGCGGAGGCGCTGGAGAAAATCGTCCTGGCGCGCGACGTCGTCGCACATCTTCCGGCGCCGGTGGATACCGCCCAGGTGCTGCGTGAACTGGCGATGCGCTACCGCGAATGCTGGACCTATGGCGTGGACGGGCTGATTGGTTCCACGCCGGAAATGCTGATCATGGTCGAAGGCAGCACCGCCCGCGCCCGTGTGCTGGCCGGAACTCTTGACCGCGCCAATGCGCCGGATGCCGGTACCGATTACGCGGAAAACGGGCTGACCTCCGATGAGAAACAGCGCCACGAACACCAGTTCGCGATCGAGTCACTGACCCGTCAGCTGGAGCCGTTTACCTCCACGATGACCGCCCACAGTGAACCGTTCGTGCTCGAACTGCCAAACGTTTGGCACCTGGCCTCGGACGTTAGTGCCGAGCTGGCGCGGAGGGACGGAAACCTGCCGACGTCGCTGGCCCTGGCCGCAGCCCTGCATCCGACGGCGGCGGTGTGCGGAACGCCGACCGGTGCGGCGGCGGCATTGATCCATGAACTGGAAGATCTGGACCGTGGCCCGTATGCAGGTCCGGTCGGCTGGATGGACGCGGCGGGCAACGGTGAATGGGGCATCGCGCTGCGCGGCGCCGTCGTCGAGAACCCGCAGTCTATCCGGCTTTTCGCCGGCTGTGGCATTGTCGCCGCCTCCGATCCGGAGGCCGAACTTGCCGAAACATGGGCAAAGTTCCGCCCGATGCTGCAGGCACTTGGTATGAGATCTTAATCACCGGCATTGTTTTCGGGTGGTAAAGTCATTCCGCGACATAAAGGTAAACAAAGGTTGCCGTGGTGCCTGACCTTTATCCGCATCCCAGTGAACACCCATGAAAGGCAGCTCCCATGCGGGCACGTGTCCCATTCATTTTGATCGCAGCGTCCACGCTGGCGCTTACTGCTTGCGGTGGTGGCGGCGACGATGCCGGCAGCACCGAAGGCGGCGGAGGCGGTTCTGAGCTGGCACTGACCCAGCCAGGAACGCTGACAGTATGCTCAGATATCCCCTACCCGCCGTTCGAGTTCGAAGTAGGCGGCGAGTACACCGGTTTCGATATGGAACTCATCGGCAAAATCGCAACCGGACTGGACCTTAAGATAGCCATCAAGGATGTGGGCTTCGAGGGTCTGCAGAGTGGTGCAGCACTGGCCGCCGGCACCTGCGACATTGGTGCAAGCGCTATGACCATCACCGAAGATCGTGAAGAGAATCTCGACTTCTCCGAACCGTACTACGACTCCCTGCAGTCGCTGTTGGTCCCCGAGGGTTCCGATATCAAGTCCATTGAGGACCTGGCTGACAAGAGTGTCGGTGTACAGCAGGGAACCACCGGCCAGAACTACGCCGAGGAAAACGTCCCTGGGAGCGCCGAAGTTCGCTCCTACCCCAGCGACGCAGAACTTTTCCCGGCGCTTAAGTCCGGCGGTATTGACGCCGTGCTGCAGGATCTGCCGGTCAACCTGCGTCACACCGAAGAGGGCGCATTCACCATTGTCGAAGAGTTCGACACCAACGAGAAGTATGGGTTTGCTGTCCAGGAAGAGGGAAGTGAAGCCCTAATGGAAGGTGTTAACAAGGAGCTCGCCGAGCTGCGCGACAACGGCACTTACCAGAAGATTTACGATAAGTACTTCACCGAACAGTAGTGTTCACGGCGCCGGCGGGTCCTATGGCCCGTCGGCACTG
>NZ_KI914669.1:5195-6718 GCF_000520495.1 Arthrobacter sp. H14
CTGCGCCGTTCCCGACACTGCCGCACCTAATCCCTGGAAGGCCAACGTTTGAAACCCTCCACTCGCAGACGCCTCTTCCGTGGCGTGTTGTACGCCATTTTCATCATCGCTGTCATGGCCGTCGTCCTGGTCGCCGACTGGGAAGCGATCCTCACCAACTTCCTCGACCTGGAAGTTGCCGCCGAAACGTTCCCTGCGATCATTACCACGGCGGCGAAGAACACCGTTCTGTACACGGTGATTGCGTTTGCCGGAGGCCTGATTTTGGGTCTCATCCTGGCATTGATGAAGCTCTCGCCGGTGGCGCCCTACCGCTGGGTGTCGACTATCTACATCGAGACGTTCCGCGGGCTTCCCGCCCTGCTGGTGATTTTTGGGTTCGCCTTCGCAGCACCTATCGCCTTTAGCTGGTCGCCACCTGGCGGCAGCGTCGGCGCCGGGTTGCTCGCTTTGATCATCGTGTCGGCGGCCTATATTGCTGAAACAATCCGCGCCGGTATTCAGGCTGTGCCGAAGGGTCAGGTCGAGGCCGCCCGGTCGCTGGGCATGCGCCCTAGCTGGACCATGGTGTCGATCGTGCTGCCCCAAGCCTTCCGCATCGTCACTCCGCCCTTGACCAATGAGTTGGTCATCGTCATCAAGGACACGTCGCTGCTGTTCATTGCCGGTATGCTTCTGGGCGAGCGCGAACTGACCACCTTTGCCCGCGATTTGGTTTCGCAGACGGCGAACTCGACTCCGCTGGTGTTGGCCGCGCTGCTGTACCTGGTCATCACATTGCCCCTGACGCGGCTCGTGGCCCGTCTCGAACGACACAACCAGAGGAGCAGGTAAGCGCGATGGCTGAAAGCAATATCCGCCAGAACACCCCGGCCATCGATATCCGGAACCTGCACAAGTATTTCGGCAAGAACGAAGTCCTTAAAGGCATCGACTTCCATGTCGATCAGGGCGAAGTGGTTTGCGTCGTCGGCCCATCCGGGTCAGGTAAGTCCACCCTGCTGCGCTGCGTAAACCGGCTCGAGGAGCCCACCAGCGGCACCATCGTCGTCGAAGGCGTGGACATCACTGATCCGGAAACGGATTTGGACAATGTCCGCACCCGCATCGGTATTGTCTTCCAACAGTTCAACCTGTTTCCACACCTGAATGTCCTGCGCAATCTCACCCTCGCCCAGCAACGGGCCAAGAAGCGCGGCAAGGCAGAGGCCATCGAGGTGGCACGCCGGAATCTGGCCAAGGTCGGCCTTGCCGACAGGGAAGACGCCTTCCCGTCCCAGCTCTCCGGCGGCCAACAACAGCGTGTCGCCATCGCCCGCGCCCTCTCCATGGACCCGGATATGATGCTGTTCGACGAACCCACCAGCGCCCTCGACCCGGAACTGGTCGGCGACGTCCTCGAGGTCATGCGCAAGCTGGCCGACGAAGGCATGACCATGATGGTCGTCACCCACGAAATGGGCTTCGCCCGCGAGGTCGGCGACCGGCTCGTCTTCATGGACGGCGGCGTCGTCGTGGAGCAG
>NZ_KI914669.1:6818-25397 GCF_000520495.1 Arthrobacter sp. H14
CGGCGTCGTCGTGGAGCAGGGCAAGCCGAAGGAAATCCTCTCCAACCCGCAGCACGAGCGCACTATCGAGTTCCTCTCCAAGGTCCTCTAGCGCCGCTGGAGACTTACACGGCAGTGCGGATGGCGTCCTTGATCCGTTGATGCAGGTTTCTGAGGTCCGCACGTTCAGTCCGCACCTCGATGATGGAACGGCCGCGGATCCGCTCGGCGAGGGCCCCTTCCAGTTCGACGGCGGTACCGGCCAGCCGGTACCGCACGCCGTACGCCTGCGCCAGCGCGGATATGTCCACCGTGTGCGGGGTGCCGAAGAGCCGTTCAACGCTGTCCCGGTATTGGTCCGACTCCCCCAGCAGTCCGTGCTCCAGCAGGGAGAAGATCCCCCCGCCTGCGTCATTGAGCACAATGATCTGCAGGTTCGGGGACGCTTCGCCGCTGCCCAGGAACAGGCCACCCACGTCGTGCAGCAGGGTCAGGTCTCCGAGCAACAGCCGGGTTTCCCGCTCCGGCTCAGCCAAGGCAATTCCCGTTGCGGTGGCGATGGTCCCGTCGATGCCGGCGATCCCCCGGTTGGCAAACACTCCGGCCCAGGATCGTTCCGCCGGCCGGGCGGCCAGGTCCAGGTCCCGGATAGGATTCGAGGACCCCACCACGAGCCGGGCATTGCGCCGGGTCGTATCCGCCCACAGGCTTCGGGCGACCTGCAGCCCTGTCACCACCGGTTCGCGGGCAAGCACCGAGTCGAGCGCTGCCTCGGAACGGTCCGCTGCTTCCTGCCAGGAGGCCAGCCATCCCGCGGGGCCGGTGCCTGCGAATTCTGCAAGCTCATCGCGGGTGGCAATGGGCCGTTCCCGGCGGCGTCCCGATTCGTACCAGGCCACCGGCTCAGGTTCATAAAAGGCCGTTTCGACGTCGGTGCGCGCGAGCAGGGCCGCGACCTGGCGTGAAAGTGTGGGCCGGCCGAAGAGCACTACTCGCTCAATGTCCTGCCCCAGATGCTCGAGCAGCAGCCGGTAAGGTCCGACAGCGTTCGCTCCGTGCCGCGCGTTCGACGTCGGATCAGCAAACAGCGGCAGCCGTAGCAGGGAGGCAAAAAGTTCGGCACCGGCGCCCGCCCCGGCACCCGCCACCACGACCGTGCGGTGCTCGGACCCCGGCGTGCGGAGCGCAACTCTGTCGGATCCGTCCCGGCTTTCCACCGCCCGGCCGGGATCGCCGGACACGTTCGGCTGCTCGACTCCCTCCCGCCTATCCGGGAAATCCAGCGCCGCCAGCTCATCCTGTCCAGTCCGGCCGCGGCTGACCTCCGTACCATCCTGCCGGCTTGGCTTCGCAGCAGAGCCAGGTTCAAGGACCGGCGTGAGCGGATCCCGGAATGCAAGGTTCAACTGCACCGGGCCGCGCACACCCGCAAGGCGGCTCGTTCCGGTACCCAAGGCCGCCGCGATGCCGGTGGCCACGGAACCGGCGGGGTCGGCACCTGCGGGGACGTCGACGTCGTACCTTACTGCGGTGCCGAACAATCCCGCCTGCCGCGTCGTCTGGTTTGCCCCGGTTCCGCGCAGCTCCTCCGGCCGGTCGGCACTGACGACGATGAGCGGGACGGCGCTGTGATTCGCTTCCATCACCGAGGGCATCAAGTTCCCCACTGCGGTGCCGGAAGTGGTGACGACGGCGACCGGACATCCGGACACCAAGGCGAGACCGAGGGCAGTAAAACCGGCGTCGCGTTCATCGATCCGGACGTGGAGCCGAACCGTACCTTCAGCTTCGGCTGCGGCCAGCGCGTAGGCCAGCGGCGCACTGCGTGAACCCGGGGCGACGACGATGTGGCGGACTCCACCGTCCAATAAGGCGGCGACTGCGCGTCCGGCCATTTCCATTGAATCCATCACGGTTCCATCTTGCCTGATCGGACCGGCGATGCTGCCGCACCACTGGACTTATGCCCGCAAAACTGGTAAGCAGTAAGCTTACTTACTGTTGTTCAAAACTGGATGCAGCAGGGCGTCCGCCCCGCATCCGTCCGTCAAAGGAACCAAGGAGTATTTGATCATGGCCAGTTTGCTAACCCGCTCAATGCACGACCTCAGCGCCGCCGCATGGTTTGGCGGTTCCCTGATGGGAGCGGTCGGCCTCAACGGTGCCGCCGCCGAGGCAAAAGACAGCCGGGATAGGACCCGCCTCTCCAGCGTCGGCTGGAAGAAATGGGCGCCCGTCCAGACCGCGGCCTTCGCGGTTCACGCCGTCGGCGGAATAGGCCTGATTCTCGACAATAAGAGCCGTTTGGTCTCGGAGAGGGGCGAACCGGAAACCACCATTGTGAAGGCCGTCCTAACCCTGGCTGGCATGGGCGCGACCTACTACTCCTGGACTCTGGGCAAGAAGGTCGACAAGCTCGCCAACGAAGGCGGCGAGGGTGCCACCGAGCCCCGGCCGGGAGCTTCCAAGGAGCTCGCCGACGCTCAGAAGCAGCTGAAGATGCTGCAATGGGCACTGCCCGCCTTCAGTGGCGCCGTCGTCGTTCTCGGTGCCAAGGAAGGCGAATTGCAGCGCCCGGAGAGCCTCTTCTCCCGCGTACGGCTCAACTGCCGCTAGGCAGGGAACACCTGCACGACCGAAGGCCGGGGCCCGCGGAATTCACCTTCCGCGGGCTTTTGGCCTGCCGGGAGGTAGTCCGGGAACAAGGACCTGGGTTCGTCGAATGAGCCGTCCTCGCCCGGGTGCTGCACGGCGACGTAGACCATCGATTCGTCGTCGTGGATGATCGGTCCGCAGGTTTCGGCATCCCGTGGCACAGAAAGGAACTGCTGAACGCGTCCGCGGTTGCTGCCCTCCAAATCCACTTTGAACAATCCATCATTGAGCCCGAGGGTACCGGGCTGGCCGTCTGTGGAAATCCACAGGTTTCCTGCCGTATCGAACGCCACGTTATCCGGGCAGGAAATTGGCGACACCTGATCGACGGGGAAGCCGCTGAAGTAGGTCGAGTCGTTGGTTGCCGGATCGCCGCAGACCATCAGCAGGTTCCAGGTGAATGAAGTGGCGGTCTGGTCGCCCCGGCGTTCGGAGATTTCCACAATGTGTCCGTCGCGGTTGATCGACCGTGGATTTGTTTCGTCCACACCGGCGTAGCCGTCCCGGCCGCGATTGGAGTTGTTGGTGCAGGCCACGTAGACCTTGCCCGTGGCAGGGTTGGGTTCGACATCTTCGCAGCGGTCCATTTTAGTGGCCCCTGCCTTGTCCGCCGCCAGCCGGGTGAATACGAGGACTTCTTCGATGGACATGCCGTCGATTTTCGACTTTCCGCCAACCACCAGCGGCAGCCACTGACCGGTACCATCGAACGCGCCGTCGTCGGGCAGTTCGCCTGAGCCATCGATTTCTGCTGGAGTGGAGTTGCCGGAGAACTTGGCGACATAGAGGTCACCTTCGCTCAGCAGGGTCTTGTTGTGCTCGCGCTGCTTCGGACCGTTCCCGTTCCGGAACTTCTTTTTCGAGACGAACTTGTAGAGGTAGTCGAACCGCTCGTCATCACCGGAATAAGCGACGACGTGGCCGTTGTCCGCCACGATGACGTTGGCACCCTCATGCTTGAACCGGCCCAAGGAGGTGTGCTTGACCGGTGTGGATGTTGGATCCTGCGGGTCGATCTCGACGATGTAGCCGAAGCGGTTCTGCTCGTTTTCGTAGCCGGGATTGTTGGCATCCCAGCGTGGTTCATCCAGCTCCCAGCCGTTGTTGGTGGGGATGTTGGTGAAGCCGTAACGTCGCTGTGCTTCGGTGCTGGCCGGACTGCGGAAGTAACCGTTGAAGTTCTCCTCGCCGGAGAGGATCGTCCCCCACGGGGTGGTTCCGCCTGCACAGTTTCCGATCGTGCCGTGGACCGTGCGTCCCAGCGGATCCTCAATAGTGCGCAGCAGTGCTGAACCTGCCGCCGGTCCGGTGAAGTTGAACGCGGTGTCGACGGTGATCCGCCGGTTCAGGTACCCGCCGCGGATGTACTTCCAAGGATCACCTTTGTGCCCGCGCTCAAGTTCGACAACCGAGAGGCCGTGGGCCGCCCGGGCAATGGCGCGGCGCTCAGCGGCCTGGGCTGGCGCGGAGGCGGCCGGAAACATGAGGTTTGCGTTGACGTATTCGTGGTTGCAGACCAGCAGCCCCTTCTTGCTGTTGGGGGTGCGCAGGATCTCGAGGTAGTCATTGTTGTAACCAAACTGGCGTGCCTGGGCTGCGGCGGACTGGTTCTCAGCGTCGAACTCCGGAGCGTCGTTGAAGAGCGGATCGCCCCAGCGCAGGATTGGTTCCCACTGGTATCCGGCCGGAACGGTGAAGGCGTCAACGCTGGCATCCACCGGCGCGATCGGGGTGAAAGGCAGTCTGCCGTTCGCGGCACCGGCCATACCGGATCCGTTCGCTCCTGCAGCTCCCTGACCACCGGGGGCCGCTTGGGCAGAGGGCGAGCCAAGCGCAGCGTTGCCGACCATGAGGCCGAGGGCGCCGGCTGCTCCCAGTCCGAGTACATTCCGCCGGGAGTAGGCCGCGGAGGCAATATCGCGGAAGTACTCGTTACCGGACTCATTGCACACGGCCTTGGAACAGGCGTTGTCGCATTTCAAGGCGCAGGTAACGGCGCTCCGCTTGCCGCGGGTGTGGCCAAGCATGGGCAAAAGCGGACGCCGGGTTCCGGTGGAGGTGTCAGTGGGGGTACTCAATGTAGATCCTTCCGTGAGGGCTGTGCTCCTCACGGTGCCAGCGGAAGGCAACGCAGAACCGGACTTCGCATTAACGGGGGCTAAACGGTATTCGACGAACTGAGGACCTTGTGAACCCGCGCAAGTCGTTCCAGCCACCAGTCAACACGTTCCGCGGATGCAGCGTACCGCTCCAGGAGTTCCGGTTTGACCGACACGTCCCGCACCTCTATGGCCCCACCTGCCGGCTTCAACGAGTCCTCGGTGACGTCACCGTTCATCAGCGAAACCGTCCCCAGCCCGCAGGCATACGGCAGTTCGGGCAGCGCGGCCGCGAGGGCGACGCCGGCGCGGATGCCCACCGATGAATCCAGCGCGCTGCTCACCACGGCCGGCAGCCCCGCTGATGCGACGATGTCCAGCGCACGACGTACGCCACCGAGTGGCGCGACCTTGACGACAATCAGGTCCGCGGCACCGGAACGGCTGACCAGCAGTGGATCAGTCTCCTTCCGGACGCTTTCATCGGCGGCAATCAAGACCGGCACGCCGCGCCGCCGCAGTTCTGCCCGGACCTGCGCCAGGCCATCGATAGTCATCACCGGTTGTTCGGCGTACTCGAGCCCGAATTCGGCGAGCGCGGGCAGAGCCTCCAAGGCCTCCTCCACACTCCAGCCACCATTGGCGTCCACGCGGACAGCGGCCTCCGGCAGGACTTCGCGCACCGCCCTGACCCGGGCAATATCGTCCGCCAGTTCCTGGCCAGGTTCGGCGACTTTAACCTTTACCGCAGGAATGCCGTCGAACCCCGACAGAACCTCGGGCACACGTCCGGCGTCGACGGCCGGGACGGTGGCATTAACCGGAACGCTGTTCCGGAGTGGCTGCGGGAAACCTTGCCAGCCAGCCTCGACGGCGGCGCTCAACCAGCGCGAGGCCTCGCCGTCGTCGTACTCCGGAAATGGGCCGAACTCCGCCCAGCCCGCCGGACCCCGCAGGATCAAAGTTTCGCGCTCTGTGACACCCCGGAATTTCACCCGCATGGGCAGGCTGACAACGTGTGCGGACTCGGTTAGTTCAGCCAGGGACGGCAACGGTGTCTGCATCCCTTTACTGTACGCAGGCACCGCCCCGCTCCCGTCAGGTCCCTTTGCCTTCCCCAGCCCGCCAGACGAATTCGGGCAGATTGCCGTTGATCTCCCAGTCTCCCAGGATCCGTGCCTTATAGATCGCCGGATTGTGCGAGCTCAGCGTGCGGGCGTTGCGCCAGAACCGGTCGAGCTGTACCGGCGCCTTGGTCGCGGACGCGCCGAGGGCGTCAAAGAGCCGCGACCCGGAACGCTGCGCCAACCCGCCCACCACAATCTGGGTCTGGCTGGCGCCAAGTTCGACGGCGGTAATCGCCGCTTCCTGCGTCTCCGGGCTAGCCGTATGGCGCTGTTCAAACGCCGTCTGTGCCAGCCGCGCGACCTCCAATGTCGCCGCCGACGCCGCGAAGGCATTGGCGGACAACTCCCCGACCACCTGCTGGATCTGCACATCCGCGCTGGCCCGTTCGCCGTTGCCGTGACTGTAGACCCGCGTGCGGTTCCGGACATGCGCAGCGGTCTCCGTCACGATGGCTTTGCAGATTCCGGCGAGTGTCGCATTGTGGATCAGCTGGAAGATCCCGGTCATATACGGTGCCCGGTCCTCGCTGAGCAGCACGTTCTCCGCGGCGACCGGCACGTTGTCGTAGAAGGTGGTGCCGCTGGCCGTCAACCGCTGGCCGAAGCCGTCCCAGTCGTCGCGGATATCCACGCCGGGGGCGGAAGTGTCGACCAAGGCGTTGACATCCACGCCTTCCGAGTCACGCGCCCCGGTGAGGATCCAGTCGGCGAACAGGCTGCCGGTGGTGTAGTACTTCGTGCAGGTGATGCGCCAGCCCTCCTTGTCCGGCTCAATCCGCGTGCCGACCTCACCGACCTTCGCCGGTCCCGTCTCGCTCCAGGCGTTACCGACCAACTGGCCCTGACCAATCCGGCGCAACCAGGCAATGCTGCGCGTGCTGCCGCCTGAATACAACCGGTCCTCCACGAAGGCAAAATGCGAACGGAGCGCTTGCGGGAGGTTGGAATCGGCGGCCGCGAGTTCGATCAACAAAGTGAAGAACTGAGGCAGTGTGGCACCGTCTCCGCCGAGTTCGCGGGGAATCCGGATGGCACCGAATCCGGCATCGCCAAGCCACCGGATCTGCTCGGCCGGCAATTTCCGTTCCCGCTCGCGCTCGACTGCGCCAGCAGCGATCCGTTCAAAGACCGGGCGGTACTTGGCCGCAAGTTCCGCGTCCGTCGGTGGCGATGCGGTTTCCGTCCCTGTGCCCGCCGTCGTCGTCATGCTTTCGCTCCCGCCGGTGCCGCTGTTTGACTGACCAGTTGGCTTGGATCCCGGTCAGTTTCAGAGATGGTGATGCGCTCAGCCCGGCCGGCCCCGAAGGCACCGCGGTAGGTGGCGCCACGGTGGGTCGCCGGCAGCAGCGGACCAGCCCCAGGGAAAAGCCGCTCCCGCAGCGTGGACTCGCGGTATTCCTTCCGGTACCGGCCACGCTTCTGCAGTTCCGGCACCAACTGTTCGACGACGTCGGTAAAGGTTCCGGGCGAGAGGAACTGGACGATGTTGAAGCCATCCAGGTCCGCCTGGTCGACGATTTCCTCGATCCGGTCCGCCACCTGTTCGGCGGTGCCGGCGATGAAGAATTCGTCATTGCGGGGGTCTGACATGGAATCTATGACTTCGTGGGCGCGTTTCCGGTTCGGCCCGGTGGAAAATTCCGCCTCCGCGGTCTGGCCATGGTCGCGGCCCACGTATTTGAGGTACTCGTCGGTTTCCAGCGAGGCGATGTCGATTCCGGAACCGCCACCGAAGTGCACCAGATGCCCCTCGACGTCGCGCAGCCGCACCACCTCCTCGACCTTGCGCTTCACCTCTGCCTCCGTCTCGCCGAGGACGATGTTCAGCGATGCGAGCGCCTTGATGGCGTTCCGTCCCCGCCCGGCAGCCTCGGCCCGTGCGCGCAGATCCGCGACGCTGGCCGCCACCCGCTGCACGCTGCGTCCGCCGACAAAGACGGCCTCCGCGTGCTGGGTGGCGAACGCCTTGCCCCGCTCGGAGGTACCCGCCTGGTAGATCACCGGTGTCCGCTGCGGGCTCGGTTCGGACAGATGCGGCCCGTCGACGGTGAAGTATTTGCCTTCATGGCCGATTTCGTGGACCTTCGCCGGGTCGGTGTAGACGCCGCGGCCGCGGTCCCGGATCACCGCGTCATCTTCCCAGGACCCCTCCCAAAGCTTGTACGAGACGTCGAGGAATTCCTCGGCCAGATCATAGCGGTCGTCGTGCTTCACGTGCGCCGGCAGACCAAAGTTGCGGGCGGCGTCGGGCAGGTAACCGGTGACTACATTCCACGCCAGCCGGCCCTTGGTCAGGTGGTCCAGCGTGGACAGCCGCCGCGCGTTGCCGAACGGCGGTTCATAGGTGGTGGAATATGTGACGGCGAATCCGAGGTGCTTCGTGGCCGCCGCCATCGCCGGGACCACCAGATACGGGTCATTGTTGGGCACCTGCAAACCACGTTCGACGGCGGGATCCCGGCTGCCGCGGTAGACGTTGTACGTTCCGACGACGTCGGCCAGGAAGATGGCATCGAACAAGCCGCGCTCGAGCAGTTGAGCCGTTTCCGTCCAGTACTCCAGGTCGGTGTAGTGGTGCCGCCGGTTTTCCGGGTGCACCCACAATCCATGGTTGATGTGGCTGACGGTGTTCATCTCGAACCCGTTGAAGTGGATCTCCTTGCTCATGCCGGACCTCCTGTTGTCTTGTTGGCGCGCTGCGGCAGTGCCGGAACGGCGGCCAGCAGCTGCTGTGTGTATTCGTGCCGCGGATTGGTGAAAATGTCGTAGGCGTCGCCGTACTCAACGGTTTGTCCGTCCTTGAGCACCAGCACCTCATCGCTGACCTGTTGGATCACGCCGAGATCATGGCTGATGAACAGATAACTCAGTCCCAGACGGCGCTGCAGGTCTTCGAGCAGGTCCAGCACCTGTGCCTGAATGGACACGTCGAGGGCGGAAACCGGTTCGTCGAGCAGCAGTACCTGCGGTTCGGTGGCCAGGGCCCGGGCGATCGCGACCCGCTGCCGCTGTCCGCCGGAGAGGGTGAGCGGCCGCCGCCGAAGGACGTCGCGGGGCAGGCCCACCTGGTCCAGCAAGGCGGCGGCCCGGTCAGTCCGGTCGCTGCGGGTGCCGATTCCACCGGCGTGCAGGGCGTCGCCCAGGACGCGTTCGACCGTAAACCGGGGGTCGAAGGAACTGAGCGGATCCTGGTTCACCAGCTGGATATCCGGCCGGTGCCGGCGCCGCTCCTTCTCCAGAATGCCCGACCACTGCAGCCCACCGAGGGTCACCGTGCCGCCGTCGGCCCTGCTCAACCCAAGGGCGATCCGCGCGGTGGTGGATTTACCCGAGCCGGATTCGCCCACGATTCCCAGCGTGCGTCCGCGCTCCAGGGTGAACGACACGTCCCGGACCACCTGCCGACTGCCGCCACCGGGCTGCGGGTAGCTCTTGAACAGCCCGGTGGCCTGCAGCGCAGGCGCATTAGGGTCGAGTTCGCTGGGCCGCTGCCCTGTTTTGGCCGGCGAAGTAATGTTCGAGCCGGCTTGGTCGGTGTCCGGTGTGGTGGTCACAGCGGTGGTCACAGCGGTGGTGTCCGGCGTGGTGGCCACAACTGTCGTGTCCGACGACGGCGGTACCGGCTGATCGTTCCGGCCGGCAGTCTTCCGCGGAGACGGAATGGCATCGAGCAACGCCTGCGTATAGGCATGTTGTGGATTGGTCAGCACCTCGGCAGTGCGTCCGGATTCGACAATCCGCCCGGACTTCATCACCGCCACTTCGTCCGCCAGCTCGGCCACCACCGCCAGGTCATGCGAGATGATGATCAACCCGCGTCCCTTGTCCTTGAAAGACTTCAACAGGGTAAGGATCTGTGCCTGAACGGTCGCATCGAGCGCCGTAGTCGGCTCGTCCGCAATCACCAGCGCGGGGTTCAGCACCGTGGCCTGGGCAATCAGCGCCCGCTGGCGCAAACCTCCGGAAAGCTCGCCGGAGCGCTGCCGGATACGCACCTGCGGATCGTCAATTCCAGCCTCGAGCAGCGCCGCTTCGGTCCGGGCTGCCCGCTCTGTCGCAGAACGGACCCCGTGGGCACGCAGCGCCTCATCGATTTCCTGTCCGATCGTGCGCAGTGGATCGAGCGAGACCAGCGCGTCCTGCAGGATGTAGCCGATCTTCTTGCCGCGCAGACTACGCAGGCTCCGCTCGGACGCCTTCGCCACATCGGTGCCAAGGACCTCCAGCTTCCCCGCGGAGATTACGGCGTTGGCGGCGTTCAATCCCAGCAGTGCCCTCGCGGTGACGGATTTGCCGGATCCCGATTCGCCCACCAACGCCAGGCATTCGCCCGGTGCCAGCGCCAGCGACACGTCTTCGACCACGGGCCGGACCGTCCTGCCACTGCGGAAGCCGATATTCAGGTCGCGTACCTCAAGGAGCCCGGCGGGACGCAGCGCCGGTCCGGCGTCGGACTTTAGCGGTGTTGTACTCATGATTTACTCCTGTCCTTCCAGCCGGCGCTGGGCATAGCGCCCGACGACGGTCGTGGTCAGTGCGGCGAGGGTGATGAAGAGACCGGGGAAGACCGCGATCCACCAGGCAATCTGGATGTAGCTGCGGCCATCGGCGAGCATCGCGCCCCATTCCGCTGCCGGTGGCTGTGCGCCCAGGCCAAGGAAACTCAGTGACGATGCCCAGACCACGGCCTGCCCGACGCCGAGGGTCGCCAATACCAGCAGCGGCCGGACGACGTTGGGAATCACCGTGTGCCACAGCGTGTAGGCGGGTGACCGGCCCAGTGCATGCGCCGTTTCCACGTACGGCGCGGCCACGACCTGGAGCGTCTGGGTCCGCAGCATCCGCGCATAGCCGGGCGCCGTTCCGATGCCGACGGCGACCGCCGAGGTGATGACGCCGGTGCCGGAAATGGCAATCACGATCAGGGCCAGCAGCAGCCCGGGGAAGGCGAACAACACCTCCACGGCGCGGCTGATTGCCGTGTCCACGAACCGGCCCATCACGCCGGCCGTGATCCCCAGCAATCCGCCGAGGGTGAGCCCGATCGCCGTCGCAGTGAAACCGATCAGCAGCGACTGACCCGCGCCGGCCACCACCCGGGAAAAGACATCCCGGCCGTTCTGGTCCGTGCCGAACAGGTGCTCTGTCCCGGGGACGGTGAAAGCGGCGGATGGATCGACCGCGTACGGGTCGTGGGTCATGAACAATTGCGGTGCGGCGGCCGCCAGCAGCAGGAACACCAGCACAGCGGCGGCGCCCCAGATGCCGAGCGGGATATCGAGGATCAGCCGGGCCAGGTCCCCAGACCGCGCCCGGCGGTTCCTGCTGGTCTGGTGCGGCCCGGGCGGCTGCGTCACCGCCGGATCTTGAATTGCAGTACTCATGCTGGCTCCTCCTGTACCCGGGGATCGACCACGCGGTACAGCACGTCGACGATCAAGTTCACGATGATGTAGACAGCCGCGATGATGAGCACCACGGCCAGGGTGATCGGCAGATCGCGGCTGGTAATGGCGTCGACCAAACTGCGGCCAAGGCCCTGCCGGGCGAAAATCACTTCCACGACGACGGCGGCACTGACCAGCGAACCGATCGCCCAGGCCGAGAGCGTCAGCCCCGGCAGCAGCGCATGCCGGAGCACGTGCCGGATCCGGACCGACCAGTCGCTGAGCCCCCGTGCCCTCGCCGAAAGGACGAAGGGCTGGACGAGCGCTTCCTCAAAAGAGGTGCGCGTGACTTGGGCGATGAAGCCGGCGAGCGGAATGGCCAGTGCCAGCGAGGGCAGCACCAGGGCCGCAAAACCGTCATTTCCGGCCACCGGGAACCAACCGAGCACGACGGCGAAGATCACCAGCAGCACGATGCCCGCCCAGAACTGCGGTACCGAGGCGAAGAGCACTTCCACTGACCTGCCCAGCGCTTCGAGGACCGGGCTCCGCCCGACGGTCAGCAGGGTGAAAGCCAGGGCCATCGCCCAGGCGAACACCATGGCCAGCCCGGCCAACTGCAGGGTGGGCAGGATCTGCGGTCCCAGAATCTCCAGCACCGGAACCTTGAACACATAGGACGTGCCGAGGTCGCCCTGGAGCAGCCCGGTGAGATAGTCCAGATACTGCAGCACGAGCGGCTGGTTGAGCCCGAACTCTTCCCGGATGCTGGCAAGAGTTGCCGGCGAAGGGGAACTCGCATTCGGTCCCAGGATCACCTTGACCGGATCTCCGGGAACCAGCCGCAGTACGAAGAATGCCACCGTCACCGCGGCCCACAGCACGAACAGCGAGCCCAGCGTCCGTTTGAGAATCACCAGCGGCAGTGCTCCTTTCGATGCCGTGGTGCGTGGCAGCTCGGTGTGCGCGGTTGGGCCGGTGCTTGTCGTCGTCGTACTCATGATGCAGCCACCACCTTTGCGTCGTAGAGATACGGAACCGACAGCGATGGCTCCAGCCGGACGCCGCTGACCCGGTCGGTCCGGACGCCGATCTGGCTGGCTTGGTTGAAGAGCGTCAGCTGGTAGGCGCCATCGCTGACGATTTCCTGGGCCTGGAGGTAAAGCTTGCGCCGCTCATCGGCGTCGTTGGTGGCCAATGCAGCGTTGAGGATGCGGTCCAGTTCCGGATCGCTGAGCCCGGCCTTGTTGGAACCGAACCCGTTGGACGGCAGATATTCGGAGGACAGAATGATCCGCAGCACGTCGGCCGTGTTGGTGTTCCAGTAGCCGGCGCGCAGGTCGTATTTGAAGTTGTTCGTCCGCTCCGTGACTGTTGCCGTATCGAGGTTCTGGATCACCATTTCGATGCCGATCTGCTTGGCGCTGGCTTGCAGTTGCGTCATCAGCGCGGTGAACGCCGAAGGCCAGGAAACCGGATCGTATGGCAGCACCACGGAAAGCCGCTTGCCGTCCTTGGTCCGGTAGCCCTCGTCGTCGCGGCCGGTCCAGCCTGCCTTGTCCAGCAGCCGGTTCGCCTTCGCCTGGTCCGGCGCGTAGACGTTCTCGAACCGTGGCGAGTAGAAGCGTGTGGCCGAACTCAGCGGCCCGCCTCCGTGGGTGACCGTCCCGAAGTAGACGCTCTCGATGCCTGCCTTCACGTAGGAGCCGTAAAGGAAGGCCTTGCGGACACGGATGTCGTCGAAGGGCGGACGGGTGATGTTGAAGGTCAGGTTGGTCGGATTTCCGGGGCGGTCCTGCAGGATCAGCGACACCCGGTCATCGGCCCGGGCTTCGGCGAAGTTAACCGCAGGCATCCGGTCGATGGCGTCCACCTGGCCTGCACGCAGCATGCCGTAGCGGGTGGCGTCCTCTGGAATGATCCGCCATACCAGCTCGGCAATATGCGCCGGCCCCTGGTGCTCGGCGAAGGGCGGTGCGCTGTTGTAGTCCTCATTCCGGACCAGCTTCACCTCGCTCTGCGGCACGTAGTCCACCACCTTGAACGGGCCGGTGCCGACCGGCGACGCGCAATTCTCCGCCTGCGGCCGCTGCAGCGCCTTCGGCGACTGGATGCCGAGGAACGGCTGCGCCAGGACCTCGAGGAAAGCGGCGTACGGCCGGTCGAGGGTGACCACCGCCGTCGTCTCATCCACCACGGTGGTTTTGACGTAAGGCTCCAGATAGCCGCCGGCCGTGCCGGAATGCGTGTCCGGATCGACCATGTGCTCCAGGTTCGCCTTCACCGCGGCAGCGTTGAACGGTGTTCCATCAGTGAACGTCACGTCGTCGCGCAGGTGGAAGGTGTACCGGAGTCCGTCGTCGGAAACTTCCCAGGAGGTGGCGAGCCACGGGTGAATTCCGCCGTCCTCGTCCATCGAAACGATCGAATCGAGGTAGTTGGCGGCGAGGGACGCCTGTGGCATGTCCCCGCCGACGTGAGGGTCAAGGCACGTGATGCCCTTGCCAGTCGCAAACACAAACTGACCGCCGTCGTTCTGTGCCGGATCCCGGGCTTCGGCGGCCCCGGAGCATCCAGTCACAGCCAGCACGACGACGGCTATCATCGCACTTCCCACTACGTGGGCAATTGGTTTTTTCATCGGTCGGTAGTTCTTTCTCTGGTGAGTGCGCCTGCCCTTCAGGCGTCGGGTGAGTTGGACACTACAAGTGCCCAGCGGCCGGAATCGGTTTGTTAACGCCGGTGACGAAGGCGGTGGCCGGGGCCGCGAAACATGGGCTAACACAGGTGTGCCGACGGACATCCGGGGGCAGACTGGAACAGATTGTGCCTCCAGCTGATCCCCAGCCGGATGTGGCAGGCTATGAGTGATGAGTACCCGACATTCCCGGCCCGGTGGTGCCGGGCGTAAAACGAGCCGGCCGACGGCGTCGAACCCGTTTCCATTTTTTGCAGCGGCCCTGCTCTGCGCGGCCGGGGTGGCCGCCACGTACATACTTTTCGTCCGCACGACTGTGGGCCAACTTGTCGATGAAGGCGCGCTGCGCGAGGCGGAGCTGACCCGGACCGGGATTTCGTCCGGGCTGCAGGACTTCCTCGACCTGCTGCCGCTGATCTCGGTGGTGATTGCCGGACCTATCATCCTGCTGGTCACGATCGCGCGAAGACGCTGGTACGCCGCGGTCGTCGCTGCGCTGGCGATGGTGGGGGCGAACCTGACGACGCAGCTGCTCAAGGACGTCGTCCTGCAGCGCCCGGATCTCGGGGTACAAACGCTCGCGCAAAATTCACTGCCATCCGGACATGCGACGTTGGCTGCATCCTCGGCCGCGGCATTGTTCCTGATGTCATCGCCCCGGTGGAGACCGTTGGTGGCAGCGGTCGGCGGAACGTATGCGGTGATCGCCGGCGGCGCCACGTTGATCAATTTGTGGCACCGTCCTTCCGACGTCGTGGCCGCCTTCCTGGTGGTCGGAGCGTGGACCGCGGTGGCCGGGTGGTTCATCCTGCGCACGGGTACCAGCTGGAATATCTGGTACGGGCTCGGCGAACATTGGGCGGCTTCCCGGATATGGCCGGGTGCGACGGCGGCAATCGGCTTTTGCGCCGGCGTCCTGGCCGCGCTGTTCGTCCTCGTCAGCACGCCGACGCTGGCTACGCCGGCCGATCCCGAACGCCTGCCGCTGCTCTATGCCGCAGGTCTGGCGATGATCATTTCCTCCGGCTATTTGCTGACAGCGATGGGCACGCTGCTCTTCACCCGGGCGGTCCGGACCCGCCGTTGACTGGTGGGGCGGTCCGCGGAAGCCAGTATCCAAGCATGACAGCGCCGACGAGCCCCAGCCCACCGACCAACCAGATCCCGGCCGACAGCGTGGCCAACGCTGTCGCTCCGGACAGCAGGGCCGGCCCACCGCTGGCACCGATATCGGCCATCAACCGCCAGACCCCAAGGAATTTGGTTCGCCCTGCCGCCGGTGAGTAGTCGGCGCCGAGCGTCATGATCATGCCGGAACCGATGCCATTGCCGAAACCGATCAGCACGGCAGCAACCAGCAGGGATGCCGTCCCGATGGTGAACGGCACCAGGATCAGCGCCAGGCCCATGATCAGCATGCAGGGAACGGAAACCCACAGCCGCCCTTTCTGGTCCATCACCTTTCCCGCGGGGTAGAACAGCAGCATGTCGACGGCGCCGGAGATCCCGTAAATAACGGCCGTGGTGCTCGCTTCGAGGCCAATATTCTCTGCCCACAACGGGATGACGACCGGGCGCGATGAGCGCACTGCCGCCACCATGACGACCCCGATGCCCACCGTCAGGAGGACGCGTGCGTGCGAGCGGGAAATCGACCGGATAGTCGGAGCGACCGTTCCGGCGACCGGGATCCCGTGCCGCGGCAGATCGGGCATTCCGACGGCGACCGCGCCGGCGATCAGCAGCGCGCCGGCTCCAACCCAGTACGCGCCGTCGAGGCCGGCAAAGTGGATGGCGGCCGCCCCGGCGAACGGACCGGCGAAGACTCCGATCCGCATGGTTCCGCCCAGTGTGGACAGCGCACGTGCCCGGTATTGCACCGGAACGGACTCCGTGAGGTAACTCTGCCGGGCAAGATTGAAGACCGCTGCGGCCATCCCAATCATGAGGATTCCGGCGGCGAAAACATACAGCCCTGGAGCGCTAATGCAGACCATCATCGCGAGCACCGACCAGGCCGAAGCTCCCACAATTGCCCAGCGTTCGCCGAACCGGGCGGTAATCAGTGACGCCGGAATGTTGGTCAGCAGTGAGCCGATGCCGATCAGGGTGACCACGAGGGCGGCCATGGCCACGCTGGCGCCAAGGTTGCGCGCACTGAGCGCGATGACGGGAAAAATGGCGCCTTCGCCGAGCCCGAACAGCAGTGACGGTCCGTAAACCGGTACGGCGAGTTTCCTCCACTCGAACGGCTCGGCAGTCACCTTCCTACTCTAAGTGAGCCGTCCCATCAGGGCCCGCGCATGCTCCGGCGCGTACGGCATGATTGGAATCGCCTTGGTGGTGTCCGACGGAGCTTCCCGCCTTGCCTGCGTTGCGATCCGGATGGCCCGCGACATGGTGGAGGCCTGAATCCGTACGTGGTCGCTCCCCACCGGTTTGCCGTGGCCCGGAACGAAGGTTTCGTATTTGCGCAGCCGCACCAGCCGCTCCAGGGTGTGGACCCACTCTTGAGGGAAAGCGTCCTCGAAGGCAGGGTCGGCGCCTTCTTCGATCAGATCGCCGGCGAAGACGACGGTGTCGACGCCGACGAGCAGGTCGTTGTCCGTATGGCCCCGTCCCAGGTGGAACAACTCAACGGAGCGGCCGCCGAGATCGAGCGTTACCGGTTGCTCCCCCACAGTGTGTTCGGGAACCACCAGGGTGGTGTTCTCATCCGCGCCGGCGGCCATTTCGGGTTCCGCCTCGGCCACGAAGGGCCGCTGCTCCTCCCCGGTTGCCGCAATATCGGCGGCGCAGGCTTCGTGTGCCCAGAACTCCGAGGTACCGGCCGCTGCGAACACGGCATTGCCGAAAAAGTGGTCGAAATGCGAGTGTGTATTGACCACAACCAGGGGGAGCTCCGTCATCGTACGGACCGCCTCCAGGATGGCTGTTCCGTGGCGTGGCCCGGCGCCGGTGTCGATGACGAGCGCGCGTTCCACGCCGACGACGAGCCCCGCGTTCAGCAGGTACTTGCCGGTCGGCAGCACGTAAGTCTGCGGCCCCACCTCACGCCAGTTCCCAATGGTTTCCGACTGTGACACCGCTGCCGCTCCTTGTCTTCGCTTACTGAAGACCCTACAGGTCGGCCAGCACGGAACCGGGATTTTCGACGGCGTCGGCCACGTAGCGCAGGAACCCGCCCGCCGTGCCGCCGTCGCACACTCTGTGGTCGAAGGTCAGTGTCAGCTCGGTGACCTTGCGGACCGCGAGCTCGCCGTTGACCACCCACGGTTTGTCGATAATCCGTCCGACGCCGAGTATCGCCACCTCGGGGTAGTTAATGATTGCGGCGCTGCCGTCCACTCCGAAGATGCCGTAGTTGTTCAGCGTGAACGTCCCGGATGTCAATTCGGCCGGGCTCGCTTTGCCTTCGCGTGCGACGGCGGCCAGCCGGCGGATCTCACTGTCCAGTTGGCGCGCGCTCATCTTGTCCGCGTTGCGGATCGACGGCACCATCAGTCCGCGGTCTGTCTGCGCGGCAAAACCGAGATTGACGCCGTTGAAGCTGACGATCTCGTCCCCTTCGATGCGGGTGTTCAACTCGGGATACTTTGCCAGTCCAGCCAGCACGAACCGTGCAATGAACGCGAGCAGCCCGGGTGTGCTGTCCGGGCTTGACGCCTTCAACTGCGAGCGCATCTCCAACAGGGCGGTGGCGTCGACGTCGACCCATACCGTTGCCTCCGGAATTTCCGTCCGGCTCTTCGTCATGTTCGCGGCGACGGTCTTGCGCAGTCCCTTGATCGGCGTGCGCCCGGTGATACCCAGGCCGGACTTCGCGTCCTCGCCAAAGGCCACGCCGCTGGCCGGCAGCGGTTCGCCAGCCGTTTCGGTTTTAGCGGGAGCGCTCCCGCCCGGGACACTTCCAGCCGGAGCTTTACCGGCGACGGCTGCTTCAACATCCCGGCGCATAATCAGGCCGCCCGTACCGGAGCCGGAAATGTCGGCCAGCTTGAGACCGGCTTCCTTCACCATCCTGCGCACCAATGGCGAAAGTGCGCCCGGTGATACCCAGGCCGGACTTCGCGTCCTCGCCAAAGGCCACGCCGCTGGCCGGCAGCGGTTCGCCAGCCGTTTCGGTTTTAGCGGGAGCGCTCCCGCCCGGGACACTTCCAGCCGGAGCTTTACCGGCGACGGCTGCTTCAACATCCCGGCGCATAATCAGGCCGCCCGTACCGGAGCCGGAAATGTCGGCCAGCTTGAGACCGGCTTCCTTCACCATCCTGCGCACCAATGGCGAAATCACCAGCGGCGCAGCGGCGGTGGCGCCGACGGTTTCACCTGCACGGCTTGGGGTTGCTGCACCGTTGGCATTGGTATCCGGAGCTGGGGCAACAGTGCCGGTCTGCTCATCGGAAACCTGCGCCGCGCTGGGAGCGGCTCCCTTGCGGCGGCGGGTGCGCTTGGACCCACTCTGGCCGCCAGGGGTGCCATAACCGATCAGGACGTTGCCCGATCCGGCGGCCTCGCCATTTTCGACCGGCCCATCCGGAACCTTCGTGCCGGCCTGTTCTTCCGTCCGGTAAGCCTCGCCCTCCGGCGAACTTTTGCCTGCGGCGGGAACGTCACCCGACTCGGCAACAACGACG
>NZ_KI914669.1:25497-31751 GCF_000520495.1 Arthrobacter sp. H14
ACGACGTCGGCCGAGTCAGCCACTTCGGTGGCGTCCACCGAGATCAGCGGTTTGCCGACGTCGATGGTTGACCCGGCATCGCCGTGCAGGACCGCGACGGTTCCGGCAAACGGAGATGGAACTTCGACCACCGATTTGGCGGTCTCCACCTCGGCAATCGGCTGGTCGACCACGATTTCCTCGCCGACGCCGACGAGCCAGTTCACCAGTTCGGCTTCGGTCAGGCCTTCGCCCAGGTCGGGCAGCAGGAACACCTGCCGCTGCTGTGTGGCAGTCATTTAGTCCTCCCACTGCAGGTCGTCGACGGCGTCAAGGATGCGGTCCACCGATGGCAGGTGGAAGTGCTCAAGCTTCGGTGGCGGGAACGGAATATCGAAACCGGACACCCGACGGACGGGAGCGGCCAGCGAATGGAAGCAACGCTCCTGCACCCGGGCCACGATCTCGGAGGCAACGGAGGCGAATCCCGGCGCTTCGGAAACGACGACGGCGCGGCCGGTCGAGCGCACAGCGGCACTGACCGTTTCGTCGTCGAACGGCACCAGCGACCGCAGATCCACAACCTGGAGGCTTCGGCCTTCCTTGGCGGCAATTTCGGCGGCGGCCAGCGCCGTCGGCACGGAAGGACCGTAGGCAATCAGGGTGGCATCGGTTCCCTCCCGGGCGATCACGGCCTTGCCGATCGCGGAGGGGACCTCCGGCGACAGCCGCGCTTCATTGAGCGCCTTCAGGTCCACGTTGTCCTTGGACCAGTACATCTTTTTCGGTTCCAGGAAGACCACCGGGTCATCCAGTTCGATCGCGTCGCGCAGCATGGTGTAGGCGTCGGCAACAGTGGCCGGGGCCAGGACGGTGAGGCCCGGAGTATGCACGTAGTAGGACTCGGAGGAGTCGCAGTGGTGCTCAACTCCCCCAATTCCGCCGGCGTAGGGAATGCGGATAACGATCGGCAAGCTCACGCGGCCCTTGGTGCGGTTTCGCATCTTCGCCACATGGCTGACCACCTGCTCGAAGGCGGGGTAGGCGAAGGCGTCGAATTGCATCTCGACCACCGGACGCATGCCATTCATCGCCATCCCCACGGCCATACCCATGATGCCCGCCTCGGCCAGCGGCGTATCAAAACAGCGCTGTTCGCCGAAGCGTGCGGTCAAGCCATCGGTGATCCGGAAGACACCGCCGAGGGGACCCACATCCTCGCCGAACATGATGACGCGCTCGTCCGCCTCCATGGCGTCGGACAACGCCGCCGTCAGCGCCTTGGCGAAGGTCAGCGGGACAGCCGTGCCGCCGTCGTTGTGCTGCCCGTTCTTCTGCACTGCCGCCTGTGCGGGCGTTTCGGATACAGGCATCGTGGAATCCAGCTCCTGCTTCGCTGCAACGGAGGTCATGATTACTCCCCTTCCCTGGAAAGCTCGTCGCGCAGCATTGCGGCCTGTTCGGCCAGCTGCGGCGTCGGCTCTGCATAGACGTGTTTGAAGAGGTCCTCCGGGTCGACCTTCACCTCGCCATTGAGACCGCTGCGCAGCGTGGCGGCGACCAGTTCGGCCTCCTCCTTGATGGCGGCTTCCGCCTCATCCGTGAGCAGCGCGGCGTCCGTCAGGTACTTCTTCATCCGGACCACCGGATCCTTAGGGGCCCACTCGGCCACCTCGTCATCGGTCCGGTAGCGGGTGGCGTCGTCGGCGTTGGTGTGCGCCTGCATTCGGTAGGTGTGCGCCTCAATCAGCGTCGGTCCGCCGCCATCACGGGCACGTTCGACGGCGGCCCCCATCACCGAGAGCAGCGCGGCCAGGTCATTGCCGTCCACGCGTTCGCCCGGCATCCCGTAACCGATCGCCTTGTGTGCCAGCGAAGGCGCGACGGACTGATGCGAGAGCGGAACCGAGATCGCGTACTGGTTGTTCTGCACGAAGAAGACCACCGGCACATGGAAGACGGCGGCGAAGTTCAGCGCCTCGTGAAAGTCACCCTCGCTGCTCGCGCCATCCCCACACATGGCGACGACGACGGTGTCCTCGCCTTTCAGCTTGGCAGCGTGGGCGACGCCTACGGCGTGCAACAGCTGCGTGGCCAGCGGAGTCGACTGCGTGGCGACCTTGTGCTCGATCGGGTGGTAGCCGCTGTGCCAGTCACCGCGCAGCAATACGAGCACCTCGACCGGGTCCACGCCGCGGGTCATGACGGCGACCGTGTCGCGATAGGTGGGGAACAGCCAGTCCTGCGCGTCCAGGCAGAGCGCGGCCGCGACCTGGCAGGCTTCCTGCCCGTGCGACGACGGGTAGACGGCCATCCGCCCCTGCCGGACCAGGGCGCTCGCCTGGTCATTGACGCGGCGGCCCACCACCAGCTTTCCGTAGGCGTGAACCAGCTCTTCGGCGGAGGGCATCGGGTACTTGCCGGCGACGCCGGGCTCATTGGGCACGAGGGCGCCTAATTCGTTAATAAGCTGCACCGGAGCTGCCGATGGGAGCATCGCGGCCTCGGAGCGGGCCGATTCCTCTGCTGTGGAACTGCTCATGGAAGTCCACCTTTCCTCAACGCTGAGGTCTTCAACGAAAGATACTGTGTTTGTCCATTATGGATTCACCTGACTATTCGTATCCAGTCGAGGGGATTACTGTGGAAATTCTGAAACTAAAGCATTAGAGTCGTAGACGAAATGTAACTGTGAGCTGGATTACCCAGTAGGGATGTAGACGGATGGTTGAGCAGGCGACACCGGCACTGGACAGCGTGGACCGGCGGATTCTGAGCGAGCTGGCGGCGGACGGCAGAATGTCCGTCACGGCCGTCGCCGAAAAAGTACATATTTCGCGGGCGCACGCCTACTCGAGGATCGCGCGGCTGACCGAAGACGGCGTTCTGACGCGGTTCACGGCATTGATAGATCCCGCGAAGGCCGGGCTGAAGTCCTCCGCGTACGTGACGTTGAAGGTGCGCCAGCATTCATGGCGTGAGCTGAAGGAGCGGCTGCAATCCATACCGGAGGTTCACCATATTGCCCTGGTGGGCGGCGACTTCGACGTCATCCTGCTGGTGCGGGCCGTGGACAATGTGGACCTGCGCCGGGTGATTTTCGACAAGCTGCAGTCCATGGAAGGTGTGCTGGATACGCAAACCTTCCTGGTGTTCGAGGACATCGACACCCGCTAAGGATCTACTGATGGCGCCAGCAGGAATTTTTCCGCAGGATCAGATAGCGCCATAGTGATAACGGACCGAAATAATCACGATCTGCTCATCCTCCACCGCATAGACGAGCCTGTGTTCGTCGGTGATTCTGCGGGACCAATATCCGGCAAGCTGATGCTTCAACGCCTCAGGTTTGCCGATTCCTTCAAACGGTGACCGGAGGCAGTCCTTAATCAGCAGGTTGACCCGCTTAAGGTTGGCCTTGTCGGTTTTCTGCCAATAGACGTAGTCATCCCATGCGTTTTCCGTGAAGGACAATCTCATTCAGCGAGATGCCGTTCGGCGGCTTCGCCGCGGCGGTGCTGCGCAATACTTTCCAGCAGATGTGCCGCGTTGGCCGGAGAACGAAGCAGATGCGCCGTCTCTTCAAGGGACTCGTATTCCGCCATGGACATCAGAACGGCACTTCCCCGCTTGGATGTAATTTCGACCGGTGCGCGGTCGTTATTGACTTGCTCGATGAGCGGAAACAAGTTCTTCCGCGCCTCGGATGCCGTGACGGCCATGGAAGCCTCCATTCATAGTGGTACTACATATCGTACTACTATTACTCCAGCTACTGGTAGCCGTCGACGATTGCGGCGGCAATCTCCTTGTATGCCCGGGCGCGTGGAAGGCTTGAGCGTTTCCAGCGAGATCAGGTCGCCATCGGCCACGCCACGGTCGTGCGGAACAGCAATCAGTTCGCGGCAGATACCCGACAGGTGCTCGTTAATGGCATCCTTATTCACCCGTGCAGACACTTCGTCCTTGTCGGTAATGACGACGATGGCGTTCCTGGCCAGCTCTTCATAGCCATGGCTGGCGAGCCAGAGGAGGGTACTGCGGGCACGCTTGGCGCCGCTCACCGCATATCCCGCCGCAATCACCAGGTTGTCGGCAGTCTGGAGAATGCCCTTCATGGCGTTGTGCGTCACGCCGGTGCCGCAGTCAGTCAGCAGCACAGAGTAGTACTTGCCAATCAGCGCCCGGATCTTCAGGTATTCCTCGGCGGTGAGGCTGTCGGAAACTTCCGGTTCCTGCTCCCCCGCCAGAACATGGAACCGGCCGGCGTGCTGCATGTACCGGGAAAGCTCTGTCAGGGAAGTAATTGATCCAAGGTCGTCAATGATGTCGGAGACGGTGCGGGGACTCGAAGACTGATAGATGCTCTCCCCCAGCGCACGTTCGGCGAGATCGCCGGAGTCCGGGTTAGCGTCAATGGCGCACGGTGGATCGCCGCGGAACTCGGCAAGCGTCATGCCGACGCCGACAGTGGTCGAGGTCTTCCCGATACCCCCTTTAAGAGACAAAACAGCAGTGTTGTATGCCCCGTGGAGCTGCCGCGAGATCCGCTTCTCGAGTGCATCGTCCTCACGCTGCCTGGCGCTCGGACCCAGATTGACCGTACCGCCCGAAGCTTTGTAAACCGCACCGCGGAGTCCACCGCTGGGGCGGTCCTTTGTCGGCTTTACGAATGCGGTCGTTTCCGCACGCCTCGAGGCACGCGTCGGCGTTGGCTTATCGGCACCTTTGCCGAACTCGACGTCGTCTTCCTGTGCTGCGGCGCGGCCAGTCACTGTTTCCCGGAGAGTCCGGTCGTCAGCATCAATATCCGGCGGCGGCTGTAAGGGAGCGCGGTCAGGCTTCGGCACCGCAGGAGCTTGGGGTGCTACTGGCTCTGGATCTGTGGATGGCAGCGGTGGGAGAGACGCCGTCGGCAGTGGTTTTGGACCGGTCTCTGGACCGGAACCATATCCAGGAGCATCAGGTACTGCTTCACCGGAGGGGCGCGCGCTGCTGAGCGGGTAGCCCGTCATTTCCGGCTCCGTGGTGGATTCGGTTTCACCCGACTCGCTGACGTAGAACCAAGTATCTTCGCCAATCGTGTGGTCCACCCCGTGAGTGAGCACTTTGCGTCCACGGCGCTGCGCTTCCTGTGCCAGTTGGTCGAAAGCCATCAGGTACTGCTTCACCGGAGGGGCGCGCGCTGCTGAGCGGGTAGCCCGTCATTTCCGGCTCCGTGGTGGATTCGGTTTCACCCGACTCGCTGACGTAGAACCAAGTATCTTCGCCAATCGTGTGGTCCACCCCGTGAGTGAGCACTTTGCGTCCACGGCGCTGCGCTTCCTGTGCCAGTTGGTCGAAAGCCGCAGCGTAGGGATCCGAGTATCTTGCAGTATTGATTCGGGTGGCGCCGACCATGACAGAGCCGTCCTTATGAATTTGAACGACCATGTGATCTGACGGTTGGCTCATTGCACCTGCTCCGGGTTGGTTCGGTAGTGATAGACGGCGCCGACCCGCGCCGTCCCCCGGCCCGCACATCCTCGTCCATCCTAACGAAGCGTTGAGACGGAATCACATTCAATAGACCCTGGTTCTGTGGACAGGGAGACCATCCTGCGTCAACCAGTCACCACGGCCACGCGGGTTCACTAGCCGGGGCGGACATCGCGGGTGCCGAAGATGGCCTCGCATCGGGACCATATCGTTGCGGATCACTACCCGAGGAATCATGTCAAGATGCCCGGCTGGATCGATTCGCAGAATCATTTGAGAATGCCCGGATAGCTGGTTGCGTTTTCGGTCCTCTTTTTGATGTGGTCAGGGTCAGCAGTTCGGCTGTAAGGGCCTGGATTTCACGCTGGATCTTTGCCGGGTTCAGCGGCGTGTTCTCTCGGGTCAGTTTCGTCTTGGTCTTCTTCAAGACGGTCCCTTCATCGGCGAGGACCCGCTGGTACGGGGTGGCCGGCTGATCGTATTTCTTGGTGATCTTTGCTCCGTTGCGCACTTTTGAGACGAGCTTTTGCTGCGGCGCGAAGTGGTTGGTCGCCAGCCGCTGCAGCGCCCAGATCCGATTGAGCAGTTCCAACTCGGCGGCGGTGTCGTAGCGGTGATAGCCCACCGTCTGACGGACGATATGCCAGTTCTTCTGCTCCACGTGGGCACTGTCGTTTTTGTTTCCGGAGCGGGACCTGGTGAAGGTCAGTTTCTCCTGCTCGCACCAGCGGATCAGCTCCCAATTTATGAACTCACTGCCGTTATCAGAATCGATCCCCAGGATCGGGAACGGGAAC
>NZ_KI914670.1:0-6162 GCF_000520495.1 Arthrobacter sp. H14
CCATTCGGCCCAGGTACGGATCGCTATCTGATCCTTGAGCAGCGTTCCCGGTTTGGTATGCGACCGGCCCCGCGGCAGCATTTTTGCCCGTTCACCGGCGAGCTTCCGGTCGATCGTCGCCGCGCTCATGGCCACCAGCAACGCCGCTTGAGCTTCGGTGATCTTCAGCTCCTTATCCCGACGCAGCAAGGGCACCAACGTGGGCAGCATCGGTGCCAGCAGTTTGCCCGCCGGAGCGCGCAGCACCGACCAGCACTTGATAAGCGGGTCCAGCAGGTCCGGCCCGTACACCGGCGCCCGTCCGGGCCGGGCCCTGACGACTTTAAGCGTCAGGGCCCCGCGCAGCGCGGTCCGCGCGTAGTCGCGGTGCCAACCGGTCAGTTCGACCAGCTCATCCAGGATCCGGGATTTACCTGCACGATCGGCGCTCTTATAGGCGAGGGCTTTCTTCTTCGTCACGGCTTGGCGCTGGGCCATCGTTAGCTCCATAGAAACGGGCATAACCTGCAACAGCTGCCTACACCGTGAACCACGCCGCTACGCGGAGGTTTTCAATTGAGGCAACGTATGCAGTTACGCGGAGGTTTTCTATGAGTCAACGCGGCCCCTTAAGGCCGGTGCTAAGTTGACTTAGTATCAAGTCGCCGCAATTAGTGCGACTCTCTTTTAACGAAATTGCGTTATTTGCGGGGCTGAATTACCCGCCGCATATCCGCACTTCAAGTGGGAGAATACGGTGTTTCTGAGCTTGCCCGAGCAGGAACGGCTGATGATCTACTCGGCCGGAAAACTCGCCCTCGAACGCAAGGAACGCGGCCTCAAACTCAACCTTCCAGAGGCCACGGCCATCATCACCTCGTACTTGCTCGAAGGTGCCCGCGACGGCGAGATGGTGGCCGATCTGATGGAATCCGGACGCCACGTGCTCGGCCGGGACGATGTGATGGAAGGCGTTCCGGAGATGCTGGCCCAGGTTCAGGTCGAGGCCACATTTCCAGATGGAACCAAGCTCGTAACGGTGACGGGGCCGATCCAATGACGAAGAGCCATAATCCATTCGAGAACCCGAAGCTGAAGCCAAAAAAGCGCCATGTCGAGCCGACGCACCCCTCTGATGACCCGGGCCGCGACTACCCCAGCGAAAAGACGCCGGAGGATGAACCGCACCACTCGTCCGGACCGAGCAGTCCCAGTGAGCCGCGGCGCTCGGGCACCGGTGAACGGCAGGCACCGCGGCGCCACTCCGATGAGCTGCTGACCGAGTCCGATCCGCTGATCCCCGGCGAAGTCATTCATTGCGGGGACGACGTCGAGATCAACGCCGGCCTCGAAGTCACCACGCTGCGGGTTGAGAACACCGCGGACCGGCCCGTGCAGGTCGGCTCGCATTTCCATTTCGCCGAGGTCAACGCCGCCCTGGACTTTGACCGGTCCGCGGCGTGGGGCAAGCGGCTGAATGTGCTTTCGGGCGGAGCGATGCGGTTCGAACCCGGTGCTGCCGAGGAAGTCGAACTGATACCGATCCGCGGCAGACGAATTGTGCCCGGGCTACGGGGACTGTGTGGAGGAAAACTCGATGAGTAGGATTTCCCGTTCCGAGTACGTTGCCTCCTATGGACCCTCGGCCGGGGATCGGGTCCGGCTGGCCGACACGAATCTGTTGATCGAGGTGGAGGAGGACCGGTGTTCCGGCGGCGACGAGGCGGTATTCGGTGGCGGTAAGTCCATCCGCGAATCCATGGGCCAGTCCCGCGCCACCCGGGCCGAGGGGACGCCAGACCTGGTGATCACCGGCGCCATCGTGCTCGACCACTGGGGTGTCATTAAAGCCGACGTCGGCATCCGGGACGGGCGCATCACAGCTCTGGGCAAGGCGGGCAACCCGGACACCATGGACGGCATCCATCCCGACCTCGTCATCGGGCCCTCCACCGAGATCATGGCCGGCAATGGCCTGATCATGACCGCGGGCACCATCGACACACACGTCCACTTTGTCGGTCCCGACATGCTCCAGGAAGCCCTGGCGGTTGGCACCACCACGGTGGTCGGCGGCGGAACTGGACCGACCGAGGGTTCAAAGGCGACCTTGGCGACGCCGGGATCATGGTGGATGGAACGCATGCTCGAAGGGTTCGACCCCTGGCCGGTCAACGTCCTCTTCCTGGGACGCGGCAACACGGTTTCGCACGAGGCCATGTGGGAGCAACTTCGCGGCGGCGTCGGCGGGTTCAAGGTGCACGAAGACTGGGGAGCAACTCCGGCCGTCATCGATGCCGCCCTGCAGGTCGCGGACCAATCCGGCGTCCAGGTCGCCATCCACTCCGACACGCTCAACGAGGCCGGCTTCGTCGAGGACCTGCTCCGCGCCGTCAAGGGCCGCACCTTCCACGCGTACCATACGGAGGGCGCCGGCGGCGGGCACGCTCCGGACATCATCCGGATCGCCGCCGAGCGTAACGTACTGCCGGCGTCGACCAATCCCACCAGGCCCTTCACGGTGAACACTGTCGACGAGCACCTCGACATGGTGATGGTCGCGCACCACCTGAATCCGCAGGTGCCCAACGACCTCGCCTTCGCCGAAAGCCGCGTCCGCGCCGGCACCATCGCCGCCGAGGACGTGCTGCAGGACCTTGGCGCCCTGTCCATCATGTCCTCCGACGCGCAGGCAATGGGCCGCATCGGTGAGGTGGTCAGCCGGACCTGGCAAACCGCGCACCAGATGAAAAAGATCCGCGGGTCGCTGCCCGGCGACGGCAAAGCCGACAACCGCAGGGCCCGCCGCTACGTCGCCAAGTACACCATCTGCCCGGCGATCGCCCACGGTTTGGAACGCGAGATCGGTTCCATCGAACCAGGGAAAATGGCGGACCTCGTCCTGTGGCAGCCGTCCCTGTTCGGCGTCCGCCCCACCGCCGTTTTCAAGGGCGGCGTCGCAGCCGTTGCCGCCCTCGGCGATCCCAACGCCTCAATTCCCACCCCGCAACCGGTGCTTCCCCGGCAGGGCTTCAGCTCCCACACCCGGGCGGCGGCATCGACCAGTGTGGCATTCGTGTCCGAAGCGGCCATTGAGGACAATCTCGCGGAACGGCTGAATATCAACCGCAAGCTGGTCGCCATCGAAAACTGCCGGGGACGCACCAAGCAGGACCTGCCGGAAAACGCCGCCATGCCGCACATCGAGGTGGACCCCAACACTTACGGCGTGAAGATCGATGGCGAACTGATCGAGCACGAGCCGGCGCAGGAAGTGCCAATGGCCCAACGCTACTTCCTGTTCTAACCGCCACTGATGCGAGCGCACGCGCGAATCCATACCGAGCGGGACCTGACCCGGAACGGCGCGTCCGGCACGTTCGTGCGCCGCCTCCGTTCGCAAGGACCGCTCGTGCTCCGGCCAACCATGGAGCAACTCCCCACCTGGGCGTCGCGCTGGGGAATCAGCAATAACGACGCCGCCACGGCCCGCCTTGTTGCCGGGGCGGCAGGGCCCCTCGGCGGGGACCACTTGCGGCTCGACGTCGAGGTCGGCGAAGGTGCCACCCTCATGCTCGGCGCCGCCGCCGCAACATTGGCCCTGCCCGGGACGCACGGAACCGCATCGTGGAGCGAGGTCAACATCTCCGTCGCGGAAGGCGGGACACTGTTCTGGTCCCCTGGCACGCAGATCGCCGCGGAAAACTGCCACCACACCGGCTTTAACCGGATCGATCTCGCAGCAGGAGCGCGTCTCTATGCGCGTGAGGAAGTCCTGCTCGGGCGGCACGGCGAACCGCCCGGACGATTCCGCCAGCGGCTCCGCATCAGCCAGGCCGGCACAGCCCTCTACGACCAGGAACTCGCCGTCGGGGATGACGCTCCAGGCTGGAACAGCGCCGCGGTAACAGGTGGGCGCCGCGCGGTCGGATCCGTCGTCGTCGTCGACAATTCACCCGGCAACCTGGACTGTTTTGATACACCGATCCCCGACGGCTGCCCGGACACCGCCGTCATGCGGCTCGCGGAAAATACAGTACTGATCAGCAGCCTCGCCGCCGACGCCATCGACCTCCGCGCCCGGCTCAACACTGCCTTCTCCCCCTTCACCAGCGCGACCGCCTGATTCCCCCTTCAGGACGACTCCCCATCACGGGCACGCAGACCTGACTCCACACCCTGCCGCGCCTGAATCCACAGCTGGCCGCCATGCCCTGTCGCCACGACCGAACGCTGGCTACGCTGGTGCCATGTCCAAAGTGGTTTTCTATACAGCGACGTCGCTCAACGGCTACATCGCGGACGAGGCGAATTCGCTTGAGTGGCTGTTCGCCGTCGAAGCTCCCGATTGGCAGCAGTACGAGGAATTCTTCGATGCGGTCGGGGCCATGGTCGAAGGCTCGACGACGTACGAATGGGTGTTGAACTTTGAAGGTCTGCTCGAGCAACCGGAGAAGTGGAAAGAGCTGTACGGGAGCAGGCGGACGTTCGTGTTCACCAGCCGGGACCTGCCCAAGCCCGACGGCGCCGACGTGCAGTTTGTCAGCGGGGGCGTCGCCGATGCCTTTCCTGCGATAGCGGAAGCTGCGGGCGACAAGGACATTTGGGTGGTCGGAGGCGGCGACCTGGCCGGTCAATTCCTCGATGCCGGACTGCTCACCGAACTCCAGATCTCAGTAGCCCCGGTCGCGTTGACTGGCGGCGCTCCCCTGCTCCCGCGGCGCATCGAATCGGACCGGCTGAAGCTGCGGTCCGTCGAAAAGATGGGCCAATTCGCCCATATGACCTACGACGTCGTACCCCCCGCTGGCCCCCACCCCGCGCCGGGCACGGCCACAGCCACAGCCACAGCCATGGCCATGGCCACGGCAGAAGCATAAGACTGACGTGGGAAATCGGCTTTTTGACCTCACCGGACGCATCGCATTGGTCACCGGCTCCAGCCGCGGCATTGGCAAGGCGCTCGCCGCAGGACTGGTCGACGCCGGAGCCACCATCGTGCTGCACGGCGCTAACACCGAACGGCTCGAGTCCGCACGGGCGGAATTCTCGGACAGGTTACCGGCCGGGCGCGTCCACGCTGCCGCGTTCGACATCACAGACAGCAAGGCGGTGACCGACGGCATCAATTGGATTGAGGAAAACGTCGGTCCGCTGGAGGTACTCGTCAACAACGCCGGGATCCAGCACCGTGTCCCGATGCTGGACCTCGAAGTGGAAGATTGGGACCGTGTGATCCGCACCGATCTGACGAGTGCGTTCCTGGTCGGGCGCGAAGCCGGCCGGCACATGCTGCAGCGCGGATCCGGCAAGATCATCAACATCTGCTCGGTCCAGACGGATCTGGCGCGGCCAACCATTGCGCCGTACGTGGCGGCCAAGGGCGGATTGCGGAACCTGACCCGCGCCATGACTGCCGAATGGGCCAGCCAGGGGCTGCAGATTAACGGAATTGCTCCCGGGTACATCCACACCGAAATGACCCAGAACCTGGTCGACGACGATGCCTTCAACAGCTGGATCCTGGGCCGGACACCGGCTGCCCGCTGGGGCACTGTTGAGGATCTGGTGGGGCCCGTCGTGTGGTTGGGCTCTGAGGCCTCCAACTTCGTGAACGGGCAGGTTATTTTCATCGACGGCGGGATGAGCGTTGTTGTCTAAAGAAGCCGTCTCACCTGCGCCCGCCGTCGTCGTGCATAGCGCCGGTGACCTCCGGGTTGAACGCATCGACGTGCCCGCACCGCAGATGGACGAGGCTATCGTCGAAATTGCCTATGGCGGTATCTGCGGCTCCGACCTGCACTACTGGACCCACGGTGCTGCCGGCGAATCGATCCTGCGCGAACCCATGGTGCTTGGCCACGAGGTGGTGGGCACGGTAGTCACAGCTGCGGCCGACGGGTCCAGTCCGGACGACGGCGTCGACGTCGCCGTGCATCCCGCAACACCAGGAACCGAGCCTGAGAGGTACCCGCAGGACCGTCCCAACCTGTCGCCCGGCGGAACGTACCTGGGCAGCGCAGCCCATCTACCGCATACCCAAGGCGCATTCGCGAAGTATATGGCTCTGCCTGGACGAATGCTGAGGCCGTTGCCGGACGGATTGGCGCTGCGGGATGCGGCTCTGGCCGAACCCGCCAGCGTCGCCTGGCACGCCGTCGCACGTGCAGGGAAAGTGGCGGG
>NZ_KI914670.1:6262-19952 GCF_000520495.1 Arthrobacter sp. H14
ACCCCGCCAGCGTCGCCTGGCACGCCGTCGCACGTGCAGGGAAAGTGGCGGGAAAGCGGGTGCTGGTGATCGGATGCGGACCGATCGGGTGCCTGGTCATCGCCGTCCTCAAACGTGCCGGTGCCGGGGAGATAGTCGCCGTCGATATGCACGACAAACCCTTGGAAATTGCCCGCGCCGTTGGAGCAACCTCAACGCTGCTGGCCACCGATGCCGACGCGGTTGCCGCCGTCGAAGCCGATGTTGTGGTGGAGTCCTCTGGAAACCCACGCGGCCTGTCCTCTGCCATTCGGGGAGCCATGCGCGGAGGCCGGGTGGTGATGGTGGGTCTGCTGCCCGGCGGTGAGCAGCCGGCGCTCATTGCCACCGCAATCACGCGCGAACTTGAGCTTGTCGGGTCCTTCCGGTTCAACGATGAGCTGGACGAGGTGTTGGAAGCCATGGCGGATGGGTCCCTGATAACGGCGCCGATCGTCACGCACGAATTCGACATCGACGATGCGCTAGAGGCATTCGAGATCGCCAAGGAGCCATCTCGGTCGGGCAAAGTGCTGCTTAGGTTCTAGCCACCCACGAAGAACAGGATCAAAAATGGACTCGAAAATCGAGCTTGTTGCCATCCCCGTGACAGACGTTGACCGCGCGAAAGCCTTCTACGTCAACCAGGTCGGGTTCCATCCTGATCATGACCACCGGGTCAGCGACGAGATCCGTTTTGTTCAACTGACACCGCCTGGCTCAGCTTGTTCCATTGTGCTGGGAAACGGCATTACTGACATGAAACCCGGCTCGCAGCTCGGCGTGCAGATCGTCGTTCCCAATGCCTCCGAGGCGCGGCAACACATCGTCGACAACGGCGTGGAAGCGAGCGAAGTCGACGAACAACCGTGGGGACGCTTCGTCTATTTCTCGGATCCGGACGGAAACACTTGGAGCCTGCAGTAGATCCCAGGGCGGTAAGCGGTAGCCATAGCTGGTATCGGTGGCCGGGGTATGCCGGTGTCCCGGTAGCCGGTAGCCACCACTCGAGAAATAGTTATCCACATTCTCTTTGATCCACTCGTACTAGAACTGGTGTTCGAATAGACTGGGTACATGGACATCATCGGCGAGCAGGGCGAAGTTGTGGGAGGACTTTATCCCGCTCCTGACCGGTACCTGCTCGGTCCGCATTACAACCACCCTCGCGGAGAATGCACCTGGAAGTGCACCGGACCGCAGCTTTTCCGGCTCCAAGAACCGTCGCACCGGGACCCGCTTGAAGAGGCGGCCTCAGCTGCAGAATCGTCCGTTGCCGAACTCATCTACCGTGAGTACGCGAAGCGTATCGGCCACGAGCACGCTATCCAGGCCCTCGGGGACACATCATGGATGTTGCCGTGGTTCCGGGCCGAGAACACCCCGAAGAAGGCGCGGCTAAAACGTAAAGCCAGGATGAAAGCGGCGTTGCCTCCGCAGAAATACCTCGACCGGCAACTCACGGAACTGGACGGCGGCGGCGCTGAGGCCAGCGGCGGCGCAGGGAGGGATTCGGAGGGTGTGGGTCGAGCTCCGGATGCGGAGGGACTCAGCGAACGGGCCGCCCGCTGGTCCGCCGCCAGCGGACCCGAACTGGCCTCCATGATCGCTGACGTGGAATTCGCTTCCCTCGACGATACTGAAACGATCGAGTACCTCAAAGCCGCCTCCCGACTTGCAGCCTGGGCCGAGTCCCGCCGCATCGGTGCTATGCACCGGTTCACCGAACATCGCCCCAACATGGGAGACGAGTCCGGCAACTCCGAAGTTTTCAGCCGCTACGCGGGCGGGGAGATCTCCGCGGCCCTGAGCATCTCCCCAGGCAGTGGCAGGCACCAGCTGGGCCAATCCTGGTTCATCTACAAGCATCTTCCCGCCTCCTACACTGCCTTGAGTGACGGCAGGATCAGCCTCGCGCATGCTCGTATGATTATGCGGAATTGCCCACCGGCCAACGCCGATGACACCGCCCAGTATGAACACGAACTCCTCGATCTCTGCGAAGGACTCAGTCCCGCCCAGCTCGATAAGCAGGCCATGCGGGTCAGCAACGATATTAATCCGACCAGCCTTGAAGAACGCCACCAGACCGTCCGGAAAAGCCGCAACGTCAATTTCACACCACAACCCGACGCGATGATGGAGATCTACGCGTACCTGCCAGCCGTCGAAGCCGCTGCCATCGAAGATCACCTCGAACGCACGGCCCGTTCCCTGCAGGCTCCTGACGAGTTCCGCAACCACACACAGCTCAAGGCCGACGTCTTCACCGACCTGCTCCTCGGGAAGCACACAGCCAACGGGCCCCGGCCACGCGCTAAAGTCCTCGTGACCATCCCGGCACTGACGCTGATGGGCCACTCGGACCAACCAGGCGATCTCGAAGGCTACGGACCCGTCCCAGCCGACGTTGCCCGCAGGCTCGCCGGTGAATCGAATAGCTGGTACCGGATCCTCACAGACCCATTTACGGGATCAGTCCTCGCCTACGGCCGCAAACACAAGAAACCACCCGCAGATTTGAAACGGCTGTTCCGTGCCCGCGATGGGCACTGCAGATTCCCTGGCTGCAATCGAAAACCAGTTGGTTGCGATATCGACCACACCAAAGCCCGCGAAGACGGCGGACTCACCGATCACGATAATTGTGCCCATTTATGCAAAGCCCACCACAAAGCAAAGCATGAGGGTGGATGGAAGCTCGAACAACTCCGTGCCGGCATCCTGAGCTGGACCGCGCCCACAGGTCACGTCTACAAAACCAGACCCGACTACACGAGCAAACCAGTCGCACCATTCGAACCAATCGAACCAGTCGAACCAGTCGAACCAGACAACGTACCGCCTCCCTCCTGACTTTGATGCGATCGGGCGTCAAGGACCGTAGATCGCCGAACCGGAATACTCCTGACGGGCTACCGATCCAGGCTCAATATGCCCTTTATCACTTTTCCGCACGCTTTTCCATGTTTTAACCCAAAGTGTTGACGGAGCGTTAGGCGTCCCTGATAGTGAGGAATACCACCCCTGGGCGAGGACGCCCGTCGAAACGGAGGCATTGTGAACCGCAGATCGTTAGTAGCCAGCAGAAAAAGGAGCGGCCTCGTTTCAGCGATTGTGGCGGGATTGCTCCTTTCGACCGTGGGGGCAGCGAACGCAGATACGCAGCCTTCTGCTCCGTCCGCTGAAACTGACATTGACGCGATGATCGCCGGCATGACTCTCGACGAGAAAATCGGCCAAATGACATGGACACACGTCTACGGGTCCTCGGCAGATGACACATCAATGGCGGCGAGTAATCAGGCGCGCTACGGCGTGGACACACCGGCACAGGTCGTAGAGAAGTACGACCTCGGGGGCGTCCTCTATTTCGCGTGGTCGGGCAACACCGATAACCCAACCCAGATCGCGGGGCTTTCCAACGGTCTCCAGAAAACCGCACTGGGAGAGGACGGCGATGGCATTCCGCTGGCCATAACTATCGACCAGGAAGGCGGCCTCGTCGCACGCATCGGTCCGCCGGCAACCGTGCTCCCCGGCAACATGGCGCTCGGTGCCACCTTTGACCCGAAACTGGCGCATGCGCAGGGTGAGATTCTCGGCTCCGAGTTGCGCGCAATGGGGATCAACGTCGATTTTGCCCCCGTGCTTGACCTCAATTCCAATCCAGATAACCCCGTCATTGGGATTCGCTCCATGGGTGAGGATCCCGACGTCGTCAGTGCACTCGGCGTCGAACAGATCAACGGTTTACAGCAGTACGTGGGCGCGGCGGCGAAGCACTTTCCAGGCCACGGTGACACATCCGTCGACTCGCATTATGGATTGCCGACCGTCACCTATGACCGCGAGACGTTGAACAAGCATCTGGAACCGTTCCAGGCTGCAATCGACGCGGGTGTGGACATGGTGATGACGGCCCACATCATCGTCGAAGCCATTGACCCCGACATGCCGGGCACGCTCTCCCACAAGGTGCTCACCGGGTTGCTTCGTGACGAGATGGGCTTCGAGGGGGTTATCACCACCGACGCACTCGACATGGCGGCGATGGCCGACGAATGGACGCAGGAAGAGATCGCAGTGATGGCCATCCAGGCCGGATCCGACATCCTGCTCAACTCCCCCGACGTCGATGCCTCGTTTGCTGGCGTCCGCGCCGCCGTCGCGGCCGGCGAAATTACCGAAGCCCGTCTCGACCAGTCTGTCCGCCGCATCCTTGAGTGGAAGGTCGAGCGCGGGGTGTTCGAGAAACCTCTGGCCGATCTCGATGAGGTCGCCGTCGTCGTCGGTAATGCCGATCATCTTGCCACCGCCGACCTGATTTCTGATCGTGCGGCCACCCTGCTGCGCAATGAGGAAGACACCCTGCCGCTCGCCCCGGGCAGCTCAGTACTTATGGTCGGCGCTGGTTCCGGCTGGCCTGAACTCATGGGACCGATGCTCGCCGATCAGGGATTTGCCGTGACCGAAGACTACGAAAACGGATCCTCTCCATCAGCGGAGTACCGGGCGCGTGCCGTTGCGGCTGCTGAAGGTGTTGATGCTGTCGTATTCACTTCCAACAATGCGACTGGCAACGCGGCTCAGCAACAAATGGTCGCGGAACTGACGGCGACTGGGACACCTGTCGTTGTGGTCGCAACCCGGAATCCGTACGACATCAGCGTCTTCCCCAAAGCCGATGCCGTCATCAACAGCTACGGCGTTAAGAAGGTGAACTTCCACGGGACTGTGCGTGCCATCGCCGGAGAAATAAACCCGAGCGGAAAGTTGCCCGTCAACATCCCTGAGGCCGACGGCGACGGCGTGCTCCTGCCTTTGGGCTTCGGTTTGGATTATGGCATCAAGGCGACGCCCGGGGATGTTGTCTTCACCGATCGGCCGGGGCGGGGTCAGGACACCTATACAGTTCCTGCAGCCGAGGGCGTGGATTACCTCCTTGATGGCGAGATAGTCGAGGCAGGTACCTACCGGAAGGCACAGACTGTTTCCATCACGGCAGTAGCCCAGGAGGGGTACTACTTCGATGACGCGGTCACCAGCTGGTCCTACACATTCACGACCGGCATACCCGGTCAGGACGTCCCATCCGGGGACGCTCGTCAGTAACAGCTGACCACCGCGGGATTGGCAAGCCGCGAAGAAGGGATTGGCAACGTCTGAAGAGGCGTTGGCAATCCCGCAAACAATGACTCGATGAAGTACAAGCGTTTCAACAAACCGCACTTTGAAAGGCGCACATCCATGGCTTTAAACCGCAGAGATCTGATCAGCGCAACCGGACTTGGCGCAGCCGTTGCGGTGGCTGCACCGTTCGTATCCGGGGCTGCCGCTCAATCGCCATCAGGCCAGAAGAAGGGCGCTGGCGGGACGGTGATCAATGGCGCTGATGTGGCAGCTGCCGATAACTGGAGAATTTTCAACGGACGCAAGGTCGGCATCATCACCAACCCGACAGGTGTGTTGAAAAACTTCCGCTCGATCGTCGACGACATGGCCAGCCAGGACGTCGATGTACGCGCCGTCTTCGGTCCTGAACACGGATTCCGGGGGACGGCACTGGCAGGAGACAGCGAAGAAACCACAGTTGATCCGCGAACAGGAATCATTGTCTACGATGCCTATGGTGCGCAGGCCGCAGACCTTGCCGCCTTCTACCGGGACTCCGGAGTCGATACGGTGTGCTTCGACATCCAGGACGTCGGCGCGCGGTTTTACACCTATATCTGGACGATGTGGGAAGCGATGCAGGCCGCTTCACAAACCGGTGCTGGCTTTGTCGTGCTCGACCGCCCAAACCCGATTGGCGGCCAGGCACGCGGACCGGTGTTGCAAGACGGATTCCAATCGGGGGTTGGAAAACTCGGCATTGCGTTGCAGCACGGCATGACCGTCGGTGAACTGGCCAGGTATTTCAACGCCGTGCATTTGCCGGAGGCCGGCCTTGAGCCAATCAGAGACCTCCAGGTGGTCGAGGTACAGGGTTGGCACCGCGAAATGACCGGACCCGATAACCGGGCATCGTGGGTCATGCCGAGTCCGAACATGCCGACGCCGGAAACGGCGACGGTCTATCCCGGGACTGCATTGTTTGAGGCGACGAATATGTCAGAAGGGCGCGGGACGACGCGTCCGTTCGAACTGGTCGGTGCTCCCTACGTTGACTACCGGTGGGCCGAAGCGATGAACAGCAAGCGGCTGAAAGGTGTCGAATTCCGCGAAGCCTACTTCGCGCCGACCTTGTCGAAGAATCGTGGCCTGGTGTGCGGTGGTGCGCAGGTACACATCCTGGATGCAGACAGCGTCGGGGCGGTCGAACTCGGTACGCATATGATCGTCGAGGCCAAACGGCTGTATCCGGAATTCGATTGGCGCGGCGATGACGGTCGTTGGATGGATTTGCTAAGCGGATCTGCCCGTTTCAAGGAGCAGGTCAATGCTGGCAAGAGCGCCGAGACGATTATTGGAGCCTGGCAGGACGAGCTGCAGCAGTTCATACGCGATACGCGGGAGTTCCTCGTCTACGGTGGGCCGCGATCTTGAGGCAGCTTCTCACCGGCGTGGTAGCTGTAACGATCGTAAGTGTGGTGCTGAGCGGAGCCGGCGGAATGGCGCGCGCCGCCGAGCCTTCTAACGGCCAACACGATAATGGGCGTGAAATGGGCGCCGAGCGGAGCACGGCCGGTCAATTCGACATGCCTCTCGACGGCTTCTCGCCGTCAAACACCCGGCTGAAGGAGGCGAACCCGAGTTCAGTCGGGTTGGATGAGTCAGTAATTAGTGCTGCCTGGGAACAGTTGGACGCGTACGCGAACCCCGTGAATTCTGAGACCAAACCGCTGTATGCATCCGCCGTAGGCCTGATGGCGCACCAGGGGCGGATCGTCTCAACGCACGCACATGGATTCTCCCGGCTGTACGCCGATGGAGATGGTACGAAGTTGCCCGAGGCCGAGCGGATCAGAGCAACCGAGGACACCATTTATGACATGGCGTCCGTGACGAAACTTTTCACTTCTCTGCTAGTCATGCAACTGGTCGAAGAAGGAAAAATTGACCTTGATCAACCGTATTCCGATTATGTCCCCGAGTTCGGGAATAACGGTAAAGAAAACATCACCCTCCGGCAGATGCTCACCCATACGTCTGGGCTAAAGCCGTGGCTGCCGCTGTGGAGTGCGTATGACACTGAAGAAGAACGCATTCAGGCAGTGATGGAAACAACGCCGGACAAAGAACCTGGATCCGCCTATGGTTACAGCGACCTCAATCTGATCGCGCTGGGCATATTGGTTGAGAAGGCCACTGGGAAGCCACTTGACCGCGCCCTCGAGAACAGGATCACGGATCCGCTCAAACTGGTCGATACCGAATTCAATCCCCCGAAGCATAAGTTGCGTCGTATCGCGGCGACTGAGGATCAATCAGCCGCTGGTCGTGGGATGGTGTGGGGAGAAGTTCACGACGAGAACGCCTGGAGTCTCGGTGGTGTCGCCGGGCACGCGGGGATTTTCTCGACTGTAAGCGATATGGCGATTTTGTCGCAGACGTTGCTGAACGGTGGCATTTATGATGGCCAGCGCATTTTGGAGCAGAACACTGTTGAGTTCCTGCTAACGAATCAGAACGAGGCCTTCCCCGGAAACGCTCACGGTCTCGGGTTCGAGCTGGATCAGATGTGGTACATGGGCGGTCTTGCGAATGAAGGCGCTGCGGGCCACACCGGGTATACAGGAACGTCGATCGTCATTGATTACAAATCGCGTTCGTTCGCGATTCTGTTGACGAATGCGGTGCATCCCAACCGTAGCTGGGGTTCGACCAATCCAGCCCGCAGGACCGTAGCTGATGGATTAGCGGGCGCCCTCGGAGTCTTCCCCCGGAAGGGCCGCACTGAATGGTCCGGCGGTGCCGACAATAACTCGGAGAACACCTTGCAGACCAGCGTGACCGTCCCGGGCGGTGCGGCACTGTCTTTCGACGTCTTCGCCGACAATGAGGAAACGGATACTTTCGCAGTCGAGACGTCTGCTGATGGCGGTAAGACGTGGACGTTATTGCCGTACACGGTACGGACCGGTTCCAAGGACCATGGTGAGACTGTCCGCACAAACGGCACCTACAATAACCGCGGTGAACGTACGTGGGGCAAGGCGACTGCTGAGTTGCCAGCAAGCGGGCAACACTTGATCCGGTGGCGGTACACTACGGACGCCAATACCCTTGGACGTGGTGTTTTCGTGGACAACATTCAAGTGAAGACCGGGAAGATGACCGTTCTTGATGGGGAAAAGGGTGCCTCTGTATTCGTCGCTGACGGCTTCGTCGAAGTGCGCCGCTAGCACCCCTCCATTGATTTCAGTCCGGAGTCCGTTCATGGGTCATCGAGGTGACGAATGGCGGATGGGTCAGCAGGATTGTTTCATCGTGCGCTGCTTCGATCGCGAGTTGCAAGGCCCCGTCCACGGAACTGCCCGCGGCTTCGACAAGGTGCACGTCCGGGCGGAGCCGGGTCAGCTCTTCCTCGAGGGATTTCCGCAGCTGGGATGAGGTGCTGAAGAGGCCACCGACCAGGGCCAGCTGTGGTGGGAGTCCGGCTGGAAGCGCCGCCGCTCCGGTGTGGGCGAGCTCGACGCCGGCCTGGCTGAAGATGGAGAGTGCTTCGCTGTTGCCGTCCGCAGCGAGTTCCGCCATATCCGGCACAAAGGAGGCGAGGATCCCGGACCGGTCGTTGCGGGTATAGACGTCCTTGATCAAACGCTGGTGGGTGCCAAAGCGTTTCCGCAGCCGGTCCAGCAGTGCCGGTGAACCGCCAACCCTCCCATCAATTGCCCTCATCGCGGCGTCCAGTCCACGCTGTGCGATCCACGCTCCCCCACCGGCGTCTCCAAGCAAATGTCCCCAGCCGTCGACCCGGTGCCAAACTTGGTCAAAATCCGTCCCGAGGGCCACGGCCCCGGTGCCGGCGGCGAGCACGGCACCGGGCGCCCTTCGGAGGGCACCGATATGGGAAGTCAGCATGTCCGAGGCGACGATGGTGCTGGTCGTCTTCAGCCGTTCTGCCAGGGAACGGTGCAGCCCCACGCTGTCCTTGAGCAGCTCCATCAGGCTCGCCGAGCCCACCGCGACGGCATCGATCGTGCCCACGCCGGCGGCACTCGCCGCGGCCCGGGCAAGATCCTCGACCTGGTCCAGCAAATCGACAACCATCACGCCGTCGGTACCAATCTGCACGCCGCGGCCCTCGCGCGTTACCGAAGTGCCGGGCTGATCGAGGCGGACGACGACGGCGCGGCAGCCCGAGCCGCCGATGTCGACGCCGCAGACGCCGCGGACTGGTTCATCCGGTTCAGGCATGCGAACTCCCGGAGTGCATGTTCGCGACCGTTTCGCGTGTCATTTGGATGGAGGCGCTGGTGGTCTCGAAGGTTTTCTGGGTGAGCGAGACGAAGAGGCAGTCGACGACGAACAGCTGGCCGATCCGGCTGGAAAGCGCTCCGGGGCGCAGTCCCCGTTCATGTCCGGCGGCGATCAGCGAATAGTCTGCCTTCCGAGCGAGGGTCGACCGTTCCGAACCGGTCAGTGCCACCGTTACCGCGCCGGCGTCGCCTGCGACATCGAGCACATTCAGCGATTCGTGCGTTTCGCCGGAGTGGGACACGATGAGCGCAACGTCCTGGTCCTTGAGCAGCGTCGCATCGGTCACGGCCAGGTGGATGTCGCTGGGCGATGAGCAGATGAACCCGGCACGCGTCAGCTTGTGCTGAAAATCCGCAGCCACCAGGCCGGAGGCGCCAATGCCGAACGACAAGATTCTGGACGCCCGGGTGATGGCCGCCGTCACCTGATCGATCGAGTCCGGGTCGAGGTGGGCGGCGGTTTCGCGAAGCGCCTGCTGTTCGGCTTCGGCCAGCTTGGCTATGACGACGTCGATGGCGTCACTTTGGGAGACGTTCCCCGTCACGACTTGGTGGTTCGGTTGCCGGCGGCCGGACGCTGCTGCCAGGGCAAGCCGCAACTGCGGATAACCGGCAAAGCCGAGGCTGCGGGCGGCACGGACAATCGTTGCCTCGCTGACGCCGGTCGTCTCCTTGAGGTCGAGCACGGTCGAGCGGGTGACCTTGTCTGGATCGTCGAGGATGAGGCGCGCCACCTTGGCCGCGGCAGGGGAAAGAGAGGGCAGTGCTGCGCGGATCCTGGCCGATATTTCGTCAGGGTCCTGGGTGTCCGTTGTCATCCCTTGAGCGCGCCTTCGGTCATGCCCTTGGTGATGTTTCGCTGGAACACCGCGTAGATCACCATGATCGGGATGATCGCGATCGACAAGCCTGCGAACAGGGCGCCCCAGGCGTTGGTGTACTCGGCTTCGTTCGCCAGCAGGTCCATGGCCACACCCAAGGTGTTCTTCTCGTCGGTCTGCAGGAAGATCAGTGCCATGAAGTACTCGTTCCAGTACATCACCGCGTTCATGATGGAGGCGGTGATAATTCCGGTGGTGACAAGCGGTGCGACGATCTTGAACAGGATGCCGTACTGCGACATTCCGTCGATGGCGGCAGCTTCTTCAAGGTCTTTGGGCACACCGCTCAGGAAACTGCAGAGGATGAACACCGTGAAAGGTACCTGCGTGACGGCGTAAATCAGCGACAGCGCCAGCAGGTTGTCCAGCAGCTGCAGCTCCAGAAGCAGGAAGAACAACGGAATCCAGCCCAGCACCATAGGGATCATCATCGAGGCCAGGTAGACGTTGAAGAGTACCTTGCTGCCCTTGAACCTGACGCGCTCGATGGCGTAGGCGGTGGGCAGGGACAACAGCAGGCACAGTGCGCAGCCGAGCACGGTCACCAGCAGGCTGTTGAAGAAGCTCTGCCCGATGCCGAATTCGGTCCAGGCCTGAACAAAGTTGCCAAAGTCGAATGACTCCGGCAAGGCCCAGGGAGAACGGAAGATCTCGCCGTAGTCCTTGAAGGCGCCGAGGAACATCCAAATGATCGGATAGATGACCAGTACGGCCCAGACAATCAGGGGTATCCGGGCAAGCGTTTGAATGAGTGCTTTTTTCATCAGGATTCACCGGTCATTTCTAGAGCTCGACCCGATCGCGGCGCAGCACCAATTGCAGGATGGCAACGGTGGCCAGTGACAAAACGAGGATCATCATGCCGATCGCGGCGCCGTAGCCGAAGTGGAACTGCTCGAATGCCTGTTCGTAGAGATACGATCCCATGACCTCCGTCGATTTACTGGGGCCGCCCTCGGTCATGATCTGCACAATGATGAACGAGCCGTTGAGAGTGGTGATGACAATGTAGATGATCGAGACCCGGATCTGCGGCCAGATCATCGGAACGGTAATTCGCCAGAACTGCTGCCAGTCCGAGGCGCCGTCGAGGTCGGCTGCTTCGTAAATGCTCTTCGGCACGCTCATGATGCCGCCCATCAGCAGCAGCATGAACAGGCCGATACCTGCCCAGACCGATGGCAGCACGAGACTTGGCAGTGCCCAGTCCAGGCTGCCCAGCCACGGTCTGGTCCAGCTCTCCAGACCGATGGCTTCAAGGCCCGAGTTGATCAAGCCGGCGTCGGGGTTGTAAATGAAGCGCCAGAGGATGCCGATGATGACCACCGACATGATGTTCGGAAAGAAGAAGACAATCCGGTAGAACGGTGCTTCCTTGATCCGCAGCTGCGTCAGCGCAACCGCGAAATAGGTGGCGATGACCATGATGCCGATGACCTTGGTGACGACCAGGAAGTAGTCGTGCCAAATGGTCGCGGGGATGACTTCGTCGTTGAGCAGCTGTTCGTAGTTGGCCAGACCGACGAACGTCTTGTCGACGCTCAGCCCCGACCATTCGAAGAACGATAGGTACAGGCCGTTAACCAGCGGATACAGGGTAATCAGCGCGAAGACGGCCAGGGTCGGGCCCAGGCAAAAAGCAAGGAACCAAAACCGTTGCTTTTTCGACTGCACCATGGTGCGGTCTCCTCAAAGTTGGACGTGGCAAAAGCAGGCAGGTGGAGGGACGCTCGCCCTCCACCTGCCTGGTTTGTTACTGGCTGTTTCGGTACTGCTCCGCGATCGAGGCGGCTTCGTCCGTGAACTGTTCAACGCTGGTTTCGCCCAGCAGGAACTTGACCAGCGCATCGCCGATCGGCAGTTCCATGTCCGAACTCATCGGGTGGTTCTTGTGGTGAACATCCACTTCCCCGGAGTTGATCAGTTCGTTTGCCTGCTTCAGGTATTCCGGTACGTTCGGCTCCTCGGACAGGTCGACGCCCTCAATGTTGATGAGCGCGCCGGACATCTCAGCGAAGGACTTTGCGTACTGCTTCTGGAACGCGAACTCCGCGAATGCCTTGGCTGCCTCGGGGTTCTCCGCCTGCTCCGCAATTGCCATGCTTCGCAGGTCCGGGACCAGCACCATCGGGTCGCCTTCAGCGTTCATCGGGGACGGAATGAATCCGAACTCGAATCCTTCAGGCGTGTCGTTGGCCATTTCGTTGGGCAGCCAGAACCCGACCGGGATGTAGGCGTTGTCATGCTGCAGGAAGTTCGACTGCGACTGCGTGTGGCTCAGTCCCGCGAAACCCTGGTCGACATAACCGGCGTCGACCATTTCCTTGACGCGGTTCATGACGGTCATGACGCCGTCGCTCTTCCAAACGCCTTCTTCACCATCGATGACGGCGTTGAGCAGCCTGTCGCCGCCGGCGGATGCGAAGGCGGGGTAGAGCACGCCACGGGAGAAGTAGTAGGGGTACTGACCGGTCGTGATGAACGGTGCGATCCCTTCGTCCTTCTGGATCTGTTCCATCGAGTCCATCCAGCTCGGGAAGTCCTTCGGAACGTCCCAGCCGTTCTCGTCGAACCAGGCCTGGTCGTACCAGGTGCCCCAGGTATCGAAGATGAGCGGCAGGCTGTAAATCTTGCCGTCATACTCGTCCGGCGGAACGATGAAGCTGTCCGACAGCGACGTGCCGTCGGGCATTTCCACGCCGCCGATCCACTCGGTAATGTCCATCAGCTGGCCATCCTCGACCATTTGGGTCTGGCTGATGCCGGCGCCGTCAATGTAGACGACGTCGGGCGGGTCGCCGGAGATCCAGCGCGTCTGCATTTCCTGGTTGATGTTCGGTCCGGAGTGCTGTTCGACCGTGACGTCCGGGTATTCCTTCTCGAAGTCGGCAATCACCGTCTTCCACCACTCGTCGCCATAGCCGCCGACGAAGTACTGGATTTCCAAGGTGCCGGATACTTCTCCGTCGGCGCTGCCGCCGCCACCCTCGCTCCCGCCTTCACCGGTCGAGCCCGAGCCACAGCCGGCCAGCATGCCCAGCACCGCAACGGATGCCAGTACACCGGTAAACCGGCGGTTCTGTAGTTGCTTCACGGTCCTACTCCTCTGATCTGAATGTGAATCCTCTGACGGCCCGGAACGCCCTTCGGAACCGCCAGTCAGTGCGCCACAACACCGTTGCTGTGCCGCTGGTTGCGCCGCTGCGCCTTGATGAAAATATATTTCGTAGTTCAGGTAATGCTTGAAAGCTATTAGCATGGCCGAAGAGTGTCAAGCATGACGCGCATCACGATTTGGACAAGTCGCTAGACTGTCTCGGCTTTCTGGCGCAAAGCATCGCGAACGTGTCCGCCGCAAAGAGCAAG
>NZ_KI914670.1:20052-31490 GCF_000520495.1 Arthrobacter sp. H14
AACGTGTCCGCCGCAAAGAGCAAGCCTGCGGCGGGCTTCCGGAACGCCGATGTCGCTCAATAGCGCGACGATTGCGGTTTTGGCATGCCAGTCGGCCGCATCCAGTACTGCCGCTGCCGTTTCCTCATCCGCACCGGTTGCTTCGACGACGATGCGGCGGGCGCGGATCCGGAGCTTTTCGTTGTTGGCCTTCACATCGACCATCAGATTGCCGTAGGTCTTGCCGAGCTTGACCATCGACGCCGTAGACAAGGTATTGAGGACCAGCTTCTGCGCCGTACCGGCCTTCATCCGAGTCGATCCGGCGATGACCTCCGGTCCGGTCTCAACCTCAATCGGAACGTCACAGAGCCGGCTCATGGCCGCGCCCCGGTTATTGGAGATCCCGATGGTGACGGCGCCGGCGGCCCGGGCGGCTTCGAGCGCACCCATCACGTATGGTGTCCGGCCGGAGGCGGAGATACCGACCACGGCATCGTTTGCGCCGACTTTCATTGCCGCCAGGTCCGCTGCCGCCGCACCGCCGTCGTCCTCGTAACCCTCCCCCGCCGTCTGCATGGACCCCGGCCCACCAGCAATCAGTACGACGACGAGACCCGGGTCAGTGCCGAAGGTCGGCACACATTCCGCCGCATCCACGAAGGCCAGCCGGCCCGGCGTGCCTGCCCCTACGTAGATCAACCGGCCGCCGCGTTCCAGCTTTGCCACGATCGCATCCACGGCAGCGGTGATTGCGTCGCCTACGGCAGCGACGGCCGCGGGAACAAGTGCGTCCTCCGCGGCGATGCGGGCCACCAGGTCACGGGTCGAAAGGGTGTCGAGATCTGCAAGGTCGGGCCGGGAACGTTCCGTGGCCAATCCGCCGAGCTCGCTGCTGAGACTGTTCATTGCCACCCGTTCGTCGACCCGAAGCCATACCGGCAAGACGAGCCGGCAGGAAAACACAGAGACTGTTTATGCCAAGAGATAAGCACACCGCAGACCGGCGTGTCAACGATATTCATGCGTGGATGACGGCATGAAGCGTTTTTTCATCAGTAGCCGGCCGCGACGTCGACGAGTCCTTCCAGCTCCTCGCCAGCGGCCCAGCGGCGGACGTTTTCCCGCACGCGGGCGGAGATCAGAGGGCGAACCATCTCCTCCGTATCGGCGGTATGCGGCGTGATCAGGCAACGCGGTTCGTCCCAGAGCGGATGCCCGTCCGGGAGCGGTTCCGGATCGGTGACGTCCAGCGCGGCACCGGCGAGGCGTTCCTGCTTCAGAGCGTCCATCAGGGCGTCGGTGTCCACCAGCTTCCCGCGGGCAATGTTGACCAGAATGCTCGATGGCTTCAGCAGCAACAATTCCTTCTCACCGATCAGGCTTGTGGTCCCCTCTGTGAGTGCAGCGGCGATGACGACGACGTCGGCTTCCGGCAGTACCTCCTGCAGTTGGTCCGTGGTGACTGTGCGGTCGGCGGCCGGGACGGGCTCATCCTTGCGGCGCACGACGGTGATGGAGGTGCCGAATACCCGAAAGAGACGGATCGCCTCGAGCGCTATGCCGCCCGCCCCGATGATCACGATCCGCGATCCGTACAGCGGCGCACCGACCTCCGGTCCCCACGTTTTCGTCCGGGCCAGCTCCGGGAGCCGCCGAAGCGCCGCGAGGGTCAGCGCCAGAATGTGCTCGGCGACGGGGCGGGCGTAAGCGCCCTTGGCACTGCTCCAGGTCCGGTCGGCATGCTCGTTCATCACGTCGGCGTACCGTTCGATTCCGGCCGACGGCAGCTGAATCCAACCGATGCCCGGATGCTCCGTTAGCAGCCGGGACAGTTCATCCATCTCGATTTTGCCGCCGATGACGAGGCCGGTGGTGTCGGACGATAAGGGATCGACGGAGCCACCGCCGTCGAGGACAGCCTGCTTTAGGTAGCCCGCCGGCGCGGGGTTGCCCACCTGCTCAGCATGTCCAGCCTGTTCAGGGTACCCGTCCTGCTCGGAGTGTTCCGCCTGCTCCCGCTTCTCAGGGTTACCGCCAGGCTCCGGAAGAATCGCGATCCGAGGTGCCCGCGCCGTCGTCGTACTGGTCATAAGTGATGCTCCACGTTAGGTCCGATGGTGATGGAAGTTATCCCGTTCCCCGGCATCCAACACTACTCACGGCGGCTGGAAGGGGTGTAGCATCCGCTCCATCCACAGGATCTCCGCGCGATCGAACTCCCGGAAGGAGCAGCATGGAGCAGATCAACAATAAGCTCCTGAACTGGGCGTCCGTTCTTGACGAGAAGACCCGTGATCAGGCCGTTCTGGCCTCGAGTATGCCGTTTATTCATCCGTATCTGGCGCTGATGCCCGATGCGCATCTGGGCATGGGCGCCACGGTTGGCTCGGTGATTCCGACCCTCAAAGCCGTCATGCCGGCCGCCGTCGGAGTGGACATCGGCTGCGGAATGATTGCAGTGCAATCACAGTTCAACGCGAAAGATATTGAGGGGCTGAAGCGCCGGAAGCTGCGTCAGTGCATCGAAGCGGTGGTGCCGATGTCGTCGGGTAAGAACAACAAAAAGCTTACGGATTCGGCTCGGGCGCGGGTCCAGGAGCTGAAGGATCTGGCCGACGACGCGCACTTCACGCCCGACAACTACGCCGCGAATTGGACGCTCCAATTGGGCACGCTCGGCTCCGGGAATCACTTCATCGAGGCGTCGTTTGATGAGAACGACGACGTGTGGCTGTTCCTGCATTCCGGCTCCCGTGGGGTGGGGAACAAGATCGCGCAGCGGCACATCAAGACAGCGCAGGAGCAGTGCCACGAGGAGGGGACCTACCTGCCGGACCGGGACCTGGCCTACCTGCCCGAGAGAACACCTGAGTTCGATAAGTACATCCGTGAGTTGAGGTGGGCGCAGCACTTCGCACTCCTGAACCGGGAGGAGATGATGGACCGGGTGGTGGAGCAGTTCGAGAAGTGGATCGGCAAACCGGTGGTGGAACGCGAGCGCATCAATTGCCATCACAACTTCACCCAGCAGGAGCACCACGCCGGCAAGGATGTGTGGGTCAGCCGGAAGGGCGCCATCGAGGCGCGGCGGGGCATGAAGGGCGTCATTCCCGGTTCGATGGGCACGGCGAGCTACGTCGTCGAAGGCTCCGGCAACGAAGCCAGCCTGTACAGCTCACCGCATGGCGCCGGGCGGCAGCACAGCCGGAACTCAGCGCGGAAGCATTTCACGCAGGACCAGCTCCGCGAAGCCATGAAAGGTATCGAATACCGCGACACCATTGCCTTCATCGACGAGATTCCGGCGGCGTACAAGGACATTGACCAGGTGATGATGGACGCCAAGGACCTAGTCGAAATCACGCATACCCTGCGCCAGTTCGTAAACTGCAAAGGCGACTAGACAAACGCGCTTCGGCGCACGAAGTGCATACCCGGCACACGGCGGCCGATGCCATTCTCACGGGACGAGAACAGCCCTTGGCTTTAGCTGTGACAGCAGACACACTCATTAGAACGAGCACTTTACTGAGGAGGACCATGAAAGCCGTCCGGGTACACAATTACCACGAAGATCCTCGGATCGATGAGGTTCCCGAACCTCGGATCGATGGCCCGTGGGATGTGATTGTCGAGATCGGAGCGGCCGGACTGTGCCGCACCGATCTGCACGTAATCGAGGGGCAGTGGGATCCGATTCAAAATCCCTCCCTCCCCTACATCCTCGGCCATGAGAATGCCGGCTGGGTGAAGGAGGTCGGCAGCGCGGTCAGCAATGTCGCGCCAGGAGACACGGTCATTATGCATCCGCTGGTGACCTGCGGACTGTGCCTCCCCTGCCGGGCCGGCCAGGACTCGCACTGCGAGAACTCCACCTTCCCGGGCCTCAATGTCGACGGCGGCATGGCCGAATTGATGAAGACGAACGCCCGGTCGGTGGTCAAGCTGGATCCCAGTCTGAAGCCGGTGGATATTGCGGCCCTCGCCGATGCCGGTCTGACCGCGTATCACGCCGTCCGGAAGGCCATCCCATTGTTGCCGCCCGGCACGCATGCCATCGTCATCGGCAGCGGTGGCTTGGGGCATATCGGCGTTCAGTCCCTCAAGGCGCTCACCGCCGCGGAAATCACCGTCGTCGACAAGTCCGCCGAAGCCCTCGAACTCGCGTCGTCGCTAGGCGCACACAATACGGTCAACTCGACTGATGGTGCCGGCAAGCTGCTGGAGATCACCGACGGCGGCGCGCACGTGGTGTTCGATTTCGTGGGCGAGAACGGAACGGAGTCGACGGGCATCACCGCACTGCGGAACCGGGGAAGCTACTTCAGCATCGGCTACGGCGGAGCGGTCAACGTCGACACGATCGAAATCATCTCCCGTGAGATCAACGTCGTCGGGAATCTGGTCGGCACGTATCTGGATCTGGTGGAGCTGATGACACTGACCGCGCAGGGGCAAGTCACCCTGCACACGCAAACCTACGACCTCGAAGATGCCGTCCGTGCGATGCACGACCTCGACAAGGGGCAGCTGGTCGGCCGCGGCATCCTGGTCCCAAACCTCAACAAGTAACTGAAAACCTAAGGGTGATAACGATGGCGTTTCCCGCAAAATTTTCCGCACTCAACGCGCTGGAGCTCACAGACGAAGCCAGGCGGACACTGACCCGGATCATCCGGGTGGCGTTCCCGCATCCGCAGATACCGGACGGGCCGTACGAACGCATGGCGGAAAAAATCGTTACCGAGGCGCAGGAATCCACCTGGTTCCGGGTGGCGCTGACGCAAGGGCTCTCGACTATCGATTCCATGACCGAGGAGCATTTCCTCGACCTGTCCGATGAACGCGCCCTCGCCGTGCTGAAGCGGATCACGGATCTGGAGTTTTTCGGCTTCATCCGCCGGACGACGGTATTGAACTTCTATGACGATCCGGAGGTCTGGAAGATGTTCGGTTATGAGGGCGAGTCATTCTCCAAGGGTGGCTACATCGATCGGGGCTTCAACGACCTGAACTGGCTGCCCGATCCGCGGATCGACGAGTGCGGCGAGGACCTGCCCGAGGTCGGCCCGCTGCCCTACGAAATTGCGCAAACCGCCCCTGCCCGGGTCCAGCCCACATCGGAGGAAACCGAAGAGGAACCGGTCGATGACCTGTTCAAAGGAACCGACAAAGTCGAAGGAGCAAAGACGCTATGACCGAGGAACAATCAGCCCGATTCGACTACGACGACGACTCGGTCGCCGTGATCATCGGTTCCGGTGCCGGTGGCGGAACCCTCGCCCACGAGCTGACCGAGAAGGGGCTCAAGGTCGTCGTCCTCGAAGCAGGCGGACACCTCACCAGCGAGGACTACGTCAATAATGAGTGGGAATCGTTCAACCAGATGGCCTGGCTGGATCCGCGGACCACCTCCGGCAGCTGGCGCGTCGCCCGGGACTTCCCCAACCTTCCGGCGTGGATTGTCAAAGCCGTCGGGGGCAGCACCACCCACTGGTCAGGAGCCACGCCACGCTTCAAGGCCCACGAGTTCAAGACCCGCTCAACGTACGGTCGGATCGACGGCGCGAACCTGCTGGACTGGCCCATAACCCTGGACGATCTTGCGCCGTACTACGACAAGGCCGAAAAGAAGATCGGCAGCACGCACCGTCACGGCAGGCCGGCGTTGCCCGCAAACAACAACTACAAGGTGTTGGCCGCCGGCGCCGAACGCATCGGTTACCGGCACTACGCCACCGGCCCGTACGGGACGAACGCTGAACCGTACGATGGCCGGCCCGCCTCGATCCAAGACGGCTTCAACTTCCAAGGCGACAAGAGCAAGGCCAAATGGTCCACGCTCGTCTCTGAAATTCCGAAGGCGCTGGCCACTGGAAAACTGGACCTGCGTCCCAACAGCCAGGCGGTACAGATTACTCACACCGCTGAAGGTCTGGTGGACAGTGTGCTCTACGTCGACGCCGACGGAGACCTGCAACGGCAGAAGGCGAGGATCGTCGCGGTGGCGGGTAACGCCATCGAAACGCCCCGGCTCATGCTGCTTTCGGGATCGCCGCTCTTTCCCGACGGTCTGGCCAACTCCTCCGGGCAGCTGGGACGCAACTATATGCGGCACACCACCGGTTCGGTCTACGCAAAGTTCGACAAGCCGGTGCACATGTACCGGGGCGAGACGATGGCCGGTCTGGTGGCGGACGAGTCACGACACGACGTCGACCGCGGGTTCGCCGGCGGCTACTACCTGGAGACGATCGCCCTGGGCCCGGCGTTCCTGGCAAGCTTTGTCGACCCGGGTGCCTGGGGTCCCGAGTTCGCCTCCCTGCTCGACGATTACGAGAACACGGCGGGTCTGTGGATCGTGGGCGAGGACATGCCGCAGGAGTCCAACCGCGTCTCGCTCAACACCAACGCGCAGGACCGTTTAGGATTGCCGGTTCCCAATGTCCATTTCGATGACCACCCGAACGATTCAGCCATGCGCGAGCACGCCTACCAACAGGGATCGCTGCTGTACGAAGCGGTCGGTGCGCTGTCCTCACACCACACGCCGCCGTATCCTTCCACCCACAATATGGGCACCGCGCGGATGAGCGAACGCCCTGAAGACGGCGTGGTTAACGCCTATGGACAGACGCATGACGTGAGGAACCTGTTCGTCTCGGACGGGTCGCAGTTCACCACCGGCGCCGCGGCGAATCCGACGCTGACCATCGTGGCCCTGGCGATCCGGCAGGCGGAGTACATCGCAGAGCAAATGTCGACGTCGGCCCTCTAACTAGAGGTACGTCGGTGGCGGTGGGAGTCTGACGCTAATGGTCAGGCTTGCACCGCTCGGTTGTCTGTGGGTGGGGCCATCCACCTAACGGCGTTTATGCTGCTGTTCGCGTCATTTAACTGCCGCGCCGCTGGGGAAGCACCGACGTCGCCCGCAGCGCCCGGCTGACCTTGTCCGCCGTATCGCGCAGCAGAACTGCGACCTTGGCCGAACGCGCGTCGAACTCCCCCGCGTCCATGGAGACGGCGACGGAACCGACGATCTGGCCGGCAGCGTTGGTCACCGGCGCACCGAGACAGGATGCGCCGGTGATGAATTCTTCGCGCTCGACGGCGATGCCCCCTTCGCGGACCCGTTCCAGTTCCGCTTCCAGCCCGGTCTCGGTTCTGATGGTGCGGTCGGTCATGGCGGGCAGGCCATGCCGGGCAAGGTAGGTACGTCGCTGCTCGGCATCCATGCCCGCCAGCAGGATCTTCCCGAAGGCTGTGGCATGGGCAGCGTCGTTGAAGCCGAACCCCATCGGCGTGATCCGCCGTCGGGCCGGCGAATCCACCACGTGCGCCACCACAATGTGGTCCCCGCGGTGGAGGGCGTAGTACGCGGCCGCATCCCCGCGTGAATGCAGCTCCAGGATCAGCCGGGCCACGGCCGGCGGCGTTCCGACCTGGCGGCGCAGCGACTCGTCCAGCGCGTGGAGTTTGTAGCCGAGCCCATAGCGGCTTTCACCCTTGAGATGCACCACGTGTTCGGAAGCCACGAGGGCCTTCAGCAGTCTGTACACCGAGGGAAGCGGCATATCCAGAGCGGCGGAAACCTCCTTGGCGGACAGGCCCCTACGGTCGGACGCCACGACGTCGAGCAGGGCAAAAGCCTTCTGCACCGAAGCCATACCTTTTAAGGCATCATTGCGTCCCATGACTCAATATTGGCGCCTCGGCAAAGACATTCCAAAACCGGCGGCCGCCATTGTCCACAGGACACTCTGTCGTGGACTCGAGCAACCAGGGGTCCCGCCCGCCGTGCGGCCCCGCGCCTCCGTCAGGTCTACTCGACGGTGAGTTCGCCCATCCGGCCCCAGCCTTCGGCGTCGATCTTCTCGCTGATGATCTGCGGTGTTTCCACCAGAGCCTGAGGCATGTCCTTCATGGCCTGGGCGAAGTGCTCGCTGTTGACATGGTCCCCGGCGGCATCCTCCTGGAACGCCTCGACGAGGACGAATTCGTTGGGATTGTCCACGCTGCGCGACCAGTCGAAGAAGAGGTTTCCGGGCTCCTTGCGGGTCGTCTCGGTGAAGGAGCGGGTCAGGTCGATCCAGCGGTCGGACCAATCGGGCTTGACGTTGAATTTCACCACGATAAAGATCATCGGTTCCTGCCTTTCAGTACTGGGACTAAGAAGTGTTGGTGACAGCAGTCTTTCGCTGCCCGCCCCGCAGGTCAAAGGGCCGTTCTCGCTTGGTGAGAACTGGAGGCACCGGACAAGGGCGGAGCGAGTCTAAGCTGGGAGTGTCCCAGACGTGAGGAAGAACCATGTTCAGTGCGCTCCGCGCCGCAGTGGCCGATCCGGACCGGATCAAGACGCGTGCCATCGACCTGCATTCCCTTGCCCACGACGCCTCGCATTTCCTGCTGATTCCGCAGGCGGTGGCCATTCCTTTCGACGCGGACGAGGTGGGACGGTTGCTGCAAGCGGCCGCCGCGCAGGGTATTCCGCTGACGTTGCGTGCGGCTGGGACCAGCCTGAGCGGGCAGGCCGTGACCGACGGTGTGCTGGTGGACGTGCGGAAACACTTCAAGAAAATTGACGTGCTCGACGACGGCGCCCTGGTGAGGGTGCAGCCTGGCGTCACGGTGCGGATCCTCAATGCCAGGCTCGCGCGGTACGGGCGGAAGTTTGGACCTGATCCGGCGAGCGAGACGGCCTGTACGGTCGGCGGCGTGGTGGCGAACAACTCGTCCGGAATGCATTGCGGCACGGTTGACAACGCCTACCAGACGATCGATTCGATGACGGTGGTGCTGCCGTCCGGAACGGTCCTCGACACCGGCGCTCCGGACGCGGATGCCAGGCTGCGCGAGCTGGAACCGGCCCTGCATGAGGGCTTGCTGGAACTCTCGAACCGGCTGCGGTCCAACCCGGCCTCGGTGGAAACCGTGCGGCGGCTGTTCTCGCGGAAAAACACCATGGGTTATGGCCTCAACGCGCTCCTGGACTTTGAACGTGCCGTGGACATGCTGGCGCATCTGATGATCGGCAGCGAAGGGACGCTGGGATTCGTGGCCGAAGCGGTTTTCCGCACGGTTCCGAAACTTCCGCACACGGCCACCGGACTGTTGGTTTTCGACAACCTCGACGTCGCCACGGCCGCCCTTCCGGCTCTGGTGGAGACCGGTGCCGCGACGCTGGAACTGATGGATGCCGTGTCGCTGAAGGTGGGCCAGACGCTTGCCGGCGCACCCGCCGTCGTCAATGAGTTGGAAGTGAAGGACCATGCGGCGCTGCTGGTCGAATACTCCGCGGACAGCCCCGAAACGCTGGCCGGATTGCAGGAAACCGGGTTGCAGACCGCGGCCGCACTGGAGCTCAGCGTGCCGGCCGAATTCGGGACCGATCCGGCGGTCCGCGCCGCGCTGTGGCATCTGCGCAAGGGTCTGTACGCATCAGTTTCCGGCGCCCGCCCGCATGGAACAACGGCGCTGCTGGAGGACATCGTGGTTCCGGTTCCGGCGCTGGGCCGCACCTGCAAGGAGCTGACCCGGCTGTTCGAAAAGTACGGGTATCGGAACAGCGTGATTTTCGGCCATGCCAAGGACGGCAACATCCACTTCATGCTGACCGACCGCTTCGCCACCGCCGACGAGCTGGACCGCTACAGTGCCTTCACCGAGGACATGGTGGATTTGGTCCTGGGCGAGGGCGGTTCGTTGAAGGCCGAGCACGGCACCGGACGGGTGATGGCGCCGTACGTGCGCCGGCAGTACGGCGACGAACTCTACGACATCATGCGCGAGGTGAAGCGGCTCTTCGATCCGGCCGGAATGCTCAACCCCGGCGTGATCCTCGACGACGACCCGCAGGCACATCTGCGCCACATCAAAACCGCTCCGGCCGTTGCCGAGGAGGTGGACCGCTGCGTCTCCTGCGGGTACTGCGAACCGGTCTGCCCCAGCAAGGACATCACACTCACGCCCCGGCAGCGGATCGTCACGCTACGTGCCATTGAACAGGCACGGCTCGACGGCGATACGGCCCTGGTTGCCGAGCTGCAGAAGGACTACGACTACGAGTCGGTCCAGACCTGCGCCGCGGATGGGATGTGCCAGACGGCCTGCCCGGTCGACATCAACACCGGCGATCTGGTGAAGCGTCTGCGCGGCGAAGCGAACGGCCGGGTCAAGAACGCGATCGGGAACGCCGCCGCGAAGAACTGGAGCACCGTCACCCGCGGCGCCGCTGTGGCGCTCGACGTCGTCGCCAAGCTGCCTGCCGCCGTCGTTATTGCGCCGAACAAGTTGGCACGGGGCGTGCTCGGTGCGGACAACATTCCGTTGTACTCCCCCGAACTACCTACCGGCGGGACCTCGCGCAGGCGTGCCTCACCGGCGGGCGGAATCAGCCATCCTCCGGCCGATGCCGTCTACTTCCCCGCCTGCGTGGGAACGATGTTCGGACCGGCAGGAGAAGGTAATCGTGGAGTGCAATACAGCTTCGAGCAACTTTGCGAACGGGCCGGCATCAAACTTGTGGTGCCGGAAGGTATTAATGGACTCTGCTGTGGCACGCCATGGTCCTCCAAGAGCTTGACCGAGGGCCAAAAAACCATGCAGGAAAAGACCGTCGCCGCTCTGCGGACAGCTACCCGCGGCGGCGACCTTCCGATCATCTGCGATGCGAGCTCATGCACGGAGGGACTGCTGGATGCCATCATCAAGGATGATCAACCGGGGCCGGGGCAGCGCCCTCTCACCGTCGTCGATGCGGTCCAGTTCGCCGCGGAGCACATTCTGCCGAAGCTGCCGGATCTACCCGGGTTTGGGGCCCTGCCGAAACTGGACACGCTGGCCCTTCATCCCACCTGTTCCTCCACCCGGTTGGGCTTGAACGACGCCCTCGCTTCAGTGGCGGGCGCCGTCGCCGAGCGCGTGGAAGTGCCGGAGAACTGGGGATGCTGCGCCTTCGCCGGCGACCGCGGCATGCTCCACCCCGAACTCACCGCATCGGCAACAGATCGGCAAGCCGCGGAAATCACCGCCCTGGATGCCTCCGCCCATGCCTCCTGTAACCGAACCTGTGAACTCGGCATGACCCGGGCCACCGGCGAAAACTACCAGCACGTGCTGGAGTTGTTGGAGGAACGAACCAGGCTCTAAGCCTTGATCCACCGATCGGGTTTGGGGTGACGTCGGCGTTTTAAACGGGAGATGCCCGTCTTTTGAGGGAAAATATGACTTACCACAGACAAATTTTCCACCTCAAGAGAGGGCATCCCGTAGATGCAACTTTTCCATAGTCCCGGCTCGATGTCAGTTTCCTTCGATGACGAGAACCTTGTGTCGACCGCGGGGCTGGTTCCGGCGATGGGCCTGGCTCAGGACGCCGGCCTGCAGGATCTGGCCGCCGAGTGGCTGTCCGTGCCGACAGACAAAGGCGCGAATGCCGGACTAAAGGTCGCATCGCT
>NZ_KI914671.1:0-7516 GCF_000520495.1 Arthrobacter sp. H14
TCGCTCCGATGGTGGCCGGCTGGTCCACGACCAGCAGCAACGACCCGTAGCCAGCCAGCTGATCAATGATGGCGCGTAGTTTCGCCTCATCGTTGGGCAGCGCCTTATCGAGCAGCTTCCTGCCCGAGCGGCCAGATCGTCATCGAACCCACATAGCATGGACAGTTCGGCGGCCTGCTCGTCGGCCACGACGATCGAACGCAGGGTGTGCGGCATGGTCCGTGCGGCCTCGGCGATGATTGCCGCATCCCGGGCATCGGTTTTAGCCTCACCAGGGTGCAGATCTGCAATTCTTCGCATGGCGAGGCCGGGCAGGTAGCCGACCAGGATGCCGGCGGCCTGAGCCACCGCGACCGGCAACGCTCCGATGGTGGCCGGCTGGTCCACGACCAGCAGCAACGACCCGTAGTCGGCCAGCTGATCAATGATGGACCGTAGTTTCGCCTCGTCATTGGGCAGCGCCTTATCGAGCAGCTTCTTGCCCGATTTATCCAGCGCCACCGCATGATGGTCGCTCTTGCCAACGTCGACGCCGATAAAGACATCGACGCTCTCATAATCTCTGATCACCGCACACCTCCAGATCGTTGAACCTGCGTAAAACGGTGCTGGTCTGTCCTGCGGTGGCAAGCGTCGGCATCCACGTTACGGCTGACTTGTCGCCATCAAAACGCGACTGGTCTTGTCCCCATCAGCGATCACCTGACACCTATCGGCACCCGGTGACAACACCCCCCGGATCATCAAGGACTGGGGGTAAAAATCATGCCAGGACCGACAGGCCAGCAACCCCAATTCTCGCTCAACCAGGGGCTACTAAAAAGGTAACGGGGGGAAATTGCCCGCACATTGAGCGAGCCCGTAATCAGGCCCTTCGTATCTAAGCGTGGGCAGGTTGGGCTAATTTTCGGGGTTTGGGGTGGCGCCAGGGCCATTTCAAAGTCCGGTGAGGACCGCGGGTCTGAGCCCAGATCCCCATCTCCAGGGCGTCCAGCGCCAGATCGGTGTAGAGGCTGGTGGACACTTGCCAGCCCACGACGCGGCGGGAAAAGACGTCGATGACAAACGCGGCGTACACCCAGCCAGCGAACGTGCGGACGTAGGTGATATCGGCGACCCACAGCCGGTTCGGAGCATCGGCTGTGAAACACCGTTCAACGAGGTCGGTGGGCCTGTTCGTCTCCGCCGCCGGTCTCGTCGTGCGCGGTCCCTTCGCCCGGGACACTCCGCGCAGGCCCTTGGCTCGCATGAGCCGCTCCACGGTGCACCGTGCCGCCGTTATTCCATGGCGGCCCAGCTCCTGATGGACCTTCCGGGCACCGTACACACCGTAATTCTCCGCATGGATTCTCTCGATCTTTTCTCCCAACACACGGTCTCTGACTGCTCTGGCAGAGGCCGGGCGGGACCGGCGGGCGTAGCAGGTGCTCGGGGCGAACTGCAGAACCGTGCAGATCGGCTCGCCCCCGTGTTCATGACGGTACTTGTCGATGAAGGCGCACATCATCTCAACGGGCGGTCGAGCTCCGCCGCGAAAAAAGCCGACGCCTGCTTCAGGATCGTACTGGCCCGGCGCAGTTCGCGCACTTCACGTTCAAGCTCTGTGATCCGATCCGAATCAGTGCTTGTCATCCCCGGGCGCAGACCCTCGTCGATCTCCGCGCGCTTGACCCAGGTACGCAGCGCCTCGGGGTTCACCCCAACTGCTCACCGACCCGCCCAAACGCCCCGGCCCTGGTCGCCGGGTCCTTCCTCGCATCCATAACCATCCGCGTTGCCCGCTCACGCAACTCCGCAGGGTACTTCCGTTGTGCTGGGGTAAAACTATCCTCCCGGGTAATCAATGCCTCCATCAAACCCGGTACGCTTCACCAAGCAGGATGACGCCGGCCCCGGGCAACTACGCTGCTCCGGAACTCATCCTCGCCGTTCTGCCGCTGACAGTGGCGGTTTTTGCATTACTATGCCCGACGCCGGGAGGACCAGCCGTTTCCAGCACCGGGGAGCCGGTCCGGCGGTAGGAGATTGCCGCGGGATACCCGGCGGTCACCGCTCCAGCAGGGCGTTGATTTCGGCGGCGAGGTCGTTCGGGTGGTCCTCCGGTGTGAAATGTTTCCCACCCGGTATGCGCGTTAATTCAGCCCCAAGGTCAGCCGCCAGACGTTCGCCGTACTGTACCTTCTGGAAGTGGTCCGCTTCGCCCCAAATGACGCGTGCGGGCAGTCCCAGAGACGGCAGCCGGTCCGCGATTGCGATGGTGTCCTGGGACGGGCCCCGTTACCGGATTGGTATCATTTAGAATTCTTTTTGAGACCCCGCCAATTCAAGGTTATTGAGCTTTTCTGGCGGGGATCAGCGCTCCAGCAGGGTGTTGATTTCGGCGGCGACGTCGTTAGGGTGGTCCTCCGGTGTGAAATGTTTCCCACCCGGTATGCGCGTTAATTCAGCCCCAAGGTCAGCCGCCAGACGTTCGCCGTACTGTACCTTCTGGAAGTGGTCCGCTTCGCCCCAAATGACGCGTGCGGGCAGTCCCAGAGACGGCAGCCGGTCCGCGATTGCGATGGTGTCCTGCACGTCGAGGGCGGCGACCTGCCGCGTCATGCTTCGCGCGGCGCCGTTGGCGACATAGGGGGCCCAATGCTCGCCGAGGGATTCGCGGGCTCGCTGCCTGTTGTCGTGGCCGCGGTGGATGAGTTGGACGAATGTTGGGTACAGCAGCACCTCGGGCAGGTGCCGCAGGACCGGTGCCAGCCGCGCCATCATCTTCACACTCGGAATGGGCCAGGAGTCGTAGCAGACTGCATTGGTGAACATCAGTCCGGCGAAACGTTCCGGTGCCCGGGCAGCGGCTATTTGTGCCACTCCGCCGCCGAGATCATGGCCCACCAGCACCGGGGGCTCGTCAAGCTCGAGTGAATCCAGCCAACCCTGGAGGTAGTCCGCCTGCGCCGATAGACCCCAAATGACGCGTGCGGGCAGTCCCAGAGACGGCAGCCGGTCCGCGATCCTGATGGTGTCCCGCACGTCGAGGGCGGCGACCTGACGCATCATGCTTCGCGCGGCGCCGTGGGCGACATAGGGGGCCCAGTGCTCGCCGAGGGATTCGAGGGCGCGCTGCCTGTTGTCGTGGCCGCGGTGGATGAGTTGGACGAATGTTGGGTACAGCAGCACCTCGGGAAGGTGCCGCAGGACCGGTGCCAAGCGCTGCATCATCTTCACACTCGGAATGGGCCAGGAATCGTAGCAGACTGCATTGGTGAACATCAGGCCGGCGAAACGTTCCGGTGCCCGGGCAGCGGCTATTTGTGCCACTCCGCCGCCGAGATCATGGCCCACCAGCACCGGGGGCTCGTCAAGCTCGAGTGAATCCAGCCAACCCTGGAGGTAGTCCGCCTGCGCCGACAGGCCGATGTTCTCCTCTTGATGGACGGGGATGCTGGAGCCGTAGCCATGCATTTCCCATGCGATGGAACGGCCGCGGATCAGCGGCATGACGTGGCGCCACAACCGGGGCGAGGTGGGTATCCCGTGGATCAGAACAACCGGCCGGCCGGAGCCGTGCTCAAGCCACCGGTTGGTGATGCCACCAACGGTCTTCTGCTGCATGTCCATAACGGCTCCTGATCTGTATGGCGGTGCTCATCGGATCAATTTCCAACTTATCCCGCACAGGCCATTTTGACGATGGGCGGTGAGACGTTGGCGGTAAGACAGTGGGCGGTAGACGTCTCTGCTGCATGTCCATAACGGCTCCTGATCTGTATGGCGGTGCTCATCGGATCAATTTCCAACTTATCCCGCACAGGCCATTTTGACGATGGGCGGTGAGACGTTGGCGGTAAGACGGCGGGCTCTAAACGTCAGGAGATTCGCCTGGGCGGGAATAGGCAGGAGTAGATACGAGTAAGCGGGCTTCAGCTGTTGACGGCCCAGGCGGCGGATTTTTCGAAGTCGACACCAACCAGCTCGCCGATCGAGAGGTCCGGGGCACCCACCACTTCGGCTGATATGCGCACAGCAGGCTTGGCTGTGCTCCCATTATCGATGGTCAGTGTGACCAGTGTATGGGCTCCCATTGACTTGATGGAGGCTATTGATCCATCCACCACGCCGGTGCCGGCGGAGACGAGATTGACGGTTTCCTGCCGGATCACCAGGTAGGCGGCGCCGTCGTCGACCGTGTCCTGGACCTTGATACGGCCGAGCGCTGAACTGTGGATTCCGCCGGTGACTTCGCCGGGGATTTCGTTGAGTCCTCCCAGTATTCTGCTGACTGCGAGGGAATCGGGGCGGTAATGCAGTTGGGGGACCGGGCCGTGCTGCAGGATGCGCCCTGTGTCGAGGACCGCGATGGAGTCCGCGAGCACTGAAGCTTCCCGCCGGTCATGGGTGACCATCACAATGGTGGGTTCGAGTTGTTCGCGGATGAGTGAAACCAGGTTGTACATATCTTCGCGCAGTCTTGAATCAAGCGAGCTGAAAGGTTCATCCAGAAGCAGCAGCCGCGGCTGCCTGGCCAACGCCCGCGCCAGCGATACGCGCTGCTCCTGCCCGCCGGACAGCTGCCAGGGGTGGCGGTGTGCAAAATCCTGGAGCTGGACCAGATCAAGGTACTCAAGTGCCTGACGGCGGGCACGCCTTCTGGAAAAACCGGCCATGCGGGCCGAAAATGCGACGTTATCGACAACGTTTAAGTGCGGGAACAGCAGTGGATTCTGGAACACCAATGCGATACCACGACGGTCGGGAGGCGTGCCTGCCAGATCCTCCCCATCGACGAGTACTTTTCCGGCGGCGGGGTTCTCCAGGCCTGCGGCCACCCGCAGGAGCGTTGATTTGCCACTGCCTGAAGCGCCCAGCAGCGCAACACTCCGCGAGGCTTCGACGGTCAGGGAGATGTCCTTGAGCACGTCCTCTTTCGCGTCGGAATACCGGTGGCTGATGGTTTTCAGCTCAAGCCGTGAACTCATCGGATCCTTCCATGCCGCCGGGTGAGCAGCAGTGCGGTCAGCAGGGCAAGGGGCGGCAGGACCACCGTCAGTGAGAGGACGGCCGTGAGTTGTTCATTGCCGGTGGCTGATGCTGCTGACGCCAGGGTCATCGGAAGGGTCCTGAGCTGGCCGCCGCCGACTATCAGCGTGACGATGTAATCCCCCCAGCCGACGAGAAACGCCAGGAACGCCGCCCGTGACGTTGCGGCTGTGAGCAGCGGAAGGCGGACATGACGGATCGATTGTGCTTTCGAGGCGCCCAGGGAACGGGCGGCTTCCTCAAACCTGTCGTCGTATCCGGCCAGGGCGCTGCGGAACATGAATACCGTGTAGGGCAGTGCCGTGACAACGAGCAACAACAACACGCCTGCGGCTGCGGGCACATGGGCGCGCAACAGGACCACGTTCATTCCCATGACCAGAGCAAACGGCGGTATCGCCAAGGGGGCCAGCAGGATCCCCTCAACGGGCCGGGCGTACCGCCGGGGAAGACGCCGGATGGAAACCGCTGCCATGAAACCCAGCGGTGTGGCGAGGATGGCCACACCCGCACCAAGAAGTGCCGATGCCAGCAGTGCCGGAAACAATCCGGAGGACGCGGCAGATGACCACCCTTCCCAACTGTAGGTTTGCGGCAGGACGGCAGGGGCATGCCACCGGCCGGCCACCGCCCACAGGGCCACGGGAATCATCGGTAACGTAAACCACAGGATCAGCAGCAATCCCATCAGCGTCCGCCCGGCCGCGCCGCCGGGCATGCTGGTCCGCATGGAGGGGGGCGGCCGTTGGAGTGTCGGGATCATCGCAGTCCGCGCAATCGCCGAAGCAGGATCAGTCCACCGATGATGGCTACGGCACCGGCCATAACCGATACCAGGGCGGTAGCCATCGCCTGTGGCCGGGAGTCCAGGTCTATGGACCCGAACAGGCGCACCGCCCGGACCGGCAGAGCTTCGGGGCTGATCCGGCCCAGAAGCCAGGGAACCTCGTAGGAGCCAAGGGTGTAAACAAAAACGATCAGCCCTGAAACGGCCAGTGCCGGCAGCGCCAGCGGCAGCACCACGTGGGTGATCCGCTGCAACGGTGCCGCACCCAGTGTTGCAGCGGCGTCGCATAGCCCGCCCACGGAGCGGGCCAGACTGCCAACGATGACCAGGGCCACAAACGCCGATTCCTTCCACGCGTATTCGAAGATGACAGCACTCCAGAACGGGCCGCCGACGAAGGTGGGGAAGCCGCCGTCGGGCATCCCTAAAATACGTGCCAAAAAGCCTGCGTCCGAGAGCAGCAGTCCCACGGCGCCGGCACCGATCAGGTGTGGGATGGGGATGGTGGCGGCACTGACCGCTGCGACCAAACGCCCGGCCCGCGGCATGGCCAGAATGTAGGCGGCAGCCGCGAAGCCCACGGTGCAGGCAAGCAGCGTCGATGCCGCGGCGATGTACAGCGATACGCATAGCCCGCCCACGGAGCGGGCCAGACTGCCAACGATGACCAGGGCCACAAACGCCGATTCCTTCCACGCGTATTCGAAGATGACAGCACTCCAGAACGGGCCGCCGACGAAGGTGGGGAAGCCGCCGTCGGGCATCCCTAAAATACGTGCCAAAAAGCCTGCGTCCGAGAGCAGCAGTCCCACGGCGCCGGCACCGATCAGGTGTGGGATGGGGATGGTGGCGGCACTGACCGCTGCGACCAAACGCCCGGCCCGCGGCATGGCCAGAATGTAGGCGGCAGCCGCGAAGCCCACGGTGCAGGCAAGCAGCGTCGATGCCGCGGCGATGTACAGCGATACCGCTGCGGAGCGTGCCAGCCCGCCGGCGTTGCTGGTCCAGGGCTCAAGCGTGAACGTGGCCGGTCCAGTAAAGGGCGGCGTTGCTGGTCCAGGGCTCAAGCGTGAACGTGGCCGGTCCAGTAAAGGGCATCAGCCCCACGCTTTGCAGCAGGGCGGCGCCCAGACTGCCGGCAAGGACGACGACGACTGGCACAACCGCCGGTGCGGCGAGCAACAGGGCGCGCCGCGTCACGCGTGATTCGTTCATCGCCCGGAGGCCGCGTCCTGGCGCCAGGCCTGGTCAAGTGGAGTGACCCATTCGGCCGCGAGTTCACCGTGCGCGTTGCGGGAGAGCACCTCATACGGTGGAACGACATCCGATGACGGCAATTCCTTGAACAGCTGCCGCTGGAGCGTGCCAGCCCGCCGGCGTTGCTGGTCCAGGGCTCAAGCGTGAACGTGGCCGGTCCAGTAAAGGGCATCAGCCCCACGCTTTGCAGCAGGGCGGCGCCCAGACTGCCGGCAAGGACGACGACGACTGGCACAACCGCCGGTGCGGCGAGCAACAGGGCGCGCCGCGTCACGCGTGATTCGTTCATCGCCCGGAGGCCGCGTCCTGGCGCCAGGCCTGGTCAAGTGGAGTGACCCATTCGGCCGCGAGTTCACCGTGCGCGTTGCGGGAGAGCACCTCATACGGTGGAACGACATCCGATGACGGCAATTCCTTGAACAGCTGCCGCTGATCCGACGA
>NZ_KI914671.1:7616-17019 GCF_000520495.1 Arthrobacter sp. H14
GAGCCTGTCCAGTCTCTGGATTGCCTCCGGTGCGAAGCGTTCGAAGGCTTCCTCTGAGAATTCCTGTGGAACTTTTTCGGCCCCGCCGGCGGTACTGAGCAGAACTTCACGCAGGAACACGCTGCCGGTGAAGTCCGGCGGTGCCGGATATGTGAAGCGGCCCGGATTCTCTTCGGCCCACTCAAGAATCCCTTCCAGGCTGGTGGGTGGATCGGTGATGGCCTCCGAGTTATACACATAGGTGAACTGTGCCTTATGCCAGGGTGCTTCGCAGCCGTCCACGGGGATGCCGAAATCATGGGTGATCAGCGGATCGTCAGGGTCGGTGTATTCCATATTGGGCAGCAGATTTGTCCAGCCGCACCGCCAGGCGCCAGCCTGTTTACCGGTGCCGAAGTTGGCCCCGTTGACCCATACCAGGTCCACAGAGCCATCATCACGGCCGGCCTGAAGTTCGGTCAGGACGCGGTTGACGGCGTCGGCTGTGTCGGCCACGGGTACCCGGCGAAGTTCCACACCCTGCTGCGCTGCGGCGGGGGCCAGAACATCGTCAACGTATTTGTTGCCCTGTTGGTCTCCGCCATACATCCAGAGGTCCACTGTTTGGCCGTCGGCTTCAGCCAGAACGTCCGCGTAGTCGCTGAATTCCTCAGTGGTTCCCGCTGTCGGGGCGGCGCAGGATGTCAGCAGCAGCATAACGGCGCCGGTGGCACCGGCGAGGGCCGGGCGGTGGCCACGCCGGAATGAGGAAAGCAGCATTGGAATCCTTTGTACGGTTTGATCTGCGGATTCCAGTATCGTCGATACTGGAATGGCTCCCCAACAGGAACCTGAATCGATCGACGGTGGGGAACTATGCAGGGAAAGCACATCAGTTCCCACATCATTGCCCTTACGCCGATACGGAAATTGCTGCTTCTGGTGGTATTCGTCGCCGGGCTCACGGTGGTTGTGTTGTTGGTGCCGCTTCCCGACGTCGAGGAGCTGCGCCGGATGACGGACCGTGCCGGCTGGTGGGCGCCAGTGGGTTTCATTATCGGGTATGCGGCATTGACATTGGCCCCGGTACCGAAGAATATTCTTTCCATCGCGGCCGGGGTTCTGTTCGGTTTCACCGGAGCCCTCGCCCTCGTCTACACCGGCGCCATGATCGGTGCGACGGCGGCTTTTTGGCTGGGACGCCTCCTTGGCAGGGAGGCGGTCGAGAAATTGACCGGAACGAGAGTGGAGAAGGTGGATCAGGTGCTCCGCAGGCGCGGTTTCGCCGCCGTCATCGGTGTCCGGCTGGTCCCGGTTCTGCCCTTCACCGCCATTAATTACTCCGCAGGCCTGACCTCCCTGGGATGGCGTGCGTACTTCCTGGGAACCGGTCTCGGCATACTGCCCGGGACCATCAGCTTTGTCGCACTTGGCGCTTACGGACTGGATTTTGGTTGGCAAACCAACGTGGCCGCCGGCGTGCTGGGAGTGCTCACCCTGGCCGGCGTCATTTTCGCTGTCCGGCGCCGGCGCGGGGAGAAGGCGGACGATGTTTGATGCACGACTCCGCCCGCTGCTCTCGCCCGTCCTGGACACTGTTGCCGGTTGGCTTGACCGCCCGTGGATTACCCCGGACCGGCTTACCGGGCTGAACCTGCTCCTTGGCTTAATCAGTGCCGTTCTTGCAGCCTCGCAACAATGGCTCCCGGCCCTGGTGGCATGGTTGCTGTGCCGGGCGGCCGACGGCGTCGATGGCCCCCTGGCACGCCGGCGGGTCCAACAGAACCCAGCGGAAGGACAAAACCCGGATTCAGGCCGGGGCGGATTCTGGGATATTTCAGCCGATTTCGTCGTCTATGGCGCCACCGTGGCCGGCGTAGCGATCGGAGCCGCCACTGCGTTCGGCGCCCCGTGGCTGCCGTTTTTGGCTGTGATGTTCGCCTATTACATCAATGGCAGTGTCTTTCTCGCGTTTTCCTCCATTGCCGAGAAAACGGGTCGGCAGAAGGACGACGGCCGCTCACTGTCTTTTCTTGGAGGACTCGCCGAAGGAGCCGAAACCGTCCTCGTGCACAGCCTTTGGCTGATCTTCCCCGCAGCTGCGTGGCAGATCGCAGCCGTCTGGGCATTTGTTGTCCTTGTCAGCGCAACCCAACGCATTATCTCCGGCTACCGGCTGTTGAACTGAGCATCCCGGCGGCGGTCATTGCGCCACCGGTTCAAGCGCAGAAGAACCCTTACGGCCGCCGTCGCCAGTGGTGAATCAAGCCCGGAGCGGGCGTGGGCTACGGCGGCGTTCCAGAGTGCGTCGTTGTAGGTGGGGTAGGGGTGGGTCACTCCCGCCAGGTCCCGGGTGCTGAGTCCTTGCTGAACGGCGAGTGTGAGCTCTGCAAGCGATTCACCGGCCCTGGGGCCCACGATCGTTCCGCCCATGATCCTGCCACGTTTATCGATTACGATCCGGGTCATTCCCGACGTCTGTTGCTCAGTGACGGCACGGTCAGTGTCACCATGGTGAACTGTTGATGTCTTGTGCCCAGGCGCGGTGGCGTCGGTGAGACCGACTGCGGCGACCTCCGGGGACGTGTATGTGACGCGCGGAATCGTCTTGTTGACCGTCCGTCGCAGGCCCAGCACGGCGTTGGACGCCGCGACGCTCGAATAAACTCCGGCGAGGTGAGTGAAATCCGGGTACGGGGTGACGTCCCCAGCGGCCCACACAGCAGGATTTGAGGTGCGCATACCTGCATCGACCAGGACGTGCCCGGATTTGTCGCACTCCACGTCAAGAGCGTCGAGCCCAAGACCCTCCGTCCTTGCCTTCCGGCCCGTGGCGGCGAGGATGACGTCCGCGTCGAAACTCTGCCCGTCGTCGGTATGGACGACGGCGGTCCCATCCTCTTTTGCGCTGACATGATCGACGGCGGCGTTCTCGATCACGTTCACACCGTCGGCTTTAAGACTGTCCCTGATCACGGAGGCTGCATCGCGGTCTTCCCGGGGCAGGATTTCGGATCTGGCCACGAGGACCACTGCGGATCCGAGACGGGCGAAGGCCTGCCCCAATTCGCAGCCGATGGGCCCACCGCCAATGATCACCAACCGGCCGGGCAGCTGCTCAAGGTCCCAAATGGTGTCGGACGTAACCACCCGCGCCGTTTCGAGTCCGGGCAGTGGAGGCACCGACGGCGCGCTGCCCGTCGCAATGAGCGCCTGGCGGAAGCGGACTCGCCGGCCGTCAATGTCCGCTTCGCCCGGTGCGGTGAAACGGGCAGTCCCGGAAATGACAGACGCGCCGGCCGCCTCCAGCGACTCCGGTGAATCATCCGGCTCAATAGCTGCGATGGCTTCCGCTATCCGGGCCCGGACATCGGAAAAAAGAGTCCCGCTGCCGCCCAGGGTCCGCTCCGTTGCCGACCGCGCTGCCGCCGAGAGGAGCGTTTTCGACGGCACGCAGCCGGTCCACAGGCAGTCGCCACCGGTCCTCGAGCGCTCCACCAAAACTGTCCGTGCACCCAGCCTGGCCGCGGTTTTCGCCCCGACAATGCCGCCGGTGCCACCACCAACTACAAGTAGGTCGATGACATCCTCGGTCCGTTCCATGGAATCTCCACATCCTCGTCGTACAGGGCTCTGCTCTCGCTCTACCCTATGTTGTGGATATTTGCCTGAGAACATTCAGCGGCACGGGGGGAGAGGCGGGAAATAGGGCCCAAAGTCAACATCCAAGGGTCTAGGCTTGCAGAGAAGCGCTAAAACTTAGCGTAAACAGGAGGGCCAGTGCCGATCTCCACCTGGATGAAGGGTCTCGAACTCGAGACCCGCCCCATCACGGCCGAAGTCCGCGCCGCCCTGGACCGGCGATGGGCGGAGTTGCCAGATCACGTAAAAACCGCGAATCAGCTTCTGGGTCGTTGCGCCGTCGGTTGTGAGGGCACCCATGGCGTATTTCCGAAGTGCAATCTGACCTGCGCACCGTGCTACCACGCGGCTGACGCCAACAAGGTGAGGATCGACGGCGCGCATACCGTCGAGCAGGTAACGCGTCAGATGGAATACTTGCGCAAGATGCGCGGGCCGCGGGCTCATGCCCAGTTGATCGGCGGCGAGGTCAGCCTGCTGGCGCCGGAGGACCATGCCGCGGCGTTGTTGGCCATGCGGGCCAACGGCAGGGAGCCGATGTCCATGACACATGGCGATTTCGACTACCAGTACCTCCTTGATGTGGTCCTCGACAAGGAGGGACGTCCACGGTTCCCGAGAGTTTCCTTCGCCGCGCACTTCGACTCACTGATGCGGGGCCGCCGCGGTGCCGTTAGGCCGCGCACAGAGACCGAGCTTAATCCGTTTCGCGAACAGTTTGCCCGGATGTTTATTGATTTGAAGCGGGAACACGGAGTCCGTTCCTACCTCGCCCACAATATGACGGTTACGCCCTCAAATGTGGGCCAGGTCGGGTCAGTGACACGGGATGTTCTGGAGATGCCCTTCGATATGCTCTCGTTTCAGCCAGCAGCCTTCCTGGGGGATGATCGGCGGTGGAAGGAGGACTTTCAGGAGGTCACCATCGATGCGGTCTGGAGCCGTATTGAGGAGGGTGCCGGGCAGCAGCTGCCTTGGCAGGCCACGCAGTTCGGTGATCCGAGGTGCAACCGGTCGACGGCGGGGCTCAGGGTGGACGGCAGGTTTGTCCCCTTACTGGATCCGGACGAACCTAAGGACCTCGGGGTCCGGGACCGGCTTCTGCACCATTTCAGCGGCATGGTTGTGGGTGGTGTTCCGGCACCCGTCCTGACTGTGAAGGTCCTGCGTGCGCTGCTACGGCACCCTGGGGATGTTCCGCCGATATTGGGACTGGCACAGCGGATCTCCCGGCGTGCGGGCGGACTGCGGGCGCTCATGGGTGCAGCCGCGCGTAGGAAGATCGGTTTCAAGACGTTTGTTGTCCATAGCTTTATGGATGCGGCCGAGGTCCAGCCTGCGTGGGACCTGATGCAGCAGGGGATCACCAGTGACGACCCGAAAATTGCGGAAACTCAGGAGCGGCTCGGAGCATGCATGTATACCATGAGTCATCCGGAGACGGGAAAGTTGATTCCCGCCTGCGTCCAGCACTCCGTGCTGGACCCTGGGGAGAACGCTGGACTGCGCAAGCTGCTTCCGCTGACCGTCAAGCATCCATAGCGATCGAGCGGGGGTGTCGGACGCTCATCCCGTACATACGCCCAGCCGGCCAAGGATGCGCTGCGGCGTTAGGATCCGGAAGCAACTGACGTATGCAGGTGTCCGAGAATGGCGTCGGTGACTTCTTCGGGCGAATCTTCTGTTGGGATGTGTTTGCCAGCCACTTCAACGAGGTCGCTGGCGGGGATTTCGTTGACGTAGCGCCGGGCGAATTCGATTTTCTGGAACTCGTCGTCGCGTCCCCACACCAGTCGCGTCGGCACGGCTGCTTCCCTAAGGGCCGGAACCAGGTTCAGTGTGTGCACATTGTCGGCTGCAGCCGCCATCGCCATCCAGGACCGCGAACGGGCCGGGCTCTTCCAGGGCGAGAGGTAATCGTCGAGTTCTTCGTCGGTCAGTTCCCGGGCGACGGCCTTCCGCGTGGCTTCTTTCTGGAACTCGTCGTCGCGTCCCCACACCAGTCGCGTCGGCACGGCTGCTTCCCTAAGGGCCGGAACCAGGTTCAGTGTGTGCACATTGTCGGCTGCAGCCGCCATCGCCATCCAGGACCGCGAACGGGCCGGGCTCTTCCAGGGCGAGAGGTAATCGTCGAGTTCTTCGTCGGTCAGTTCCCGGGCGACGGCCTTCCGCGTGGCTTCACGGCGTCCCTCCTGCAGCTGTTCGGCGGTGACCGCCTGGCGCACTGCGGGATCCCGGAACCGCTCGACCGCCGGAACAGGCCAGGAATCAAACATGACGGCGTTCATCAATACCATCCGGCTGACCCGGCCGCTGTTGGCCACAAGATGCTGCGCTATGCCACCACCAATGTCGTGGGCCGCTACTGAGAACTTGTCGAGCCCCAGGGCATCGGCGGCGTCGAGGACAGTCTGTGCGAGCGCCGGAACGCTGGCCTGATCGACGTCGAGCTCTCCTTCGCTCCGGCCGAAACCCGGGAAGTCCAAAGCGATGCAATGGAACTGTTCCCCCAGCGCGGGGAGGATGGGTTGCCAGACCCGGCTCCAGAAGGTGCCGTGCAGAAGCAACAGAGTATTGCCCTGGGGATCTCCGCTGGTGAGGTAGGAGAGGCTGGATCCATTGACCTCGACCTGCTCGCGGCGGACGGGATTATTGCCGACTGTCATTGGCGCTCCTATAGATAGTCCTTCGCGGGTTAGGAGAGTTCCGGTGCGGCCGGGACGTCGAGTTCGGTGCCGGCGTAGTGGTTGAAGTAGTTGGTGTAGAGGTTCACGGCGATGTGCGCGAAGGCTTCGGACCGTTCTTCCTCGCTCCATCCGTTATCGAGAACACTTTGCCAGGTTTGTTCGGAGACTGATCCGGTATTGGAGACCGCTTCGCGGGCCATGGCGGTGATTGCGGCGAGGCGGTCGTCGAAGTCGATGTCGCCGGCCCGGATGGCCTTGGTTTCCTCTTCGCTGAAGCCTGCCGCTTTACCGGACATGGTGTGGGCGGACTGGCAGTAGTCGCAGCCGTCCTCGTTGCCAACGGCAAGAGCGATGGCTTCCTGCGTACGCGCGTCGAAGGTGCCGTGCTTGGAGATGGCGCCGGCGATTCCGTCGTAGGCGGCGATTACCACGGGGGAGTGTGCCATTCCGGCGTGGATGTTCAGGAGCTTGCCAACCTTCTTTTCCATCTTCTTAGCCAGTTCGCGGGAATCCTGAGGGGCGTTGTCAATGGTCTGTGCGGGGATACGGGGCATAATTTTCTCCTTATTTTTTGAATCTGTCGTTCCGTCCGGTGTAAGTCCGCACGGGTCCTGATAATTCCTGCCGGTCATTCCCGGTCAGGAAGTTCTGCGTGCTGCCGCCTTGAGAGCGTTGGGCTCGAGGATGACGATGCGGCCGCGGGCCTGCCGGATGATGTCCTTTGCAGCCAGTTCGGACATGGCCTTGCTGGTCGCCTCGCGGGTGGCGCCCAGCAGGCCGGCGAGCTGGTTGTGTGTCAGCTTGATGACCGGTGCCCGGCTGAGACCGTGGTGTGCCGTTGTGTCGACCAGTTTGAGCAGCGTGCTGGCGGCCCGGGCTTCCAGAGGGCGGAGGGCCAGATCAGTGAGCCGCTCCTCCAGCAGGCTGACTTGTTCGCCCAGCAGCCGTGAGATCCGGATGGCGATTCTTGGATCGGAAAGCAGGAAGCGTTCAACGTCTCCGGCGCTCAACCGGCAGATTGTCGAATCCTCGATCGCTTCGGCGTAGTTGTCATACATCCGTTGGCCCACAAGCAGCATTTCACCGAAGACGGCACCTGGTTCAAGGATTGCCATCGTCAGGGCGCTGCCGTCTTCGGCCAACCGGAAGATGCGTATTCGACCGGTTTTAAGGATGAACAGGGCCGTGGCCGGGTCGCTCTGGCTGAAGACGAGTTCACCCCGACGATATTGCCGCGCGGGCACCATCATTTCCATGGCCTGGATTTCGTCCTGAGTCAGGTCGGCGAACAAGTCCACTTCGTTCAGGCAGCTGAACCGGTCCGGATGTTCGGACATTTGCGTTTCGGCCTCTCGTCTCTGCGGCGCCCAGGGACGCGCTACTGCGCCTCCCTGAATTATGGCGCCGCCGAGATCGCAAGCTTCACTCATGATTTGCTCTGGAACACGCGGACGGCCACCACCGCCAGAATAACGCCATAGATCAGATGTCCCATCAAAGACATCAGGGCCATTGCATTAATAGTGAACAGCGGCATACCCATCATCATCGGCATGATCAGCAGTGGGCCGAGTATCCACCAGACGAGGCCGTATCCCATTCCGACGAGTACGCCTTTCCCATAGCTGTTGAGCAAAGCGGCGAACGGAACGGTCAAACCGAGACCGATCAGGACGGAAATCATCAGGTGGACACCGAAGCCGACCCAGGGGGAGGAAGAGCCGACCATGGAAGCGATGGTCATAAGTATGCCCATCATTGCCATGAGTGCTCCGAAGACGAGACCACCGGCCAGGCCTCCGATCACTCCGGCGGAGATGCGCCGTCCAACGCCTGTGGAGACTGCTGCATGGTCTGCGTGAGCTGATGCTGTAGTCATGATGTACCAACCTTTCGTGGGGTGTCTGTTCCTTCACACTAGGACGGCGAAATTGCCCGTTCTGTGATCTGGAATACACAACGAACGATCTTTCAACCTCTAGTGTGGTGATGAGACTGCTAAGCACGCGGGTCGAAGTATCCATCGTCGAAGGGATCGCATGCCATGACATTTACACCTGAGCTGGAGCACGACCTGCGGCCTCTGTCGGAGTCTGAGGCGGAGGTCTATATTGCCTCGACTTGCTTCAAGACCGGCCCGCCCGGACCTGTCGGTGTGGAAATTGAACGAATCGTCCACGATGCATCCGATTCCAGCCGGGCGGTTCCGCTTGCGGAAGTCCGTGCGGCTGCGGCCCCCGCCGGTAAAGTACTCCCCCACGGTGCCGCGGTCACTTTCGAGCCCGGCGGCCAGCTGGAAGTCAGTTCAGCCTGTGGTCCCGACCTTCCGTCTCTGATTGAAGCCATGCGCGCCGATGTGAAAACTATCGACGGGCATTTCAACGCCGCGGGTCTGACCTTCAGCCCACTCGCTCTGGACGGGTTCCGCCCGTCGGTGCGGAGCTTATACGAGTCCCGGTACGCGGCCATGGAGCAGCATTTTGACCGGTCCGGTCCTGCCGGCCGGACCATGATGTGCTCAACAGCTTCACTGCAGGTCTGTCTTGACGCCGGCCTTGACGGCTCGGGACCGCAAAGCGCAGTGCAACGGTGGACGCGCTTCCACCTCCTCGCCCCGGTGCTGGTCGCCATGTTCGCGAATTCACCGTTCCGTCAGGGAAGTCCCAGCGGCTGGCGCAGTGCCAGACAGCAGGTCTGGCTCGCCACGGATCCATCCCGGACCGCCCCGGTTCCCGTTACTGAGGATCCGCCGGCGGCGTGGGCCCGTTACGCACTGGACGCCCTTGTGCTGTGCATCCCTTCACCGGATGGTTCCTGGAGTGCGCCGCACGGGCTGACCATGCGGGGATGGCTACGCGGGGAAGGGCCGCGGCCGGCGACGATGCGGGATGTCGAATACCATCTCACCACGCTCTTTCCCTTCGTCCGCCCCCGTGGTTTCCTCGAGCTCAGGGTGATCGACACCCAGGCAGGCGGCGACTGGGAAACTGCGGCTGCGGTTACGGCCGCACTCGTCGAGGATGAGAAGGCAGCCGATCTCGCCGCGGAGGCCTGCGCACCCATTGCGGCCCTGCTCCAGCCGATGGCGACGGCGG
>NZ_KI914671.1:17119-17865 GCF_000520495.1 Arthrobacter sp. H14
GCGCTGGCTGGACCGTCCGTGGATCACGCCCGACCGGCTTACCGGGCTGAACCTGGTCCTCGGCCTGGTCAGTGCCGTTCTTGCGGCCTCGCAACAATGGCTCCCCGCGCTCGCGGCATGGTTGCTGTGCAGGGCGGCCGACGGCGTGGATGGACCTTGGCTGGGACGCCTTCTGGGCAGGGAAGCGGTCGAGAAGTTGACCGGAACCCGGGTGGACAAGGTCGATCGTGTGCTCCGTCGTCGTGGTTTCGCCGCTGTCATCGGTGTCCGGCTGGTGCCGGTTCTGCCCTTCACCGCCATAAACTACTCCGCCGGTCTGACCTCGCTGGGATGGCGGCCGTACTTCCTGGGAACCGGTCTCGGCATACTGCCCGGGACGATCAGCTTTGTCGCGCTTGGCGCTTACGGGCTGGGTTTTGGCTGGCAAACCAACCTGGCCGCCGGCGTGCTGGGAGTCCTCACCCTTGCCGGCGTCTTTTTCGCTGTCCGTCGCGGGCGCAGGGAGAAGGCGGACGATGTTTGACGCCCGGCTCCGCCCGCTGCTCTCACCCGCGCTGGACACCGTTGCGCGCTGGCTGGACCGTCCGTGGATCACGCCCGACCGGCTTACCGGGCTGAACCTGGTCCTCGGCCTGGTCAGTGCCGTTCTTGCGGCCTCGCAACAATGGCTCCCCGCGCTCGCGGCATGGTTGCTGTGCAGGGCGGCCGACGGCGTGGATGGACCCCTGGCGCGCCGGCGGTCCCAA
>NZ_KI914671.1:17965-23529 GCF_000520495.1 Arthrobacter sp. H14
TTCGCCATCCATTTCAATTGGCACATGCACCGGCAGGCGGAACGATAAGACCCACGGTCGAATGTAGGGGTCTAGGCTGGCAGCCAAGCACGAAAGCCGTGGTGTAAACAGGAGGACCAATGTCGATCTCCACCTGGATGAAGGATCTCGAACTGGAGACCCGCCCCATCACAGCCGAAGTCCGCGCCGCCCTGGACCGGCGATGGGCGGAGTTGCCAGAGCACGTAAAGACCGCGAATCAGCTGCTGGGCCGTTGCGCGGTCGGTTGTGAGGGCACGCATGGCGTGTTTCCGAAGTGCAACCTGACCTGCTCACCGTGCTACCACGCGGCTGATGCCAACAAGGTACGGATCGACGGCGCGCATACCGTCGAGCAGGTGACGCGTCAGATGGAATTCCTGCGCAAAACCCGTGGTCCGCGCGCCCATGCACAGCTAATTGGCGGCGAGGTCAGCCTGTTGGCCCCCGAGGATCACGCTGCAGCTCTGCTGGCCATGCGGGCCAATGGCCGGGAGCCAATGTCTATGACCCACGGGGATTTCGATTACCAGTACCTTCTTGATGTGGTGCTCGATGCTGACGGCAACCCGCGGTTCCAGAGAGTGTCCTTCGCCGCCCACTTCGATTCGCTGATGCGGGGCCGCCGCGGCGCCGTCCGGCCGCACACCGAGGCAGAACTCAACCCGTTCCGGGAACAGTTTGCCCGGATGTTCGTTGATCTGAAGCGGGAACACGGCGTCCGGTCTTACCTGGCCCACAATATGACGGTTACACCCTCAAACGTCGGCCAGGTCGGCTCAGTCACCCGGGACGTCCTGGACATGCCGTTCGACATGCTCTCCTTTCAGCCGGCGGCCTTCATCGGAGATGAACGGCGTTGGAAGGAAGATTTCGACGACGTCACCATCGACGCGGTTTGGAGCCGCATCGAGGAGGGTGCGGGGCAAAAACTGCCGTGGCAGGCTACCCAGTTCGGCGACCCAAGGTGCAACCGCTCCACGGCAGGAATAAGGGTCGACGGCGTGTTCGTCCCCATCCTCGATCCGGACGAACCGAAGGACCTCGCCGTCAGGGATCGAATCCTGGACCGTTTCGGTGGGGTGGTTTTCGGCGGAGTTTCAATACCCGTCCTGACCATGAAAGTTCTGCGGATGCTGGTACGTAACCCCGGCGTCGTTCCTCCTCTGATGGGATTGGCCCAGCGGATAATCCGCCGTTGCGGTGGTCTGAGGGATCTGGTGCTGGCTGCCGTGCAAAGGAAAGTCGCCGTCAAAACGTTCGTGGTGCACAACTTCATGGACGCGGACGATGTCCAGCCGGCGTGGGAGCTGATGGAGCAGGGCATAGACAGCGCCGATCCGGAAGTCAGGGAGACCCAGGAACGCTTGGGCGCTTGCATGTACACGATGAGCCACCCGGACACAGGACGGCTGATTCCTGCATGCGTTCAACACTCCGTGCTCGATCCCGGGGAGAACGCCGGCCTGCGGAAGATGCTTCCGCTGACAGTCAAGGGAACATAGATTATCCGGACGGAACTATGGCTTTAGGCCCGCAGGTGCTCGAGAATAGCGTTGGCGACGTCTTGGGGTGAATCTTCGGTCGGAATGTGTTTGCCGGCCACCTCGACGAGGTCGCTGGCGGGGATTTCGTTGACCTAACGCCGGGCGAATTCGATTTTCTGGAACTCATCGTCGCGTCCCCACACCAGCCGGGTCGGAACCGCTGCTTCTTTCAAAGCGGGAACCAGGTCGAGAGTGAAGGCATCGTCCGCGGCTGCCGCCATTGCCATCCAGGACCGCGAACGGGCCGGGCTCTGCCAGGGCGAGAGGTAATCGTCGAGTTCTTCGTCGGTCAGTTCCCGGGCGATGGCCTTCCGTGTAGCTTCACGGCGTCCCTGCTGAAGCTGTTCGGCGGTGACCGCCTCGCGCACTGCGGGATCCCGGAACCGTTCGACCGCCGGAACAGGCCAGGAATCGAACATGACGGCGTTCATCAATACCACCCGGCTGACCCGGCCGCTGTTGGCCACAAGATGCTGCGCTATGCCGCCGCCAATGTCGTGGGCCGCTACTGAGAACTTGTCGAGGCCGAGGGCATCGGCGGCGTCGAGAACAGTCTGCGCGAGTGCCGGAACGCTGGCCTGATCGACGTCGAGCTCTCCTTCGCTGCGGCCGAAACCTGGCAGGTCCAAAGCGATGCAACGGATCTGTTCCCCCAGCGCCGGCAGGATGGGTTGCCAGACCCGGCTCCAGAAGGTGCCGTGCAGAAGCAACAGAGGGCTGCCTTGAGGGTCGCCACTGCTGAGGTAGGAGAGGGTGGTCCCGTTGACCTCGACCTGCTCTCGATGGACGTGGGTCTTATCGACTGTCATTGGCGCTCCTTTAGGTAGTCCTGCCGACGAGTCTGTACTCCATGGGCGGAGTACAGACTCGTTCCGGATGAAAGAGTCCGCGCTTCGCGGGCAGGTTTTGGTTAGGAGAGTTCTGGTGCCGCGGGGACGTCCAGTTCGGTGCCGGCGTAGTGGTTGAAGTAGTTGGTGTACAGATTCACGGCAATGTGTGCGAACGCTTCAGACCGTTCCTCTTCAGTCCATCCGGCGTCGAGCATGCCCTGCCAGGTTTCTTCCGACACTGAACCGGTGTTCGAGGCGGCTTCCCGCGCCAGGGTGGTGATTGCGGCGAGCCGGTCATCGAAGTCGATGTTGCCGGCGCGGATGGCCTTGGTCTCTTCTTCGCTGAAGCCTGCCGCTTTACCGGACATGGTGTGAGCTGATTGGCAGTAGTCGCAGCCGTCCTCGTTGCCAACGGCAAGTGCGATGGCTTCCTGCGTGCGGGCGTCGAAGGTGCCGTGCTTGGAGATGGCGCCGGCGATTCCGTCGTAGGCGGCGATTACCACGGGGGAGTGGGCCATCCCGGCGTGGATGTTCAGGAGCTTGCCGATCTTCTTTTCCATCTTCTTGGCCAGTTCGCGGGACTCCTGCGGAGCGCCGTCGCTGGTCTGTGCGGGGATACGGGGCATGATTTTCTCCCTGTTGTTGAATTTGTTGTTCCGTCCGGTGTAAGACCCAAACGGCTCCTGATAATTCCTGCGGGTCCATACCCGGTCAGGAAGTTTTGCGTGCTGCCGCCTTGAGAGCGTTCGGCTCCAGGACGACAACTCGGCCGCGGGATTGCCGGATAACGTTCTTGGCGGACAGTTCGGACATGGCCTTACTGGTCGCCTCGCGGGTGGCACCGAGCAGGCCGGCGAGTTGGTTGTGTGTCAGCTTGATGACCGGTGCGCGGCTAAGTCCGTGATGTGCCGTTGTGTCGACCAGTTTGAGCAGCGTGCTGGCCACCCGTGCTTCCAGCGGGCGGAGGGCCAGATCGGTGAGCCGCTGCTCCAGCAGGCTGACTTGTTCGCCCAGCAGGCGTGAGATCCTGATAGCGATTCGTGGATCTGAAAGCAGGAAGCGTTCCACGTCTGCGGCGCTCAATCGGCAGATTGTCGCATCATCGATCGCTTCGGCGTAGTTGTCATACATTCGTTGGCCCACTAGCAGCATTTCACCGAAGACAGCACCTGGTTCAAGGATTGCCATCGTCAAGGCGCTGCCGTCTTCGGCCAACCGGAAGACGCGTACCCGGCCGGTTTTGAGGATGAACAGCGCCGTGGCAGGATCGCTCTGGCTGAACACGAGCTCACCCCGGCGATAGTGCCGGGCAGGCACCATCATATCCATTGCCTGGATTTCGTCCTGAGTCAGGTCGGCGAACAAATCCACTTCGTTCAGACAGCTGAACCGGTCCGGATGTTCGGACATGCGCGTGTCGGCCTCTCGTCGCTGCGGCGCCCAGGGACGCGCTTCTGCGCCCCCCTGGATTATGGCACCGCCGAGATCACAGGCTTCAGTCATGATTTGCTCTGGAATACGCGGACGGCCACCACCGCCAGAATAACGCCATAGATTAGATGTCCCATCAACGACATCAATGCCATTGCATTAATGGTGAACAACGGCATACCCATCATCATCGGCATGATCAGCAGTGGGCCGAGTATCCACCAGAGGAGACCGTATCCCAGTCCGACAAGGGCGCCTTTCCCATAGCTGGTGAGCAAAGCGGCGAACGGCACGGTCAAACCAAGTCCGATCAGGATAGAAATAACCAGGTGGACGCCGAAGCCGACCCAGGGGGAGGCGGAGCCGACCATGGACGCGATGGTGGCGAGCATGCCCATCATTGCCATGAGTGCTCCGAAGACGAGGCCACCGGCCAGGCCTCCGATTACTCCTGCGGCGATGCGCCGTCCGACGCCGGTGGAAACTGCTCCTTGGCCTGCGTGAGCTGATGCTGTAGTCATGATGTACCAACCTTTCGTGATGTTTCTGTTCCTTCACGGTAGGACGGCGAAATTGCCCGTTCTGTGATCTGGAATACACAACGAAAGATCTTTCACCCTCTAGTGTGGTGATCAGACTGACAGGCCCACGGGTCGTAAGTATCCATCGTTGAAGGGATAGCATGCCGTGACATTTACACCTGAGCTGGAACGTGACCTGCGGCCTCTGTCCGAGTCCGAGGCGGAGGTCTATATTGCCTCGACGTGCTTCAAGACCGGCCCTCCGGGACCTGTAGGTCTGGAAATTGAACGAATCGTCCACGATGCAACTGATTCCAGCCGGGCGGTTCCCGTTGCAGAGGTCCGTGCGGCTGCGGCGCCCGCCGGTGAGGTGCTTCCGCACGGTGCTGCCATCACTTTTGAACCCGGCGGCCAGCTGGAAGTCAGTTCAGCCTGTAGACCCGACCTTCCGTCTCTGATTGAAGCCATGCGCGCCGACGTGAAAACCATCGACGAGCATTTCTACGCCGCAGGCCTCACCTTCGGCCCGCTCGCTCTGGACGGGTTCCGCCCGCCGGTGCGGACCCTGTACGAGTCCCGGTACGCGGCCATGGAGCAGCATTTTGACCGGTCCGGACCCTCCGGCCGGACCATGATGTGCTCGACGGCGTCGCTGCAGGTTTGTCTGGACGCCGGTTTTACCGGGGCCGGTCCGCAAAGTGCCGTGCAACGGTGGGCTCGGCTGCACCATCTCGCTCCCGTGCTGACCGCTATGTTTGCGAACTCACCCTTTCGCCAGGGCGCTCCCAGCGGATGGCGCAGTGCCAGGCAGGGGGTCTGGTTGGGCACGGACCCATCCCGGACTGCCCCGGTTCCTGTAACGGAGGACCCGCCGGCGGCGTGGGCGCGTTACGCAATGGATGCCCTTGTCCTGTGCATTCCCTCATCCGATGGCTCCTGGAGCGCGCCGAACGGATTGACCATGAGGGGATGGCTGCGCGGGGAGGGACCGCGACCGGCGACTATGCAGGATGTCGAGTACCATCTCACCACGCTCTTCCCCTTCATCCGTCCCCGCGGTTTCCTCGAGCTCAGGGTGATCGACACCCAGGCAGGCGGCGACTGGGAAACTGCGGCGGCGGTTACGGCCGCACTGGTCGAGGATGAGAAGGCAGCCGATCTTGCCGCCGCGGCCTGCGCCCCCGTTACGGCCCTGCCCCGGCCGATGGCTACGGCGG
>NZ_KI914671.1:23629-28117 GCF_000520495.1 Arthrobacter sp. H14
CGGGCGGGAGCCACTGCGGCCGGACATCGACCGGCTCTACGACGCCTTCGAAAACCCGCGCAGCGCCCGGCCGTCACTACCGCTGCTCCCTCCAACCGAATCCCGCCAGTACATAGCGGAAGTGCGCAGCAAAGCGTTGGACATCCTCGACGGCGCCACGCTGGAAGGTTCGCCGCTGGTGGAGGGCGGCTTCGTGTTCGGGATGATGATCCAGCACGAGCAGCAACACGCCGAAACGATGCTCGCCACGCATCAGCTCAGGTCGGGGGAGCCGGTTCTTCATCCGGTTCGGGCGGCGGAGGCTGTGCCAGCTGCTGATATGGAACCCCTGCCCCAGGAGGTCCGTGTCCCGGCAGGATCTTTCACAATGGGAACCTCGATCGAGCCCTGGGCGCTGGACAATGAACGTCCCGCCCACGAGGTGAAGCTGCCCGCGTACTGGATCGATACTCTGCCGGTGACCAACGCGGCCTTTGAACGGTTCATTGACGACGGCGGTTATGACGACTCCCGCTTGTGGACGCCGGAAGGGTGGGCACACCGCAATGAAGCAGGCCTGATGGCGCCGAAGTACTGGCGAAGCGACGGCGGACGTTGGGTCCGCACCCGGTTCGGCGTCGTCGAGCCGGTCCCCGCCGACGAGCCGGTCCAGCACGTGAGCTGGTATGAAGCGGACGCGTACGCGCGGTGGGCCGGCCGGCGTCTGCCCACCGAAGCCGAATGGGAAAAGGCCGCACGCTATGATCCTGCTACCGGCCGCTCCCGGCGGTATCCATGGGGCGACGAGGATCCGACGTCGATGCACGCGAACCTGGGCGGGGAGGCCCTTCGCCCCTCAGCGGTCGGCTCCCATCCGGAGGGTGCGTCGCCCTTGGGAGTGCATCAACTGATGGGGGATGTCTGGGAGTGGGTCTCCAGCGACTTCCGGCCGTATCCAGGCTTCAGCGTGTTTCCGTATGCGGAATACAGCCAGGTGTTCTTCGGCGGAGGGTATAAGGTACTGCGCGGCGGATCCTGGGCAGTGGACAGGGCGGCATGCCGCGGGACGTTCCGCAACTGGGACCACCCCATCCGGCGCCAGATTTTCACCGGTTTCCGAACCGCCCGCGACGTAACGACGGCGGACGACTAGAACATGTGCCGTCATCTCGCATTTCTCGGCCCGTCGACGTCGTTGGCCGAACTGCTGCTTGCCCCCGAACACGGTTTGCTCAGACAGTCCTGGGCACCACGGCGGCAACGGTACGGGACTGTCAACGCTGACGGTTTCGGCGCGGGTTGGTACGCCTCCGGAGACCCGGTGCCTGCCCGCTATCGAAGGGCAATTCCCATGTGGGCGGACTCTTCGTTCGCCGACGTCGCGCGGGTAACGTCAAGCGCGGCCGTGCTCGCCGCCGTCCGGTCCGCGACGCCGGGGACGACGCCGGACGAGTCCGCCGCCGCGCCGTACGCCGAGGGCAAGTGGCTCTTCAGTCATAACGGCAGGATCGAGGGCTGGCCGCACTCGATGCAGACGTTGGTGGCACAATTGCCGCCGGACCGCTTGCTGGGCCTCGAATCACGGGTGGATTCCGCGTTGCTGTGGGGACTGGTTTCAGCAAAGCTTGCGGCCGGGAACACCGCCGGCAATGCACTGGCGACCGTAGTCACGGAGGTGTCTGCAGTGGCAACAGGACGGCTCAACTTCCTGCTCACCGACGGCACAACCATCACAGCGACCGCCGCCGGCGACACACTTTTCTGGCGTTCCGGGCCATCCGGAACGGTCGTGGCCAGCGAACCTTCCGATGACGGCGACAACTGGCACGAGGTGCCGGACCAGTCGTTGCTGACTGCCACTGCTGACCGGGTGGATGTCCGCCCGATCTCTGTCGAATGGAAAGAACGAGTACTGACATGACCGTCTCACACGCCCGCCCCGGCATAGTCCACCATTTGCCTCCCGACCACCACGGACGCAACCTGCGTGCTGATGTGCGCGCAGGGCTCACCGGATCACCGAAAACCCTGCCGCCCAAGTGGTTCTACGACAAAAACGGCAGCGACTTGTTTGAACGGATCACCGAACTGCCGGAGTATTATCCGACCCGGGCTGAGCGCGAAGTGTTGACCAACCATGCTGACAGCATCGCGGCGGCCGGCCCCGCCGAGACGCTCATTGAGCTCGGTTCCGGATCTTCCCGCAAGACACCGCTGCTGCTCAATGCACTGAAGAAATCGGGACCCTTGCGCCGCTATGTGGCAGTCGATGTCAGCGACAGTGCCCTGCTGGAAGCCGGCGAAGAACTCTCAACCGCGTTTCCCGACGTCGACCTTCAAGCCGTGGCCGCCGACTTCGAAACACAACTGCATCTGCTCCCACACCAGGGAGCAACCATGGTGGCGTTTCTCGGTGGAACAATTGGCAATATGGAGCCGGAGGCACGTGCGCGGTTCCTGCACCACATCAGGGAACTCCTTCTTCCCACCGGTGGGTCGCTGCTGCTGGGAACAGGTCTGATCACTTCGCCGGATGTACTTATTCCCGCCTACGATGACGCTGCCGGAGTGACCGCGGACTTCAACCGGAACGTCCTGCGTGTCCTGAACACGGAGCTCGGTGCCGATTTCGACGTCGAAGCATTCGAGCACGTGGCGGTATGGAATCCGGAGCAGGAATGGATTGAAATGAGACTCCGCGCCAGCAGACCAATGCAGGTGCACCTGCCCGGCATCAGCCTCGACGTCCGGTTCGAGGAGGGCGAAGAACTGCGTACGGAAATCTCAGCGAAGTTCCGCGCCAGCGGCATCACTGCGGAACTGGAAGCGGCCCAGCTGAACACCGTAGGGCAATGGACCGACGAACAGAACCGATACGCGTTGACCCTGGCAGAAGTGAAATAGGATTTTGTGATTGCGTTTCACGAGGTGGGACGGTGCCGGCCGAGGGCGTCAACTCCGCTGTCTGGCACAATGGTCACCAGTCGGAGAACGGCGGCAACGGGGGAAGTGCAATCGGGGGGACCGTATGGCAAATCATCAAACGCGCAGATGGGGGCGGCGGACATTCCTTGCTGCGCTGGCGACAGGAGCCTTCTCGGCCTGCGCTGCGCCGACACAGCCTGAGACGCCGAACCCCAGCAGCCGGCCTGCGTCGATGCCGAAACCACGTCCCACGGCGACGGCGTCCCCGGAGCCCGAAATCAGCGCCGAAGCCGGCTCCCGTTCCCTGACCCGGGACCAAGTCGTAGAGACCTATCGGGATCGCGTTCCGGCTCATTGGGGACTTGCGGTTCCCGGCGTCGCCACCACTTTGCCGCCGAAGGCCGCGGGGATCGCCCTGACCTTCGACTGCTGTGGCGGGCCGGGTGGTGAATCCTTGGACCACGACCTGGTAAATGTCCTGCGAACCAATCAGATCCCGGCAACGTTCTTCCTGAACGCCCGTTGGGTGCGCGCCAATCCAGGCTTGGCCTCCGGTCTGGCAGCCGATCCGCTGTTCGAAGTGGCGAACCATGGCACCAGGCATCTTCCATTGTCGGTCTCCGGCAACAGCGCCTATGGAATACCAGGAACGGCCAACCCGGGCGAGGCCTACGACGAAGTCATGACCAATCAGGACGTTCTTGGTGAAGTCACCGGAACCCAGCCACGCTTCTTCAGATCCGGCACAGCCCACTTTGATGAAGTGGCTGCGGAGATCGTTCGGGATCTCGGGTTGATCCCGGTCAATTTCAGCGTCAACGGCGACGCCGGCGCGAGCTTTCCTGCTGGCACCGTCTCCGCGCAGTTCCGCAGCGCCACGGCCGGCGATATCGTCATTGCCCATGCCAACCGGCCCGACAGCGGTACCGCCGGGGGAGTGGCGCACGCAATCCCTGCCCTTCTTGCGCAGGGAGCCACGTTCCTCCGGTTGTCCGACATGCCGCCTGTTTGACCTCGACCGCGGAGCTCCGCGCACCGGAACCTCTGCTCCAGCGTGGTGACGCGTAGCCGCCTTATTGAGCCGGCAGGACCTCCGACAGATCAAACGCGACCGGCTGCTCCAGTTGGGTGTAAGTGCAGGATTCCGGCTCGCGGTCGGGACGCCAGCGCACAAACTGGGTGGTGTGCCGGAACCGGGTGCCCTCCATGTAGTCGTAGCGCACCTCCACCACGGTTTCGGGGCGCAGCGGCACGAAGCTCAGGTCCTTTCCGGCGTTCCACCGGCTGGTTTCGGACTTGCGCGGCGACCGTGCCCCGGATTCGCTCTCCTGCAGCGTGGTGTCGTCGGTCCAAGACCACGGGTGCTCTTCCATATCCGTCACCAGCGGCTGGAATTCCTTGAACAGCTCCCGCCGACGGGTCATCGAGAACGCGCCGATCACTCCCACCGAGGACAGGCTCCCCTCGGCGTCGTACAGGCCCAGCAGCAGCGAGCCGATGGCATCATTTCCGGTTTTGTGAACCCGGTAGCCGGCGACGACACAGTCCGCGGTGCGCTCATGCTTGATCTTGAACATCACCCGC
>NZ_KI914671.1:28217-29496 GCF_000520495.1 Arthrobacter sp. H14
GCTTGTTCTTGAACATCACCCGCTTGTCCTGCCGGTACAGCAGGTCGCGCGGCTTGGCGATCACGCCGTCGAGCCCGGCCCCCTCATAGCGGGTGAACCAGTCCTGGGCCACGTCGACGTCGTCGGTTGCGGGGGTGATGTAGACGGGCGGGCGCGCTTCGGACAGGAGCTCTTCCAGCAATTCACGACGGCGGGTCATCGGTTCGTCTGTCAGGTCCGTGTTGTCGATGGCCAGCAGGTCGAAGGCGACGAAGCAGGCAGGTGTCCTCTTGCTTAGCAGCTTCACCCGGCTGTCGGCCGGATGGATGCGCTGCTGCAGGGCCTCGAAGTCCAGCCCTTGGCCCGTGGAATCGACGACGACGATCTCGCCGTCGAGCACGCAGCGTTCGGGAAGGTTGGCCTTCAGCGCCTCGACGACTTCAGGGAAGTAGCGCGTCATTGGTTTGCCGTTGCGGCTGCCAATCTCAACCTCGTCGCCGTCGCGGAACACGATGGAGCGGAAGCCGTCCCACTTCGGTTCGTAGAGCTGATCCGGCGGGATCTTCTTGACCGGTTTGGCGAGCATCGGCTTGACGGGAGGGACCACGGGTAGCTGCACAACGCCAGCCTAACCTGACAGTGAACGGAATCACAGGAACATATCCTATGGTCTTGGCTTAGTTGCGGTTGGCGAGCAGGCGCTCGACACGTGGTTTGACCTCGGTGGCCAGCAGGGTGAGGGACTCAAGGAAGTGCTCCTGCGGCAGACCGCCGATGTCCATCTGCAGGAAGTGGCGCATGTGGCGCAAATAGCCGTGCAGGTGGACGATGCGTTCGGCGACCTCGTCCGGGTCCCCGATGTAGTACGCTCCGGGCGCTTCCGCCTGGGCCAGATAGTCCCGTTTGTCCGGGGCCGGCCAGCCGCGCAATCGGCCCATCTCGACGTTCAGGACTCTTCTATGTCTGTCAAGCGGCTTCCTGTACCTTTTTCGTCCGGGCTTCGGCAGCCAAGATCCTGAACACACGACGGGCCAGATAGCGTTTGACGCAGCGCCGGATCTCCTTGTCCGTTTTGCCCTCGGCGCGACGTTTCTCGACGTAGTCGCAGGTTTCAGATTCATAGGTCATCCTGGTGATCGCAGCCATGTGCAAGGCGCTGTTGAGCCTTCTATCGCCACCCCGGTTCAAACGATGCCGCACCGTGTTGCCCGACGATGCAGGGATGGGATTCACTCCGGCCAGACAGGCGAAGGCAGCCTCGCTACGGACCCGTCCCTCATGGGACCACGCCACCAAACAT
>NZ_KI914672.1:0-2422 GCF_000520495.1 Arthrobacter sp. H14
ACGAGTGGCTGGCCGCCAATCCGAGGATCCACGTTCACTTCACCCCGACCAGTGCCTCGTGGATGAACATGATCGAGATCTGGTTCGGCATCATCGAACGCCAGGCAATTCACCGCGGCACCTTCGTCTCCGTCCCCGAGCTGATGAAAGCGATCAGGGCCTTCATCAACGGCTGGAACGAACGGGCCCATCCCTTCGTCTGGACAAAAACCGCAGACCAAATACTAGCCAAAGCAGACCGTCAAACAACCTCAGCAACACGGCACTAGGGCAGTCCCGGTCGCGGGCTTGGTCAGCTGCTCGGACAACCCACCGAGGCCGGTCAAGGTACAACCCCTGCTCCTTCGGCCATCCTCGCCAGCTCATGAGCAGCTTCCGCCTTGAAAGTTCATTCTGCTTTTCAATGGTTTGGATATTCGTCACAGCCCAAGCGTTGCCCCATACCGGGCTCCTCCCCGCCGGTCTATCGAGTCGGATGCACCGTTATTTCCACATTCCTGGGAAGGGGCTTGACTCGGCGGAGGGCAGAAAAACAGCTGGGCACCGTCCGCGAAGAACGGTGCCCAGCTGCTTGCGGGGACTTAGCCTTAGACAGTCGCGGGCTCCTCGACAGGCCCGGAGACAACGGGCTCTTCGATGAGAGTTGCCTGCTGTGCCTCATAGGCCGCGGCGACCTGCTGGTAGGCAGCCTTGGCTGCGTCTACAAGCACATCGTTTTCGGCTTTGAGCGCCTTCAGAGCGGCGTGGTTTCCCGCGCGCAGAGCCTTGACACCAGCCTGGGCGCCGCGCTTGGCCTTGCCTTTGACGAGCTTGACCTGGTCTCCGGCTACCTTCTCGGCTGCCCGTGCCGCGACACGCGTCTGACGCTCCGCGGTACGGGCGTCGACCTGCGCCTGCTTGAAGGCTGCGTGTGCTGCTGCAACGTCGGCCTCGGTGATAAGAACCGGCGCGGGCTCGGATACGACGGGCCCGGATACGACGGGCTCCACAGCGAAGGCAGCGCTGCTGCCTCCGAAGAGGAGACCGGCCGTGAGGACTCCGGCAGCTACCTTGGTGATAACGGTCATAGTGTGCTCCATGTGTTCAGGTTCCGCTGGCGGATTACCAGCGCTAATAACAAGTTAACAACGTGAATGGGCGCCTTTGGCTGAATCGCGCTAATCCTGCGCAAAGGCTGACGTACCGGGCCATTTCTTGCGGAAATACCGCGGAACCCGGCCCAGAGATTTTTCGGACAGCGGACCCTCCTAAGCTGGAGGTTCTGCTGAAAGCGAGATCCGCAGTATGTCTGCAACACGTCGACGGTTCGGCCAGGAATTCAAAGACGAGCTGTGCCGCGAGGTTATCGATACGTCCAAGCCAATTGTGGACGTCGCCCGCTCCTATATTGTCGGGGTGGAGAGCCTGCGCCGGTGGCTGCTCAAGTACCGCGAGAGCCACGGCGGCACGGAAACCGAGTTGACCGCGAATGATCCGCTGAACCTACTGGCCCTTGACGGACCGGCCAACGCGGGGAAAGGCGACTCCGACGCCGAGACGTGGCTGCCACCGAACAACAGCTTCCGCTGTGAATACTCGCCTTGCAAACGGCCATCAAAGCCAAATCCGGGCTATGGATGACACAAGTCGAATACGGGTCACCGGTCCGGTCCAGGTTAAAGTCGCCCAAAATCAGCAGATTAGCGTTCCAGCAGCCGGAACGCTCTGCCCAGTGACGCACCCATTGGGCGAAGGAAGTGATTTCCGGAAGCCGTTCTGCCGGGTTGTTTCCCGCGGGCGTAAAACGCCGTGGTCCTAGCCATGGTGCGGCCCCAACGCGAATCCATGGAAGCGGGTCTAATCAGACCAGCATGGTCTGAAAGAGCTTTGATGGCATTCTTGCCGGCAGCCGTGCCGGTAATTTTAGTGGACGGCTCTGACGCCTTAGCAGCAGAAGCCTTCGTGGGGGCGGGTCAGTTTCGAGGGTTAAGTTTAGAGCCAGCCGGCCGGATCGACTGTTTGGTTATCGACAACGACCTCAAAGTGAAGGTGGCATCCTGTGGAGTTTCCCGTCGTCCCTACACTGCCAATGGGATGGCCGGCTGAAACGTTTTGCCCGTCTGTGACCTTGATGGCCGACAGATGGTTGTAGGTCGTTTCCAGCCCGTCGCCATGGTTGATGACGACGCGGTTGCCGCCGCCGTGAGGGTGCCAGCCGGTTTCCACAACAGTTCCCGATTCCGAAGCCAGAACGGGTGTGTCGCAAACGGCGGCGAAGTCGGTGCCGGTGTGCATCTCGTCAGTCTCTCCAGTTAAAGGATTCGTCCGGAAACCGAATGGGGAACTCATTGACATCAGAGCTAACGGCGCAGCCAGGCGCGGGTTTGCGCTGACCGCAGAGGCTTCAGGTGCAGTGACGGCAGGACTGGCTGTCTGCGGTCCT
>NZ_KI914672.1:2522-8555 GCF_000520495.1 Arthrobacter sp. H14
TCTGCGGTCCTGCCGTTGCTGTCCGGTCCTGGACGGTTTTTCCTGCGGTCACGACGGTGGGGGCTGGTTCAGGGGCTGGGAAGCTGGAAACAGATGGGCGGCTGAAATCGGGTTTCGTGGTCGAAGGAACATTAACAGCCGGGCGGGTGGTTGCTGCGGCACGTATGACCGTTGGCACTTCCGGATATGTGGATGAGGTGTCGGTGCCGGGGATCAGGACGGTGGCGATAAGGCTGATCCCAACTGCAGCGATAGAAGCTTTCTTTGCCCGTCCTGCCTGGCGGCTGGCGTATCTCCGGTCGCTGTGTGCGCCATGAGACCGCGGGGAAGAGGCGATGGAGCGGGTTGCCCGGCGGCGTCCGTGTCCGGTGGCGTGAGTCAATAGTTATTCCGTTTCTGCTTCTTGGCCGGTGTTTGTCCTGGAATAACTATGCGGCACTGAGTCCAAGGTATCTGGCCGATTATTTACAAGGCAGTTGAAGTTTTTGATCAGGAAATACCTGCTCCGCGGCATTCCGGGTTTGCGGGTCGTTTCGTCCGGGTGAAAAATGAGGCGGGAGAGGCTGAAACAAACTGCTGAGTCAGCAACACGGTCAGTGTGGCGGCCAGCATGGCAGGTCCGAAGGGCAAGTACCCTTACGGGAAGATCGGGTAAACATCGGCAAAAACAGGCCAGCCCAGGACTGGCACCGAGGATAAACCCGCCGAGCGCGGTGAGGACACGCATTGGTGATGAGGGGCTTGTCGGTTACTGCTTATTCCCGCTCTACGGGAGCAGCATCGGCTGAAAGAACCGTGCGGCGACCAATCCGTTCTGGATGGGGTGTGTACAAGGTTTGAGCAGGAAACGCGCATGTTGGCAAGGCTTGCCGCAGGATCGACCTAAGGAAGCCCGTCCAGCTTCTTTGCCTTGCTAATTTTGAACGGTCAGGGCAAGTCAATGTCTGACGGTCATGTTGTAGACCTCCCGCCTGAATTGAACGGACCCACGTTGTCAGCTATCGCGCGTTTTGTCGTCGTCACTGTCCTGTCCGCTACGGTGTTCTCTGGTGTGGCGCCGGCTGCCTCCGCGGCGCCGCCCCAGCCGCCGCCCGTGGCGGCGACTGGGGATGGCAAGGACGCCCGGTATATTGTCCGTTACACTCCCGGCACTGGTATTGCAGCCGCGGCAGTCGCCCTGCGCGGTAAGGGGATTGGAGTAGGCCGGACGTTCTCAAAAGCGGTGCGCGCCGCCGTTGTCACCGCCACGCCGGCGGAGGCGAAGGCTGTGGCGGGGTCGCCACGGGTGGCGGCCGTTGAAATTGATGCTCCGATGAGTGTTTCTTCCATGCAGAAGCCGGCACCTTGGGGGTTGGACCGTATCGATCAGCATTCACTGCCGCTTTCGGGCTCATACACTTCGGCTGCCACCGGATCAGGAGTCAACGCTTACGTGGTGGACAGCGGTGTGCTCAGCTCCCATGTCGATTTCGGTGGGCGGGTCGCCCCGGGATGGTCTGCTGTCTCCGACGGCAGGGGCACAAGCGATTGCAATGGGCACGGGACCCATGTTGCCGGCACCATCGCCGGCAAAACTTATGGTGTGGCCAAATCCGCGACCATTGTCCCCGTACGGGTCTTCGGGTGCACCGGTTCGGGCTATATGTCTGATGTGGTTGCCGGCTTGGACTGGGTAGCGGGTCACCATGCTGCAGGAGTCCCCGCCGTGGTTAATCTCAGTCTGGGCGGTGCTGCGAGCTCCACGATCGACGCAGCACTTCAGGGCGTTATCAACGACGGCGTGACGGCAGTAGCCGCCGCCGGTAACTCCGCTGTCGATGCCTGTACAGCGTCTCCGGCAAGGCTGCCGGCAGCCTTGACCGTAGCGGCGAGCGATTCCTCCGATCGGCAGGCTTCCTTCTCCAACTTCGGAAGCTGTGTTGATCTTTACGCCCCCGGCGTGAACATTACGTCGAGCTCCTACACCTCCACCACATCAACCGCTTCCATGTCAGGAACCTCGATGGCGGCACCACATACGGCCGGCGCGGCGGCGATCTTGCTCAGCCAACAGCCGGCACTGACCCCCGCACAGGTTGCGGCAACCCTGAACAACGCCGCCACCACCGGCGCAGTGTCCTCCGCCGGCGCCGGAACCCCCAACCGCCTCCTCTATGCCCCTACCGGCGATGCGCCTGTCGCTGCTGCCCCGGCTGCTACACGCCCGACTGCACCAACCAATGTCAAAGCGACCGCCGGGGTAACGTCGGCCAGATTGGCCTGGACCAAGGGCAGTGACGGCGGATCAGCCCTAACCGGCCAAAGGATCGGTGTGCACTCGGGCACGCAGAAAGTCGGTAATGTGGCGGTATCAGCCTCTGCAACCAGCGTGAAGATCACCGGTTTGAGAGCTGGTAAGGCGTACGCTTTCACCGTCACCGCCATCAACAACATCGGCAGCAGCCCCGCCTCCACAAAATCCAATATCATCACTGCGGCCGCTCCGGCGGCAAAGGCTCCGTCCGCCCCAAGGAATGTAAAAGCAACTGCGGGCAGTAAATCAGCGTCACTGTACTGGACCAAGGGCAGCGACGGCGGATCGGCCCTGACCAGCCAAACTGTCACGGCCTACTCGGGGACCAGGAAAATCGGAAGCGTAAAAATCTCAGGAGCCGCAACCAGCGTGAAGATCACGGGTTTGAGAGCTGGTAAGGCGTACGCATTCACGCTCACTGCCACCAACAAGATTGGCAGCAGCCCCGCCTCTGCTAAATCCAATATCGTCACCGTTCGGTACTAAGACACCTCTCCGCCCGTCAAGCACCACCGGCCCCCCTGATGGTGCTACTGCCGGTCCTGCCCGGTTTCCACCAGCGCGAGGGGCTGTCGACAAGGTAAACCCGCAACCACCCGCTGGGGTTCCGGGGTGCGCCGGGAGGGCGCCATTCCGGATCCGGCGGCACTGACGGCACCGGGCCGTTATCGGTCTCTGAACAGGCGAATCCTGAAGCGGCGGCTGTATCGCTGCTTCCGTCCAGGCAGGATCAGTACAAGCTTGTCTGCCAGCGACTGAGAGATACCATAAACCCGCACCGGACGCTTCGTTATGTGAACGCCGCAATCAGTATGGTTGGCGCGGTGGTTCTCGAGCTGGTGGCTTTGCCGGACGTGCTTGTCGGCTTGGACTGCCAGTTCCAGCATGCGTGGGTCTTGGATCAGGTAGCCGTTCGCGGCACGTTCCCATAGCCCCGCCATTACAAGTTCCAAGGCCGTGAGGTCCGTTTCGGCGTGAATACTGCTCAGGTAGTTGTCGGGAACGTAACCGAAATTTCCTTCACAGAGACTGGTTACCGTGGCGTATGCATGCAGGCTCAATGCAGCTTGGGAGATAACTGTTCCGCTGCCGCTGCTGCCTGACACGTCGGCCGCATCGAAGGGGCGGCTGTCCTTGAGGCTGATGAAGCTCTTGTGGTCCTGGTCTTCGAAGTCGTGCGGCATGCGGTCCCCTTGTAGTCCCCAACGGGGCCCTTTTGAAAGAAAACGCCGAAAAGGCTCCTGATATCCAGTTTGCTCCTATGCTGAGCATTTTCATAGGCGTTCATCGCCACTTTGTGCCATTCACCGGCTGCCCTCTTTCTGACATAATCTGGTCAGCAAGTAGGGACCGGGGACCGGAGTGCTCCACAGTGAGTCAGCGACGAAATGCCGGTGGCGTCACACCGCGGGGCAGCGGTGTATGGAAGAGCTGGTCGAAATGTTTAGTTCATCCTGGGTGCGGGGCATCAGCGGGAATTGCGGAAGGGGCAGCGTTTGTGGTTGAGGAGATCTGGCGTACGGATCCACTGACATTGCGTGAGGAGGTGCTGGACCGGGATGCCATGGTCGCCGGGCTGGCTGAGGCGGCGCCGATGGAGCGGGTGTGGATGCTGGCAACATTGGGCCGGGTGGCAGAGGCATCGGATGAAGGCGATGCGATCCTGCGGGAGGCGGATAACAGGTTTGGCCCTTTGCTCCTGCTTGGCTATGTGCGCCTGCGCCAGTTCTATTGGGCCGGCGCCGCCAGCCTGCAGGAGGAGGCGCTCCAGCTTGCGCGTACCCCCGGTGAGGGAGGCCGGCGTGCGGTACCAGGTTGGCAGGCGCTTGTTTGAAGAAGGTAGATACCTCGATTCGGTGCGGGAATTCGGGTGGGCCTGTGATCTACGCCGGACACACGGTTGTTCTGACACTCTCGTCACCAGGTCAGCTTGGGCCAGGGACCGGGCCTTCACACTTTTTCGCAGAACCGGACGCTGAACCGTCGACACAAGCTGGTGCTTGTCCGAATAAACCAGTATTGGTGCAATCGCGGATCCTCCACGTCGTTGTGGCAGGGGAAGGGCGGCGGCTCCGATGCACCGTCCTGCCCCGCGGGGGATCCTGCTGCTCCACTCTGATGAGGATAATCGTCCGCCGTGAGGATGATAGGAAACTGGAGACGGCGCGACCCGGCTCACGGATAGATGCGGCCACGGGACAGAGACCATAAAGCCATCCCGCGACCGCTGCCACGGTCGAATGGGGGAGCCGACCATGACGGGCACAGCTTACATAATCGCCGCCGCCTCATTCTCGGCGTTACCCGTTGCATCTGCGGGGTAACGGCCGATCCTGCATGGTCTGATGGCCGGACAGCCTCTCGCCATCACACCTCGTGCAGGTGGTGTTATCAATGATGGAAATGTCCTTTGTCAGTCTCTTCGGCCTGGGCACCGGGTCGCTGATCGCAGCCGGTGGTTGCAAGTCCAGCATGGCGGCTGGCTGGACGAGGATGGCGGTTAAGGATAGATTTAGCCGCGTTGCCCGTCTTTTCCTTTATGGGGACGAGAGCGAAGGTGGAGTCGGTATATGCCGGGTCGCCGATATGGCCGGCAGGGCCCGTGAAGTTTTCCCCCCAATTTCCTTCACCGGTCCTGCCGGTCTTTTTACTGGCTGCGGAAGCATCTGACAGTGCCCGGCGGTGGTGGTCACCGTTTCAGGCTGATGGTCGGTAGGAAAAGCGTAGACCCCCTTATGGGGCGTCTTCGAAGGCTCCGGCCGGGGTGGGGGTTTCTATCTGGTGATGGCGGGAGAAAGCGGTCGCTTTCTTTTGCGGCTTACATCGCGCTTATCTGTCTTGGCCTGGATGTGCCAGGGGCAGGCCGTTGGGGAGTTTTACGGTGAATTTTGTGCCGGCGCCGGGTTCGCTGGTGCATGAGATGGTTCCGTGGTGGTTTTCGACGATCATTTTCGCAATGGAGAGTCCCAGCCCGGTGCCGGGAATCTTCGTCGTGCCCATGGAGCTGCTGCGGAAGAATTTGGAGAATATCTGGCTGACTTCCGATTCGCTGATGCCTATTCCCTGGTCTTCGACTTCGAGCTGGATGCATCCATCTGTCTTGGAGGCGCGCACGGTGACTGTGCCGCCGTCGGGAGAGTACTTAATCGCGTTTGATATCAGGTTGTCCAGCACCTGCCCGATCCTTAACGGATCTACACTTGCCGGAAGGCTGTCCGGGACATCCTGGACAAGAGTGATTCCGGCCTTTTGCGCGGGCGCTGATATTGAGGTGACTCTCGTTCCTATTATTGCGGCCACGTCGGCCGGGCGGGGGCGGACTGCCGGGGAACCGGAAGCGGTGTCGAGGATCTCCGAAACGAGTGTCAGCAACCGTTCGGCGCTGCTGCCGCCGACGTGGAGATACTCCCTCGCTTGGGGGGATATCTCATTTTCGTCTTCGAGGACAAGGTCGAGGTGGCCGAGGATTGACGTCAGTGGTGTCTGCAGTTCGTGGGCGAGCGTTGAGATGAAGTCGTCCCTGGCCTTTAGGGCGTTAACCAGGTCAGTGACATCAGTAAGGACAATGACAGATCCGCCAGCACGGTCATTATCGGGGTCACTGAAGGTGCGTGCCGTGGCCGTGACCGCCCGCCGGTCTTCGTCACCGCCAACCCACAGTAGATAATTTGAGTAGGATTCACCTCTGGCTGCCCTGTTGAGGGGATGTTCCTGGAGCGGGAGAGGGCCGGACCGGCCGG
>NZ_KI914672.1:8655-18767 GCF_000520495.1 Arthrobacter sp. H14
CAAGCCGCAGGCGGCCGGAGGTGTTGCCGTCCGGGCCGGCAAGTTCGTCGATGAGGCGTTGTTGGCGGTTTATCAACAGTGTGGTTCCGTTTCCATCCACCACGGTGATGCCGGCCGCCATGGTGTCAAAAACCGCCGAAAGCTGCCGTTCAGCCATGGCGCCGGATTCGGGTGGTGGTTTAAGCGAGCCAGTGTCCACGTCCCGCGGCTGAAGCAGGTTGCTTCCGCGGCCGAAGTGAATGGTCAGCGTCATGGCGAGTGCAGCCAACGGGATCAGCGCCGCCATGGTGAGTTCTTCCGGGGTGGGAGGGCCAGGGGGCGTAAAGGTGGATGCTGAGACGACTATCAGGGCCCCGATAAAATTCAAAACTGTATTGGTTCTGAGTTTTAGACCCGAGGAGGACAGCCACACCACGGGGAAAACGGCGAGCAGCCCCCACGCGGCAATCACATCTGTGGCAACGGCACCGGCGAACGCGATGAGGAAAAAATCCGCGATGGGAACAACCAAAACTGCACCGGGAAACAACCTGTTCCAAGGCAAGGCAAAACTAACGCCAAGGAGAACAAGGTGAAGAAGCAAGCCCAGTTGAAGGGCCGGGATTCCGAGCAGATCCGGACGAAAAACATGGATCATCACTGCAGCCAGCGCGCTTATTATAGAAAATGGAAACTGGCACGCGAAGACCCGTCCGCCCAGGCCCTGCCCCGGCAAAAGCCGACGCCACACCGGGATACGCGGATCGCTCACATCCGCGCATTCCCGCACGGCCGGGTCCCGGTATTTGTTGCGTACCCCTTCCCCCAATGAAATTCGGCGCATAGGCTCATTATGGTTCCTCGGAATTGAAAAAGTGTAGTCATTACCCTCAGCGGGTTATCCGGGAATATCGTTTTTCACTAATTAACTCAGATGTTTTCCTGACGGAGAGGGTATATGAGCGATCCTGGAGTGGCTGTGGTGATTGAGGACGATCCCGATCTCCGTCACCTGATGGATGCCGTGTTGAGGCAGTCGGGATTCGAGGTCTATTCCGTTGACGAAGGCCGCGAGGGTGTGAAAGCCGCCCGCAGCTACGAGCCCACCATTGTGACGTTGGATATCGGGCTACCGGATATGGACGGTTATGAAGTCCTGCGGCAGATCCGCCAATTCAGTAATTGCTACATCATTATGATCACCGCCATGCGGGATGAAATCGACATGCTGACGGCGTTGAATTCCGGAGCCGACGATTATTTGACCAAACCTTTCCGCCCCCGTGAACTGCGGGCAAGAATAGCGGCAATGTTACGCCGCCCCCGCCCGCAGATGGAACAAAATCCTCCCGGTGCTGCTGACGGCGACGTGTTGGAATGTAACGGGATCACCCTGGTCCGGAAGATGCGCTCTATCACTGTCGAGGGCAGGGAACTGAGTTTGACCAGAAGCGAATTCGACCTGATTCATGAACTGTTACTCCATGCCGGGACGGTGCGGACCAAAGCTGATCTGGTCAGAGCCGTCCGGGGCGAGTATTACCGGGAAGACACCTATATCAGTGAAGCCGATGAGCGGGCCGTCGACGTCCATATAGGTAACCTGCGGCGCAAGCTCGGTGAGGATGCAAAGCAACCCCGGAGGGTGCTGACCGTGCGCGGTATCGGCTATCGCGTGCCGCCGGGGGCAGGTGTGTAGAACGAACTGTTCTTACCCCTGGCGCTCACAGTTGTTCAGCGCGCAACACTTCAACCGTCTTATTTCCACACGCCAGTAGATGGGGCATACCTGCGAGGGTGCTGTCCATGTCCGAGCGGCGGAGCAGCGCCTCCAGGTCGGAGGCGGCTTCGGCCAATAACGCGGCCCCCAGCATGAGGGAAGTGACCTTGATACTCAGCACAGCATCAAGGGCCGCCACCTTGTCCCGGCGGGCAACAGCGGCTGCAAACTTCTCGTACCGCTGTGCCCATATCCCGACAAAGTCCTGCACAAACTCCCGCGCAATGACGGGATCACCAATCTCGTTTTCGAAAGCCTGAAGGACGGCGGCGTCGACGAAGGGACGATTTTCCGTAGCGGCCACGGTCATCGCCGGCACTCGTGTTGGGTTTGCGTGGATGGCACCCACATTAAAAGCACCGTCCTTATCCGGATGTTGGCAACGAAACAATACTCGTTCAGATTACTTTTCCCACCTTGGAAAAAACCTGAAATTGAGCAAATCCTGCCCAAACACTGCGTTTGTCCTTACCCGCGTCCTTGCAGTCATCCATGCACCCGGTAAGCGGTGCGGCTACTTGCAGCGTTTCGGCAGGTAAAGCAAAGGATCCGCAGACTGCTGACAGGCTTTTGACAGATTCGTCGAAGGTCAAACTTTTGGGCCGAATGCGCTGCTAGCTTCAGAAGTGTCGGTGCAGCGCGGACAAATGAAAAGTCCAAACCTGCAGTGGGGAAGCGGAACCAGTCCCAGGGGAAATCGGTACTGGAGCAGTAAGCAGCGAACCCACCGGCAATCACACATCCGGTCTTGGCCGGGGAAGTATAACCGGATCCCGTTCGGGCCGCCCGGGCTACCTAAAAACGAAAGAGAACCATCATGAGGAAATCCAGCAAGCTCATCACCGCTGTCGCAGTTGCAGGTCTGGCCTTCGCCGGCGGCACGGCACTGACCGGCACGGGTCTGGCCACCACCGCCGGGGACACCCAGTTCATCGGCGGTCAGGTCAGCCAGAGCGTCACCGGCGCCACCCTCTCCGCAGTCAACTACGGATTCGCCGACGCCGAAGCCAAAACCCAGGTCAACAGCATTACCCTGACCTTCACCGACACCGCTGACGGTGTCGCCGTCACGGCCGTACCCTCCGGTGGAACGGGCGGCACCTTCAACTGTGGAGTTGTTACCGCAGGCGTCTCCGAGTGCACATACACGGCAGCAGCTACTGAAGCAGGCTACACCGACCTGAGCAGCCTGGCCGTGACCGCCAGCTAATCCGGCATCCAGTTCAAGCGCGGGGCATGACCCATCCGCAACAGTGGGTCATGCCCCTTACTTGAATCGTTAGCGAACAAGGATCCACGATGATGCTGAACCGGTTCTTCCGCCGCCTGCTGGCAGCGGCACTGATGGCGGTTGCGGTCTTGCTGGCCATTAGCGCGGCGGTACTTGCAGGCGGTCACGCAGCTGTGGTGTCCACCGACGGAACCAGCATGAACCCGGTGTACTACCACGGAGATCTTGTCCTCGTGGTCCCGGCGTCTTCCTATTCGGTGGGGCAGATCGTCGCCTACCGGATGCCTGCGGACAACAACGTGGTGTTGCACCGCATCATCGACGGTGACGCGGACGGTTTCGTAATCAAGGGTGATAACAGCCAGTCGATCGACGTGATGCACCCGTCCGCGAAGCAGCTCATCGGCCGCGCGGTCCTGCATATTCCCCACGGCGGCATCTGGCTCCAGCGCCTGACCAGCCCGCCCATGCTGGCCCTGGCCGCCTTCGCGCTACTGGCAGGCGGTGGCACCGCCATCACACGGCGCGCACGCAAACGACGAAGGAAAACCAACATGTCCCGGCACACCATCACAGGATCCGCCCCGGCCACGGCGCTTGGAACCCTCACCCCACCGTTAAAGGCCGCCGCCGGCGCCACCATCCTCGTCGCCGTCCTTGGAGCCGCGCTGGCAGTGCCGGCCTGGACAGGGCCGCTGGAACATTCCTCAGCGGCAGAACCAACCACCGATGCACGCATGGTGTTCTCCTACACCGCCGACGTCAAACCCAGCCCAGCCTATGACGACACTACTGTCGAATCCCCACAGCCGGTCTTCCGCAACCTCATTGATACGGTCGACGTCCACTACTCCTACAGTGGCGAGCCCGGCGACGTGACAGTGGCCGCCGAACTGTCGAGCCCCGGCGGATGGAACTCGACCATCCCACTGGCGGCGCCGGAATCATTCACCGGCGACAGGTATGACGGAACCATCCAACTGGACTTGGAAGCAATTGAGGCCAAGGCCCAGGCAGCGGCCGAAGTCACCGGACTCCCAGCCGGGCAGGTCTCCATCGCCATCACCCCGAAGGTGGAGACAACTACAGGGCATAAATTCGAGCCAACACTGAACCTGAACATGACCCCCCTGCAGGTCACGGTCAACGGCGGCACGGAAGCCCTCACCGTCACTGGCGAAGACACCGCCGTTGAGCCAGCCCTCGTACCGCGGACCATCGGACCCGAGAGCTGGAACCTCACGGCAGCCACGGCACGGGTCATTTCAGCGGTCATGCTGGTGACATCAATGCTCGCCGGCACCATCCTGCTCCTGGCCGCCCGGCGCAGAACCCCGGTCGATGAAGGAGCCACCATCCGCCGCCGCTACGCCGCACTACTGGTAAAGGTGCACCCGATGACCGCACCACAGGGAAGACCAGTCATCGACGTCACAACCTTCGCCACACTGGCCAAACTCGCCGAACGATACGGACTGCTGGTGCTGCACTGGGCACGCAGCGACGTCGAAACCTTCATCGTCCAGGACGAAAACACCACCTACCGCTACCGCACAGGCGCCGAGCAACCAGAACAGCAAACACAAGAGCCGCTGGTGGACGCGGAGGCCTGACAGGATTCCTTGAACTGCCGGACATAAAGACCAGCGCAGCTGATTAAGGCCAAAGTCCCATGAGTTCATATGAAGGAAAAAACATGCCCACTGCAAATCTCCTGCCGGCCCTGGAACCAGGACCCGTTGACCTCGCCACATTTGAATCATTGAGAAGTGAACTCGGAAGCAGTTACGCGCGGCTCATATTCGCGAGGAACTTCGTTGAATTGTTACCGCGCCGGGTACACAGGATCATCTCCGCCCTGGACAACAATGACACCAACATGGCCATGGAGTCGGTGCTGAGCCTGAAGATCACCTCCGCCATGATCGGGGGACCCATCGTGGAGAACAGATGCTCGCAGATTGAACGGGCGGTCCGGGCAGGAAAGTTTTACGAGGCACGACAGCAGAACTTCAGCCTGAAAAATGAAACCTCCGCGCTGGGAGAAGCTCTGACCGGCTTATTACCCCTGTGAGACCCGAGCGCAGAGTCAGACTATAGGGCCGGCTGCGTGAGCGGCGATACCAGCGATCAAATATCTCGAAGCCAGCTTCCCTCTCAATTTAGTTGTGCCCCCGGGGAACAGCCGACCACGGGGAAAGCAGGTGGCCGCTGCATTCAATAGCGGACATGGTCAGCAGGGGAATGAGCCAGCGGGAAGCCGCTTTGACGTATCTGCAGGTTTTCCGACCGGCACGCCCGGGCCTCATTTTAATACCCGGTGTTGGCCTGCGTTTATCTCTCACCAAGACCATCGTAGGGAACCGGCGGCGGCACAATCTCCTGCACCAGTGAGGCAGGCGCCGGTACAGCGATTTACAATCACTCTCCGGCCAAGATTCCGGTTATACGGCAGCCCTCAGAAGCCAACCCGCGCGAGCCAGGCGTAATCATCCATATCCGAGCGGATCCACTGTGACCTCGGGTCAGTCGAAGATGGAGACCGTACCTGGGTGCCGGTCCATGACCTGTGATCAAATCGGAGCGCGACCGGTTCGTCGCCACCGGACCTTGTCAGTCTTGGGCGAAGGTTTGCGCTTTGACCGCTAGCTAGGTTTTATTGGGTACTGAAGGTGGCGATGGCGTTGATCACCGCTGGTCCGAGGATCGCGATGAAAATCACTGGGAAGATAAAAAACAGTAGTGGAAACAGGATCATTACGGGTAGTTTCATGGCTTTTTCCTCTGCCCGCTGGCGTCTTTTGACCCGCATCACTTTTGCCTGCACGCGTAGTACCTGGCCGATTGCGATACCGTAGGCATCCGCCTGTACGACAGCCTGTACAAAGCTTCTCAGCTCCGGAATGTTGGTTCGTTGGGTCAGGGCCGTGTAGGACTCTTTGCGGGAACGGCCGACTTGCATGTCCTGGAGCGTGCGGATCAGTTCCTCGGCCAGCGGGCCATTGCCGTTTTGGCCGGCCCGTGTCATGGCGCCTTCGAAACCCAGCCCTGCTTCCACAGAGATCAGCATTTGATCGAGGGTGTTGGCCAGTTCCAGTTGTATTTGCTTCTGGCGTTTCTGGCCATTGCTCATCAGCAGCAGGTCGGGCAGGAAGTAGGAAAAAACGATGAGGAGCAGGCCGATGAGTTTCACAATCGGAGAGGGATTAAGGATAAAGAAGAATCCGACGGCGCCACCAGCTAAAGCCAGCGCCGGTTTCGCTGCAAGCAGCCGTGGTAATGGCATCGACGCCGGACGTCCGGCGAGGGCAAGCAGCTTGTCGAGCCGTCGGGTGTATGCCTCAGGGGTGATTCGCTGGCCCAGCCTGCTTAGGAGACCGTTATCGGCACGCTCTACTGTTTCATCCTGCTCGCGGCGGCGGTCCAGATTGGTCTGGATCGCAGCCCGGTCTTTCCCGCCGGTGGAGAACCCTGCCCATGCCAGGTAGCCCAGGGGAAGGGCGATAAGCAGCATCCCGGTCACAACGACAATGTCCATGGCCGCCTCAGAACTTCAGATCGATGATTTTACGCATCCAGAGGCCGCCGATGGTCATCAGAACTATGGAGAGGCCAATCATCGCCCATCCCAGAGGCTCGCTGAAAAGGGGGTCCATATAACCAGGGCTCATCACCATGAGCATGCCGACGATGCCAACGGGCATGGCCATCAGGATGTAGGCGGAGAACTTTCCTTCGGAGGCCAGGGATTTGATCTGTCCCTTAATTTCGCTGCGCTCACGGATTGTTTCATTGACCTGATCGAGGACATCGGCCAGGTTTCCTCCCACTTCACGGTTGATCTGGATTGCCTGCGAAACCCAGATGAAGTCTTCGCTGCGCATGCGCGAGGCCGTGTCGTTCAAGGATGAGAGCAGATCCCGCCCGAGGCTCGTCTCGGACACGACACGTCTCATTTCTTCAGACGTCGGGGCGGCCGATTCTATTGCCGCGGCATCGATGGCCCGCAGGATACTGTGACCGGCGCGAAGACTGCCGGTGAGAAGCTGCAGAGTATCTCCCAATTGGCCCTCGAATTTACTGCGGCGTTTGCCGGCCAATCGATTTATAAGGATTTGGCCTGCGGCAGGGACGACCAGAAACAGACCGATGGCCGCCAAGGGTCCGCCGATGACCAGGCCGAGTACGGCGGCAACACATGCGCCGGAAAAAACCAGGATCAGGAAGTCGGTCTGGCTCAATTTCAAGCCGGCGTTTTCCAATGACTCCCTGTTGTACAGCCTGAAACGCCCTCTGGAGAGGTACCCGTCAACGATGTCAACGGCACCGCCGGCGAAACGGGAGAAAACCGAGTGGGATTCCGTCGCGTAGGGGCGCCGGCGTTCAAGGGGCACGTCGGGCTGGGGTTTCAGCACCAGAGTGAGAACCAGCATCACCGCCACCAAAACCAGGCCAACACCAATCAGCAGTTCCATGAGGCACCCCTGTCCCGGTGCGTTGCTTTACCTTCCACCGGTGGGCTCCCTTCCGGCAAAAACGCTGGCTGAGACGTGGATTCCCATGTCCTCAAAACGGTCAATGAAGCGCGGGCGGATCCCAGTTGGCACGGGTGTGCCGCGGAACCGGCCGTGCTCGTCGACTCCGGCGGCGTAATCGAAGACAAAGGCGTCCTGCAGGGTCACTATGTCCCCTTCCATGCCCTGTACTTCTGTCACATGGGTGATCCGGCGGGTTCCGTCGCGCAGCCGGGAAATTTGGATAATCAGGTGCACGGCGGATGCTATCTGTTCGCGGATGGCGCGCAGCGGCAGATCCATTCCGGCCATGAGGACCAGCGTCTCCAACCTGGCCACGGCGTCGCGGGGTGAGTTCGAGTGGACGGTGGAGAGGGATCCGTCGTGGCCGGTGTTCATGGCCTGGAGCATGTCCAGTGACTCGCCGCCGCGGACCTCACCGACGACGATACGGTCCGGGCGCATGCGCAACGAGTTCCGCAGTAGTTCGCGGATCGTGACCTCCCCTTTGCCCTCGGTGTTCGGGGGGCGGCTTTCCAACCGGACCACATGCTCCTGCTGGATTTGGAGTTCGACGGCGTCCTCGATGGTGACAATTCTGTCCGTGTCCGGCAGGAACGAGGAAAGGACGTTCAACAGGGTTGTCTTTCCTGTTCCCGTTCCACCGGAGACGATGATGTTCAGTTTGGCTTTCACGCAGGCGTTGAGCAGTTCAGCCATGGCCGGGGTGAGGGTGCCGAAATCGATGAGGTTACGTACGGTCAGCGGTGTCCGGCTGAATTTACGGATCGTCAGGGACGAACCACCCACCGCAAGCGGGGGGATGATGGCGTTGACGCGGGATCCGTCCTCAAGTCGGGCATCCACGAGCGGAGAAGACTCATCGATGCGCCGGCCGACTTTCGAGACGATGCGTTCGATGACTTTGCGCAGGTGGGCCTCGGAGCTGAAGCGAGAATCGGTCAGTACCAGTTTCCCCTTTCGCTCCACATAAATCTGGTCCATCCGGTTGACCATGATTTCGGTGACTTCCACATCGTCCAGGAGCCGTTGCAGCGGCCCATAACCGAGCACGTCGTCGGCGACATCACGGATAAGCCGTCCCCGCTCATCGGGGCTCAGCGGCACACGTTCAGCATCGATGACCTGGGCCAGCTCATCGCGGGCGGTGGAGCGGAGCTCGTTCTCGGTGAGCGTCGAGTCATTGAAACGGGCGCCCATCCGCTCAAAAAGGGCGGTCGCGGCACGCTGTTTCAAACCCGCAAGTGCGTCCACAGGCTGCTGGACCGGAGACTTTCGGGGTTCCTCCTGCCCGGACTGGGCCGGGGTGAACACGCTGGCCGCAGCGCTGTCCTCGGTTCCCACGGGTACAGGTTCCGCATTCGCCGCAGCCGCTTTGCCTGTACCGGCTCCGGTCTGCGCAGCACCAGCGTCCGGACGGGTCTCCTGCCGGGCCGCGTTGAGCCGTTCGGATAATTTCATCGGACCACGACCCTGCGGTGTAATTTACGTTGGGCTTTGGCTCTCCAGGCGGGGTCGAAGCGCTCGATCAGATTTTTGAGTCCTTTGACCGCACGGTCACGGCGCGCCTCCTGCAAGACAGGAATCCCGCGGTTGGTCGAATACGCGACGACTTTTGAACGGGGGATACTCACGTCCACGGGCGCTCCTATAGTTGATTCAACGTCCTGGATCGAAAGCCCTGCCTTCGAATCGGCCATATTGAGCACCACGTGCCGGTTACCCGGCAGAATGTTCAGATTCTTTAGTATGTCCAGCCCGGAGCGCAGCCCCCGGACGCTGGGTATGTCCATTCCACTGACCCAGACGACATCCGTACACCGCTCCATGGCCGCCAGACCAAGTTCGGGCAATCCCGGGGCCGTGTCCACGATGACGTAGGCGAATTCAGCTGCGAGTTGTTCCAGCAGGCGGGTAATCTGCTCACTTGAAATGTCATCGGCCTCTGCAGGGTTTTTAGGGGCACAGAGTGCATAGATGCCAGCTGGGTGGACCGTGAGGAACGCCTTCAGGACCAGGGTGTCCTTGGCTGCCGAAGGGGACACCGCGTCGATAACGGTGTGTTCGGGTTTTAGGAAGAGACCTGATGCCACATCGCCGAATTGTAAATCCAGGTCCACGATAACCACACCCATAGGTGCGATTTTCCCGAGCCCGACGGCGATATTGGTCGCGACGGTGGTCTTGCCTACTCCTCCCTTGGGGGAGAATACCCCGATTACCAGTCCCTTATTATGGGGCTCTTCAGGAACAGGATGGTAGGTCCGCTGCCGGGTGGCGAAGGCCTGGCAGGCGCGCTCAAGCACCACCATGATCTGGTCCGCATCAGCAGTTGGGCTCAGGACGTCCCGGATGCCGGCACGCATGGCGTGCACAATCAACTCCGGACTGTAGTCACCCGCGAGGATAATACTGATTTCGGGAAACTGGACATCGAAAACAGTGGCCAGCCTCAGTGCCTCTTCCACGGAAATTCCCGGCCCGAGGATGAGAACCTCCGGGTGGTGCGTCAGAGCAGCGAAGAGCTCCTGCGGGTCGGCGGGCACCGTAGCGGTCAAAAACGTCCGCACCTCCCCCTGGAGGCCGC
>NZ_KI914672.1:18867-26000 GCF_000520495.1 Arthrobacter sp. H14
CGTCCGCACCTCCCCCTGGAGGCCGCCGGAGGCGGCCAGCCGAAGAAGCTGGTCGAAATTAGTATCCGGGGTAATCAGGACGAAACGGCTCACTGATATACCTCACTCTTCCGGATCGGTGTTGGTGCGCTTTCGTCCGCGTCGGCGGGTTCCTTACTCAGCCAGATCCTGCCGAACTCGGCCGAGAAGATAATCTTTGACGCATCCACATCATCGACAGCCACCGTGACCAGCATTGTTCCGGCGGGCAGGGCCTGGTTATCCACCGGCTCTTCAGCACCCGCCTCGGACCGTTGGAGCGCCGTGACCAGGACCTTGTGGAAAACCAGCTGCGTGCTGGCTTCCTCAGGCTCATCGTCCAACGCACCCTCATCGAAGGATACGAACACCCCCACAGTGTCGCCGGCAGTGATACTGCCGCCGATAACACGCTGGGGTTCCAGGGAGAAAGTGATTTCCTGCAGCCCCTCCGGAACCGGAACTGCACCCGGTGTCTGCAGCTCGGCCGGATCAATCAGTTTCCCGGCCAGCAGATGCTCACCGGGAATCAAATCAACGGAAGTCACCTTACCGGCTGAATCATCCAGATTTTCAAGCGCTGAATCCGGTACCGCCTTGGCCGGTTGGGATTCGACTGCCACCGACTCGGCCAGGGACCCGACCGGGGTGCCTGCAGGGACCGCTTCCTGTACAACGAGAACATCGGTGGGGTTAAGGCCCTGCATCGCGCGTTGATCGGCGTTCTGGGTATAAGAAAAAACCAGCAGGGCACCAATGATTGCAAGAACCACAGCGGCGGCGCCGCCCAGTAGACGTGACTTCATTGCCGCTCCTATTCTGCCATCTGAACGACGGTAGCACCGTAGCGGTGCACAGGACCCAACGTGTATCCCTCGGCGAGGGAAACGTGCTTTACGAACTTACCAATGATCCCGCGGCAGTTTCCGGTGCAATCCAGGGAACTGCCGTAGCCGGTGTTGTGGAAGACGGCCGTTACTCCAGGGCCTTCGGACCCACCAGTGAACTTCCATCCCGCCACTTCAAATGCAGCGAAGGCCGTCAGGCCATACACGGCGCCGGAACCTTCTCCGGTTACCCGGTCAAACACGGGCAACAGCACTGTGGGTTTTCGTCCGGCGTTGATCTCCGTGATCCATTTGGTGAAAACCGCCGTGCAGTCAGGGGGTTCGTTGTTTCCGGTACTGCTGCCGCCCTCACTGGTCGCCAGGTCAATGCTCCCTCCGCACTGGCCGGTGTCCTGGGCCAGCCAACCGAAACCTCCGGCCACGGTTGCGCCGGAGGGGCCGTAGTTGCAGCTGGAATTGGCGTAGGCCCCGCCGTGCAGACCAAGGCGTTGCAGGGCCCCGTCAATCCTGTTCTCAACCTGGCAGATGGAGAATGCGGCGGGGAACACGGTGCGTCCGGCAACCGGGCTTCCCCATCGCGCTCCGGCACGGGCGCCGACCTCTGCCGAAGGGATGCCGAGAGCGTTCGCGAAGGAGAGTGAAATGCTGTTGGCTGCCCCACCGTCCTCCTGCGCCCCTGTGTTGACCGTGACTTTTCCACCCGGTTTATCCAGTGCAACAGACTGGATATTGCTGAGCCCATCGAGGGCATTGTTATTCGCAAGGCCTTTAGCGAGGGAGGAATCGCTGGAGCATTCCGAAGCGGTGAGGTCTTTTGCGCACTTCTGCGCAACGCCTAAAGCTGCTGCGTCGGCGCCGTTTTGAAGCTGAGCCCGTTCGGAATAGACCAGGCCAACATCGACGACGATGGCGGTGAAACCGAGCAGAGCCACCATGAGGACCGCCAGCATTACCGTGACCGCCCCGCGCTCAGATTCTTCCAGTGCTCTCAGCCGCCGCACAGCATGACCCCTTTGCCGGTCAGGGTGAACGGACCGGCGATGCCGGTAATTGTATCGAGGCTGTAGGTGATGGTGACCGTGGCCTGAGTCCCAGGCGTGCAGGCAGCCGGACTGATCGTAATGTTTGATGCCGACAGAGACGGGTTCAGAGACGGTGCCGCATTTTTGGCCGCGGTCTTCGCGGCGGTCGGATTGTTCGAGATAGCCATCACCCGGACACCTTCCCGGGCCGCCTGCGTCAAGGAAATCTGTGCATTATAGGCGCGGCCGAACTCCATAATCCCCATAACAAGCATCAGAAGGACCGGCAACAAAATAGCGAATTCAACGGCCACAGCCCCGCGTTCACCATTCCTGTCCATCATCAGCTGTCGCTCTTTCCCCGTCTTTGGTCAAATGGTCCCTCAAATGTCAGTGGCGGAGGCGCGAACGCCTCCGCCACTGAAACGAGCTTGCCGGTACTACGTGGTGGGGGCGGCGGGAACGAGCTGGTCGCTGACACTCTGGAACATGGCGGCCAGCTGAGGGCCGAGGGCAGCGACAACGACGATGATGACAACGGCGATGAGCCCGACCATGATGCCGTACTCGACGGCGGTGGCGCCCGTCTCTTCCCGCTGCAGGCGGGACCGGAGATTGAAGCCGAGGGTCTGGAGGGATGCGAAGAGAGAATTCATGGGAAGCTCCTGTATTAGTGAGAGTGAGTGGTGGTGAACCAGAGGGGCTGGTGTTACCGGCCTGGAATAAACATAGCAACCCATTTAGCGTTTTCGGCACGATCTGTGGCTATCCTGCGTCAAGCCTTCACAAAGGCTTAGAAACCTATACATTTCCTGCGTAAAACGCAGGATCAAGTGCGTGTCGGGGGCAGATTTCCGGCCCACCCAGCCCATCCTGCTTGAACGGCCTTGACCCATGGTCACGGTCCACGAATTTCGTCGATGACCGGGACAAGCACCAATACTCAAATACCGTCGTTTCGGCATAATACCGATCAGCAGCCGAGCACGGGCAACGGCTTACAGTTCCCCTGCTAGTGGGTCTCCTGTGACTGGAGATACGCAAATGCACGGCGCGGGAGGGCGGTTTCGGGTATGGTGTAGCCATATCATCGCGGGTACAGAGCCCGCCATGATGTGTAAAAGCGTGAGGTGCGTATGGAATGTGAAACACTGTTCGTCCGTCGGCGCCGGAGTGGCGGCTGATGCTGGGCTTGGGCGGACACTTCAACAGTATTGAGTTGCTGACCGCCGATGAAGTCGCGGCGTTCTGGGGTATATCCAGCCAGACGGTGTACCGGAAAATCCATTCGGGCGAACTGCCGTCCGTACATTTCGGCCGGAAGTTCCGCATCCCCGCTACTGCTGTGGCGGGATACCCTCTTCCGTCCAGAGAGTCACCGACGACTCGAGACGAATCATAAACGCCAAGACGTCAGGTTATGCCTTCGTAGGTGTCTGCCTCCCGGCCGGTGCCCTTCGACCCATCAGCGAAGGTTGAAACGGTTTCTCCACTGGCACGGCATGGCTCACGCGAACTGCTGATGCCAGTTTCACCCCGGGCTTGTGAGGTGTTGCGGAAACTCCGCGTTTCGCCCGGGCCGCAAGCGGCACTGGCCCCGGTCAACGGTCAATCGGCAAACCTCTGCCTGAGATGGTAATGATGAATATTGTGCGTGGTTACCCGGTTCGAAGTCGCGTGAACTTACCCCTTTCCTCATTAGGCCTTTCCTGAAGACACCGGCGGCGTCGTTGGCGTGTTTCGGGAGTTTGTTGTCCTGTTTACCCCGCCGTGTGCTGGGTTCTTTGGGGTTCAACGGAATTCGCGGCCTCCGCTGGCTGTCATCATCTGGCGCACTTTAGTCATCAGTCATCGAAACGGAACGCTATATGGCCGAGCCCGGGAAGAACTGCCGTTCCGTTCATCTGAAACACCGGCGGAAGAAGTCACGGCCGACATGCTCACGCCTTGCGGGGGGCGTTGGCTGGATTGCGGGAGGGCCCTTGTGATTGAGGATATCCGGCGGATGGACCCGCTGACGTTGGGTGAGGTGGTGCTGGACCGTCCTGCCATGGTATGCAGCGAACATGTTTGGGTAAAGTTTCCCGCAGCACACGGACGTATCGCTGCAAGGGAGGTGTTCTGCCAAATCCAGCGGTATTTCCGCAGGATTACCGAAGGAGATTGGAAGTTTTTCAAACCGTCGGCCATCCCGCCGGTAGCGTTTAAGCAGGTCCGGTTGTGATGGCACCCGCCTTACTTGATCACTCTGTGAAAGGAAGTCATGCGTTTTTTGCAACGCTCCAGGTCTGTTTGGGCCGGTGTGCTGTTGACCCTGGCGGTTCTCCCGGCCACTGGCTTTCCGGCTGAGGCCAGGGGACTGCGGTCGAAGGGGCTGTCGGTTGGCCGGACTTTCTCACATGCGGTCCGGGCCACGGTCGTTGACGCCACTGCCGCCGGTCAGATCAGGGCGTTAGCCCGTGCGGGGCGGGTTGCAGCGGTGGTTCAACCGGGATCACCACCGGCTGGCCCGACGGAACCTTCCGGCCACTCGAACCCATTAACCGTGAAGCGATGGCGGCGTTCCTCTACCGGATGGCCGGTGAACCGGCCACCGTGGCCCCACAGACGTCACCGTTTACCGACTGCCCCCGCGGGAGCAAGTTCTACAAGGAAGTCACCTGGCTCGAATCAACCGGGATCACCACCGGATACGACAACGGCACCTACCGGCCCGACGAACCGGTCAATCGGGACGCCATGGCGGCCTTCCTGCACCGCTATGACGCTAAATTCTAGCCTGAAACCCTCCCGGGCACGTGCCTCTTCCTGTAGAGCCATCCGCGCCGCAGTGGCCAGATTGCCTGCCATTTCATGGAGTCATCCTTTACCGGTGAGTCCACGACAGGCCGAGTTTGGGGTGAGGGAGACAATAACTGGTAGGGGGCACCGCAGCTGCCGGCGTGGTGTCCCCAATAGTCCAGAACAGGAGACCTGGCTCTGTCTTCGTTTACAGTTTACGACCGGGGACAGGTTGAGGACTCTACGCTACGCTTATCTCAGCGGAGGATAACCGAGAATGTGGGCTGCGATTCGAGAGTTACTGACCCGGTGCCATACCCCGGACAAGGCTTTCTTGGGGAAGCCCGTGGCGCGGCCGGTCATTGTCGTAATTGTCATATTACAGTTGATGGTACCTGGCCTGGTGTTCCTCCAGGAGCCGCCTGGCCGCTTGGGTTGGCAGATGTATTCTGGTCTCGGCGAGATCCCAAAAATTAGAATCGAGACCGCCGATGGTGCCGTCAGGGAAATTCCGTTTACGAACATGGCCGCTACCCGGCGGCCCGAGATCAATTGGGGCAAACACCTTCCGGCGCATGTGTGCAATGTGATTCCGGATGTGGCCGCTGTCGACCTCATTTACGCTGACGTCGATCAGTCATTCGCATGCGGCCCATAATGGCACCGTTAACCGGCTCCAATGCGCTGGCCGTCACACGGATCTCCGTCGCGGCCGCTGCTCTCATCATCACGCTCGAAAACTTCGTCACTCTGAATCAGATTGCCGCCGGCCGCATAACCATCCCCTTCTTCGGCTGGTTCCCCCCGATCGACGAGCGGTCTGTAGCCGTCGTGTTCGTATTCGGTGTCATCGGGTCAATTGCCCTCATCGCGGGATTCCGCTCCCGAACAGCGGCGGGCTCCGTCGCCGTTGTCACTGTCTTCATTCTGTTATGGGACCAGCAAACCTACAGCAGCCACCAGCTGCTTTTGCTCTGCCTCAGCGCGTATCTTGCCATGGGTCGTCCGGGAGCGAGTTGGTCCCTGGACGCCAAGGTCCGGGGGCATCAAGAGTCGCATGTGTCGTGGCCGAATACGTTGATCATGACGCAGATTTCCGTGGTCTATTTCTTCACCGCCCTGGCGAAGATTAATCCTGTGTTTCTGGGCGGCGATGTGCTTCGCTCTGCAATGTGGATGCCGCTGCCTGACTTCGTCTACGTCCCGCTCAGCATCGGCGCCGTAGCCATGGAACTCTTCCTGGCATTGGCTTTATGGTCTCGCCGGCTGGTACGCATGACTATCGCTTTGGGAATCGTCCTGCACGCGGGCATCGTGGTCACGCTCGATCAACCCCTCGTGCTGTTTGCCTTCGCGCTACTCATGGTGGGAACCTACCCATTGTTTTACGCCCGGGCACCCTCCTCCGGAACACACCCGGTACATGGCCGGAGGACCCCTGCGGGGTTGCATTGAGCAAGATGCTCTGAGCATAGCCCAAAGTGGTGCCGGCCCGGCCCGGCACCCGCCAGCTACCGAGCGTGTCCAGCTGGTGCAGCCGATCAGAGCTAGCAGGTACTTGTCCGAATAAACCAGTATTGGTGCATTGCGGATCATCCACGACATTGTGCCAGCAGACGGGCAGCGGCTCCGATGCACCGTCCTGCCCTGCGGGGATCCTGCTGCTCCACTCTGATGAGGATAATTGCCCGCCGTGAGGATGATAGGAAACTGGAGACGGCTCGACCCGGCTCACGGTGAAATGCGGCCACGGGACAGAAACCATAAAGCCGTCCCGCGGCCGCTGCCACGGTCGAATGGGGGAGCCGACCATGACGGGCACAGCTTACATAATCGCCGTAAACTCATTATCAGTGTTACCCGTTTGCATCTGACGTAGGCGCTACCGCGGTCATGCTGGCGGAAACATTTTTTCGTGACCAACCCGTTTTCGTCCGGCAGAAGGCGTCTTAGAGCCCGGGTGCCGCCGGGATGTCGAGGTCCGTGTCGACGAGGTGGTTGAAGTAGTTGGTGAACAGGTTCAGTGCCACCGACAGTTCGGTCAGTTCGGTGTCGGTCCAGCCGGCATCGAGTGCGCCCTGCTAGGTGGCATCTTGAACGGTTCCGGTGTTTTCGGCGGTTAGCGGCGAACCCGGCGGCATGACAGTGACCGCCGAGCTGTCCACCTCCGGAGGATGGCACTCGACAATCCCACTTGAAGCAACGGAATCTTCCACCGGAGACCCGGTATGACGGAACCATCCAACTTCGACCTGGAGGCGATTGATGCCAAGGCATGGGCAGCGGATGAGGTCACGGGGCTTCCCGCCGAGCCGGTATCCATCGGTGTCACCACCTTCGTGACCCTGGCAAAACTCGCCGAACGTTACGGCCGGCTCGTGCTGCACTGGACACGCAGCGACTCCGAAATTTTCATCGTCCAGGACGAGAACACCATCTACCGTTCCCAAACCGGCCGGCCACC
>NZ_KI914672.1:26100-29676 GCF_000520495.1 Arthrobacter sp. H14
CCGGCCGGCCACCAGCCAACACAGGTGCCGCTGGTGGACACCGAGGCCTGAATAACCGGTTCAGAATGTCCGGGCAAAGACCGATACCCCGCCGCTTTTCAAACTGATCTCTTATACCGAAGCCTCGTAAGTGAAGCCAAACGGGACTTCGGCACTCACTTCAACCGTGTAACGGCCGGGTGCGTGCCTGGTGACCAAGACCCCATTCCGGCCATCTTCAACAGCTTTGGCCTTCATCCGCTCCACGGCAGCTTCAAGGCACTCATCATGGCGCGCGGCGTCCAGTATCTGTATATCCATGGTGCTGTTTCCGACATCGAAACCCATATATCGTCTTCCCCTCAGCGCTGAACATCTTCCCGGTAAGGCTGTGCCTTTCGGGAGCGGAATCGGCCCCTGCCGCCGCCTGGCAGGCATAGATGAACTAATTGTCCGCCACATCTGAAAATCAACATTTCACTCGAACCGCCAGTTTCGGTTTCCTGGTGGCAATGGAAGCAGGCGTAGAACGTGTTGCAGCAGTTGAACATGATCGCCACGACGTCCTTGTCGGTGTGGTAGTGGGTGCACCGGGTCGCGTCATCGATGGTTTTTCCGTGGATCTGAACGGCTGGCTCTTCGGTCGTGAAGGGCGCGACGACATCCTCAAGCGGGACCTCACGAACGAGACCTTCCGGGCAGGCACCAACGAATGCATTGTGCTGACAGGAACCCTGGCTGGCCCCTTCACCGGAGCGGTCATTGAGTTCGTCCGCGGCAATGACACGAGCCCCGAGGTTTTCAAATCGATCATCTCGTCGCCTTATCCGATGCCTGGCAGAAAGGGGCACAACAGTTGGGGGAGAATCAGCGCGAAGCGTTCGCCAATGACCCGGCTGAACCTGCTGGCCGTCGACGGACCCACCAACGCGTCCAAAGGCGACTCAGACGCAGCGACCTGGCTGCCGCCGAACAAAGCATTCCGCTGCGAATACGTTGCCCTGCAAACAGCTGTGAAAGCTAAATACGGGCTGTGGATGACACAGGCCGAACACGATGCGGTCGCCGGGATCCTCACCGTCAAATGCCCCGATCAGCCCGTCCCGGACGACGACGGGGGAGTGGAGGTACCCATAGCGGCCGCACCTGCGCCGGAACAGTCACCGGATCCGGCACCAGGGACAGGATCAGAGGTCGGTTATGAGAATTGCACCGCAGTCCGCGAAGCGGACGCCGACCCCATCAGCGTCGGCGACCCGGGATGGGACACGAAGTTTGACGGTGACGGCGTTATCTGTAGTACAGCTGTGAAAGCTAAATACGGGCTGTGGATGACACAGGCCGAACACGATGCGGTCGCCGGCATCCTCACCACCAAATGCCCCAACCAACCAGTCCCGGACGACGACGGGGGAGTGAGCGTTCCCGTAGCGGCCACACCAACACGGGAAGAGTCGCCGGAACCAGCACCTGGAACCGGCTCAGACGTCAGCTACGAGAATTGCACCGCCGTCCGCGAAGCAGACGCCGACCCGATCAGCGTCGGGGACCCAGGGTGGGACACGAAGTTTGATGGTGACGGTGTTATCTGTAGTCACACCCTCTAAGGGTGCTATATGACGACGTTTCATCAGTGAAGACATGTCATCTCTGTGGTGTTGCAGTTAGAGAGTGGATCAATCGCTTTGGTGTGACTGCTAGTTCAGAATGGCGGTTTATGACAGCTGGGTTGTCGGTTGCCTCGTCCCATAAGCCGATCCTTCAACCACCAGTTTCTTGGGCGGGTCGCAGTCTCCGTTCCGATGGAACCAGGCGGGGAATGACTTTCACATAGGTGATCATGCCGATAAGTTCAACCATGGTTTGTGTTACAACGACCAGCGGAACCAACGCCAGGGGCTCAGGCAATGCCAATGCCAGCGGGAGTACGACCAGTGAGTTGCGGGTGGCGCCACTGAAAATCACGGCCCTCGTGTTTCCCGGATCCAGTCGTGCGACCCGTGCGGACGCCATTCCGAGGGGAACCATGATCACCAGAAAAGCCGCGTAGAGAGGGATGACCGACAGCAGTGAGGTGATTTCCTGTCCTACCCCGTGGATCTGCGATCCGATCACGACAGCCAGTGTCCCCATCATGAGGGGGACCATCAGGGCCTCCATGACAGTCATAACGCTCCTGCCGGCTGCCGCCCGACGGGACCACCATTGGGTGAATGCTGCCAGGATGAGGGGGAGGATGATTAGCACGATGAGCGCTTCGAGGAATGGTCCCGGTTCAATGGCTGAGACGAGTTCCGGGCCGATGAAGATGAACAGGTAGAAAGGCAGCAACAGCATCTGAGACATCATGAGCAGCGGCGCGGCAGCAAGCAGACGCTCGCTGGAGCCGCCTGCCAGCCCGGAGAAGACGATCACGTAGTCGATGCAAGGCGTCAGCAGCACCAACAGCACGCCAACAAGAAGAGCCTGGTTATCGGCCACGAACCGGGATAGGCCAAAGACGACGGCAGGCACGATGGCGAAGTTCAAGACCAGGACCGTGGCCATGAATCGTGTATCCCGGACGGCCTGGCCGATCGCCGAGAACGGGATTCCCAGGAACGTGGCGAACAACAACAGCCCGAGCACCGGGTTGATGGCGAGCTCCAGCGGCCCAGCAGCGGCGGGAACCGACCAGCCAAAGATTGCTCCGCCAACGATAGCCACCAGATAAAGACCGATCTGCCACCGTTCCATCGCTCTTACCACACGCGTAATTCCCACCCTGCCAGTGTAGAGAAGCTTTGAGCTATGAGTTCTTGGCGCCCCCGGAGACTTCCGATCCGTGTCCCTTCGCGGTCGTCAGTAATCGAGATGGTGCTGCCGGATAAGCCCGAGGGCACGTTCCAGCTGATGGCGCAGGTCGACCGCCTCCTGACGCAGTTCCGTGTTGCGCTTTTGTAGGGCGGCTAGCCTGGACCGGAGAGATGCGTCTGTCGCTGCTTCCTTAGCCCGGCTGTGACGGTTTCCGGGCAAAACTGCGGGACGTGTGCGAAGACGGTCGATTTCATCGCGATAGCGGCTTGTGTATAGCCACTGACGGCTTACGCCCGCTTCTCTGGCGACGCTGGCGAAAGTGATCTGGTCACCTTGAGCATCCAGGGTGCGCATCGCTGCTTCAACTCTGCTCGCTGTTTGGACGCTGCGTTGTTCGCGGTGCCGCTGCAGAGCTTGCGTTCCGGGGTGATCAGTTGTTGCCACTGTTTTCTCCTGCGGCCGCGGCGCGAAGGGTCTCAACAAGGTTGCTGAGTTTGATGAATGTTGGCTTGTTCTTCTCCACCATCCGTGTCTGCCCGTGTGCTTCGGCGTCTTCCATGAGGGAGCGGGTCCGTTCGAGTTGCTCTTCATGGGACGGGAGAAATTCCGGTGTGGTGATGAAGTATTTTGTGCAGTCGAGGCAGGCGTTCTGGACGTCGCAGTTCTGCTGCAGCGGCAGACCGCAGTACCCGTTGGGCAACGTGACTCGTGCCCGGTTGAGCTTTTCCTTCATCCAGCTCAGGTCGGCCAGCGGCGACTCAGGAAGCAGTTGTTCCAGGCGCTGGCCATTGACATTGAAAC
>NZ_KI914673.1:0-7834 GCF_000520495.1 Arthrobacter sp. H14
TGACAGCCTACGAAAAAGTCAGGCTTGAACTGGGATCACCGGTCTACTTCTGCGATCCGCACTCACCCTGGCAACGGGGCACGAACGAGAACACGAACCGGCTGCTGCGGCACTGGTTCGAGAAGTACTCCGATCTCAGCGGTTACACCGCCGCAGATCTCAAAAAGGTTCAGGACATCCTTAACCGCAGGCCCCGCCAAACCCTCGGGCTTCAGACGCCCGCCGACCAACTGAAAGAACTACTACAAACCGCAGCGTAAGCCGCAGCATTGCAAACACCACTTGACTTCACCCCGTCATAACAGCATCTACTGCCGACTCGATTTGCTCTACTCTGCCGGGGGCTCCTGCAGGATCCAGAAGACGGCGCCCTGCGGATCGCTGAGCATCGCCATCCGGCCGATGCCTTCGACGTCGAACGGTTCGACCAGGAGTTTGGCCCCGGACGCGCGGGCGGTGGCGATACCGGCATCCGTGTCCGCAATTCCGAAGTAAACCTCCCACCTGGGCGTGGAATTCTCATCTTCCTGGTCGCGGAATCCTGCAACGTACTGGCCGTCGACCCGCAGCATCGTGAAGCTTCCGCCCTCCATGGGTACCTCGGCCTTCTCGGCTCCAAGGACATCGATGTAGAACGGCACCGCATGCTCCCAGTTTCCGGCCGCAAGCTCATGCCAGATGAAGGAACCGGGCTCATTGATCAGTTCCGCACCAGTCAGGGATTTTCCCTGCCAGAGCGTGAGCGGCGCACCGATCGAGTCTTCGATCAGAGCCATCCTGCCAAAGCCTTCCACGTCGTCGGCCGCCATCAGGACCCGGCCGCCGGCAGGAGCCACCTTTTCCACGACGGCCTCGATATCGTCCACCGAGAAGTAGGTATTCCAAGCGGTGGTTATCCCGGCGTTGACAGCCTCGGTCGCCTGCGGAGCGATGGCAGCCACGGCTGACCCTCCGACAGACGCCATGGAGTACACGTACTCAGGCGACATAGGGTTGTCCTGATACTCCCAGCCGAAGAGTTCAGCGTAGAACCGCTTGGAAGCTTCCTGATCCGGTGATTGCAGGTCCACCCAGGCCGGTGCTCCCTGTGCGAACTTCTCCATTTTGGTCATTGCGCTCCTCTGCAGGTCTTTTGGAACAATCCAAACACGTTGTCAGCCTATTCGAAAGAGCCCGAAGACCGAGACCGGCGTGATGGAGAGCCTGAGGGACGGCCACGATGGTTAAACACCTACTGCGGCACACCCGAATGGATGTACCGCAGTAGATATAAGCTCAGTGCCTGAACGTGCCAGCTTGAGACGCTAAACCGCCTGGAGCCCACAGAGTTCCGTGCTGATGAGGAACTAGCCAATGCGGCGGGAAGGATCCCCGTCGTCGTCCTCATCGTCAAACTGATCCGCGTACTTGTCCTCATAGTCATCCCCGTCTTCTGGAAAACGGTCGGAATAACCAGTCGAAGCGTGATGATTCGCACTGGCCAGCTCGCGCTGCAGTGCCGAATAGTCAGTGGACGGGCTGAAGTACTTGATGTCCCGTGCCTGCTTGGTAGCTTTTGCCTTTTGACGGCCGCGCCCCATGGCGTGACCCCCTCTGTACGTCGTTCCGGGTGCAGGCACTGGAGCAACCCAACGCGGCTCCCGGAGAATGTTCAATTTGTCGTATCTCCAGATTACATGCTTTCTTCGAAATCCGCGCCTTGGGGACGGGCCGCTCACCTTCAGTACGCGTAGAGCATAAGCGCTCGCTCAGACCCCGCGCACCCCTGCAAGCCGTTGTCGATATTCGATAGAGTCATTCCAAAGGGGTTTCGCACCACCCCCGCGGTCCGGAATCACTGCAGCAGAGGGAGGGGTCTTCCATGAATGAGGCTGAAGACGCACAGTCACACGATGCTGCCCTCGACGACGACGGTGACATCATCGCGCCGGATCCGTCGGCTCCGCCGGAGACCCTGATTGACGACGACGGGCTCCTGACCGTCTCGCCGGACGAACTGCAGCTGCCAACTCCCACGCTGGCCGAGCCGGTCATCAGCCCTGACGTCGCAACGGAGGCCTCGCTTCACGAGGTCAACGCGGAGGCCGAGGCTGTTGAGCAGGAAGTGGAACAGGCGGGAACGCTGGCTGGCGGACGGCTGCCCAAATCCGCCGCGGATAAGGACGCCGTATCGCAGAAAATCCAGGCCGCCGCCTCGAAGGCCCGGGCGGAAGTCACCGACGAGCAGGAACCATGAGCGAAAACAACGACGAGCGCGATCCGAAGGAGAAGGATTACCCCTCCTCTCCCGGGGCCGATGAGACGCCGCAGGAGCCGACGAGCGGCGAATCGTCGGCGGCTCCCGAACCTGAGCCCGAACCTGAGCCCGAACCCGATTCCTATCCCGCAACTCCAAGCGAAAAGGACAAGGATAACGACGACGACGGCCACCGGGGTACCGGCGAAGGCCCCGGAGCTGCGAAGGCCACCGAACCGCACCAACGCGATCACGGCGGACGCTTTAATGCACCACCGGCTCCCACCCGGCCGCCTGCCAGCACCGGCACCGGCCAGACGCCGACCGGCGCCGGAACCGTCCAACCACCGCCCGGTAACTGGCCGGATCAACCACCCTCCTACCCGGGGACAGACCAGCCCTCCAGCCTCTGGCCCGATCACTCATCAACCGGTCCGGGCACGGAGCACGATGAGCACGTCACCTATCTGCCCCCGGCGGATTGGCAGGGAGCACCGTTCGGCCAGCAGCCACCGACCCGTCCCCGCCGGAAATCGTCGAAGGCTCCCTTGCTTATCGGGATCGGCATCGCGGCGGTTCTCGTCGTCGGCATCATCCTGCTGATCACGATGCTGGCTGGTTACCGGGACACCGGCCCGCAGCCCAACGCCGGCAGCAACGGGATTATCGCCGAAAACGTTTCACCGTTCGACTTCGAAGAGGGCCAGTGCTTCACGGAGTTCACGGATGCAACCCAACCGGCAACCGTCGTGACCTGTGAAACCCCGCACCAGGCCCAGTTGGTCAATACCTTCACCTATGAGGACGACGCCGGGTTCCCCGGTGAAGAGGCCCTCGCCGAACGTGCCAGCGAACTCTGCCGCAACACCGAACTCTCACAGGAAGCCAACCAGTATGAGGAACGGTTGCGGCAGCAGACAGCGTATCCTCAGCCTGAATCATGGCAGTCCGGGGATCGCAGGGTGGATTGCTTCATCCGTATTACCAGTGGTCAGATTACCGGGTCGCTAATCGATTAGCCGGCCGGACCGCACGGGTTCTCCAGTGGTCACCGTCAGGGTGTCGGCGGCGTCGTCCTTGTCGACCACGACCGTGGCGCCGTCCGGAATTTCACCGGCCAGGATGCCGCGGGCGAGCCGGTCGCCGATCCCGCGCTGCACCAGCCGGCGCAGCGGACGTGCCCCGTATGCCGGGTCGTAACCGGTCAACGCCAGCCACTCGCGCGCTGCGTCCGTCACGTCCAGCGTCAGCCGGCGCTCCTGCAGCCGCGCGGCCAAAGCCTGCACGGCGAGGTCGACAATCTGCGCCAGCTCATCCAGGCTCAGGGCGTCGAACATGATGACGTCGTCGAGCCGGTTGAGGAATTCCGGTTTGAAGGAAGCATTCACCAAATTCATCACGGCGTCGCGCTTCTCCCGGTCCTCGAGCTGCGGATCAACCAGGAACTGCGAACCGAGGTTGGAGGTCAGCACCAGGATGACGTTGCGGAAGTCCACGGTGCGGCCCTGGCCATCGGTGAGGCGGCCGTCGTCGAGCACCTGCAGCAGGATATCGAAGACCTCCGGGTGCGCCTTTTCCACCTCGTCGAGCAGCACCACGCTGTAGGGCCGTCGCCGGACGGACTCGGTCAACTGGCCGCCCTCCTCATAACCGACGTAGCCCGGAGGCGCCCCGACCAGGCGTGAGACTGAATGCTTCTCCGAGTACTCGCTCATGTCGATCCGGACCATGGCCCGCTCGTCGTCGAAGAGGAAGTCCGCCAACGCCTTCGCCAGCTCGGTTTTGCCCACGCCGGTCGGGCCGAGGAACAGGAACGAACCGGTGGGCCGGTCCGGATCCGAAATGCCTGCCCGGGCACGGCGCACCGCATCCGAAACGGAGGCAACCGCCTTGGTCTGTCCGATCAGCCGGGCGCCGAGGAACTGCTCCATCTGCAACAGTTTTTCGGTCTCGCCCTGCAGCATCCGACCGGCCGGAATACCTGTCCACGCGGAAATCACCTCGGCAATATCGTCCGCCGTCACGTCCTCCGACACCATCAGGTCCTGCGGCTGGCCGACGTGTTCCTCCTGCTCCTGGGCAGTGTTCAAATCGCGCTCGACGGCGGGAATCTCACCGTAGAGCAGCCGGGAGGCCGTCTCCAGATCGCCGTCGCGCTGGGCCTTGTCCGCCTGCGAACGCAGCTCGTCCAGCTTTGCCTTCAGGTCGCCGACCCGGTTCAGCCCGGCACGCTCGGCTTCCCAACGGGCAGTCAGTGCCGCCAACTGTTCCTTCCGGTCTGCCATGTCCGCGCGCAGCGACTCCAGCCGTTCAACCGACGCCGGATCCGATTCGCCGCTCAACGCCAGCTCCTCCATCGTCAACCGGTCCACGGTACGCTGCAGTTCGTCGATCTCTTCCGGTGCCGAGTCGATCTCCATCCGCAGCCGGGACGCGGCCTCGTCGACCAGGTCGATGGCCTTGTCCGGCAGCTGGCGGCCGGTGATGTACCGGTTGGACAGGCTCGCGGCGGCCACCAGCGCGGAGTCGGCGATCGCCACCTTGTGGTGCGCTTCGTACCGTTCCTTCAGCCCGCGCAGGATACCGATGGTGTCGGTTACGGAGGGTTCACCGACGAAGACCTGCTGGAAGCGGCGCTCCAGCGCGGCGTCCTTTTCGATCCGTTGACGGTATTCATCCAGCGTGGTGGCGCCGATCAGCCGCAGTTCTCCGCGGGCCAGCATCGGCTTGAGCATATTTCCGGCGTCCATCGCGCCCTCGGAACCACCGGCGCCGACGACGGTATGCAGCTCATCGATGAACGTCACCACCCGCCCTGCGGCACTCTTGATCTCCTCGAGCACAGCCTTGAGCCGTTCCTCGAATTCCCCGCGGTATTTTGCGCCGGCGACCATCGCGGACAGGTCGAGGCTGATCAGCGTCTTGCCGCGCAGCGATTCTGGAACGTCACCGGCCACAATCCGTTGGGCCAGGCCTTCGACGACGGCGGTCTTGCCCACGCCGGGTTCGCCGATCAGCACCGGGTTGTTCTTGGTCCGACGGCTGAGAACCTGGACCACGCGGCGGATTTCCGCGTCACGTCCGATCACGGGATCGAGCTTGCCTGAGCGGGCGATCTCTGTCAGGTCGACGCCAAACTTCTCAAGTGCCTGGAAGGTATTCTCCGGGTCCGGGGTATCAACCTTGCGGTCGCCACGGATCCCCGGCAGCGCAGCCTTCAGCGCTTCGTGCCCCGCTCCCGCATCGCGCAGCAGACGTCCGACGGCGGTATTGTCGGCGGCCAGCGCGAGCAGCAGGTGCTCGGTGGAGATATAGGAGTCGCCCAACAGGTCCGCTTCCTGCTGGGCGGTCTTAATCACCTTCAGAATCCCCCGCGAATATTCCGCCTGGGCCACTGAAGTACCGGACGACGCCGGCAGTGCCTTGATGGCTGAACTGGCCTGCACACTGACCGCATCCGGGTCCAGGCCCGCGGCCTTGAGCAGCGCGACGGCGACGCCTTCCCTCTGATCCATTAGAGCCTTCAGCAGATGGGCAGGTTCGACCTGCGGATTCCCTGCCGTCGAGGCATTCATTGCCGCGCCGGACAAAGCCTCCTGGCTCTTCGTGGTGAATTTGGTCTCCAAGCTGGGCTCCTTACCGAACTGTGGGTCTTCCTGCATGCGTTCGTACTACTAAGCTAACTTGAGTCTACTACACTCAACTCTCCAAGTACAGTTCCGCATCGTTATCTAAAACGCCCGAATTGAGGCCAAAGATTGTCCTTTCAAGCCTATGAAACGCGCCGCTTCCGTCTCATACTTGAAGGTACACAAAAATACCGGTCGGGCTCCGGCTCCTGGATGTCGAGTTGCCAGTAATGGTTGTTTTGAATGGCTCTAAACAACCATTAGTGGCCACTTGGTGGAAGGAACAGCATGAATATCAGTAAAGGCGTTCTCAGCATTGTTTTCGCGGCCGCTTTGGTAGGGGTTACTGGCTGTGGAGGAACCACAGAAGAGCCCGCTCCGGAACCTGAGCCGTCGTCGTCGAGCGCCCCCGCTGGAGAGTCCCCGGCCGGCGGGTCGGAGGACGGTTCCGCCGAAGAGGTGGTGATCACCGTGGAGAATTTCGAATACATCGGCCCTGAATCCGTCAGCCCGGGTGCAACGATCACCGTTATCAACAAGGACAGTGCCCCACACACTGTGACCTCTGAAGAGGAAGGCGTCTTCGACGTCGTGTTCGAAGGTGGGGAAACCGTCACCTTCACCGCACCTGAAGAGCCAGGCGAGTACCCCTATATCTGTACTTACCATCCCAATATGGCAGGAACTCTGGTGGTGAAATGATGCGCACTCCAACAGCTACCCGAAGCAGGAAGGCCCGCAGCCGGCACGCACCTATGATGCTCGTGCTGCGGATCGTAATCGCCGCCGCACTGGTGGTCGACGCCGTGATCCACCTGCAGCTTGCTCCCGGCTATGAACAGGCAGCACCGGGCGGCATCGGGCAGGGAACGCTGTTCGTGATCCAGTCGATAGTCGCGATCCTGATAGCGGTCTACGTCCTGGTCCGCGGCAGCAAGCTCTCCTACGCCCTTGCCGCCATGATTGCCTTCGCCGCCTTATTCGCCGTTATCCTCTACCGCTATGTGGACGTACCCGCGATTGGACCCATGCCGGCGATGTACGAGCCGATCTGGTACTTCCAGAAGACCCTGACGGCGGTGGTCGAAGCTATTGCCGGCACCCTGGCCATCATCGGATTCACGATGGTGGGACGACGACGGCGCTAAACAGTGGGACGACAGCGCGGCTAACGACGACGTAAGCGGACGACGGCGGCGCTAAAGAACCGCGAGGGCCACGCCGACGCCGGCAAACAGCGTCCCGAACGTGCGGTTCATGGCGCGTTGCCCGCGCTCGCTCTGCGTGAACCGCTGGAATTGGCGCGCGCAGGCGGCAAAGATGAACAGCATGACGGCGATGTCGACGACGACGACCGTCGCGCCGAGGACCGCGTACTGGGGCAGGAGCTCTTCGGCCGGCCGGATAAACTGCGGCATGAAAGCCAGGAAGAAGACGATCGCTTTCGGATTGAGCAGATTCACCCAGAGGCCACGGACCAGCAGCGAGCGGGCACCCTCCTGGAGCCTCACCGCTTTGCGCAGGCACGCTCAGGAACTTCCGAACGCCAAGGTAGATCAGGTAGGCCGCACCCGAATAACGGATCACGTCAAAGGCCACCGGTGAACTGGCGACCAGAAGCCCCAGCCCGGCCGCTACGATGGCAATATGGATCAGCAAAGCCACCTGCTGCCCGAGGATTCCCCAGATGGATCGCCGGATTCCGACGTTGAGGGTGTTGCTCATCGTGTTGATGGCACCGGCTCCGGGAGTCAGGCTGATCATCGATTGGGCACCAAGAAGCGCCATCCAAACAGTGGGGTTCACCGGCCTAGTATAGGGGCCCTCATCGTTGCACGGCCATGCCGTAGGCTCAGTTGGTGTAGATCGCGTAATACGAAGCTGGAGGGCTGCGCATCGTGGGCATAATCAGGCGACTCATTACCGGTACGGCGGTGGCTGCGCTGGCGGTTTCACTGACCAGCTGCGC
>NZ_KI914673.1:7934-29674 GCF_000520495.1 Arthrobacter sp. H14
TTTCACTGACCAGCTGCGCCGACGACGGCCCGCCTCCCGAGCCCACTGCCGAGGAACTCGCCGCCGCCCTCTCCAAGCTGGATATTTCTTCAGTTCCGTTTGCCGAGGCGTCCGCGGCCGCCCCCAACAGGGCTCTGCAGCGCATAACCGCAGGGATGGACCCGATCGCTCCGGAAGTCACCGTCGCCGGCGTCGAAATAAATGAAGAGAACGACGACGCCGCGACGGCCAAACTCCGGTACACCTGGGACATCGAGGGACCAAAGGACTGGTCCTATACCAGCAGCGCTGAAATGACCCGTGGCGAAGAGGACCAGTGGCTCGTCTCCTGGGCACCCGACGTCGTGGTTCCCGAACTTAAACCCGGCGAAACCTTGACCATGCGCTCCACCCCGGGGGAGCGTGCGCAAATCCTCGGCGCCGGCGGTGACGTACTGGTCACCGACCGTCCCGTGATCCGTATCGGTATCGACAAGAGCCGGATCGAGGCGGGTCAATCAGCTGATTCCGCCGCGGCCGTGGCCAATCTGGTGGGGATCGACGCCGGCGCTTACGTTTCGCAGGTGGAGGCGGCCGGCGAGGCGGCGTTCGTCGAGGCGCTGACCATCCGCGATGATGCTGACCGGACCATCACGGATGCTGAGATCGATGCGATTGAGGGCGCCCGCGGGATCGAGGACACCATGTCGCTGGCGCCGACGCGGGAGTTTGCGCGGCCGGTCCTCGGAACGGTCGGATCGGCGACTGCCGAGTTGATTGAAGCGTCGGATGGGGCGCTGGAGGCCGGGGACGTGACCGGTTTGTCCGGCCTGCAGCAGCTCCACGATGCGCAACTCAGGGGAAAACCCGGAATCACCGTGCTGGCCCAGCCGGCGGCAGAACCGTCCGGGGAACAGGCTTCCGGGGACGGCGGCGGCGGAGAAACTCCTGCCCAGCCGCGGGTGCTGTTCGAGACCCAGCCCAAGCCGGGCGATCCGCTGAAGACGACGCTCAACCGGGATCTGCAGGCGCTGGCCGAAGACGTGCTCACAGCCGAGGAGTCGGCGAGCGCAATCGTCGCGATCCAACCCTCCACCGGAGAGATCCTGACGACGGCGACCGGCCCGGGGAGCAATGGCTTGGCGACAGGGATGCTCGGACAGTATCCGCCCGGATCCACTTTCAAGGTCGTCACCTCGCTGGGTTTGATCCGACAGGGCATGACTCCGCAATCCATCGTTTCGTGTACGGAAAACGTCACTGTCGACGGCGCCCAGTACCGGAACGCGCCGACCTATCCGCAGAGCGCCTTGGGCCAGATCCCGCTGAAACAGGCTGTCGCACATTCCTGCAATACGGCGTTCATCGCCGAGAGCGACACGTTGCCGCAAAGCGAACTCTCGGATGCTGCGGCGGCGCTGGGAATCGGCGTCGAAACCGAGCTGGGCTTTCCCTCCTTCCTCGGCAACGTTCCCACTGAGGCTGAAGGAACGGCACACGCCGCCTCGATGATTGGTCAGGGCCAGGTCCTGGTTTCCCCACTGGCGCTGGCCACGATGGCGGCTTCCGTAGGCGAAGGCGACCGGGTAACCCCGAAGCTGCTGGCCAGCGGGCCGGGCGCTGATGCTGGTCCGGATTCAGGTCCGGAATCCACCGCCGGAACGGGTGCCGGCGCGTCCGCGTCCCCGGAGGAAGGCAGCGCGGACGCGGGCACCGACGTCGAACCCGTCACCGGGGAAGAAGCCGCCATGCTGCGCGGGATGATGCGTGCCGTGGTGACCGAAGGCGGTGCCTCCATGCTGCAGGACATTCCGGGCGAGCCCGTAATCGCCAAGACCGGCACCGCGGAGTTCGGAACCGAAACGCCTCCGCGGACACATGCCTGGATGGTGGCGGTCCAAGGCGATCTGGCGGTTGCCGTGTTCGTGGAGGAAGGCGAGTATGGTTCCACTTCCGGCGGACCGTTGATGGAGGCATTCCTCGCCGGGGCCGCAGACATTATCGGAAAACCATGATGTGGCGGGCAGCCGCTCCCTGCGCATGAACACCTCCGATGGGCCGCAACCCCACAACTCCAACCTGGCAGGTCCACACAGCCCGGGGGTGCCGCTGCCGCACGAGACCGAGGTGCCGCGGCCCCACACCATCCGCACGGTGGCAAATGCCGGCGCGCGGCTGGCCGTTTTCGAATACGGTGCCCGAGCGGACAGTGACCATCCGGTGCTCCTGCTCGTGCACGGCTTTCCGGACGACCACCGGATCTTTGAGCCGCTGATCGCCGAACTCCGGGACGAGTACCGGATCCTGACCTACGACACCCGCAACGCCGGCCAATCCACCACAGACGACGACCGGTTGGAGCGGTTCCGGCTGCAGCGTCTTGTGGAGGACATGTTCGCCGTGATCGCCTCCGCCGATGCGGGACCGGTGCACGTCTTCGGCCACGACTGGGGTTCGATCCAGGCCTGGCACGCCGCCGAACACCCGTGGGCCACCCGCTATCTTGCCTCACTGATGTCGGTCTCGGGGCCCAACCTGAACCACATGCGGCAGTGGATCAGGTTGCGCCGGCGCCGGCCCTCCGCGTGGCCGGTCCTTGCCCGGCAGATGACCCGTTCCTGGTACGTGTCGCTGTTCCAGGTTCCGGTGCTGCCCGAGCTGCTCTGGAGGCTCACGCCCCGCCATTCCCACCCCGTTGTCCGTGGCCGCACCGTCACCCCGGAGTTCATCCGCGGGTTGGCACTGTACCGGGCGAACATCCTTCCGTACATGGCACGCGGGCCACAGCCGCGCTGCCAAGTGCCGGCCGCCGTCGTCGTACCCTTGCGCGACGTCGCACTGTCGCCCGCTTTGGTCGACGGCGTTGGCCGTTGGGTGCCACGGTTCCAGCGGATGGAGGTCGACGCCGAACACTGGTGGCCATTCACGCATCCCCGGGACTGCGCCACCCGGATCCGGGGCTGGATCGGACTGTGGGACAGGACCGGCCCGGACTATGAGTAACCCTGACTTGGCCTATGCGTAACCTGACCCGGGACTCTGACTAACCCTGGCCTTGGAACCGCTAACCCTGACTTGGCCTTGGAGGAGGTGGCATGACGACGAATCTGGTAATCATGGCGGACACACATCTGCCCAAGCGGGCGAAAGTGCTCCCGGCAGAACTCTGGCAGGCAGTGGACGCGGCCGACGTCGTTATTCACGCCGGGGACTGGGTGGAAGCCGCGCTCCTCGACGAACTCGACGAACGGTCCAAGCGGTTGATCGCCTGCTTCGGCAACAACGACGGTCCGGAGTTCCACGACCGGCTGCCGCTGATCGCAGAGGCCGGAATTGAGGGCCTCCGGCTGGCAGTCATTCATGAAACGGGCGCCAAACAGGGACGCGAGGCGCGGATGGACGAGCAGTTCCCCGGGCTGGACGTGCTGGTGTTCGGCCACAGCCACATCCCTTGGGACACGACAACGCCGAACGGTCTACGGCTGCTCAACCCCGGCTCCCCGACCGACCGACGGCGCCAGCCGCACTGCACCTATATGACTGCCTCGGTCGACGGCGGAAAGCTCACCGTCCAACTGCACCGCCTGTAGGCCCGGGGCCAGCGCTGCAAGACTGCACCCGCCTGTAGCCCGGCGCCTGCTCTGCAAGAGTGTCCCACTATTCAGCTATCCAAAGTGGGCACAGACCGTTCCGGCCCACTGGAAGCGGGTGAATAATGGGCCGCAGTAACCGACACCCAACCTATTCGCGGCCTTGGGACACCCAGTTCGGATCAGCGGACCGTTCGCCGACGGCCAGGGCCGCGGCTGAAGCCAGTTCGACCAGGTGCGCATCGGTGAGGACGGTGGAAAGCGCGCCGATGTTCTCCTCGATCCGTGCAGGCTTGCGGGTCCCCGGTATCGGCACTACTCCAAGACCGAACCGCTCCCCCTGCGCCAGCAGCCAGGCCAAGGCCACCTGTGCCGGCGTCGCTCCAACATCCGCCGCAACGGCCTGCACCACGTCCACCACGCGCGCGTTCGCGTCCACGGCGCCGGTGGCGAACCTCGGAAAGTTATGCCGGAAGTCGTTCTTGCCCAGACTGGCGGCGTTCACCGTACCGGTCAGGAAGCCGCGGCCCAGCGGCGAGTACGGCACAAACCCGACGCCAAGTTCGGCCGCAGCGGGGACGACGTGCTGCTCGACATCCCGGCTCCAGATGGACCATTCGCTCTGCACCGCCGCTATCGGGTGCACGGCGTGGGCGGCCCGCAGTTCGTCAGCGGTGACCTCCGACAGGCCCAGATGCCGGACCTTGCCTTCGGTCACGAGCCCGGACATCGCCCCGACCGTCTCCTCAATCGGCACGGTCAGGTCCCGGCGGTGCAGGTAGTAAAGGTCGATGACGTCAGTTCCGAGCCGCCGCAGGCTCGCCTCGGCGGATTCGCGGACATAGCCGGCGTCGCCGCGGGTGCCGGTGTAGCCGGCCGCAGGAGTGCCCATGATGCCGAACTTGGTCGCTATGGTGACTTCGTCCCGGCGCTTCGCCAGCATCCGGCCGATCACTTCCTCATTGCTGCCGCCGCCGTAAACGTTGGCCGTGTCGATGAAGCTGACACCGGCGTCGACCGCGTAATTCAGTGTGGCAAGCGCCTCCGACGGCTCGACCTCGCCGTAGACAGGGGTCAACGCCATGCCGCCGAATCCAAGACCGCTGACGCTCAGTCCGTCACCAAGGTCTGTATGCGATAGTTCCATTTCCTGCCCCTTCCGATGTATCAAGGCCGCACCCCGTGGCGCGAATGATACTGATTCTGCACGCGTGTATTAGAAAGAGAGTATGCCCGTACCCACGCCTTCGTCGCCACACGGCCAAAAGCCCACTGGCCGTACCGGGCTGCGGAGCAATGCGTTCAGGTTGTTGTTGGTCGCCACGATCACCTGCTTCTCCGGTTACACCCTGCTGCTTCCAACCGTCCCGCTCTGGGCAACCGGCGGAGGGGCCGGGGAATTCGGAGCCGGAGCCACCACGGCGTCGTTCATGCTCACAACCGTCCTCACCCAGATCGCCATGCCTTGGCTGCTGGATCACGGTGGCTACCGCTGGACTTTCGCGGCAGGAGCACTCCTGCTCGGGCTGCCCACTCCCCTGCTGCTGCTCAGCGCCGACCTTGCTCCGGTGATCGCCATTTCGGCGGTGCGGGGTATCGGATTCGGTATGGTGACCGTCGTCGGCGCCGCCCTGTCCGCACGCCTTGTGCCAGCGCAGCATTTGGGCCGCGCCGCCGCATATTACGGAGTGGCGGTGGGAATCCCGAATCTGGTTCTCCTTTCCCTCGGCGTTTGGATGGCGCTCAACCTGGGATTCGACGTCGTCTTCTGGATCGCCGCCCTCACGCCGCTGCTGGGAGCTGCCGCAGCCACGGCACTCTGGCAGACCGGCGGGGACGGAGTGCAGGATCGCGGCGCGCCGGAGAAGCCCACCCCGCGCACCTCCACCACCGCTGTTTGGCTGGCCTTGATAACACCTCTGCTGATCATGCTGGCTCTTGCCCTCGCCTCCAGCGCCATCGTCACCTTCCTGGCCATTCCGCTCAGCTCGGTGCCCCTGCTGGCGACGGCGGCGCTGCTGGGTTACGGTGCCTTGACCGTGGCTGGCCGGTGGATCGCCGGTCACGCCAGCGACCGGTCCGGCCGCCCGGTCCTGATCCTGCCCAGCACCATCACGGCCGCTGTCGGCATGGTGCTGGTCGCAGCAGCCCTCTGGTCGGCGAACGCCGGTTGGTCCGGGCCGGGAGTGCTGGGAGCGGTCCTCATCGTGCTGGGATCGACCATTTTCGGGGCCGCCTTCGGAGCGGTGCAGAACGACACCGTCGTGGCCATGTTCCGCCGCGCCGGTCCGGAGGGATACGGCACTGCCAGCTCCGTATGGAACATCGGTTACGACGCCGGTACGGGAGCCGGCGCCCTGAGCTTGGGAATCATCGCACAAACGTTGGGTTACGGCCCCGCCTTCGCCGTTACCGCCGTCGCCATCGCCGCCTGCCTCCCGGCCGCTGCAAAACTTGGCCGACGCAGGACTCCCGGCCAGTAGACTGCTTTCTAGTTACCTTCAGAACCAGCAGACCGGAGTGTGGGCACATGAGTGAAATACGCCGTCGTGAACTTGGAGAGACGGATGCGCCCGTCGAAGACGAACTGCTGCAGTCCTTCAACCGCATTGTTGACGAGGGCGGCGAACGGCTCGAGCGCACCTTCCGGGCCATGTTCATCACCGGGCTGTTCGGCGGATTGGAAGTGGGCGTCGGGGTGGCGGCCTACCTGGCCGTCCTCCACGAGACGCATAACCACCTGCTGGCAGGTCTGGCCTTCAGCATTGGGCTCGTCGCCCTGCTGCTGGCAAAGAGCGAACTTTTCACCGAAGACTTCCTGGTGCCGATCACCGCCGTCGTAGCCAAGGCGGCCAGCGTCGTCCAACTATGCAAACTCTGGGGCGGGACATTGTTGGCCAATCTGCTCGGTGGCTGGGTCTTCATGTGGATTGTTATGAAGGCGTTCCCGGAGTGGACCGGCACCATCACTACCTCCGCCAAGCACTTCATTGACGCTCCCTTCGACCTGCAGACCATCTGTCTCGCGGTTCTGGGCGGCAGCACGATCACGCTGATGACCCGCATGCAGCACGGCACCGATTCGGAGCCGGCCAAAATTGCCGCTGCGATTGCCGGCGGCTTCCTGCTCGCCGGGCTGCAGCTGTTCCATTCCATCCTCGACTCGCTGCTGATCTTCGGCGCCATCCAGGCCGGCGCGGAGATCACCTACCTGCAGTGGCTCGGCTGGTTTGGCTATACGCTGCTGTTCAATATCCTGGGCGGACTGCTCCTGGTCACCACGCTGCGGATAGTCCGAACCAAAGAACTGATCCAACAACGACGTCGGGAGGCGCCGGCCAATCCAGACGCGCCCCATGGGAAGAACTGACAGTCCCGGCCAAACAGCCCCGGCCTAACGGCGGATCGTCTGCGCAAACGGGCGCGACGTCGGCACGATTTCCTTGCCCAGCGGCATCAGTGAAACCGGGATCATCTTGATGTTGGCGATCGCCAGCGGGATGCCGATAATCGTGATCGCCTGGGCAACCGCCGTCACAACGTGGCCAATCGCGATCCAGATTCCGGCCACGACGACCCAGATGATGTTGCCAAGCGTGGACATGAAGTAGGTTCGCCCGCCCCGGTCGACCACCGTACGGCCGAAGGGCCACAGGGCGTACGCGCCGACCCGGAATGAGGCAATGCCGAACGGGATGGTGATGATCAGCAGGCAGCAGATCACGCCAGCCAGGAAATACCCCAGCGCCAGCCAAATGCCGCCGAGCAGAAGCCAGATGATGTTCAGAATCGCGTTCATGCTTCAATTCTCGCCGATGACCCTCGGTCGCGGCTATCGGGGTAATCCCCCAGCGAACACTGAAAATGCTGGCGGTGCGTGACACTCTTCGACACAATGGACAGGTGACTGACTATTCAGAGCGTCCGACTTGGTATGTCAACGCGGCCGCCCGCGAATTCAGAACCGAGCCAGCGCCAGTCGAGGTCCTCGATTTTCACCGCCGCCTGCCCGGTTATGAGGTGACAGCGCTGCGGGAATCCCCCGGGCTGGCCGACAGCCTCGGCGTCGGACGGGTGTTCGTGAAGGAGGAAGCCCGGCGGTTCGGCCTTCCGGCCTTCAAAATGGTCGGCGCCTCCTGGGCCATCCACAAAGCACTGGCTGAGCGGACCGAAGACCCTGACTTCGACTGGACCTTCGAGGATCTGGCGGAACGCTTCGGTGGCCCCGGCGGCCTCAAACTGGTGTGCGCAACAGACGGCAACCACGGCCGCGCCGTCGCCCACACGGCCAAGTTGCTCGATCTTGCCGCACACGTCTTCGTCCCCGCCGAGATTGGCCAGCGGGCCAAGGAAGGTATCCTTAGCGAAGGGGCGGAGCTCACGGAGGTCAATGCCCCCTATGACGACGTCGTCATCCAAGCAACTGCCGCAGCGGACTCGGATCCGGACGCCATGATGGTCCAGGACACCGCATGGGAGGGCTACGAGCGGATTCCCGGTTGGATCGTCGAGGGGTATTCGACCATCTTCCGCGAACTCGATTCGCAGCTTGCCGAGGCCGGGCTGGAGGGCCCCGACGTCGTCGTCACGCCATGCGGAGTCGGTTCGCTGATCCAGGCGACGGCGGCGCATTACCGCGGCAACGACCGGGACCCGACCGCGGTCAAACCCTCACTGCTGAGCGTGGAACCGGTGGAAGCAGCCTGCCTGCTGGAGTCGCTGAAAGCGAACCGTCCGGTCGCGGTACAGACTGGCCGCACCCGGATGGCGGGGTTGAATTGCGGCAAGGTTTCCACCATTGCCTGGCCCGTTCTGCATGGTGGCATTGACGCGGCAGTTTCAATTACCGAGGATCAGGACTTGGCGGCCGTCGAGGAGCTCGAGGTCCTCGGCATCGATTCCGGACCGTGCGGCGCCGCGTCCCTGGCCGGGCTCGAGACTGCCTTCGCCGATCCGGCAGTCCGGGAAGTCATGGGCGTCACGGCGCGGTCCGTCGTCGTTCTGCTGAGCACGGAAAGCCGCGAAGCCAACCCCGTCGAAGGCTGACGGACGGCATCCACCAACGACGCCGGCCCTGTCCAGAATGAGCTTGCGGGGATAACGCAAAACTGCCCGGGCCCGCTCGTGAAGAGCAGATCCGGGCAGTTTCAATGCCTGGCTGGCTGTGCCATGGCTGGCTGGCTGGAGGTGCCTAGCTGGCGCGGCGCGCGTTCGAGGCCGGTGCGCTGGCCCGGCGCGAACCGGAACGCTTTCCTGCCGACGGGCGCCCGGTGCCGGCCGGAGCCTGGCCACGGTTACCCGGGTTGTGCGCGCTCGAGGCGTTCGCCCGGCCGCCTGTATTGGCTGCCTTCGATCCGCCCTGGCGTGCTCCGCCGGAACCGCCTGGGCTCACGACGTGTCCGCGCTCAGCCGACCGCTGGTTGCCGGAACCCGTCCGCTCGCCCTCAGGACGCCCGGACCGGCCGCGTGATCCGCCGTTGCCTCGGCCGCCGCTTCCTGCTTCGGGAGCAACCTTGCCGCGTCCACCGGAACCACCACGGCCACCGGCACGGCGGGCACGCTTTCGCTCGGCATTGGCCCCCGTGGACTGTCCGGAGTACTTCTGTACGCTCTGCGCAGCAAGTTCGCGGGCACGGACGGCGGGATCAACCGTTTCCGCCTTCTCCCCCACGAGCTTGCCGACCAGCGGCGAGCTCGGCGTGACGTTCTCAAACGCCACGTCCACTCCGGCCGCCTTCATCAGCTTCTTCACATCGTTCTTCTGCTCCGGCAGCGTCAGTGTGACAACGACGCCGTCGGACCCGGCACGCGCGGTCCGGCCGGAACGGTGCAGGTACGCCTTGTGCTCGGTGGGCGGGTCGACGTGGATGACGAGTTCGACGTCGTCCACGTGCACACCGCGGGCTGCGACGTCGGTGGCAACCAGAACGCGGACGTCACCGCTGGAGAACTCGGCCAAGTTCCGGTCACGGGCGTTCTGTGAGAGGTTGCCGTGCAGGTCGACCGCCGGAATACCGGCCGTCGTGAGCTGCTTGGCCATCTTGCGGGCCTGGTGCTTGGTCCGCATGAACAGCAGCCTGCGCCCCTTACCCGCGGCGAGCTCCTGGATCAGCTTCTTCTTCTCGGTCTGGTCCCGGATCATCAGCACGTGGTGCTCCATCGTGGTGACCGCTGCCTGCGGGTCGTCGACGGAGTGCGTCAGCTGGTTGGACAGGTAGCGTGCAACAATCTTGTCGACGCCGTTATCCAGTGTGGCCGAGAAGAGCATCCGCTGACCCTGGGCCGGGGTCTTGTCCAGCAGGCGCTTCACCACCGGCAGGAAGCCGAGGTCCGCCATGTGGTCGGCCTCATCGAGCACGGTGATCTCGACCGACTCCAGAGAAATGATCTTCTGGTTCATCAGGTCTTCGAGCCGGCCCGGGCAGGCAATGACAATGTCGACGCCGGCACGCAGCGCCTTTTCCTGGCGCTGCTGCGACACACCGCCGTAAATCACGGTCGTCGTCAGGCCAAGCTCATTGGCCAGCGGCTCAATGGTCTTGTTGATCTGTGTTGCCAGCTCGCGTGTCGGCGCCAGGACCAGGCCAAGCGGGCGGCCGGGCTTGCGGCGGTAGGCGGCTTCGGCGTCGGCCAGGCGGGATACCAGCGGCAGTGCAAAGGCGAGGGTTTTACCCGATCCGGTGCGGCCACGGCCCAGGACATCGCGTCCGCCGAGGGTGTCCGGCAAGGTCTTGACCTGGATGGGGAAGGGCTCCTCGATGCCTTGTCCGGCAAGAAGGGCGTTCAGCGGCTTGGGCACACCAAGGGCAGAGAAAGTAGTCATGAAATGCAAAAGTCTTTCGGTCGTTGTCCCGTCGCTGCCGGTTGGCGCGCGGGTCCGCCGAAGAAATATGAAGAGTCGCACCCGGCATATCTATCAATGCGTTTCTGATGGCAGTTTCGACTGGGATCAGCCAACCATGAGGAACTTCCGCGGGGTGGAGCACAGCGCTGGGGCGCTGAAATCACTAAGGATTGTCGTCAGATTCATCGACGCAGGTCCGCATTGCTGCGGAGCAAGTATCCCGAGTCTATCAGTGCCTGGCGGTCTGTCTGCATTTGGAGACGCGCATCACAGCGGGACCAACGGCTATTCTGGAGGACGATGAGTACTGAACCAATGCAGGACGCTGACACGCCTCAGGGCAATCCGCAGCCCAACTTCCGCACCAAACCTGTCTCTTTCGTGCGCCGCGGTGCCCGCCTCAGCGCCGGCCGGCAGAGGGCTTGGGACAACTACCGGGACGAGTTTGTTATCGACGTGCCGCGGCATATCGCTGATACGTCGGTCGATCCGGATTACGTGTTCGACGCCGGGACAGCCTTTGGCCGCGAAGCTCCCCTGATTGTGGAGATTGGCCCGGGCGTCGGCGAAGCCGTCGTCGAAGCCGCCAAGGAGCACCCCGAGCAGAACTTCCTCGCCATCGAGGTCTACACACCGGGCATCGCCCAGACCCTGATGCAGATTGGCCGGCACGGCCTCAGCAATATCCGCCTGATCCAGGCGAACGCTCCTGAGGTTCTGGAAACGACGCTGCCGCGCGAATCGGTTGATGAACTATGGGTGTTCTTCCCTGACCCGTGGCACAAGGCCAGGCACCATAAGCGGCGCATGGTCTCCCCCCACTTCGCTGAACTGGCCGCCCGGGTGCTGAAGCCCGGCGGGCTATGGCGGCTGGCCACCGATTGGGCCGACTATGCCGAAGTCATGCGTGAGGTGGGCGACGGCGCCAGCGGTTTCACGAATGTGCACGCCGGCGAACGGACCAGTGCCGAAGACCCGGCCGGCGGCTGGGCGCCCCGCTTCGAAGGCCGGACGCTGACCGGTTTCGAGAAGAAAGCAGGCGAAGCCGGCCGCGGTATCCACGACCTGGCCTACAGGCGGACCTCCGGCGGCGGAGTCTGATCAGCGGCGTCAATATCGACCGTCACTGAGGCGACTTCGCCCTGGCCTGAGCCACCGACGCTCACGCCCGCTATCTGCTCCGGCTTCGTTGCGGTGGCCCCGGTCAAGCGGACGACCCCGCCATCTGTGGCGCTCCACGTCGCGACTTCTTCTACCGTTCCATTGCTGCTGGTGATCCATAAGGTCAATTCACCGCTGGTTGGCAGGTCCTCGCCGTCGAGCACAATCTCTGTCCCCCATTGCTTGTGCACCAGATCGACTTCGACGACGGCGCCGGACTCACCCGACATGGTGAACTGGTCCACGGTCTGCTCCGGCGTGTTGATGACCGGGCCAAGCATGATCCCCATCGCAAAGAAGGCAGCAGCTGCAGCAGCGACCAGGACGCCCGCCCGCCGTCGTTCCTGCCGCCGTCGCCGCGCAATCTTATCCATCAGGCCGACGACGGCACGCATCTCGTGTTCTCCCCGTGCCTGCGTGCCGCCGGAGTTCCCGGTGGAGTCCGCCTCGGCGGAATCGAGAGTATCCAGCAGGGCAGGCAGCCGGTTCAGGTTCTCATACTCGACCCGGCAGTCCGTGCACTTCCTGAGGTGGTCCTCCAGCACCGCACGATCAGAGGGTTCGAGACCGCCGAGGACATACGCACCGATTGAGTGTTGGATTTCGTCATGGTCAGGTTTCATGACATCACCCCCATTCCACTCAGCGCTTCCCGCAACTCCCGGAGTCCATAGTATGCGCGGGATTTCACCGTCCCGGCGGGGATTTGCAGCAGCTCTGCGGTCTGCGCGACCGTGAGGCCCCGGTAGTGCAGGGCGACAATTACGCCCCGGTGCTCAGGACTCAAACTGCCGAGTGCTTCCTCCATGGTCAGCTTCAAGAGAAGCTCGTCGACGCCATCGCTGTAGAAATTATCATCCAGGTGGTCCGGTCCTGCCTCCACCGGCCGGTGCGTACGGCGGCGGTAGTTGTCGATGATGACGTTGCGGGCCGTCCGGAAAAGGTACCCGCGCATGTTGGTCGTCCGTTCAGGGGCATGCTGCCAGACCCGCAGAATGGACTCCTGGACAATGTCTTCGGCCTGGTCAGGATTCGACGTAGCCGAAGCCGCAAAGCGCCGCAGCGCCGGGCCGTGCTCCCGGTATAAGCGCATAACCGCCTCACTGTCCATGGACATCAGGCCGTCCTCGCCCCCAAACCGCACTGTCCGCGGCCGGTACTTATTAGGACGTGCGCATGCTCCGGCAGGTTCATCACAATTTTTCGGCTCCTCGTTGAACCATTCTGCACTGAAATAGCGTCTCGATAAATAGTGACGGCAATCCGTTCGCCACTGCCACATTAAGCATTGGACTTTCCGGGAGGAACCGGTCATGAAAAACCTATGGACTACAAGTTGGGCAGTTGGCGCGGCAGCGCTGCTGGCGCTGACTGCCTGTGGAGGGACAGCGGATGATGCAGGAGCGCCTGCGGAGTCGGAAGCTGCTCAAACGGAATCGGCAGATACAGGCGGAGGTGGTGACACCGAGGACAGCCCGGCCGCTGCTGCCGCAGCCCTGATGACGGCCGACAGCCCTGTCGGTGAAATCGTCGTCGACAGCGAAAGTATGGCCGTCTACTACTTCGACAACGACGAACCCAACTCCGGCGAAAGCACCTGCACCGGCGACTGCCTCGTCGCCTGGCCACCGGTCATCGTCGACAGCGAAACACCAAAAGTCGACGGCGTCACCGGCGAAGTCGGCACCATCGAAACCCCCGACGGCGAACTGCAAGCCACGATCGACGGACTGCCGGTCTACTACTATGTAGATGACAAACAACCCGGCGACATCACCGGTCAGGCAGTTGGAGACGTCTGGTGGCTCGTCGCCCCCAACGGAGACAAAATCACCGACACACCGTAACCGGCCAGGCCGGCTCCATCCCCCGGCGTTCCGCCGCCGGACGTCCTGCAATACCCAGTTTGCAGGACGTCGGCGGTGGAACGTTGGTATGAGCAGCCGGTCATCGTTGGTGCGGACAAGTTGGCGCCAACGATCAGTCATCGTCGCTTTCCTGGTCTTCATCCTGCCCGGTGCTCTGCCGCTCGATCATTTCCGCAGGCGGGTCCGGGAAACCAGAGGTTGGATAAAGGTCCGCGACTTCAGTCATGTAAGCGGACCAAGCCTCGCCGGCGTAGGTAGCACCGTCGACGTAGTCCAGAGTTGTGCCGTTTCCCAGGAACCGCAGGCCGTCGAGCGAACGGTTCTTGTCCGGGTTGCCAACCCAGGATGCAGTGGAGAGACCACGTGTGTAACCGACCGTCCAGGTCTGGACTGAATCGTTTGTGGTGCCGGTCTTCAATGCGGCCGGGACTTCCGGATCCAGCTCGAAGCCAGAGCCGCGTTCGATAACTTCCTGCAGAGCGTAGTTGACACCCTGTGCCACTTCTTCATCCACCCTTCGCTCACAATCCTGCCGGGGGATGTCCAGTTTGTTCCCGTTGCGGTCGGTGACGGAGACAATTGCGTATGGCTGGCAATAAGTTCCGCCGGACGAGAAAGTGGCGAAGGATGACGCCATGGACAACGGACTGACGGAGTAGCTTCCGCCGCCGATGAGGGATGAGATCAGCAGATTGTTGATCTCTTCTCCGGTCCGTCCGTCGTGCAGTCCGGTTGCATTGGCCATGTCTGCAATCCCGCAAAGATCCAGTTCGGCGGCCGATGCCATCGTTGCGGTATTGATGGATTGCACGATGCCGTCCAGCACGGACATTCTTTCGTAGAAGCCCCTCGAGAAGTTGCTGAGCAGAAAGGTCTCTTCGAGGGGATCGTCCGGGTCGTAATGACCGAAGTAGTCCTCGCCGGGCACGCAACCCGCCTGCCAGGGAAAGTCCCGTTCGTAGCGCCGCTGGGAAGCGTCCACCGTGTCACCCAAGGACCGGCCGTCATCAAGCCAGGCAGCCAAGGTGTAGGGCTTGTACGCCGACCCGAGTTGGTAGCCGCCGGTGCCACCCATGTTGGCGTCGGCGTTGAAGTTGAAGCTGTTGCTCCACTGGCCCTTGGGCGCGGCCAATTCGGTGTTCTGTGCCATCGCCAGGATCTTGCCCGTGCCCGGCTCAACCGTAACCATTGAGGCGCCGATCTTATCCGGGTTGGCTCCCGGAGGTGCGGTGTCCTCAACCTCGTCCTGGGCGACCTTCTGCAGCCGGGGATCCAGCGTCGTCTGGATGGTCAGCCCGCCGCGGCGCAGCAGTTTTCCCCTGTCTTCAAAGTAATTGCGCCGGGCGACCTGCATCTGCTCAGCCTTTTCCGGCTCGTTCTCGAGCATGTCCGCAGTGGGGGCGGGCGGGGCGCCGTGCGCCACGAACACGTGCTCGACATAGTCGCAAAAGTACTGAGCCACATTCGCCGCAACGCAGCCATTACTGACCGGACTCACATTGAGGCCAAGGTCCGTGGCGGCAGCGTCGTCGTGCTCGGCTTTTGTGATTTGTCCTTGCTGGAGCATGGCGTTCAGCACGACGTCGCGCCGCTCCTTGGCGATGTCCGGGTTAAGGGTCGGGTCGTAAAGACTCGGTCCACGGACCATGCCCGCCAGCATGGCCGACTGTTGCAGATTCAGCTCGGAAGCGGGTATGCCGTAGAAGTATTGGGCAGCGGCCTCGACGCCATAGGCGTTTGGATTGAAGAAGACGATGTTGAGGTAGCCGGTGAGGATTTCCTCTTTGCTGAAACGCTTTTCGACGGCGATGGCGAGTTTAGCCTCACGCACCTTGTCGCCCAGATCCTTATTGTCGCCAATCAACAGTTCCTCGTCGCTGTTTGAACTCTTGATCGCTTCATTCTGCACATTGGTGACGTATTGCTGGGTGATGGTGGAAGCGCCCTGCCGTGCCCCATTCATGACGTTGTTGGCCGCGGCACGCATGATGCCCTGAGGATCGACACCATTGTGTTTATAGAACCGGGAATCCTCAATCGAAATGATTGCATCTTCCATGGCGTCCGCGACGTCGCTAAGGTCTACGGGTTTGCGGTTCTCTTCATATACGTTCGCGATTCTGGAACCATTGGCCGCGAGAACCCGGGATGGTTCGGAAAGCGGCGTCACCGCCAATTCGGAGGGCAACTCGTCGAAAAAGTCGATCGACCGGACCCCGGTAACCGCGGTGCCTGCCACGAAGGGAATAAAGAGAGCGGCCGCCAGCACCCCACACAAGGCGCTGATTCCCAGAAAACCGAGAATCCGCACCAAAGTGAGGACCAACTTCTTACCGGACGATCCCCGGGCTGCCATGTCTATCAGTTTACAACCGGATGGTTATTTATCTCCTGCCCTTTTCTGCGATTATCCCAATGGAGTGGGAACGTTCGGGACGACGACGTCGCCTGTCGCAGTTCCGTCCGGATGCAACAACCATCCAACCCGTTTTGCATGGTTGAGGGTGATTGCGCTTTCGACCAGTTCGATGCCGGGAACCCGTTCCGAAATTGTCTGTTCAGCCGTCAGAACATCCGCGACCGACCGGAGCCAGAGCACGAAAATGAAGTTGGTGAGCCCGCTGGTGGAAACACAGAGGCGCAGATTGCGGAAGGATTTCAGCGCCGCCGCAGCCTTACGGTGCTCACCCGCGGGAACCCTGGCGAACCACTGACAGCTGACAGGCAGGCCCGAGTACGATTGCGCAATCTCGCACCGGAACGACAGCGTGTTGCCGGCCAGGATCCGGTTCAGCTGGCGCCGGGCCGTGGCCGGATGGACGCCGGTCTGCCGCGCAATATCGGCCACACTCGCCCGTCCGTCACGGGCAAGAACCTGCATGATCGGCCAGTAGCTTTCCGGCAGCCGCCCGGGTTCCACGGGTTCGACGGCGGCGAACTGCGCCAGCATTGCCTGTTGTGTCCGGTTGAGCACATTGAGCCGCCATGCATGGCCGGCCGAGTGCAGCCGCGTCGCGACCGAGGTTTGGCATTTCGTCAGTCCGTCGATGCCGATAACCCGGGGCAGCACCCGTCGGCTCAATTCCTGCAACGAGGGCGTGATGACCGTGAGCATCATGTCGCGGTTGCGTGCGCTCTCCTCCACGGAGATGACCTCCGGAATGGCACACAGATCCTGCACCACAGCGGGCCGTTTATCGAGTTCGCATTCCACGTCATGGAAGGAAAGCGACATTTGTTCCGGCAATCCGACCGGATAGGCAGTCACCCAGGCGGCGCCGGCAGCCCGCAACCGGTCCCATCTGGCGGCAAGCGTCGTCGGATGCGCACCGAGGACGTCGCCTGCCTGCGCCCAGGTCAGCCGCGGTGCGATCTGCAGCGCGTGAACCAGCGCAAGATCCTCCTCTGCTACTTCCATGGCGCCTCCGTGCACATATTCTTGATGGAAGATGAACAATATGTAAATTTTCTGCGATTTATACGACTGTAGGCTACATCACTTCACACTGGAACATGCACCTATTTCCATGCTGAGGAGACAAACAGTGAGCGTACGTGCCGACGCACAACAGCTGCAGGGCGACATGCAGGGCTTCCGCCGGGCAATGCACCAGGAGCCGGAGATCGGCCTGGAGCTGCCCCGGACCCAGGAACGGGTTCTCAATTCCCTCTCGGACCTGCCTTTGGATATCAGCCTCGGCACGGATTGCAGTTCGGTCACTGCGGTTCTCCGCGGTGAGGCCGGCGACGGACCTGACCGGCCGGCAGTACTATTGCGCGCCGATATGGATGCCCTTCCCGTGCAGGAACGCAGCGGAGCGGACTTCACATCCCGGATCGATGGCGCCATGCATGCCTGCGGCCATGATCTGCACACCGCCATGCTGTTGGGGTCCGCCGAGCTTCTGGCGGACCGGCGGCACCAGCTGGCGGGCGACGTCGTCTTCATGTTTCAACCCGGAGAAGAAGGGTACGACGGCGCCTCGGTCATGGTCCGCGAAGGAGTCCTGGAGGCGTCCGGCCGCAAGGCTGACGCCGCCTTCGGCATGCACGTGTTTTCAGCACTTGAACCACATGGCACCTTCGCCACCAAGCGCGAAGTGATGATGTCGGCCTCCGACGGACTGTTTGTGACCGTCCTCGGCGCCGGCGGTCACGGTTCCGCTCCGCACCTGGCCAAGGATCCGGTGACCGCGGTGGCGGAAATGATCACGGCCCTGCAGGTCATGATCACCCGCCAGTTCAACATGTTCGACCCTGTGGTCCTCACCGTCGGCCGTTTGGAAGCCGGCACCAAACGCAATGTCATCCCGGAGACTGCTTCCTTCGACGCCACCGTCCGGACGTTCTCGGCTGCGGCGCAGGAAAAAATGATGACGGCGGTGCCGCAGTTGCTGAAGGGAATCGCCGCCGCGCACGGCATCGAGGTCGACGTCGATTACCGCACCGAATATCCGTTGACGATCACCGATGTGGACGAAACCACCCGGGCAGAGAACGTGATCGACGAGTTGTTCGGCGAAGACCGGCACAGCCGCTGGGCCACACCGCTGAGTGGATCCGAGGATTTCTCCAGGGTGCTCAACGAAGTTCCCGGCAGCTTTATCGGACTCGGCGCCACAGCACCCGGCGAAGACCACATGTCGGCGCCATTCAACCATTCACCGTATGCAACGTTCGACGATGCCGTCCTCAGTGACGGAGCAGCCCTGTACACCGAGCTGGCCCTGAACCGGCTCACCGCCAAGTAGTGGAGCAAAGGAACATGACGACTACAGCACCCACCACACTCCCCTCGGAAGAACTGACCGCCGCGCAGCAGAAGCGCAAATCGGTATTGGGAACCGGCGTCGGCAACGCCCTCGAATGGTATGACTGGGCGATTTACGCCACGTTCGCGCCATTCTTCGCCGGCCAGCTTTTCAATAATGCGGATCCGCTCTCGGCCGTGCTATCGACCTTGGCGGTCTTCGCCGTGGGCTTCCTCGCCAGGCCGTTCGGCGGCTTTGTCTTCGGTTGGATCGCCGACCGCAGGGGCCGCAAGGCCTCCATGACCCTGGCCGTGGCGCTGGCGTCCATCGGCAGCCTGCTGATCGCCATCACGCCGACCTTTATGGCTGTGGGTGCCTTCGCCTCGCTGATGCTGCTGGTAGCGCGTTTGATTCAGGGACTCGCCCACGGCGGAGAGCTGCCGAGCGCGCAGACATACCTCTCGGAGACGGCGCCCCGCGAGCGGCGCGGCTTCTGGGCGAGCCTGATCTACTTCTCCGGCACCCTGGGAATCCTGTTCGGCACCCTGCTCGGCGCGATCCTCACCCTGGCTCTTTCCGAAGACCAGATGCTGGCCTGGGGTTGGCGGATTCCATTCGCTCTCGGCGCGGTGTTTGGCCTGTACGCCTTGTTCATGCGGATGCGGATGAAGGAAACCGACGTCTTCACCGAGTCCGGGGGGACAAAGCATGAGCCGATGTGGGGACAGATCGTCAAGTACCGCAAGCAGGCGCTGCAGGTGATTGGCCTGACTGTAGGTCTGACAGTGACGTACTACGCGTGGGGCGTTGTCGCTCCGACCTTCGCCTCCACCTCGCTGGGAGTGGACCGCGGCGCCGCACTGTGGGCCGGAGTCGCTGCGAATATCGTGTTCCTGGCAGCCTTGCCGGTATGGGGCAAACTCTCCGACCGTTACGGCCGGCGCCCCATCCTCTGGACCAGTGCCCTTGGCTGCGCGGTTATGTTCTTCCCGATGACCTGGCTGCTGCAGGATTCGGCCTTCCAGCTGTTCATCGCCATGTCGGTGATGCTGATCTTCATCGCCGGGAGCGCATCGATTGTTCCGGCCGTCTACGCGGAGCTGTTCCCGACAAGCATCCGCACCGTAGGGGTAGGCGTTCCCTACTCCATCTGTGTCGCCGTCTTCGGCGGCACCGCGCCCTACCTGCAGACCTGGCTTAATTCAATCGGCGGGCCGACTGCGTTCGCCCTCTACACCGTCTCACTGCTGGTGGTGTCCTTCCTGGTCATCTTCACCATCCCGGAGACGAAGGCCAAGGACCTGCACTAAGCGCTCCGGACGACGGCGCAGCGGAAGACGCTGCGCCGCCGTTTCGCAATGTCAGACAATCTTCAGTTGGTCGGCGACAACGCGGCCGCCATGGATCACGGTACGGTTGGCTGGCCGGTCCATGATGGCCGAGGTGACTGTTTCGCCGTCGACCATGACCAGCTCTGCCGGATCCCCTGCCGAGACCCCTGGGCGGTCCGCAACCGAAGCCGGCCGGGCGACGTCGTCGAACATCATTTAAGCTCCACCCACCGAGGCGACGGCCAGGCAATGTTCGATCTGCTGATCGGCCCGGAATCCACTCGTGAAGGCCAGCTGCCACGTACGGTCCAGCATGTCCGCATTTCCATACGGTGACCAGTAGTCACGTTGCCCATCCTGGCCGAGCCCGACCCGGATCCCGGCTTGGGACAGGTGCTGCAGTGGAAGCACCGCCTGGGCTGCGGGCGCGATGGTGGCGGTGGAGATGTCCACTTCGGCGAAGTCGTCGATCAGTCTGTGGGTGGTGGCCTCGTTGATGCCCCAGAGCGCGTAGCCGTGCGAAATGGTCACTTTGGATTGCATACCGAGGGCTTTGGTCCGCTCCACGATCAGTTCTGCGCTGAAAACACCGAGCTGCCCCGGTTCATGCAGATGGATATCGATCGGGACCTGGTACTTTTCTGCCAGGGAGAATACAATATCCAGGTGTTTGGCCGGATCGCGGTCCAGAGCGCAGGGATCGATGCCGCCCACCACGTCGGCACCCCGTTTCAGCGCCTCTTCCAACGCCTCGACACTGCCCGGTTCCCGCAACAGACCGGCCTGCGGGAACGCGATGATCTGCACGTCCGCGCGGTCCCGGTGGGTCTCACGTGCGGCCGCGACGGCGTCGAAGCGTTCCAGCCGGCAGTCGGCATCGACCTGCGCGAAGCTGCGCACCCTCGTGGTCCCCCGGGCGATCATCAGCTCCAGGGTATGCGCCACCCGCTCATGGATGTCCACCTCGGCCGTACGCCAGTTCCTGCGATCGTTGAGCATCATTCCCCAAACGCCGGGGGAACCTGTATGTTCACGGAACGGCAGGCCGAGACGGGTGGAATCCAGATGCACATGCACGTCCGAGAACGAAGGGAGCAGCAATCTGCCATGGCCTTCAACAACATTGCCGTGGCGCTCACTTTGCGGGTCGTGCGGCTCGACAGCGGTAATCCGGCCGGAATCCAGCGTCACATCCGCCGGTTCCCCACCCCACGGCCGGACGTAACGAAGGATTGTTTGTGGCACGGACGACCTCCGGGTTTCTGCTCCTGGCCTCGGCGCGAGGACCACCTGACCGGATCCAGCCTATTCCACGCCTGTGACAACGTCCGTTCTTTTCCTGGCAAAGTCATAGGGTCAATGCAACGCTCTGATTATTGAGGAGTGTTGGGATGCCAAAAGGTAGGCCAAAATCGATCCAGCTCAGGGATGAGTTTTTCCGATTGATATGTTCCGGAGTTCCGATGGGAGAAGTCGGTGCGCGGTTGGGCGTGTGCCGAGGTTCCGGAAGCGTGTGGTGGCGTGATGCTGGTGGGATGAAACTCAAAAAAGGATATAGCGGTGGTGGTCTGGCCGATCCGCCCGTCAGTGAGGGAATATCGGGAAGTGGCCGGCTCTCCAGACAGGAACGGGTGATCATTCAATGTGGATTGCGGCACGGACGCAGCTATGGTCAAATCGCGGCCGAGACTGGCCGGGACAAGTCGGTGATCTGGCGGGAAGTGGCCCGGAACCGTAATGCCGATGGGGTCTATCACGCCGATATGGCCCATGCCCGGGCCCATGGTCGGGCGCACCGGCCGAAGTCGTTCAAACTGATCGATAATCCGAGGCTGTGCGAGAAGATCGAAGATTGGATGAACGAGGGGTGGAGCCCGAAGCTGATCTCACTGGTTTTGGCCCGTGACTTCGCCCATGATGAGAACATGCAGGTCAGCCACGAGACGATATACCAGTGCCTGTATGTCCAGGCACGAGGCGAGTTACGCAAGGACCTCTACCGATGCCTGAGCCTCAAACGGGCGCGGAGGGTGCCGGGGAAGAAGGACCGCACCGACGGGCGGGGCAAGGCCTTCCGGGACGCTCTTAAAATCAGTGAACGGCCGGCTGAAGTCGAGGACCGGGCGATCCCTGGCCATTGGGAAGGGGATCTGATTATCGGCACCGGTGGCCGTTCAGCGATCGGCACCCTGGTCGAACGCACCACCCGGTTCACC
>NZ_KI914674.1:0-3822 GCF_000520495.1 Arthrobacter sp. H14
GAGGCCGAGGAGGAGGAAGCCCCCGCCGACGAAGCGGAGGAGACCGAAGAAGAAGAGGCTCCCGCCGACGAAACAGAAGACACCGAAGAGCGGGACGAGGAAGGAGCTGAGGAAGGGGCCAATAAGGCTGAGGATACGGCGGAAAAGGCGGCGCCGAAGAGCGCGGCCAAGAAGACCACCTCTGCCGCCAAGTCCAGCTCAAGCAAGGCGCCAGCCAAGTCCACCGGCAAGAAGGCCTCTTCGACTACCAAGGGCGCGTCGAAGAGTGCCGGAACCAAGGCGTCATCGTCGAAGAGCGGCAGCGGCAACTCGCCCAAGGGCGGTAACTCGTCAAAGTCTGGCGGAAATACCTCGTCCCGCTCCCGCTCCAGCAAGTCGACGTCCAAGTAAGGATTGATTGTTATGGCTGAAAAAGAATCCAAGTCAGGCTCCTTGTTGGAGACGCTCCCGCTGGACGGGCTGAAAGACCAGGCAGCCGAGTATGGGAAATCACTGATCAACAGCACTCTTGGCAAGGCCTCGGACAAGGTCGAAGATCTCACTGGCAAGATAACAGATTTTGCCAGCGGCAACTCCGAAAGAAACGACGATGAGCCGGATGACGACGAGTCCGAGGAAAATTCCGGTGGCGAGGATGAGAAGAGTAAGAATCCTTTGAAGGCTGTCGGCCGTGCTTTTTCCTGGGCGAAAAGTAAAGTCATGGGCGGTGGCGGTGGCGACGCGGGCCAGGAATCGGACAGTGATGAGTCTGAGGAATCGGGTAAGAAATCCGGCGGACCGGACTCGGGCGCGGAAGAAGCAGGTGGGGAGAAGTTCACCGGCAGTGGGGCGTCCGGCAGTAAAGAGCAGAAGCTGGTCAATCTTGTGGAGTGGATTGATGTGGGTGTGCCGGTGACGGTGGCCTATAACCAGTGGACGCAGTTTGAAGAGTGGTCCGACTTCATGAAGAAGGTCGAGACTTCCGAGCATTCGGAGGAGGAGGGCACGGTCAAGTTCAAGGGCCAGGTCTTCCTCTCGCACCGCACCTGGGATGCGACCATCAAGGAAATGGTCCCGGATGACCGCATCATCTGGAAGTCCACCGGCCAGAAGGGGCACCTTGATGGGGCGGTAACTTTCCACGAGTACGGTCCCCGCCTGACCAAAATCTGCATCGTCGTCGAGTACTACCCGAAGGGCCTCTTTGAGAAGACCGCCCAGATCTGGCGGGCAGTCGGCCGGCGTGTGCGGGTGGAAATGAAGCGCTACGTACGCCACGTGATGACCACGACCATCCTTGATCCTGACGCGGTTGAAGGTTGGCGTGGTGAGATCCGCGATGAGGAGATCATCCGTACCCACGAGGAAGTCGTGGAGCAGGAACAATCCGAAGCCGAAGGGGCCGATGGGTCGGAGGACGGCGAAGGCGAGGAAGAGTACGACGATGAGGAGTATGAGGGTGAATATGAAGAAGAGCCGGACGCCGGAGAGGAAGCCGAGTATGAGGACGAAGACGACGAAAATTCTGAAGAACCGGCCGGGGAAGAGGACGAAAATGCCGGCTCCGAAGAGTCCAATGAGTCTGCTGAAGAGGATGCTGAGGAAGTAGAGGAGGGGATCGAACCCGAAGAAGCCGAACGGCAACCAGCCTAGTCCTACAGCCGCGTTTATTTCTGTCTTGTGGGCGTTTTAAACAGAGGCATGCTCTCCGCCGAGGAACGCAAGAACTCCTGGACGCTGTCGGAGCAGGCCGGGCAGGCTGTTCCGGACCGGATGCAGAGGTTGCTCTCGAGCACGGACTGGGACCCGGATGGCCTGCGGGATGATCTTCGTTCCTACGTCGCGGGGAATCTCGGCTCGGACGATGGCGTGCTGATCGTTGATGAGACGGGATTTATCAAGAAGGGCCCGCGGTCGGCTGGGGTCGCACGCCAGTATTCGGGAAACCGCGGGGCGGATCGAAAACTCACAGATCGGAGTCTTTCTGACCTACGCCACCGGCGCCGGCCGCACGTTCCTGGACCGGGAACTTTACCTGCCGAAGGCATGGACCGATGACCGGGACCGGTGTGCCGCCGCAGGCATTCCCGAAGAGCGCACTTTTGCCACGAAACCGGAACTGGCGATTATGATGCTCACCGGGGCCCATTACGCCGGCGTTCCGGCGTAATGGGCCACCGGTGACTCGGTCTATGGCCAGTACTACAAGCTCCGTAAAACGCTGGAAGAGCGCGGGCTCTCCTATGTCTTGGCGGTGCCGGTGAACCAGCGCGTGATCGCCAAAACCGGCACCATCGGTACAGAGTTCCGTGCCGATGAACTGATCGCCACCCTGTCGGGGCGGGCCTGGCGGATCCGCTCAGCCGGCGCGGGCGCGAAGGGAGAACGCCGCTACGCCTGGGCCAGGACGCGGATCAACGGAGCCAACGACCCCGAAGCGGAATACTGGCTGCTGGCCAGGGCCAGCCTGACCGATCCCACCGATCTGGCCTACTACATCTGCCACGGCCCAAAGCGGGTCTCCCTGGCCGAGCTGATCCGTGTCGCAGGGGCGCGCTGGGCGATCGAGGAAACGTTCCAGAGCGCCAAGGGCGAAACCGGACTGGATCACTATCAGGTGCGCCAATACACCGGCTGGTACCGGCACATCGCGCTGGCCATGTTCGCCCACGCTTTTCTAATCGTCACACGGTCAAAAAAAGGGGGCCCGCTCACCTCAAACGCCGAACTCATAGCCAGTTGTCCACGCCAGCCTGTGCGGCTGTTTCCAGTAGAATAACGGTCAACAGATGCTCCGCAATGATGGGAAGTGTCATGGGAACCGGCCCGGCAGAATCCATCGAACCCCTCCCTGCTCCGTCCCCTGATGAAGTATGGGTCCCTGCCCAGTTCGCTCTGGCATTGCATGGCACCGGTGCTGCGGTCTGGGCCGCCAGTGGCATCGCGGAAGAAATACTCGTTATCATACCACGTCTCCGTGTAAACCATGCCGGCAGCCGAGTGCATCATCAACCAGGGATTCTTCTGTGATTCAGGCGCAGGAAAATGATTCTGACCGCTGAACCTGCTAGCAAAGCGGCCGTGACAACGACGCCCAGGACGATGTAAATCCAGATCAGGATTCCAGTGATAGAACCCGGCACGGCAAGACCCGCCACCTTACTCCATATCCATGCTGCGGCCAGCAACACCAGGTAGGCGGCGGCCGCGAAGCCACTGCCGCTCACCCGCCCGTTCCACAGATCCTTCAGCCAACGATATATCCCCATACCCACTGGTTTAGCCCACCCTCCACACGCATTGCCCGTGAAACCCTGCAGAGCAGAGAAACGTTAGAAAGTCGTGATCGAGGGACGGCACTCCAAGAGCACGCGGGCAGAGGACCCCTGACAGCAACCTCACCGCCTGTGGTCACCTATGAGGTTCAGCGCTTCAACCACAAGCCCTATCTGCACTAATACTTCGGGAGCCGTCGCGGCTGCATCGATGGGTATGGAACCTGTGGCCTCGGGGAGATCGAGGTATCCCTGGCGAAACGCCACGAGGTCATCGCGGCTCTCTGAATCGGCGCCCCGCGCTGTTATACGGGCGTATGCCTGATCGATGGGTGCATCGAAGAAGAGTATGGCGTCCGGGGTTGGAAGATGACTGATCAACCAGGGCAGGAGTACTCCGCGTGGGATTCCGTGGGCGGCGCGGAGTGCGAGTTGGCAGTGCAGGTGGCGGTCCATCAGGACGACGCCGTCGAAGTGTGCCGCCTTTACATGGTTGGTCAGGACATTTACCACGCGCACCAGGGTCTCGACAGCATCGAGGAGCCGTGGCGGGATAGCGACCCCGAGC
>NZ_KI914674.1:3922-5888 GCF_000520495.1 Arthrobacter sp. H14
CCCCGAGCCGTTTGGCCCCGGCGGTCATGCTGCGCCGGCCCGAATAGTTGCCCAGTACCAGTACGGGTACTGACGGCTCCAGCTCAACGGCCAGCGCGCGCGCCGCACTTGACTTACCGGCACCGTCAATCCCGGAAAAGATGATGATCATTGTGTGTCCTTCCTTGAACGCTTGGAGCCGGCACTCGTCGGGCCGAGACCACGCCCTCGGGAAGAGGTGTCGGCGACTCTCGTTGTACCAATGACTCCAATTTGAAATGGGTCATCGTAGATAATCTTCCCCGGATCTATTGATTGTGAACGCTTGTGATCGACGTTGTGACTTTTCAGTACCTGACAGAGCGCATTGACTCGTTCGGTCATGCCTGTCGGTACGGGCTCCTTGAACCAGGTCACAGCGCCCACGTTGTTTCCGTCCTCATAGAAGGGCGGGTGTGGCAGTCATCTATGTCGAGATACTGTTCCAATTCTTCATCAGTGAGAGCTCCGGACCTTCGGAGATGGTCCACTGGTTGGGTCCCTGTTAGCAGCCCAGTGGCTATGCGATAGCTAATTGGTTCTCGGCGGTCCAGCGTTCCCAGTATCGGTGCGGTGTCATTCCGTCGAGGGAGCCGTGGTGCCGTTCATGATTGTAGATCTCTTTCCACTCCTCGGCCAAGTATTTTGCCTCGGCCATGGTGTCCATGATTTCTCCGGTCAGTGTTCCCTTCTGAATTGGGCGTTGAATGATTCGGCGAACCCGTTCTGCCACGGCGATCCCGGGTCGATAAACGCGGTGTCAACCTCAGCGGTGGCGCACAGGTCGATCAGTGCGCCGGCGGTGAATTCGGGCCCGTTATCGGACCGGACATAGGTCGGGACCACGCCGGTTTCAGCGATGATGTTCTCCAGTGCGGCGACCACGTCCGGGGCGGTGAAGGACCGGCGCGGGATGATGGCCGGTGCGGTGCGGGTGTATTCGTCGATGACGTTGAAGAACCGGACGTGGCGTCCGCCGGCCGGCCCTTACGCAGGGCGGACCGGTTCTGCCCCAGGACCTTGCAGGCTAATCTCTCGGACGCCCCGAACTTCTCCTGCGCCATGCGAACGGTGCGGCGGCGTGGATCGGGTTCAGTATTTTCCCCGCGCCACCTCGTTCAAGATGTCGATGGCCAGTTCCTTCTCTGCCACCATCCTCTTCAACCGTGCGTTTTCCTTCTCGAGGTCCTTGACCGCTTTGGTCTGAGTGGCGTTCTTCTCAGACCCGTGCTGCTGAAGCCACGGATACCAGGTCGCCTCGGTGATCTGCAACTCCTTGATGACCTCGATCATCGGCCGACCATCGTTGAGCATTTTCCGGCCCTGGCGCACTTTCGCGATGACCTGACCCGGGGTATGTTTACGTGCCATAATCTGTGAATTTCCTCCTTGCAGCCGACTCTTTTGCATCTGCTGGAGTCCACAGCACGGGAGGGTGTTGTCCGACAGTGCCAACATCACCCACTGCCAGATGCGACATCGGGTCATCTGGTTTCGCTGAGTCCACCCAGATCCGGTCAGCGAGGTTCCGCACCCCGATCGCGTTCGGTCACGTCGTGGACCATGCTCAGGGTGTCGCGGACGGTGGGCCGAGACTGTCCAGGGCGTGCACGGCGATCACGTCGGCCCCAGCTTTAGGACGCGCCTATAAATCACCACGTCTGATGGCCTTTTATGTGAGATCACGATGTATGGCCATTTTTTGGGTTGTGGAATGTTAGGACGAGTACGCTGGGGAGCCAGAGGATGAGAAACCCGAGAATGAAGCACCCGCCCCATGATCGGCCCCGGGGGAGGACACGCAGGCCCGGCAGACAATAGCCCAGAAAGCCTGACGACACGGCTGACGATCAATACCCGAGAGCAGAGGGACGCATGGCGGCAGCACAAGCAACTTCGAACCCGACCAAGCAAGGCGCCGGTGAACCGGCGCGCGCGGCGCCGGCAT
>NZ_KI914674.1:5988-17762 GCF_000520495.1 Arthrobacter sp. H14
GGGGCCGTTCCAGGCCGCGCCGCTCCCGGTGGGGTGCGTCCTTCTGCGTCCAAGACCTCACAACCTGCCTCGAAGACCTCACAACATCGTCAGGCACGGACACCTCAACAGCGGACCAGCCCGACTCGAACACGCCCTCGCGCCGCCCAGCCTACGGCACCCGCCCGCGGCACCGGAACAAAGACGGACCCGAAGCCGGGCGTAGCCGCCGGCACCACCGCTCAGCCGACACCGGCCGGCACCGCTACCGAGCTGCTCAAGACCTCCGCACAGCAGCTTCTTCAGGCGGCCATATCCAAGCTAGCTATGACGGTATCGAAAAGGATCGACGAGGTGACAGACAAGCTCGAAGATGTCGCCGCGGGCGAGCTCAAAGATCTGAGCGCGAGTGGTGGTCCGCTGGTGAACGCCGGTCTTGGCGCCCTGCGCGCCACCATGTCGGGCAAGAATCCGGTATGGGCGGCGCTCAAGGGCGCGTGGTCCGGGGCGAGCACAAAGACCAAGGTGATCGTGGTCCTGTGTCTGGTTCTCATCCTTCTCCTGGCGCCGGTGGTACTCGTCGTGCTCCTGCTGGGGTTGCTCGTCGCTGCCATCGTCGCAGCCGTCCGGAGTGCCACCAGATGACCACCGGGCGCATTACCGCTACATGTCAGCGGCAGGCAGCGCCCAACGGGCCGTGTTCCATCTCGGAGTCCCCGCTGCCGTCCCGGACTGCCGCACCTGGACCGGTTTAAGCGCGCAGTATCCCGGTCACCGGGTAGCGTCACCTATTGTCCCGCTTTACAGGACTGTCTTCTTTTCAAGTCTCCGGTCGGCGGCTTCGTGGAAGTCGTCGTCGGATTGGGCTGCATCGCCTCAGCCATTTACTTGTCCGTCTGTTTCGGCGTCCGGTCCCCGCCGGCCTCCAGTGCCTGTGCGCTCTTCCAGCCGCACCAGGGACAGAACTCGTTCAACAACTGCTCGAGGGGTGCACGTTTGCCGCACTCCGGGCAGGTTTCCTTCTGCTCAATCGCCGTGTTCCATGCCACGGTGTCCCGGTCGGTGCCGGCCGGGAATTCGAGACCGTAGCGGGCAGCGGTTTCAAAGGATGCCAAGGGGGCGCGGATCCGGATACCCAGGAGTTCGACGCCGGCCACGGAGACCATGATGTCGGCGTTGATGACCAATCCCTTGTCCAGCAGCGTCTCGATAACGTGCGTGAGGGTGCCGGCGCCGTCGCGCGATGGTTGCATGGCGTTGCCACCGGCCGGATTATTGCGGGCGACGCCGGAGATGCCGCCGGCGCGCGCCGGGGGGATACTGCTTTCAGTCATGAGGCGAATCTACTCCCCACGGTTCGTCCGGCCGCGGACGTAGGGCGAGTCACGGGAGTAGGCCGTCAGATCGCCGTCGGAATCAATAGTGACAGAGTACTCCGCCAGCACATCAGCGGAATTCGGAATGCGCCGGCTCTCGACGACTTCCACGGTGACAGTTCAGTTGCCATCCTCGTTCTTCTCGACGCCGACTACGCCTTCAGCGTCCCGGTTGGTGAGTTCTTCGAGTTGGCTCATCGCTTCGAGGGCGGCCCTCGCTGCGTTCACCCGCGAGCCCGCGGGCTTCTTCGCCATAATCCCATCCGTGGATCGCCCGGACCCCCCCGATCGCTCAGAAGGACGCTTTCGCTTTGTGGATGTTTCCTCGTTGGCCAGGGCTATTTTTTCTGACATGAGAACCCCTAAGTAAATTCGAGTAGTTACTCGTGCTTGCTCTGCCGGTACCCGTACCGGAAGAGCTAAAACACCAGTATTGACCACTCGTGTTTGTTGATCTTCCCAACTCTAGGCTCCTCATCAGCAAGAGAAATCTGTGGGGAAGGTCTTGAGCATGTTGGGTGTATTGTGCGGCGAAAGTAAAACGTCTCGCGGGGGATCCGGGTTCTGTTGTAAGGCGGGAAAACAAACCGGAGGTGGTCGGACCGGTTCCCGCTTGTCCTCAACCAAGTTGCCGTCATGAGCGAGTTACAAGACGGTCTGTCCTTCGGAGATCGACTCCGCTTCGGGGTGCCGGTTCGAACAGCGTTACCTCAGATTGACGTACCGAGGACCGCATTCAGCGCTGGCTCCGGCGTACGGTGGCGCCGGCGCTACCGAATGATGCTCGGCATCACGGACACCACCCTCATCGTAGTGATGGTTTTTGCATCGGGATGGTTGGTTTCATCCTTCGGCGGCACAGCCATTTCCGGCTCGACCGCTTCCGTACCAATGTCTGTGTTCGTTTGCGCAATCTGGGCCGCCATGATGTTCCTGTTCCACACCCGCGATCCACAGTTGATGGGAATAGGGGCGGCGGAGTATAAGAGGGTAATCCACTCTTGTGCCGCGACCGTCGGGTGGCTCGCTGCTGTGGCACTCCTTCTCGGAGGGGATGCCGCCGGGGGATATCTGCTGATGATATTTCCGGTCGGCGCGCTCGTATTAGTGGCGGACCGGTGGACTTGGCGGCAGTGGTTAAATCGGCAGCGGAGATTCGGCCACTACTTGTCCAGGGTCATAGTTCTGGGACGCGACGAAGACGTGCGGTATGTCGTCCGGCAGATTGCGAAAAAATCCGGGGCAGCGTACGACGTCGTAGGCGCGGTGGTGGAAGGGGATCCGGGCCGGGAAGCCATACAAGTCGACCGGCAGCGCATACCTCTGGTCTCGGGACTCGAAGACATACCCGATGCGGTGACGATGGCGGGCGCGGATGCGGTAATCGTGGCCGGTCATCTAGCCCATGGAAGCAAGTATGTGCGGGAGCTCGGGTGGAAACTTGAAGCCACGGCCACCGAATTGGTGCTGGCGTCGGCATTGACCAATGTTGCTGGTCCACGGATTCGAATGCGCCATGTCGAGGGTCTGCCCTTGATGCACGTGGAACTGCCCAATTTCAAGGGTGGCAGGCATGTTCTAAAGCGAGCCTTCGATATTCTGGTTGCAACATTGGCTCTCATCATCCTGGCACCGTTGTTATGCTTCCTTGGCCTGCTGGTTCGCCATGACAGTTCCGGGGGTGCCTTTTTCAACCAAGAGCGGGTTGGGCGCAATGGAAGCACCTTCGGTATGTACAAGTTCAGATCCATGGTCGAAAGTGCCGAGGATGAGCTTGCCCTGCTGGCGAACCTAAACGAAGGCGCCGGTCCATTGTTTAAGATTCGTTCCGATCCACGTGTTACCAGGATCGGCGCATGGCTTCGGCGCTACTCACTGGATGAACTTCCGCAGTTCATTAATGTGTTGAAAGGCGACATGTCCCTGGTTGGGCCACGTCCCCCGCTGCCCAGCGAGGTCGCCGATTACCAAGGCCACGTTCACCGGCGTTTGTTCATCAAGCCCGGCATTACGGGTTTATGGCAAATAAATGGCCGCTCGGACCTCGACTGGGATGAAAGTGTTCGGTTGGACCTCTATTATGTTGAGAACTGGTCACTAGCTGGGGACCTGATGATTATGTGGCGGACCGTGAAGGTTATGTTAAGGCCAACGGGGGCATACTAGAGACGTATTTGGAGATCTGCATTATGAGACGTCCCGCAGGTAACCCGAGCGGCCGGCGACCTTCCCGACGTCGCTGGTTGACCGGCGGCTGGACGAGATTTTCCGTTTGTCTTGTGCTGGTCGGGGTTTTGATCTGCGCGGCTTCGACGTTGCCGGCGCTGAACGCGTCGAAGGACGAGAGTAATCGGCTCGCAGCTGCACCGGAGCTGGAGGCCGATAGTGCTTCTGATCCTCAAACAATTTTTGGCTCGAGTCTGGGCCGGTCGTCTTCTGGTGAAACCTTTGAGACGGCCGTAGACTGGACCGACCGAAATCTAGGCGACGTCAAAGTGGTGCGCTATTTTGAGCCCAATATGCCCGTTGAGTGGTCCAAACGGTTGCCTGAGCTGGACGGAAAGACGATCCTGGTCTCCTTTCGTGCAGAGCCGGCCGATGTCCTTGCCGGCAACCTCGACAAAGCATTGCTCGAGTGGTTCGAAGCAGCGCCCGCAGACCAGGATGTCTACTGGTCCTACTGGCATGAACCTGAACCGGACATTGACAGCGGGAAGTTCACTGCAGCGGCATACCGGGAGGCTTGGCGCCATATTGCGAAGCTCGCTGCGGCGGCAGACAACCCAAGACTCCACTCCACGCTGATTCTCATGGGATGGACGGTGGATCCTTACTCACAGCGGAAATGGCGAACCTACTACCCAGGCGATGCCTACATCGATGTCCTTGGCTGGGATGTTTACAATGACGCCCACAGTGTTGCGGGCCCTTCTGGCTACCCCAGCCCTACATCGTTATTCGACGCCGTAGTCCGGGTCTCGAAGGCTGCCGGCAAGCCGTTCGGGATCGCAGAGACAGGGTCCCGGCTGGTTCCGGGTGACCCTTCCGGAACCCAGCGGGCAGCTTGGTTGACGAATTTGGGCGGATATCTCAAGAACAACGACGCTCTGTTCGTGGCGTACTGGAATTCCGTGGATAAAGGGGACTTCCGACTGCTGGACAAGCCGTCACAGGATGCATGGAGAACGCTCGTTGAGGGAGGGTAGGGCAGCCGGCCCCGCGGTCCGTTGAATGACGGTTCTAGCGGCCCGTGTAGCCATACCAAAGACGCATGGGCGCAGTGAGCAATGAGACAAGTCGGCGATCCTTTTTCGTCATGGCTTTGCGCCACTCGGCATCCGGGCGAAGGGTGGTTTCGCCGCGGCGGAATCTCATAGGGTTGCCGGCGACAGAATGATTTGCTTTGAGGTCGACTGTTCCCGGACCCACCAGCTTTAGTTGTCCGGTGATGGGTAAGTTCAGGACGTCGCGCAGCCGGTCGATGGTTGCGACGGGGTCGGCTATCAGGTCCTCATAGAGCAGCCGCGTCCGTGGCACCGCACGCCAGCGCAGGGCTTCGGCGGCAAGATTCGTGGAAACCCACAAGGCACTGCTGACCAGCGAGGAATACTGCTTCATGAGATCATCTTCTGGATTAGTCGATTCCGGTCGTTTGACCGATTTCGCCCAACTGAACGATACGCCTCGGCTGTCCCGGACCAGATGTACAATTCGCAGATCGATATCCCGGTTGTGGCTCAGCGCCAGGGCCAACGACGGGTGCTTGCCGGAGTCAACTATTACGCTGGCGCCGGACAGCTCCTGTACCGCCTTGTACAGCGCACCATAGTAACCGGAATAGGCAGCCAGTTGGCGGGCGAAAGCGGGCGGAACCACCGGGAGCATGGTCAACGGCAGGTAGCGCTGGCGGTCTACTGCATTATGCAGTTTCTCTACATCCTCCATATCTACGTTTTTCCAGCCACCAAAAGCCATCTCCCCGGTCCTGCGCCAGAATTCACACTCTCCGAAGGGTTTTCCGCAACCGCAGGACTCATCTTTCGCGATGCCTCTCGCCCACAGGTGGTGGACTTCTCCCAAGGTTGCTACCGAATCAATCTGACCGAGCAACCGTTCCAAGAGGGTCGACCCGCTGCGTCCGGACCCCGCAATGTACAGGACGAGGGGAGCACCGGGGTTGGAACGATTCCGGGGGGGCCGTTCCCTGCGGAGATCTGACCGGCGATCAACGCGGGATGCGGCTTGTCCCTTATTCCGACTGAATATTCTCATCATTCCCAAGCCCCCAACTGCATCAATGTATCGAAGCCAGCATCCGTCATTGATGATCCTCCGGCGAATCTGCTGACACCCTTGCTGGTTTGATTGTGGCAGGATTGCCAATTGCCATGGCGCCGGCTGGTACATCGCGGGTAACCAAGGCACCTGCGGCAATACGGGCGCCCCGACCGACGCGGATACCGCCAACAACAACAGCGTTTGCCCCGATTTCCACATCGTCTTCAATGATCGGGCAGGGACCATCTTCGTGTTTATTGCCAATGGTTACATTTTGACGAATGGCAACATTGTTGCCGATGACGGTGCGGTCGTTTATCACTATCCCGACGCCATGGTAAATACGGACGCCTGCACCGAGTTGGGTTCGCCACGGGATTTCCACTCCCAGAATCCATTCGACGACCAACCGATAAAGGATGCCAACAGGAACCGCAGGTAGCCTGGGACGTCGATCCACTGGTCGCCGGGCAGCGCTGGCAATCCGGAACAGCACCATTACCACCTGGCCCTTCAACTGACCTCGGTTCGCATCGATGTCGCGCCGGAGCTCATTCACGAGTGTCATCAGTAAACCTTTCGACGACCTTGAAGTCGCGGCTTCGCCGCCTGGAGAACGCGCGACCCACTGGAATTGGTTGCATTACTGGCCTGCACCGCCCGATATTGATTGCGAAGGTTGCTGGGAATCCCGGCCGTTCTCTGCGGTGTCTACTGCCCCTGCAAGTTTGCGCCCGCGATTCACTAAGACTGCACCGTAAAGCACTGCACCCGCCTCATTCATTTGGTTGGCGCTTGACTGCAATTCACGGGTCCTGGTTCTCGTAGTTTCCGCCACGATGACCGCCCCGCCCGAGAGCCGGCCCGCAGCGAGACGAGACGCTTCCTCTGCGTGCGGGGGCAGAGCGAGAATAGTCACTGATTCCGCAGCCTGCCCAACGGGGCGGCGCCGTACGGCCTCCGTCACGTATTCGTCTGCTCCATGGTTTTTGGTTTGCCCCAGCGGGCGAAACACGTTGAGCCCCTCTATCCGGCTGGATCGGAACACCTGCCCATCAGCGGCTGCCTCGTCGGGAATGAGGTCCAGCCCGCGCTTCACAGACTCGAAATAGTCGGCCGGAGCTCCCATGAGTATAAGTTCGACGTCGAATCCGTCCTGCGCCATCACGGCGGCCAAATTTGCGGCGACGTCTGACGGAACGTCGGCATGAGAATCGTCGATGACAGTCAAGACGGTCAAGGGCAACTCAGCGGCGAGGAGGCGCTCACGTACCGCCCGGAAGGTGCCTAAATCGGTTCCTGTGGCGGGGACTGTTGCCTGCCATGCGGTGAGCAGGCCCAGAACCGGTCCGGCACCGGCGCTCTCGACATCGTGTTGGCCACGGACCCGGCGGTCCAAAGAGTTGAGTATAAACGCTAGAACGACCCCGAGAACGAGCCCTGCTAACACTCCCGCGATCAGAACCGCCATCCGCTGTGGTTGTTGAGTTACGGCGTTTACTGCGGCAGGCGTCAGCACGCTTCCACCGCTTGTGTCAATAAGCGCCAACTCATTGATCTGCGCCTCTACACTGGCAATCTGGGCCAGAATAAGAGCACCGTCGTCGTCCGAAGTCGAGCCAAGTACCTCCGCACCACCGAGGGCATCCGCAATCGCGTTCACTCGGGGTTGCAACTGCTCAAGGATTCTTTCTTTACGGGCCTCGGCCTGATCTTGCCTGTATGCAAGATAGGCGTTGGCCATGGCATCCGCCCCTGCACGCGCCGCCCCAGGTGAATCAGCTGTATAGGAAATGGTCACTGTGGTTGCGTCCGAGCCCGTGTCCACGCTGGTATTTCTTCTGAGCGTTTGGACACCGGTTCCTGTTCCAAGAGCCTCTTCCGCCCGGGCTGCCACGACATAGGAACTGGCCACCTGGTCTTCGGTGGATACATCCAACAGTCCCGACGCCGATCTGGCGGGATTAAAGGGTTCAGCCATGATGACGTTGAGGTTGACCACCGTGGAGGCCGTCCACTGTCGCGGTACCAGCACGAGAACCGCAATGGCGGCCAGAAGGCCTATCAGCGCGACACCGAGTATCGCTTTCCAACGTTTCAGCAGGACAGACGCATAATAGCCAATACCCACTGAAGAGGTCTCATTCATAAATTCCCGATCTATCACTGGAGCCGGTGCCATCATTGAAGTCCAAACGGTGGGGGTTGATCGACGGCTGCGACGCGTCCGGCGAGCGCAGCGCGTAGATGTTCAACTGTGAGCGCATCCGGCGAGCTGGATACCGCAAGTCCGCGCCCGGATAATTCTGCGGCAATCATCAGTTGGTGGTCATCAATGTGCTCCCCGTGGGCGGCCTGCCGGGGAAGCAGCAGCGGGCGGTGCCCGGATTCGAGAGCAGTGAGGGCGGAACCGACGCCGGCATGGGCGACGACGAGATCTGCGCTGGCGATTGCTGTCCGCAACTCTTCGGTGGGCAACGTGTCTTGGCTCGTTATTCCCAGTCCGGACACATCAGTGCAGCCTGTCTGCCAGAGAACTTCACTTTCCGATTCCAGAATGTCCGGCAGCACTCTCAGCAGGGAGGTAACAGCCCGGCGAAAGCCGAAGTTCCGCATCGTGCCAAGTGTTACCACCACCCGCTGTACGCGGTCGGAGTGCGCCACATCCGTAGCTGTGAATCCATCGAAGAGGGCCCCGTGATATTGCCAGCGTCTGCCCGCCCATGCAGGGTATTGGGTGTAAAGCTTCAACCCGGGAATCCGGGCCGCGATGGAACCCGTAAGACTGGCGCGGGTGGCCCTCGCCGCACTCTCAATGTAATGGCAGGGAAGCTTCTGCAAGCGACCAATCGCCACGAACGGGAGAGCGATTCCTGCGCCTGTCGTTACGATCATCGAATAGTTTTGCCCCTTGAGAATGCGCAGGGCGGGTATGAGGCTGGCCGCGAGGGCGCCGTAGCCTCGTGGCTTTATATAGGGAACCACATGAACTGTCTCATCTGTGAGCAGCGACGCGAGTTGGTCGCCATCATGCGTTACCCATTCGACTGGTTGGTCCATGGCAAACAACCGGTTTCTGAGCCGGTGCAGTTCGTCAAGATGACCGCCCGACGTCGCTACCAGTAGGGCAGGACGCTCCAGTACACCGGCCATGGTCAGATACCGCGTCCCCGGCGCTGCAACTGATCCACCACTCGCCCGTCTGAAACGATCCGGGCAGCCACCGCAAGAGCCAGGAACGCACGGGGCTCGCGCCAGTTCGCGCGCAGGGACTTGACCGCCCACTGCGCAGCGGCCCGCCGTTGCCCCAAGGCCGCATTGCCGAAAGCCAGTTGTCCGTAGACCCTTCCTGTTCCGACCCTGCTGGTGAGGATGTTCCGGTGCCGTTCCAGCATCCACAGATGGGCGGTGTTCTTGACTTCCCACTGCTGATAAAAATATGACGAACCGCCCCATTGAACGCGGATAAGAGGTTGATCGACATGGACGATGGGCCTACGCTCGGCGGCACGGAGCAATAGATCCCAGTCTTCACACATGCTGTTAGGGATAGTTTCATCCACCAAGCCGATTCCGTTGCACAATGCCGCTCTGCGCATCAGAAATGATGACGAATGGACCATAGCCATGCGGGACCTCAGCAGGTCTTCGTAACAGACGGAATCAGAACCGGCAAGCCGCACTGTAGCGTGGTCCCCGTAGTCCACCACCATGGCCGTCGAAGCGAACTCTGCCAGCGGTTGCGCCAGCATCGCTGCGACCTGCCGACGCAGCTTGGTCGGCAGCCACTGATCATCGTCGTCACAAAAAGCAATCAATTCCGTGTCGAGCTGAAGTACGCCGGTATTCCGGGCACCGGCCAGCCCCGGAGTTCGGCAGTTTTCCATAACGATGACTCGGCGCCGGGGGTCCTCCCGGACGAGGTCGTAATCCACCTCACAACGGTCGTGAACGACGATCACCGTTAAGGCACCAGCATATTCCTGGGCGAGAATTGAATCCAACGCCCGGCGCATAAGTTCAGGGCGGTTATGCGTAGCCAGGACAACGCCAACCGCTGGTTCATTCGCTCCGGGAAGAGGCTGCGCAGCCTCGTAACCCGGGGACTCGACACCCCTGTTCACAGATACCCCCAACTCTGAATGAACCGAATTATACACGCCGGACGCAAAATGACATCGTCGCGCATGCCGTCATCGAGGTCCGTCGTCACACGGGATAGGCCCGGCCAGCTACTTGCGCTGCCGCAGTCTTCACGTAGTATCGGAACCGGTCTTGTAAATCCACCGGACTACGGCTCGCAAACCCGGAGGTGACGGGCGTTGAAAGGGCGGACGGAACGTTACAGAGGCGCGTCCGGTCGGCCTGGAGCCGTTGCAGCAGGTCCCAGCCAGCCGCATCATATGCCGCACGGTGACCTTCCGAAGTGGCCGATGGCCGTGGCGTTTATCGGATATCCGTTGTGGTGGTCCCTCGGGTTCGGGGACATGGCATGGCCGGCGTTTGCGCTGATCATGGTCATGGCTCTTTCCCGCACGAAAAATGTACGGGCGCCGCGGGGTTTCGGTCTGTGGTTGTTATTCATGTTGTGGACGCTGTGCACGGTGGCCCAGGTACATGAGCCCGGACGAATCGCCGGGTTCTTCTTCCGGTACGGCTTATACGTCGGGGCAACTGTCTTTTTTATCTACGTTTACAATGCCCGCAGGACGTTGACTGCCCGCAGGATACTCGGAATTCTGACGGCATTTTGGCTGATCGTGGTAGCGGGAGGTTATGCAGGGATAGCTTTCCCCGTGCTGGAGATCAGAACAGCGCTGAGCTTCCTGCTCCCCGACAGCTTATTGGGAAACAATCTCATCCATGAGATGGCCTTTCGTGGTCTGACACAGTTCAACCCGGATCCCGATGCCTTTGTCGTCAGCGCGCCCAGACCAAGTGCACCGTTTCTCTATACGAACAGCTGGGGCAACGCATACTCGCTTCTGATTCCCGTGGTGCTGGCCTATATGTCGATGGTCCGTAGAGAGAAGAAGTTCTGGTTTCTCGTTCTCATACTCCCTGTGTCGTTTGTGCCGGCCTTTCTGACGCTCAACCGGGGCATGTTCCTCGGTCTCGGCGTTGCATTGATCTACGTCGCTGTCCGTGCCGCCTTGGCGGGAAATACACGAATAATTCTCTCAGTCGCTGCTATCGCAATAGCCGCTGGTATAGCAGTGAGCGCCCTGCCGGTAATGGAACGGCTGGACCAAAGGACAGAGAATGTGAGCAGTATTGAAACCCGGGCCGATCTCTACGTTGAAACCTTCGAGCGGACCCTCGAATCACCTGTTTTCGGCTATGGCGCTCCACGTCCGTCAGAGAATCCCGGGGCGCCTTCTGCGGGGACTCAAGGGCACGTCTGGATCGTTATGTTTTCGCACGGATTTCCCGGCTTGGCGCTGTTTATGGGCTGGCTGTTATGGCTGTTTCTCAAAACGATCCGACGTCGTGACCTGGTCGGATTGGTATGTAATACCGTCATTCTGATTTCCCTGGTGGAAGTGTTTTACTACGGTGTACTGGGAGCGGGTTTAGTGATTATTATGACCGCAGGTGCGCTCGGGCTTCGGGAACAGGAATCGCAGTCGGATATCGTACGCGAAGGGGCGGACAAGGGCGTCGATGCCTAAGGACGGCGGGATCGGCACCTCGAAGATCTCCTTCAGCAACGCGGGTTGTCAGGAAAGCCGACAGATTCCACGAGCCAGCGATCTTCCTGCTGCACGAGTGTGAGCGTATTGAGTGCATGACGGTTCGGCCCGCTTCGCACCGAAGTTCCCTCGTCGGTGATCACTTTTACATTGGACGAGTCAATGCAGGCTTGTACCACCATTGTCTTCGGAGTCGACGCTGACTCGTACTCAACGACGGTGGCACTGACGACTTTAGGACTGCCCACTTGACGCCAGCCGTTCTCCCTGAATTCCGCAGCGGAGGCGAGGACTGCGTCATAAGCCGAACCGGTAGCGACTATTTTCAGCTCCGCCGCTGTCCGTTTTTGATCTGTTTCCAGCGTTGTAAGGGCCTCTGCGGATTCGCTAATGAAACCGTTGACCCTCGAATCGGCCGCGCTGGCGGCAGCGTCCGGCAGCCCGGGCA
>NZ_KI914674.1:17862-24274 GCF_000520495.1 Arthrobacter sp. H14
AGCGTCCGGCAGCCCGGGCACGGGCCTGGGGGTAACGCGGGGAGCCATTTCCGGGGCTGTAGCGGGGGAAACTGGCGGTGGCGTTGCGGATTTTCCTGCCGGACCAGTATTCGCGGGAGTTTGTTGCGATGGCGGTGAAGTAGCTGCTCCTGTCGTGCGCGAGGGAGTCCCGCTCGTGAGAGCAAAAATAAGCGCAACGGCGGCCAATCCAGCAACCAAAACTATCAGGAGCCCGAGCCGTAACGGATTCGCGGCCTTCAGAGTCTTTCCAGCCATGAATCTGCTCCTCTAAGATCAAGCATGCCCTTCGTCCTTGGTGGCGCCAAGGCATGTGGTGCTGATCACGTATCGTACACGGTGAGTGGTAAAGGTGGAAGCTTTTCTTCCCCTGGGCAATACGGAAAAGTTCTGGCGGGGAATCAGGGGGTAAAACGTGGCTGACAGGGTAGGCATCACTGACGATGCTGGCACCGATTCGGCGTCGGGAGAACTGAGGCAGGCGGCGCGCGGGGGAGTTGTCAGTTTGGTCGGTGCCGCTATCAGCGCCGGAATGGGACTGATTTTCATCGTTGTCCTTGGACGGTCGCTGGGCCAGGATGGCGCGGGTGTAGTGCTTCAGGCGATTGCTGTCTTCACGATTGCGCTCGCCTTGGCCAGGGTGGGTATGGATACCACCGGCGTTTGGTTATTGCCTCGGCTAAGGATCTCCGCTGTGGACAAGATCCGTTCGGCGGTATTGTTCCTGCTGCTGCCCGCAGCAGCTGCGGGGGTGGTGTTTGCCGGTCTGGTCTGGTTCCTGGCACCCCTGCAAGTTGTATCCGAGGATCCGTACGGCCGGCAGCTTGTCGAATGTCTTCGCACATTGAGCTGGTTCCTGCCCTGCGGCGCCGTTCTGATGGTCGCGCTGCAAGCCACCCGTGGTCTCGGTGGAGTACTGCCATACACGGTGATCGGAAATATTGTCCTCCCGACGTTGCGGCCGGTGGCGGTGCTGGTGACGGTGGCGCTGGGCGGATCAGTCGTTGCCGTTGCTCTCTCGTGGGCTGTTCCCCTCGTGCTTGCGTTGCTGGGCGCTCTTGCCGTCCTCTGTGCAGGCGTTTTGCGACAGGAGCGGAGGGCAGGCCTCTCCGGGACTTTACGTCCCAGCCGTGATGTGGCTGCCCGGACATGGAAGTTTGCCTTGCCTCGTTGGTATTCCTCGGTACTGGAGCAGTCCATCATTTGGTTTGATGTAATTCTGGTGGGTGCTATTGCAGGAGCGGCGGCCGCCGGCGTCTACGGGGCTGCCTCCAGATTCGTCAGCGCTGGTCTGATAATTTCGACAGCCATGCGGATTGTGGTGTCCCCGCGTTTCAGCGCGCTGCTCGAAAAGCAGCGGATGTCACGTGTTCAGGAGCTCTATACCACCACGGTCACCTGGATTGTCTTGTTCGGCGTCCCGGTCTACGCACTGTTCATGCTATTTGCGCCGACGATTCTCGGGTGGCTGGGGGATGGGTTCGAAACAGGGGCACTGGCTTTGGTCATTTTGTGTGCGGGAGCAAGTCTAAGCCTATTGGCGGGCAACGCCGATTCACTGCTGATGATGAGCGGACGCAGTGGTTGGATGGCTGCTAACAAGACAATCGTTCTGACTGTGAACATTGGCGGAAACATCTTGCTGGTCCCTCAGTGGGGGATTCTGGCGGCGGCCGCCGTATGGTCGTTCAGCATGTTGCTCAACGCTGTTCTTGCCTCCATTGAGAACCGTGTCTTCCTAGGCATCCGTTGGAAAGCCGGCCGCGTACTTTACGCACTGCTGGTTGCCCTTCTGAGTACTGTGCCTGGAAGCCTCATACTCTTGTCCATTCTCGGCAATTCAACGTTCACCCTCGTATTGGCCACCGCCGTCATGCTGACAAGCCTGATCCTTTGGTGTTGGATGGATAGACGTAGGTTCAAAATGGACGACCTCGCACTGCTTTCCCGTCGTGGCGGTGGAAAATCGGCTAAAGCGGCCGAACCGGTGTGAAGTCCCAACCTGGAGTGAGGTTTCCCAATGGTCAGTATTGCCGCGCTTAAAGATACATCGCCCCGTTGGGTCAAGAACGTTTCGGATGCCGCCACCCGGCAATATGCGCAACTGACCGTACGGGACAGGCCAGCACCTGACTTTCTCGTCATCGGAACCAAGCGCGGCGGAACGACGTCGCTGTTCAATTATCTAATGATGCATCCCGGCATCATGGGGCTGTACCCTCAAGTCCGCGGGAAGAAAAGCACAGATTACTTCTTCAAAGAGCGGCAACGGGGGGAGCATTGGTACCGGTCTCATTTCCAGACAGAGACCTACCGGAAGCTGGTGTCGCGGCGTTTGGGATATCGCCCGATCAGTGGCGAGGCATCGCCTTACTACTTGTGGGATCCGCGCGTCGCAGGACATGTTCGGGAGTTGTCGGGCGGCATCAAGGCGATTGCGTTGCTGCGGGATCCGGTGGAACGGGCATGGTCCCATTATCAGGAAAGAGCGCAGAATGGGGTCGAGCCGTTGGAATTCCCAGCCGCGCTCGAGGCCGAAGAGACCCGATTGCAGGGGGAGCTGGAGAAGATGCTGGCCGAACCAGCTTACTGCAGCACCGCCCATGATTTCTACTCGTATCGTTCCCGCGGCGTGTACCTTCCGCAAATCCAGAACTGGCGCCGATCGTTTCCCGAGGGACAACTGCTGATTCTCCGCAGCGAGGACATGTACGAGGATGTTCAGGCGACTTTTGACCGGGTCTGTGATTTTCTGAAGGTTCCATCCACAGTGCTGCCGACGACACGGACCTTTAATGCGCGCAAGCGTTCAAGCACTATGCCACCGGAGGTCGAGGCGGAGCTCAGAGAATACTTCGCTCCCCATAACGAGGATCTTTATAGGTATTTGGGAACTGACGAGTTGTGGCCGTAGGCTCAGACCCGGCTTGTCAATTAGGCTGTGTCCTCGACTTGTAGATGTTTTCCGGCGGTCTGTAGAAGTTCCATGAGTTCTGTTCTGGAGATCCAGGAGTCCTTCCAGGACCCGAATTGGGCGGTCAGTGTCCATGCACGTTCGACGACGACAAGAGTATAGACGGCCAGCAGATCCGGCCAAGCAGGACGGGGTACCGATGCCGCTTCAAGATGCGACTGGGCGTCCCGGAGCGCCGGTAGGAGATGGGACGCAACGCGACCTGTCGCTTGTTCCCTTCGGACACTAAACATCCAATGGATTGCATCCAACCCAGCCATGGCGTCCGCTTCGGAAGACTCCCAGTCCCAGCACCAAAGCTGACCCGAGGGTTCCCGCGCGGAATTCCATGGCACCAAATCACCATGCCAACGCCTGCAGACTGGAACGGCGGACTTGCTCCCTGCAACGATCTTGTAGACCCGGCCCGCTTCGGCCGCCAGCTCATGATCGGGCGCTGTAGAGTCCAACTCCTCCAAGCGGCGGCCAATTTCCTGAAAATGACGTGTGGAAGAAATGGTGCCTGTTCGGTAAATGGGACACAGAGCGAACATTTCCTGCGCTGTTGGTTCCTTCACATCCCCCCGAACGGCCTGGACCATCTCGGGCAATGGCTCCGTAATCAGGTAGGGGAACCCACCTAGCCAGCCGCTCGTCAGTAGCCGTGGGGCCCGCATCGCTGCAGGTTTACCGCCAATCGACTGCAGGGCAGCAATTTCAGTTTCCACGTAACCGGTACTGGATTTATTCCAAGCGCACTTGGCATAGCCGGCTGGGTGCCCTTCGGCATCGAACAGCTGCAGCGTGGGTTTGCGGTTTACACCCAATCTTATCCCGATGGCTGCGGTCAGCCTGTTCTGTTCGAGACTGTCAACCAGATGTGCCAAGGGTAGTTTCACTGGTGAGTCCGTAGCCGTTCCGGCACGTAATTGGATCGAGAGTGTGTGCTGGGCAGGCGGCAGCCCGGCCTTTGCCAGCCAGCCCAATACGTTCCGGGCTACGTTGATCCTCCCCGCCCGAAGCCCGCGATACTGCAGGAGTGATCCTGAAGTGGCGCGGCGTGGGCCACTTGGAACCAAGAGAAGCGGACGGGCCAGCGTCGGAACGATCCAATACGTCTCGGCTTCGGTCCAATCTGTGCTCGGGAGCGGGTCCACCACCACGCGTACCTCGCCGGCAGAAACCCCTTGTAACCAGATTTGCTGGACCATAGAATCCAAGGCCGAGCCGCCGGTTCCATCAACTACTGCGTTGCGATGGCGCCTATTCAGCATGCTTTCTCCTACGCTCGACAACTGGTATGGGTCTTGTACATCGATCCTGATGAAGGGCAAACTCCCATGGTTTTTTGAAAAACCAGTAGCGGATGTGAAGAACCAAGTACCCATCACCTCATACCTATAAACAATACGAGTAGTCGACCAGTAGTTTCCGCCCATCGAACCGAAAAATCGCGTAGCCGGAGCTCCCAATTTCGCTTACATCCGGCCGTCGACTAGCCATAGAATCTGTGCATTCAGGGGGCTGACCGCAGTTCGGTTTGGACAAGAACCGTTCGATGCCGGTCCCCGCCGCACTATTTGCCTGGGGTGTCCTGTGTCGAAGATTCGTAGACTTTCTGCCATTGTCGGATCGGCCGCTATTGCCGGAATGCTGATGTCAGGGCTCAGCGCCCCACCCCCTGCTGTCGCCGCTGCTGCTGTCGATGGCTCGACGGAGAGTACGACAGCTGCGTCATGCTGGGAAATCAAACAGGAACATCCTTCCTCCCCTAACGGGAGCTACTGGCTCTTGACTGCGGAAATGGACGCCCCGCAGCGCGTTTACTGCGACATGACCACCGACGGCGGCGGCTGGCTCCTGATCGGAAAAGGTAAACAGGGCTGGACAGAGAATTATGAGGGCAAGGGCAGAGCGTCGGACCTCCAGGAAAATGGTTTGAGCCCGATGTCGGGTCAAACCACGCAATACTCTGCTGATGTGGTCGACGGATTGCTCAATGGTGAACCTGTTAGTTCGCTCAGCGACGGGGTGCGTCTCAAGCGCGCACGGACGGCGGATGGTGCCCAGTGGCAGGAGGTACGGTTCAGCTTCAACAACAGGGATCGTTGGGTATGGACGTTTGGGGCGGCGCACCGAACGGCATCGACATCATTCGACGGAGCCGCCACATCCGGAGGCGGCACATCGAACTTTGGAACTGACAACGCCTATAACCGCGTTATCACCGGTCCCATCGCGAGCCAGGGATATGCTACGGGATTCGCCTACGGTTCGGGAGTAACAGGCTCGAGTGATAACTCCAGCCACCTCTGGTCCAGGGTCAACGGCGCGGGAACGGCCATGCCCTACACGGAAATGTACATTCGACCCAAGATCCGTTCACTGGACGCGGGCTTCGAACGCATTGGCGATGCTGGAACGGATTCCCAGACGAACGCCTCGGTGGCACGGTCACTGGCCCTGGACAGCCCCTGGGGCGTCGCAGGGCAGGGAGGTCCTTTCCAGCGCGAGGGTGACGTCGAAGTACAGGCCTTCGTCGAAAGCGGCGGCCTGATGTATGTCGGTGGTAACTTCCGGTATGCGCAGAGAGCTGCTGCTTCCACCGGCTTGGATCAGGTGGAACAACCGTTCCTCGCAGCTTTCAACGTCAACACCGGTGAGCTGGTCCGCGGATTCACCCCCAGCCTTAATGGCTCAGTCATGGCGCTCGCCGCATTGCCGAATGGAAATATTGTTGCAGCAGGTACATTCACCGAGGCCAACGGGGCGGCGGCTACCGCAATCGTAGCCTTGGACCCGGATACCGGGAACACGGCCGCGGGCTGGTCTGTTCATGTGGAAGACAACCGGACCAGCGGCGTTGTCAATATCCGGACGTTATCGGTGCAAGGCGACTGGCTGTATCTGGCCGGCGGATTTACCCACGTATCAGGCGGAAGCGGTGCACTCATCTATGCTCAGTCCGCCGCCCGCGTATCCGTCGTCGACGGCACGCCGGGAGACGGGTGGAGGCCAACGTTTAACGGTACCGTCGTGTCTGCCGATGCATCCGATGATGGCGCCAGGCTGTATGCGGCCGGTTACTTTACGACGTCGCAGGGTGCTCCAGCGTACAAAGCAGCGGCTGTGCAGACATCTGCCAATGCACCGCTGGCCACTCCGGCATGGAATCCGGTGTGGAGCAGCGCCAACAAGGATTATCAACAATCAATTGGCCAAGTGGGAGACCGGGTATGGGTTGGTGGCTCCGAGCACAGTTTCTTCAGCTACTCAACGGCCAACTTCGACCGGCTTTCCGGGAACATCGGACAGCGCAATGGGGACTTCCAGGCAATGACCGCCGGCAACGGCGTTGTATACGCTGGATGCCACTGCAATAACTACAATTACTCGAACTCCTTTACCTGGCCGGATCAAGGCAGTAACTGGACTCAAGCC
>NZ_KI914674.1:24374-27858 GCF_000520495.1 Arthrobacter sp. H14
CAAGCCGACGCCATCGGCTGGATCGCGGCATGGGACGCGTCCACCGGGGAGGTCATTCCCGGCTTCACACCGACTATCAACACACGCCGGGGATCCGGCGTGTGGGCGTCTGCGGTCGATGGTAATGGCACACTCTGGGCAGGCGGCGACTTGACCAGGGCAGCCACACCGAGTTCGCAGAGCAAGTGGGCGGGCGGATTCGCCCGGTTCCCGCAAACCGATTCCGCCGCACCCAGCGCGCCTACCGACCTGACGAAGTCTTTGGATGGCGCGACCACGGTCCGCCTTGCCTGGGGCGCCTCAACGGATAACGGCGGGAACGTCTCCTACCAGGTCCTCCGCAATGACCGTGTGATCGCGACAACGTCCACACGTAGTGCAGTAGTGCCCAAAGACGGTGAAAACCGGTACTTCATCCGGGCTGTGGACCCGGCCGGAAACCTCTCGGCCAGTACGCCGGTGATTGCCGCCTCCGGTGGAAACGCCGCGCCGGTGCCTGAATTCAGCGCAACGGTTGACGGCATGCGGGTCAATGTCGATGCGTCGGGATCCAGCGACGACGGCACGATCGCCAACTACGCATGGGACTTCGGGGATGGCGGCTCCGGTACCGGTGCCACCGCGTCTCATACCTTCAGCGCAGCAGGCGAATATGACGTTCGGTTGGTCGTTACGGACGATGGCGGAGAGCTCGCGAGCCTGACCAAAACCGTAACTATTATCCAGCCGGCTCCTGCTGATGCTTATGGTGCGGCAGTTTACGAGGACGGGCCGGACCTGTACTGGCGACTTGGCGAGCCGACAGGGCCGGTGGCCAAGGACTCAAGCACGTCGCTGAGTCCGGGGACGTATTCCGGCTCCGTCACTCAGGGAGCGGCCGGAGCGCTGGCAGGAGTAGATGATTCGGCGGCGGACTTTGATGGTTCATCCGGGCTCGTAGCCGGTGACAAGGCATACACTAATCCATCCAATTATTCGCTCGAACTGTGGTTCAACACCACGACAACCCGAGGCGGAAAACTGATCGGTTTCGGAAACCAGGCTTCCGGTTTGTCCTCCAGCTATGACCGCCATGTTTATATGCAGGACGACGGCAAGCTTGTATTCGGTGTATGGACCGGGGCGATGAACACGATCACCACGCCGGCCAGCTACAACGATGGCGGCTGGCACCATATGACTGCCACGCAGTCCGGTGACGGCATGGTTCTCTACGTTGACGGTCAGCGGGTAGGGACGCACCCGCAGACCGCGGCACAGGACTACACGGGTTACTGGCGGGTCGGCGGAGACACCACTTGGGGCTCCAGCAGCCCGTACCTGGATGGGGCTATAGATGAAGTTGCCGTCTATAACGGGGCACTTACCGGACTGCAAGTGGCCCGGCACTATTCCCTGGGGGCGGATGAGGAACCGCCTGTGTTCGCAGAGCCGACGGATAACTACGGTGCCGCTGTTTATGCGGCGGATCCCGCTGCTTACTGGCGACTGAATGACGCCTCCGGCACCGTCGTGGCCGATTACAGTGGAACATTCAACACGGCTGACTACAACGGCGGGGTTACCTTGGGCTCAGACGGGGCACTGGCTGGAAACAGCGACAAGGCCGCCGCTTTTGATGGGGTTGACGATTTCACCGCAAATCGAACGATTACCACCAACCCCACTGTCTATTCGCTCGAAACCTGGTTCAAGACGGACACCACCCAGGGTGGAAAGCTGATCGGCTTTGGGAACGCCGCGACCGGTCTGTCGACTAACTACGACCGGCATATCTACATGCGCGATGATGGGACGTTGCTCTTCGGAACCTATACCGGCCAGGAGAATACGATCACGACCCCTGGGTCGTATAACGACAATTCGTGGCACCATGTGGTTGCCACCCAGTCGGACCAAGGCATGGTCTTGTATGTCGATGGAGTTATGGCTGGTACCAATCCGCAGACGTCGGCACAGAGTTACGCCGGCTATTGGCGTCTCGGTGGAGACCGGGTCTGGTCAGGGGCTACCAGCAACTTCTTCAAAGGGACGCTCGACGAAGCCGCTGTCTATAAGGCTGCACTCAGCTCCGAGGAAGTGGCACAACACTACCGGATTGGCGCGGATGTACCTCCGCCTCCCAATCAAGCTCCCGTGGCTGAATTTTCAGCACCGATGACGGATCTTACCGTTGCGGCGGATGGTTCCGCCTCTACCGATCCTGATGGAACTATCTCCTCCTACAACTGGGATTTTGGTGATGGTGCCAGTGATACGGGTGCAACCGCCACGCATACTTACGCAGCCGCCGGCACCTATTCCGTTACCTTGACGGTCACCGACAACGAAGGGGCCACCAATGTGAGGACTGCGGAGGTAACGGCTACAGAACCTGCTCCGCCGGTGGAGCAGGTGGCCGTCCAGACGGGCTCGGATTGGGCGTGGCGGTTCGAAACCGGCGCACCTCCAGCGGACTGGAAGGAACGGGGCTTTGACACCTCCGCCTGGCAAACTGGCCCCGCGGTTCTAGGATTTGGCTCTACCGACATAGCAACCAATATTGACATCGCCGGACCGGCCACAGAGCGGCCGCGGGCGGCTTACTTCAGTCGAACGTTCAACGTTGATGATGCCTCCAAGGCTGTAAAATTGAACGTGAAATCATTCGCTGATGACGGCGTCGTTATCTACGTCAACGGGACCGAGGTTGCCCGCCGTAACATGCCGACGGGAGAAATTACGCATCTGACCTTTGCCTCGTCCGCGCACAGGTGGTCCTTCGCCACAGCCAATCCTGTTGAAGTGGAGATTCCGGCGGAGCTGCTGGTGACGGGGACCAACACAATTGCGGCGGAAACGCACTTGAATTACCGCAGGACACCCGACATAGGATTCGAACTCAGCGCAATTTTGACCACTCGGTAAGAAGGGAAGGCTTGCGGCATGACTCAAATTGCCGCGAGCCTTCTTTCCGACGCAGGTTTTTCCAAGGTCGCTATAGGAATATTCCAATCATGTCTCCGGAATATAAATCTTGGTCGTTCATTGGGCGCAGGGCCCTCGTAGAGGACACTGCATCCCATCTAAAAGCGGCCCGAAGCGTCATCTTGCTTGGAGGCCCCGGTTTGGGGAAGACAAGTCTGGCGAATCAGGCGCTCGGGCAGATCCACGAATCAACTCTGACATTTCGGATTCGGGCGACGCCGGCAGTATCGGAGGTGCCCTACGGGGCACTCGGAGTTCTCCTCAGCGAACTGGACCATCAGGATTTGACGCATCCAATGTTCGTGTTGCAGGAGCTGGGCAGGCATCTGGCAGACCAGGCTGCGGGCCGCACGGTTGTTCTCTTTGTCGATAATGTCGAGGACCTGGATGAGATGTCAGCTGTTGTGGTCTCGCAATTGGTGCGGCAACGAGCCATCGTGTTGCTCTGTACCGGTGGGGCTATCGGCCGAGTGGCACCGGAATTTTCACACCTCTGGAGAGAGGGAGCCCTCGCCCG
>NZ_KI914675.1:0-1091 GCF_000520495.1 Arthrobacter sp. H14
GGCCGGGGGCACGCGGAATGGTCGATACTTCCACACTTGGGACAGATGAACCCTTCGGGCCAGCGCAGTCTGGCCAAATAGTCCAAACAGGCCTCATCGGTGGAAAACCAGTCCTGAAACTGCCCGAAGGTCACCGGATAATCGACTCCGCCCACCGGCGTTGCTGGCTGCGGATCTTCCATGAATAGATACTACTTCAGCTAAGCAGATACCTAATACAAAAATTCGAACAATCCAAGCGTAGCACCGGACACGCGGGAGCCGATCCCAAGGATGCCGCACACATATCCGACGAGGACCACAAAGCACCAGGAACCATTCAGATCGGAGAACCACCGTGCCATACACGTCGGCCATCAAACTCAAAGACCACCCGGATATGGAAACCGGAAAAGAGGACCCGGCCCGGATCAGCCCCACATCTCTCCGGTTCGTGATCGACGCCAATGGCGCACCCGTTATCGCTCAGGTGCTCGGACCGGTACGCCGGCCCGAAGGCGAACTGCGAAAATTGTGCCAGCTGTCACTGACGTGCGACGGGTGCAGGCCTTGCACATCCACAGACCGGCCCCCGTGCGCCAATGGTCGATACTTCCACACTTGGGACAGATGAACCCTTCGGGCCAGCGCAGTCTGGCCAAATAGTCCAAACAGGCCTCATCGGTGGAAAACCAGTCCTGAAACTGCCCGAAGGTCACCGGATAATCGACTCCGCCCACCGGCGTTGCTGGCTGCGGATCTTCCATGAATAGATACTACTTCAGCTAAGCAGATACCTAATACACTTTTCTGGGATCGGGCACCGGTGTGGAGGTTTATGTGGTCGATACGGGCGTTCGGGCCTCTCATAATGACTTCGGCGGCAGGGTGACTGCGGGGTGGACCACCGTTGCGGACGGTAACGGGTCAGGTGATTGCAACGGCCATGGCACCCACGTCGCCGGTACGGCCGGTGGCGCTGATTACGGGGCCGCAAAGACTGCGACGATCGTTCCGGTGAGGGTTCTTGATTGTGACGGGGCGGGCACGGTCTCGGACGTTGTTGCTGGTCTGGACTGGGTTGCAGCACAGCACGAGCCGGGCGATCCGGC
>NZ_KI914675.1:1191-17503 GCF_000520495.1 Arthrobacter sp. H14
CCCGCCGACCAATACGGCTGGCTGCCGCAGGCGCCCGCATGGATCCACGAGGCTGCGGAAAACACTCTGGCCTAGAGGGCCGAGGCAAGGCGCTTCCTGCCGGTGCCGGTCGGCACCTAGCATCACGGAAAGAATGGAGCGCGAAATGAGAAACAGCGATTGGAAATACACTGAAGGCCAAAGAATCAACTTCAACGGCCACCCTGGAGTCTTGCTGGAGAAGGACGGGAACGAAGAAAAGCCATGCTGGTTTATCTCATGGGATGACGGTTTTCAGGCCGAAGACTCTTTCTTCGAAGGAGAGCTGAAAGTCGAGGCCTAAGGACATGCCCTTCAAGCGCAAGCAGAAGCGGCTCCCAACCCTGACCGAAACGAGGAAGGATAAGAGTAATGGGCAGCGAAGAACCTCTACCGGATCACATTGAACGCCAGTGCTGCGTCTACAAAACCTCCTGTGGCGCCACCAGCCTCTACCTGGACAGGATGCCCGTCACGGATGCGGACAGCCCCACCGGTGCGTCCATCCGGTACGCGTACCGGCGGGAAAGCAACGACGACATCTACTTCGGCCCCTCCACGGAGGCCGAAATCCGAGCCTTCCTCGTGAACGATCACTACTTCACCGCTGCTCAACGTTAGCCGCCTCACATGAGTCCTTGGACGTCCTACCACTTCGGGTAGGGTGGGTCGGGCAAAGAGCTCCGCTTGTTCCCCCAACGTGCGGAGCTTTTTGCTTGCCCGGAACAGGTGCGGCCGCACACATCAGGGCATGACCAAAACCATCAGCCGCCAGCCCAAGGGCACCACCACAGGCGGACAATTCGCCGCCAACACCCACACAGAGCCGGACGTCTCCCTGGCTCCACCACGGCCGGCGGACGCCGCCGGCATCATCTCCGCCAACAACGATCCGGTGACACTCATGTACGTCGCCTACGACGATCAGCTGAACAACCAGCAGATCGATATGGTCCTCGCCGGGCAATGGAATGACGTGGCAAACAACGTCGACGAAATCTTCGCCGAGCACGCATTGGAGGAAGCGGAACGCATCGCCGAGCAGGAAATCAACGCAGCATTCGACGCAGAGACGTTCGACAGTCAATGGGACGAGCTTGACAGCGACGAGCAGACCGAGGCCATCTCCGCGGTCCAGGACCGCGACGATTCCGACCCCGTGGCAGACCTGCTGCGCAACACGCCGCCCCAACTGATGCGCACCTCCCTCGGCAGTCCCGCAAGCCGCCTCCAGGACCCGAACCTGGCCCTCGGCTCCCAGCTGGACGCGGGCGGCTTTGAAGCCCGCCAGAGGGCTCTCAGCGAGCTGCTGGAGGAGGCCGGAATGGACACATCCCCGCAAAGCGTCCATGAGGAAATCGAGGAGCTCGTCAACGAGGGACCCTGGGACTGGCACGAGGCCGTGGACCTGGACATTATCTGGTACGGAGACATCCAGGACGGCATCGCCCGGCCCCGTGGCGACGACGAAAACAGCGGACTGAAAACCCTCCATTTCGAGCGTGCACACGTGCTCCTGATCGACCGGATCAACGGCTCAGGTCACGACGTGCAGATCGACGCCAGCTGCTCCAAAACGCTGCTCCGGCCCGCCGACGATGACCCCGAAACGGATGCCACCGGAAGGGTCTATCTCGATTCCGGCACCCACGGATACTCCTGGAACGACGTCGCGGGAGTTCATAAACCCGCCTACGCGAACGGTGCGCCGACCGCAAAATGGTCAGAATAGGCCGCAATCTTCCTCGGCCGGTGAGTACGGAATGGTGTTTTGAGCCAAACCGGCTGAAAATCCGAGCGCTCAAACCATGGAATCCGATGCAGCCGGCACCATGGGTGGACTCCGGTTTTGACTGTTTTTGGTTGTTTTTGGGGTTGCGGCCACCCTGTTGGGGTGTTTTGTCCACCCCTGTCCACCCCCCTGGGTGGACACTNTTTTGGTTGTTTTTGGGGTTGCGGCCACCCTGTTGGGGTGTTTTGTCCACCCCTGTCCACCCCCCTGGGTGGACACTTTTCCGGGGTATCGTCCCACGTCAGAGGCACATTGTTGGTCAAAAAAGGGTGCTGTCCACCCTGTCCACGCGGGGAACAGGTCCCTATACAAGGAAGAGGTATATATAGATGAAATACCGGAGGGAACAATATACCGGTGTCTTACCTGTATGAGTATTAATAAGGGTGGACATAGTGGACAGAAGTAAGTAAGGGGCCTCCTTCCCTTTGTTTGCAAGGAACTTTGTGTCCACCCCCCCTTAGTGGACAGTGGGTGGACAGGGGTGGCCACAGCTTCGGCAGGCCTCCGGTCCTCTGATGGGGAGGGAACCGGCTGCGGCCGCACACATATCTGGCATGACAGCCACAACCGCACCCAAAGAACTACTGGCCATGTACCGCCAGGACGCAAGGCAGAATGCCCTCGACAACGGAGTACCCGCCAACCGCTCAAGCTTTCCCGGGCTGGGTTGCGAAGCCACCGGCATGATCTACCTGCGCGGCAAGCAACTCACCTACCAGCCGATGCATTCGGTCCCCTCCATCCTCGAGCCCGAAAAGATTGCCGAACTGCTGACCGGCGACGGCACCTGCACAGTGGTCGCCGACGCCAAGACATTCGCCAGGATGCTCGTCATGGCCGACAACATGCCTTCGAACGATTTCAAGTCACTTGGCCGCCGCCTGCGCATCAGCCGCGGACTGCCGGTGTCCATGAAACTTCCCATCCTCACCGAAGCACTCTCCTCCAGATACTGGCTCCAGGATGGTCTCGCGGAAAACAGTATCGCCGACTGGGCAGAGGCATTCGACGTTGCCGGGCCATCAACCGCCATCACCATGCGGTCGCTGATCACCCTCGCCTCGGACGGGCAGCGCCCCACCGCCCTCAAACACGGCCGCTCCGTCGACGGTATGGCGGATCTGGAAAAGCGGATCATGGAACAATGCGCCTGGTCGGGCATATCCACCGACTGCTACGTGTACTCGATGCTGGAACAGTATTCGGCCAAAGCAATCGGACTGCGCACCATCGACCCCGGCCTGCTCGAAATGCACATGATTGACGGCCAGGTGTGCAAGATCGTTCCGATGAACGTGGCCCACAAGACGTTCACCGCCTCGGTGTCCTCCCCGTTCAAGCTCAAGGAAGGCCGGAAAGTCCGGCTCACCGACGGCGAGCAGATCGCAGAGGTGTATCTGAACTCCCTGCGCTTCGGCGAAGGTTCCCTGCACGCCGTCTTTGAACAGCCGGGCAGCCGCGGACCCGGGGCACTGATGATTTCCCGCGCCAAGAAGGGCACGGCACCCCTGTTCGCCGCCGACGCAGTGTTCGAAAGCTTCGGCACCGGCCTGAAAAACAAGCGCTGGATGGGTGACGCCGTTCAGCGGGTCACCGGACGCGACGTACCCCTCGACGTAGCCCTGGCCGGCGCCCCCGTCGACTGACCCCGCACACTTCCGGACCCCGCCCTGTGGCTGTCACCAACGGGTGGGGTCCGGTTCATTACCTGACAGAAAGCAGCAATCCATGACCCGCAAGACCGGCTGGTGCCTCGGCGCCCAGGACTGCGATACAGAGACCGGTCGCGGCGGCTGCCCCGTCCAGACCGGGCAGAACCCGCCGTGTGACTGCACCTGCCACGATGGCGCAACCGCCGGCAGAGGGATGCTCGCCGACCGGAAAATCTCGCCGCGGGACCGGGCACGGGAAGCCGACCCCGCTGCCTACGCATGAGAAGGGTTATGGGGACCACGGCGGGCAACTGGACAAGGCTTGCACTGTGCCCGCAGCGCGGATCGTTCGACCTACCCTCGGTGATCACCGGGGTCGTCGCAGTTGCGGTGCTCACCGGCGGGGTGCTGGTCACTGTCGCCGCCCTGATACCTGCCTCCCAGGATGACACGGCACGCGACAACCTGGGCCTGGTCACCACGGCGCAGAAGGTCGCCTACATCAAAGACCACCGCTACCTGGACACGGCTGCGCTGACCTCGGCCGGCTACCTGAGCGCCGGGCCGGAACTGCAGAGCGCCACCGGTATGGACGGGAACTGCTACGTCGGCTTGTCCGAATCGGAGACCGGACGGTTCTTCTACGTCACCGGCGTCGATGCCGAAGCGCTTCCGCTGACCGACTATGCCGACCCCGGATGCATCACCGCCCCCCAGGTCGAAGAACTTATCGGCCCTCCTCCGCCCGTTCCAGTGGAGCCGACTCCACCGCCGCCGCCCGGCTACGATGATCCGGACCCGGAGGGCAAGAACCGATATGCCTTCTGCCATATTGGCAGCACCGCCACAGCCAACGTCAACGGCATCATGAACGGGCATGACGGGCACCCGTCCGACATTATCCCGCCGATCCCGGCGCACGGCTTCGAGGGGCTGAACTGGACCGTGGTCAACGCGGACACGTTCTACAATTCCTGCGAGCAACGCGAAAGCACCTTCGAGGGCGTCCCCTGAGCCGGTGAATGATCGCGCCGCTGCCGTACACATAGGGTTCATGAGCAACCTCACCACTCCCACTGCCGAGCAGATGCTGCATTTTCAGGCATGGCGCGCCGACGCACTGCAGATCATGCCCTACATGGCTTCGATCGCCTTTTCGCTGCGCCCCGTGAACACCACGATGGTCGACACGTTCGCCGTTGACCCGGGTCACCGCCTCTACATCAACTTCGAGAACACGATTTCGAAGGGCAAGCGGTTCTGCGCCGAAGGCCTGCTGCACGAATGCTCGCACCTGCTGGCCGAGCACGCGATGCTCGCCGAGACCGGCGGTGTCAAGGACGATGAGCGCAAGGCCTGGAACATGGCCGGCGACTTCGCCATCAATGACGACCTGCGCGATGCCGGATGCGACGCCCTGGCTGCGCACGGAGTTTTCGCCAAGATTATCGGCGAGGACGACTACAAGAGCCCGCTGTACTACATGGACGTGCTGCGTCGGCTCCAGAAAGCTGCCAAGAACAAGCCAAAGCCCCAGCCTCAGCCCGGTGAGGGTGGCGCAGGTGAGCAGGACGACTCCGGCGACCAGCCCGACGATGGCGGGGACGGCGGCGGCGAATCCGGCCAGGATCAAACCCCCATGCGCGGCTGCGGTTCAGGTGCCGGCGGCCAGAAGGGCAATTTCGAACTCGACGACGATGACAGCCTCGGCGGCAAGGCCGAAGCGGCCAGCGGTGTGGAGAAGAACCTGGTCCGCATTGCCGCCGCCTCCGCGGTACGCCAGCACCAGGAGCAGAAGGGCATCGGTTCCGTTCCCGGCGGCATCGCCGAGATTGTCGACAGGATCCTCACCCCTACCAAAACCCCGTGGGAGCGCGTCCTCGCCTCCTATGTCCGCCGCTGTGTTGCCTACAAGTCCGGCCACCACGACACCTCCTACCAGCGCCGGAACCGCCGCCGGATGAACGAGGAAATGTGCGACCGCGCCGGCAACGTGCTGGGCCGGGTAATCGCGCCGGGCTACATCAAGCCGATTCCTTCCCTGCACTTCTATCGGGACACGTCGGGGACGATGAGCGAGAACGATATGTCGCTGGCTTCCAGCCAAGTGATCGCCATTGCCCGCAAGCTGGGCATCCGCGGCAACGACCTGATGGTCTCCGATATTGACACCGATGTGGCGCACACGCGCAAGTTCACCGGGGCTGCATCGCTGGATGAGGTCCACGGCCGCGGCGGCACCGATATGGGCCGGGCGATCGAGCATGCCTGCGATCTGCGCCGCAAGCCGAGCGCCATTGTGATCGCCACTGACGGCGAAACGGGCTGGCCCCAGGAACCTCCGTCCGTGCCGGTCATTGTCCTGCTGGTGAACCTGCGCTCGGACTTCTGGCGCGAGAACGTACCGGCATGGGCGCACGTCGTAGAGGTGGAAAACCATGAGTGAGCCAATCAATGTTCCGCACGGTTACCGGCTGCCCGAAGGCACCAGCCTGCCTGAGCTGGCCGAACGCCTCCGCACCGTGATGGAGCCGGTCGCTCACACGCTGGCCATACGCGAGACCGCCCAATTCGCCACCCGCATCCTGGATAAAGCCAACATCGAAGGTGCCCCACGGCCGTCCTCGGTCATCTTCGATGCCGTCCAGGAATACTCCGGGCACGTCAGCAAAATCCTCTCCGGGGATCACACCTGCCCGCTGACCGTCATGTCCGTGGCCGTCACCGACGACCCCGAAACCGGTGCGCTGCTGGCCCTCGTCTTTGTCCAGTACGACGAATTCTCCCGCGCCCTGGACGACATGAGGTTCGGCGAATACTGGCCGTACTGGGACGAATCCGCCGGAGGGCCACGACCGACCGGGGTCGCCGGCGCAGACTGGGACGAACGCGGGCTCGCCTGGCGGCGTGCCCTGCGCGAATCCGACGCCACCAAACCTTCCGGCTTGTTCAAGATAGACATCGGCTCCGCCCAGCCCGATATATCCCTCGTGAATCAGTCCCAGGCGGTGTTCGACGCACTGCCGTCGGTGGAATCCCGGGTGAAGGTAAACATGATGCCGCTGCTGAACGGAATGATGTTCGCATCGGCCGACGAGGCGAACGCGTATGTGGCCAGCAACGAGCACCGCACCCGCCTGGAAGAACTGCTGAAGCCAATCACCCTCGAAGACATTGCCGGAGGTGCCCGGTGACCGCCATGCCAATGCCCGGCCCGCCGCTGACACGTTTCGTGCCGGCCGTCGAGGAAGTCAATGAGCGCCGCGGCATCACCGTGGTCATCGACCGGCAGCCGAATCTGTGCCACTGGGCCGTCCACTCAAGCGCCGGGACGGTCATCGCCGGGCCACGGTCCGGGGATGCCTCCAACCCTTCAAACCGGCAGCTGGCGGCGCAGATCAGTGCAGCTGTCTCCTCCACCGGGGCGGCGGGCATCCCTGTCTTCACCGCGGACTGGGCCACGGCTGAACTGCTGCGCGCCAAAACCGATCTTCCCGTCAGTGACCTGACCGCCCCGCAGGCGGCCATCACCGCTGCCCGTGAGGCGATTGCCGCCGTCGAAAAGAAACTCGTCACCGGCCTCACCCTGGCCTGCGACGCCTCCCGGGGCAAAGGCAAGGACGTCAACGGCTGCGGCTGGATCCTCGCCTACTCCAACGGGGCCGACCCGGCGGTGGGCGGTTTCACCACCGTCAGCGAAAACGGCGGCATCCGTGCCGGAGAGCTTTCCGCCATCCGGCGCGGGCTGCAGTCCACCCTGGCCCTGCATCCGGTTCTGCGCGACGGGGCCGGCGACCTGACCGTACTCACCGACTCGATGGCGGCACTGGACCTGCTCGAACGGGTGAAGGAAGAGGGCTACAACGTCCACGACAGCTCGGATTGCGTGCAGGAGGCGCGGCGCATCCTCGGATCGGCCCGCGGCGTGAACATCCGCTTCCAATGGGTGCGCGGGCACGACGGACACGTGTTGAACGAACTGGCCGACCGGCTGGCCGTCCTATCCCGCAGAAACCGGGAAATGGGCGTCGACGAGGTCACCCACGCCCGCATGATGGCCGGTGTCCGGACCGACGCACGGGAAATCTGCGCGGCGACAGGAGGGCGCTGATGGCCCAGCACCGCAACCGATCATCACGTGCCGCCTGCCCCAAGTGCGGGCGGAAGGTGGCATTCGTCGCTGGAACCGATGAACTGATGGCACATCCCGGCCAGTACCCCCACGCTGTCTGTCCATACTCCGGCACCCTCACCGGATGGGCGGATTCCTCATTGTCGGTAAGGAACATCGGCACGCTCCATCCCAAATCCCCGAGCGTTAGGGCTTACAGCGGAGGCCTACCGGGATCCGGACGTCGTTGGTAGCGGCCTCGCGCCAGATGGTGAGAGGTGTTTGAAACTCCGCACACATGAGGGTTAGCAAGCGGGCAAACGCCCCACACTCTGACTCTCAGGAGAATACCGTGAAGAACCACACTTCATCCCCGTTCATGCGGGCCCTTGCCGCCGGTGTCCAGGCCAACGTCGGAACCCTCATCTGGGGAGAACCCGGTCAGGCCAAGACGGCCACCGTCGAAGCCGCCTCCCGGGCCTGGGGCTACCACTCCGAAACAGTGATCGGCTCCAACCGTGAAGCCTCCGACTTCCTGGGCGTCATGGTCGAAACCGACGGCGTCGTCAACTATTCATCCTTCGCCTGGGCGCAGAACCTGATCGACGCCGACAAGGGTCTACTGTTCCTCGACGAGTTCAACACCTCGGCGCCCTCGACGATGAAGGGCATGCTCCGCGTCGTGCAGGAACGCTGGGTCGGTGAAGTGAAGCTGCCGGACTCGGTTGCCATCATCGCAGCCGCCAACCCGACCGAAACGGCCGTGGACGCCTACGACCTGCCCGCACCGATGGCCAACCGCCTGATGCACCTGGACTGGGTGTTTGACTCCGCTGGATGGCTCGACAACGTCGGCACCGGCTTCGGAAACATCACCTATCCGTCGCTGTCCTCGCTGCTTGGAGCCGACCCGGTATCCCGCAAGGCTGCTGTGACCGGCGCCGTGACCTCCTTCCTACGCACCCGCCCCAACCTGTTGACCCCGTCGGTGCCGACCGACCCGGTCAAGGCCGGACAGGCATGGCCCTCACCCCGTTCCTGGACCAACGTGATCGAGGTTCTGGCCCAGCTGGACGCCTACGACGACGAGGCCGCATACCTGATCGTGACGGGCCTGGTCGGCGAAGGTGCCGCCACCGAATACTTCGCATGGCTGGCCGCATCGGACCTGCACGACCCGGCCGAGGTCATCGACAACCCGACGATGGTCAACTGGCGCGACGAGCGTGCCGACCGGCTGTTCGCCCTCGTGCAGGCCGTGACCGCGCTGGGCCTGTCCAAGCCTGAACTGTGGCGCAAGGCGACCCTCGTGATGGCAGCCTGTGCCGACGGCGGAAAGCCCGACGCTGCGGCCCCCGGTGCGCAGAAGCTCATGAACAACAAGCCCGACGATGCGAAGATGCCGGTCGAGTTCCGGGTCGCGTTCCTCGAACTGTTCAGCGCCACCCACAACACGGTCTCCAAGGTCTAACCGCCGCAGACACCAGGAACCCCCGGAGAGTAGTCTCCGGGGGTTTCGTGCTCTCCAGTGCCCGGTGGCCCGTTCCGGGCCCGTAATGCGCTCACTACGGTGCCCAGCCGCACACAGACGGATATGAGCACAGAATTCAAAGCCCGGCAGCCCAAAGGCATCCCCGTCGGCGGTCAGTTCGCCCCCGACCGGCACAGCGAGTCCGGCGTCACCCTCAACCAGGTCCGCAACAGGGAGTTGATGGCCGAGCGCCGTGAACTGCTCAAGACCTCCGGCTACATTCCCGCAGCGACCCTGCACGCGGCGAACGCCCCGACGACGACCGAACGCCGCGGCGAATGGTGGAACCGCAACTTCGTCGCCGCCGAATACCGCGCCGCCGGCAAGGGCTACCCGCAGATGCCCGACGACTACACCCCTGCACGGACCCTCGGCCACGCGATGTCCGGGCACCGGCGCACGCACCGGATGAACTACGGCAACAAGGACATCCAGCTGCGGATGCCTTCCGTGACATCCATCAAGCGGTTCAGCAAAGAGCACATGAACCCGACGTTCGACGTTCCCGTCTCCGTTTCTATCAAGGGCGGCGCCCCAGTCCAAGGATGGGTCCGCGTGACGAAGACCGGACCGGACCAGTGGGAAACAACCACCCTCGGCGGACCTAAAGGCGACGCAGCCGACCAGGTCGCAGAAGCCGCAGCAGCAGTGCTCGAATCACGCCGGCCGACGGCTGCACTGTCCCGGGTCAGCGACCTGCTCGAGGCACGGAAACAGCGCGAAGCGGCCCGCGGATCAGAACTGAACCCCATCAAATCGTCTTTCATCGATTCGATCGGCTACGACGAGCCTTCCTCGACAATGGCCACCCGGATCGGCGACAAGCTCTACGGGCACAAGGTCACCAAGCAGTTCTTCGACGCGGTGCGCTCCGCCGAGCGCCCCGGTGCGGTGTTCAACAAGCTCGTCCGGCAGGGCCAGGGCAGCGGAGTCGAACAGTGCTCCAAATGCAACAGGTTCAGCGCCACCGGTGTTTCACACACCTGCCCGACCGGACACAAACCTGAATCCGGCATCGGTCTCGACCATGTGGAGCGCGCCCGCACGCGTGCCAGCCATGTGGCCGCCACCGCCTCACGCGGAGTGGACCCGGTGCTGGACCGGAAGGTGGCCCCGGCTGCCGCCCCGGTGAACACGGCGCCGGCGCCCGGAGCACAGCCCGTTCCGGCGAAGAAAACCGGTCTGCCCGGACGGCGCCGGCGCGTCTAGCAGCACAACCCAGTCATCACGGCCGGGCGGGGAAACCTGCCCGGCTTTGCTGTCCCCGCCAAAGCGACACCTGTGACGGCGGACGGCGCATAGAAACCACTGCACCGACAAGACACCCCTGAAAGGACCCGCCATGCAACTGCTCGGACTCCACGGATTCGCTCAGGTCGGCAAGGACACCGCCGGCCTTCACCTGACCTCGGGACGCGGCTTCACCCGGTACTCCTTCGCCGATCCGATCCGCGAAGCGCTCTACACCCTCGACCCGATGCTGGACGGAACCGTGTCGCTGGCCATGCTGCTCGACAAGCTCGACGGCGACTGGGACGCTGCCAAGAATCACCGCGTCTATGGGGCCGAGGTCCGACGGCTGATGCAAAAGTTCGGCACGGAAGTGGCCCGGGACCTGTTTGGGCCGGATGTGTGGATCAAAGTCGCCGCTGCAGCCATCGCCGAGGACCGGCCGGACGCAGCCGTCATCACCGACGTCCGGTTCACGGAAGAGGCCGAATGGATCAACGCCCAGGGCGGCCAGGTCATTGAGATCACCCGCCCTGGTGTGCTCCGGATCAACGGACACAGTTCCGAAAACGGACTGCCCCGGGAACTGATTTCTGCGACGATTGCCAACGACGGCAGCCGCACCGTACTGGCGCACAAACTCGACGCCGCACTGAACCTGACACCCGCACTGGCGAACGCCGCATAGAAGTCAGCTGAGAGCACCACCGACCCCACGCCAGAACAAAGGAATACCATGTCGACACTGATCATCGAAGGCCCCCTGGAGCAGCTTCCTGTCCGCGAGGATGGCAGCCCTTACCCGTTCTCCCTGACCCAGCAGAACCAGGCGATCTTCGCCGATACCCGCACTGAACTGACCGGGCACCTCATCGAGGGCTACGCCAACCTTCCAGGCGGCGAAGAGGGTGACACTGAGGCGCTGTACATCCGCTACCAGTCAGCTGTAGCCGTCGCCAACGCGCTGCAGCCGGTCCTGGCCGGGGACGCGACCAACAACGGAACCTTCGATCCGAGCGTCGAATCCGAGGACACCCTCACCGCCCTGTTCGCGGACCGGTCGGAGAAGATCGACGACGTCGGTTCCTGGGACCATGAGGTTCCTTTGGTGCTGGTCGCTACCGATTTCGCCCCCTACACGTCCGCGCCCAAGCCCGAAGGCAACGTGCTGCTGGTGAACCCGTACACGGAGACGACGTACCTGGATTCGCTGTCGGAGCTGGGCGTGGTGGAGCTTTTCGTCAACGCCGAGTAGTCCCTCCCGCAGAGCACCCCGATCGCCCTCCCGAAGGGTGGCCGGGGTGTTCTCGTTTACGCGTCAGGGATAGCGGTGATGTTGCCCTCCGGAACGAAATGACTGTCCGCATCGGTGGCCGGTGCCGGGGCGTCAAGGTTGTTGGCTGTCTGCGCGAACCGGTAGTCGACGGCCATGTCCGTGGAGGCGCCAATGGTCGTTACCAGGGCCGCTGCGGCAATCTTTCCGGAGGCCCAGTCGGTGCCCGGGATCCCTGCCGGCGCGGTCGCCGAGCCTGTAGCCGTGCTGGTGCCGGCCACGACGTCGAGGTTCCTGCCGCCGGCGTTGGCGTAGGAGAATTTGCTGCTCCCGGCCGCGTCGGTGATCAGCGTCAACGGTGATGGAAGGGATGGAGTTCCCGTGCAGCTGACCGGATCGGTGCCCGTGTCGAAACCGGGATGGATGGCGACCTTGTTCTCAACTGTGGTGAGACCGTCTGCTGTCTCGATGGTCCAGGTGGAGACTTTGCATTGGCCATCGAATCCGGGAACGGTCATTTCGAGCTTGCGGTCGTCGACGGCGGTGATGCTGCTGGACTAGAGCAGGTCGTTGCGGAACGCCGAATCGGTCAGCGCCGCTTGGTTGGTGATGTCGAGGCGCTGCCACGAACGCCCAGAAGCCGCTGGATGGTATTTCCGCTACGGAATCCGCTGCGGACGCCTCAGAGGGCACACAGCCCCTCAGGCTGTGGAAGATCCCATTGCGGATAATCCGGCGCCCACAAGCGCGGATGGGCAGGAACCAATAGTGCAGGCCGCCCCGCCGGTGGAGGACGACGAGATCACCGACGATTCATTCTTCGACAGCCCCCCGGCATGGGAGGAAGAAGCAGCCGGCGAGCCCGCCGACGATGACGTTGAATTCAAGTTCGACGACGCGGATCCATCCACCCGCGTCAACTGAATCGGATTACGAAGAAGTCCCCCGACCGGTATTCGGCGGGGGCTTCTTGTTGGTGCATCAGGAGTGGGCGGCCAGGGCCTTCGATTGCGCCGCGGCGAGGGCGGCACCCTTGAGCGGCTTGCCGTCTGCGTCGTAGACAGCCTCTCCATACTGGTCGGCGCCTGGGTCCTTCATCGCAGCCCGGCGCGCCGCCGTCGCAGACTTCTCATCGGCCTCGTCATCGAGGGAGGGAGTGTACTTGGCGATCTGCGCCGCGGTGGGTTCGGGCTGGGACGTTTTCTGCAGTCCCAGCCTCTCGAAGACGCTGCGGTAATCGTCGGTGGTGGCGAAGTAGGACTTGTATACGGCAGGGGACTGTCCCTCCAGGTCAGCCACACCGACACCCTTTCCGGCCTTGCCGCCGGACTTCACATTGTCCGGCACATGCGGGACCGCCGATTCATCGCTGAAGGACTGCTGCCGCGCGGACTTGGATGGGTTGACGCCCTGCAGCATTTTGTGGCCGATCTTGGCCTTCAGGGTCGGCGGGACACCGGTGTTGTTGTTGGTGACCTGCGTGGAGAGAATCATCCGCATGCCCACGAATCGCTGCTCGGCGACAATCTTGGAGATCAGCGCCCCGAGCTGGATCTTCATCAGGTTCCGTTCAGTGGCCTCACGCACCAGCGGGTGGTCCTTGGGAATACCGCCTGGAATCTTGTCGGTGACCAGCAGAGCCGAAACCTCGTCGACGACAATGAAGATCGGCTTGTACCGCTCCTTCTCCGGCATATCCAGCCAGTTCACGTACCCTTTCTGCGCCAGGACTTTCGCCCGCTCCCGGCCCTCGTTGTAAACCATCTGCAGGGTCGCCACGGCGGCCTTGTCGGAGTCGCAACCCCAGCCTCCATCACGGACATAGTCCTTGCACCACATGAAGTCCACGGCCTTCGACGGGTCGTCGACGATGACCAGTTCCGAGCCGTTGGAACGCCCGTGAGCGATGAGTGCGTTGAGAGCAACCGTATTGTGCGTCGGGATGAAGCCCTCTGTCAGGTAAAGATGGCTCGGGTGGTCGATACGGATGCAGCGGCCTAGCGCCCGGCCGACCCATCGGATTTCCGTCACATAAATCCAATTTTGAGTGTCGCGAAGAGTGGATGGAACCCGCTCGGCCTTGCGGGACAGCCGAAAGACGGCCAGATCGGTAGTGAAATGCATCCGGTACCTGGTACCGACCGTCCGCCGACGCTTAATGCCGGCGTTATCCGGGTCCGCCTCCGTGATGGAAGAGGGGCTCTCATTCATACTGCACTTGATGCCCAGGGAGCGGATCAGCTCCAGCGCCCCCGATGCAAGCCGTTGGTTGCACAGCGTCAGTTCGCAGGATCCCGATTCCGAGATTGAACCATCTGTGTCCATAAGTCCCTGGAGAAGGGCCAGGCGTTGCGCGTGTGAAGACCGCAAATACGCCGCCGGGACGTGCTTGTTTTGCCGTAGACCATGCTGGATCAACATTTCACTCAGAGGCAGGTTCGACCGATCGAGCACGCCATCACCGCGGCAGTCCAAGCAGTACCTGCTGTACCCCAGCACCGGAACTTTCCAGTTGTTATGCCCATGGAGACATTTCTCTGGCATCGGCCGTCCGAAATGGATTACTTTGGCCGTCGACCGGCTATTGTTTTCAATTCGCGATACCGATGGCCATTCGGAGGTGAGCAGAGCGTACATCTCCTCGTAGTCCTGACTGCCCACAGTTATGCCACTGTTGCGGGAGGTTCCGTCTCCTAGCCATGCGCCGAGGAGGTAAGGCGATATGGGGAGTGTAGCTTCAGGAGCCAGGAGCGAGCCAGCTGTGCGAACGGCATAGTTACTCCTGCCATCTTCGACCCTTACGGCGGACGCCATTTCTTCAGCAGTGACAGTCTTTAGCAACGGCTGACGTTCGAATGCGTCGTAGTTTCCCTGGAGGTGGTCCTTCCAAGCATTCACGAACTCGTCCACTGGGTAGAAACGCGGCTGGCCGGAACCAGGGTCCACCCGAAATGGCAGACTGGCCTGACGGGCGAACGATTGCACTCTCTGATGACTCAGCCCAGTGAGTTGCGCCAGCGTCCGTGTGTCTGCCCCAAGAGCATGATCCGCTGTCAGTGCAGCAACGGCAGTGAGCCGCTCGAGTTCTTGGCGCCTCCTTACATCGACATAGGCTCGCTTGCTGTCCATCCGTGGCAGATGCGCGTTCCTTGATTGGCGATCCGACACTGTCCATAGGTGTGCCGGGTCGCACCTGACAGATTGTCCGTCACTGAACATCAACTCGTAGATGGGATCCTCGATGATAGGTGAAAGGTAGTCCACGTTGGCAACTTCACCCGAAGCGGCGAATACTTCGTCTCCAAGATTCAGCTTGCCGATGGTAGCCCAGCCATTCGGGAACCGGCCTGAAACCGGCACAGGGACTCGTGAATCAAGAGGTTGGCGCTTTCCCGAACCTGGTGTGCCGGCAAGGAGCGAAAAGGCTGAGGCGGTCCAGTCGATGGCGATTTCCTCACCAGTCGTTTCGCCGGGCAGCGGCAGCTTGATTCCGAACGGCGACTCGTCCAACGATCCGCGACCCAGTTTCTTCACCGGGAAACCGACGGTATTCGGGAAGGTGGGAGGCGCCGACGGAATCAGCGACGCCCTCAGCTTCTGCGGATCCGTCTTCAAATACCAGCCGTCATAACCGACTACACCGGTGGCGACCTCTTCGAGCTTCGAATCGTGCTTGGAGGGAACATAGGATTTGGGCAGTTCCAGGTCAAACCCGCCGTCCGGTCGCTGCGCCACCTGCACATCCCAGGGCTTTACCCCGAGAGCGACAGCCGCAGCTCCGCGGCATCGGCCCATTTCGTCGGTCAGCTGGGTCAGGGTGGCGCGGCCCAAGAACGGTTCGAACCGGGTCATCTCCCAACCTTCGCCGTGCTGGTCGGCAAGCTTCACGGCCATCTTGTCGCCGTCGGAAGGCTTCACTGTACGGGGGAGCCGGACATCCTTGGTTCGGCTGGCGGTATTGGTGCTGACCTCGGTGATGGTCACCTGCCGGGTGGCAACAGCGACGCCCTCGGAGATGGAGTCGATCTCGAACCCGCCGCCGTGTTTGTCGGCGATCTTCTTCTCCAACGCCTTCGAATGGCGCGACGGATCGAAGCCGTCGGGTAGCTTGACGGTGATTCTTTCGGTGCTGCTGGCCACAACGCTGTCTTCCGGTAGGGATAAGTGTTCTACCGGTAATCATGCGTAGATTCATGTGCAGACAGAAGGAAAGTTCCGACCTGCGAGAATTCCAGAGAACGCCATGCACTCTGAAATTTCCGAAGGACCTCCTACGACGTCGCATAGCGTCGAGGGCTTCTAGACTGACACAGTTCCCGGGGCCGGTTGCCGTGCATATGGTGATAGCTTTCGTGAGCAGCGGTCGAAGTCGGTCGCTCTATCGGAATTTCCGTTTAAGCCAATCGCCTACTCCTCAAGTTATTTTGGTCCCATAAGGTTCCATAAGGTCCAGCGGCCGATCGGCTCGGTTGACGACTAACGTTGTGCTTGGCAGGAGTCGGTTTTTTTGGGCAGCCATCGGTGCAGTCCAGATCCCGGGTCATGAGCTCAATTCCTCTCGGGAAGTGTTTTTCTTGGCGCGTATCTTGACCGACCCCTTCCCGGTGACGTTACGACTGGTCCGGTAGGCTCTTCGGCACCGTATAGTTTCAGATTCCGGTACAGGGTCGCCCGCGACCAGTTCACCGCATCGGCGGCCTGC
>NZ_KI914675.1:17603-26557 GCF_000520495.1 Arthrobacter sp. H14
CCAGTTCACCGCATCGGCGGCCTGCGCCGCGGTCTTCCCGTCCGCGAGCAGACGTCGAGCGGCCGCAACCTTGTTCTCAACCTTCTCCGGGTCCGGAGCCTTCTTGCCAAACTTCACCCCGCGGGCCTGTGCGGCTGCCACGCCGGCGCGGACCCGTTCGTTGATTAGTTCCCGCTCGTACTCGGCCAGCGTCGCAAACAAACCCAACTGCATACGACCTTGCGCGGTGGAAGGGTCCACGCCGTCGACCAGTGAGCGTAGGCCAATGTCCTGCTTGGTAAGCTCCTCCACGGTATTGAGGACATCGATCAGGGACCGACCAAGCCGGTCGATCCGCCAGCAAATGACCTCATCACCTTCGCGCGCGTATTTGAGAAGCTCAGTCATGGCCAGCCGCTCCCGGGCGGCTTTGGCGCCAGAGAGCTGATCGATGAAGATGTGCTTCTCTTTCACCCCGGCCTCCATCAGTGCGGAGACCTGCATCGAGGCGTCCTGGTCGGTGGTGCTCACACGCGCATATCCGAGAAGCATGGCATCAGTGTATGTCACGTAGATCCTCGTAGGGCCAGGGAGACATTGCGATGAGACAGAGTCTGTGCGACAAAATGACTCTTGCAACCGCATGTTTCGGAATGCCGGCGACCATGTTGCCTAAACATGAGCTTATGAGACGAGTGCCGATCCACAGGTCGGTGCTGCGTTCGGCGGTGGCAAGGGGGAGCGTTGGAACGCGCCCGTGCAAATGATGCGTCCGCTTGCATTACGGCGCGCAGGCCATTGAGGGTGGCTCCGGTGATGTCAATCCTTTGCGGAGGTGGACCGCGGTGGGGAAAGGACAGCACACAATCTGGGTTCATGAAGTATCCCCGCGGCGGCGTTAACGCTATCTCGGGTTCGGAGGACGGTTGGAGCCTGCGGCGACTCCAGGCAGGGCCGGCGCAGCCCCAACGTACCGGATGCGCGTTATGGCGGGAACGACTTCAGGATGCCCGGCAACAGCTATGGCTCGAGGGCCGCTACGATCATCCGGTCTCGACTGAATGTTGATCTGGGCGGATATGGGTGTGGCACCCGTCCCTGGTTGGGATGGGTGCCACGCTGCTTCTTGAGGGTAGGACTAGAGAAGTCCGCCCAGAAGGCCCTCGTTGTCGTAGCCGCCGTCAGTGCTGTTGACATTGGTGCTTTCGGCCGAGGTGTCGGTGTCGACGTTGCTGTCGGCGTCGGAATCGGCGTCAACGTTGTTGTCCACCTCAGGGTTGGCGGTGACGTCAGCGTCGTTTCCGCTGGCGATGCCGTTCAGGTTGTCGGACACGTCGGCGTCGATTCCGCTGAGCACGTTGTTGTTGCTCGCGATGTCACCGGTGTCGACCGTGTCGTTGAGGATGTTGCCCAGCGACAGGTTGCCGCTGTCGTCGACGCGATTGTCGGACACCTCAGTGGTGGCTCCATCGATATTGGTATCGGTGGTGTAGGCGCTGGCCATACCAGCGCCTCCGACGAGCATGAGACCGCTGACGGTGGTGACGGCCAAGGACTTGGTGAAGATGTTCTGCATAATGTTGCCTCCATATATTTCTATTGGAAATGGCGGACATTAGCGATTCGGGACGCACCCCCTTACCGGATTGGTATGGACTGAGATTTTTTTCGAATCCACGCGAACTGCCCGCTATATCACCGTCGGAGCGGTCGAGACGGTTCCGTAGTTCTGAGCGGTGTTTGATCAGAAGTCGGCGACGGCTTGCCTGATGAGCCCGTTCTGGGGAGTAGGCTTGTTAGTAGTGACACGGGGTGCCCTGGCGATTGGGGCTGAGATAAGACCCGTTGAACCTGATCTAGTTTGTACTAGCGAAGGGATGTTGCAGATGACTTGTCGCCTGACACCGGACCGTGTCTGTACTTTACTTGAGCGGCTGCGGGAGGCCACGCCTTTGGTGCAGTGCTTGACCAATACTGTGGTGACGAATTTTACGGCGAATGTTCTCTTGGCCATTGGTGCGGCGCCGGCCATGGTGGACGTTCCCACAGAGGCTGATCCTTTCGCCCGCATCGCATCGGGCATGCTGATTAATTTGGGGACTCCGCACGAGGAGCAGCGTACCGGGATGGTCGAAGCGGCGCAGGCCGCCGGCGAGGCCGGCACCCCTTGGGTTCTTGACCCCGTTGCGGTGGGTGTTCTGCCGGCCCGTACTGCGTTGGCCGCCGACTTGCTGCATTATGCTCCCACCGCAATAAGGGCCAACGCATCGGAGATTATTGCCCTAGCCGGTCTGGGTGAGGGCGGACGCGGGGTGGACGCCGTCGATACTGCTGAAAGCGCCTTGGAGGCCGCCGGTCGGCTGGCCCAGCAGCATGGTGCGGTGGTGGCCATCTCCGGCGCAACAGACTTGATTATCGACGGCACCGACATCATCCGGCTCAGCAACGGCCACCCCTACCTGACAAAGGTCACGGGCGGTGGTTGTGCCTTGGGAGCAGTGACGGCGGCCTTCCTCTCCCTGGATGATGATCGGCTCGCGGCGACGGCTGCTGCCACCGCCGTTTATACGGTTGCGGCGGAGATAGCCGCCGACGGTGCCGGCGGTCCTGGTAGTTTCGCCGTCGCTTTTCTGGATGCCCTGGCCACCCTTGACGCCGACGCAATCCTCTCCCGGGTCGCAATCTCATGACCGGCCGTGACCGCCACGCGTTTGCCCCTGGCATTTACTTGGTTACCGACACTCAGCTGTGCGGGTCCCGCGGCGTCGTGGAGACGGTCAAAGCAGCGGTGGCCGCAGGTATCCGCACCGTGCAGATCCGGGACAAAACCGCCAGCGGAACAGATCTCTACGACTTGCTCTTCCAAGCCGGCCAAGCCGTCGGAGACGTCGCCACAGTCCTGGTGAACGACAACGTCGATGTTTATCTCGCAGCCCGGGCTGACGGCCCCATCGTGCATGGGGTCCATATCGGCCAAAACGACTTGTCTCCGGCGCAGGTACGGGCGATGGTCGGTCAAGAAGCCATTATCGGGCTGAGCGCTAACACCGAAGGGCACCTCAACCAGGTGCATGCGCTGCCCGGGGACACCGTTGACTATCTCGGTGTGGGGGCTATTCGTCCGACGTCGACAAAACCGGACCATCCCGTGCCGCTGGGCCTCGCCGGCTTTCAAGCGATCGTCGCGGCAACAAGACTGCCCTGTGTCGCGATTGGCGGTGTCGGCCTTGCGGATGTGAGGCCGCTGCGCCGGGCAGGAGCGGCTGGCGTGGCGGTCGTATCGGCGATCTGCGCAGCGGACGATCCGTCCCGCGCCGCTGCCGACTTGGTGAAGGAGTGGACCCAATGAGCACAGCTATCCCGCGGGTATTGAGTATTGCCGGCACCGACCCGACCGGTGGTGCCGGGATACAGGCGGACCTGAAAAGCATTGCCGCCCACGGCGGATACGGTATGGCGGTGGTCACCGCGTTGGTGGCGCAGAATACCCACGGCGTTCGGTCAGTACACACACCGCCGCCGGAATTCCTGCACGAGCAGCTCATCGCCGTTAGCGACGACGTCACCATTGACGCGGTTAAGATCGGCATGCTCGGCAACGCCGAAACCATAGGGGTCGTCGATGACTGGCTGGGCCGCGGCAAAAGCCCGCTGGTCGTGCTGGACCCGGTGATGATCGCCACCAGCGGAGACCGGCTGCTTGAGGCAGCTGCGGAAGAAGCTATCGGCCAGCTGCTGCACCGCGTCGATCTGGTCACCCCGAATCTGCCCGAACTTGCCGCACTGCTTGGCGAACCTGCGGCCACGAGCTGGTCGGAGGCCCTTGAACAGGGGCGGCGGCTCTCCCATGCTAAATCCGTCATTGTCCTGGTCAAGGGCGGACATCTTCAGGGGCAGGACTGCCCGGATGCGTTAGTCGATGCCGCCAACGGACTACCCGATGGCCGGCAGGTCTTTGAAGTGTCGGCCGAGCGGATTGATACAGCCAATACGCACGGAACAGGGTGCTCCATGTCCTCTGCGATGGCCACCCTGCAGGCCCGGCTGGGTGATTGGACAGCGGCATTGACTCTGACTAAGTCCTGGTTGCAGGACAGCCTGGCCCATGCTGACGAACTGAACGTCGGCTCCGGCAATGGGCCGCTCCATCACTATCACCAGCTCTGGAACGGCGGTATGCCGTCCGGAAAATGAGGGACGGACATATAACGCTAACGGCGCTTCCACTTTGAACCATATTCATTCGTCCTGAAAACGGAGGAGATTCTATGAAACTCGCAGAACAAATCGTCTTGGTCACCGGCGGTGGACGAGGCCTTGGCCGCCACATCGTCGAGGCCTTCGCAGCCGAGGGTGCACGGGTGGTCGTCAACTACCGCAACAGCGCCGCCGCGGCCGAAGAACTGGCCGGCCAATACGGAACCGGACAAGCCATCGCCATCCAATCGGACGTCACCGATGCTGACCAGGTAGCGGAAATGATGGCCGGAGTGGAATCTCATTTCGGGGCCCCGGTCACTACCGTGGTCAATAATGCCCTGGCCGACTTTTCCTTCAATGGCGATGCCCGTGCCAAAGCCAATGACATCCAATGGGCCGACTTCGACGCCCAGTTCTCCGGCAGTGTCCGCGGTGCCCTCAATACCACCCAACAGGCGTTGGATGGCATGCGCGGCCACGGTTTCGGACGCATCATCAATATCGGCACGAATCTGTTCCAGAACCCGGTGGTTCCGTACCACGACTACACCGCAGCCAAGGCGGCGCTACTGTCATTAACGCGCACCTTGGCGGCAGATCTTGGACAACACAACATCAGCGTTAATATGGTCTCCGGTGGCCTGCTCCGTACCACTGATGCCAGTGCCGCGACTCCGGAGGAGGTTTTCGAATACATCGCCGCGTCAACGCCTCTGCGCAAAGTCACCACTCCGGCTGAGTTCGCCGACGCTATCCTGTTTTTCGCCTCGCCCTGGGCCCGATCCGTTACCGGGCAGAACCTGGTCGTCGACGGCGGACTGGTGATGGACTAGGGGCGGGTTCGGCTATGTCTGAGGAACGGCAGCTGCACTTTAATGCGTTTCTTATGGGCGCAGGCCACCATGGTGCCGCCTGGCGGCGGCCGGAATCACCGCTGGAGCAACTTGGCGACATTGGCTTCTACGAGCGGCTCGCGCAGACCGCAGAGCGAGGCCTGTTCGACGCGGTGTTCTTCGCCGATGGGCAGGCCATCGGGGATCCGGGTGCCGGGCCCCGGTGGTTCCTTGAGCCATTGACGGCGCTGGCGGCGATGGCCCGGGCTACCCGCCGGATTGGGCTGATCAGCACCGTCTCGGCGACCTTTTACACCCCCTTCCATGCAGCCCGGATGCTGGCCTCACTGGACCACATCAGTTCCGGGCGTATCGGCTGGAATGTGGTCACATCAATGTTCGATGCGGAGGCCCGCAACCATGGGTTGGATGCTTTGCCGGCCCATGATGAGCGGTACGCGCGGGCGGCGGAGTTTATTGAGGTGGCACTGCGGACCATTCGGGTGAGCACTTCCGCGTGGAGGGTCCGTTGACTGTACCGCGGCCGCCGCAGGGACGTCCCGTGCTCTTCCAAGCCGGAGCCTCCGGGCCCGGGCGGAATCTGGCGGCCCGTTATGCGGAAGGGATTTATGCGGTCGCTTATGACCTTTCCAGCGCCCAGAGCTACTACAGGGACATGAAGGCCCGTATTGCCGCAGAAGGCCGCAGGCCGGCGGATGTATCCATCATGCCCGGGCTGGTGCCCTATGTCGGTTCCACGGAAGCTGAGGCGTTAGCCAAACAAGCCGAGGTAGACGCACTGCTGCCCGTCGAGCAGTCACTGTCTCAGTTGGGCACGTTCGTGCAGCAGGACTGCAGCAACTGGGATCTGGACGCACCTGTACCAAGGTTGGCGCCTGTGGAACAGTTCAGCGGACCCAAGGGCCGCTATATCACCATCCTGCGCATCATCGAGGCCGAACAGCCTACCGTCAGGCAGCTTCTGGGGCGCCTCGCGGCCGGAGGCGGCCACTGCACCATGGTCGGTACCCCCGAACACATTGCGGACGGCATTGAACTCTGGTTCCGTTCCGGCGGCGCGGACGGATTCAACCTCATGGCCCCGCTGCTGCCCGATTCTCTCGACGATTTCGTCGACCATGTCATCCCGGTACTCCAGGGGCGCGGACTATTCCGCAAGCGCTACACGTCCGAAACTCTGCGCGGGCACCTCGGCTTGAGCCGGCCGGCGGTTGGAACGTGACCGGCGTGCCGGTTACGTCCGCTACCTGTACCCGGCACCTGAGGCTTTGCTAACGTAAGTATGGTAAGTGTACTTATTAATTGCTGCCGGGGCGGATCCAAGAGTCTGCGGGATGCGGCCGCCAGCGCGTATATGTGAGGAGTACTCATGAAAGCAGTTGTCTTCAAGGAACCTTTCAAGCTTTCCGTCGAGTCGGTGGACGATCCCAGGATTGAAGAGCCGCTCGATGCGGTCATCCGCATCACCACGGCTAATATCTGCGGTTCGGATTTGCACCCGTATGAGGGGCGTGCGGATCTGGATGCTGGCATGGTCCTCGGCCACGAGAACATGGGCGTCGTGGAAGAAGTCGGTGTCGGGGTCAACCGCATCAAGGTCGGCGACCGGGTCTCTGTACCGTTCAACCTGTCCTGCGGTACATGCCGGAACTGCAACAACGGCTACACCCAAGCGTGCCTGCGCGCCAATCCTGCGGGTACGCCGGGAGCCGGCTACGGGTACCCCATGATGGGGCCGTACTGGGGCGGGCAGGCCGAACTTCTTCGTGTCCCGTGGGCCGATTTCAACCTCCTGAGACTACCCGAGGGCAAAGAACACGAGTCCGACTACACCATGCTTTCGGACATCCTCCCCACCGGCTATCACGGAGCGGAAATGGCGATGGTGGCCCCGGGAAAGTCTGTTGTTGTTATGGGCGCCGGACCGGTCGGGCTGATGGCCGCGCATAGCGCCATGCTCAAAGGCGCCTCCCGCGTCTTCGTCGTAGATAAGGAACCGGACCGTCTGGCGCTGGCCGAAAAGGTCGGCGCGACCGCCATCAACTTCGCCGATACGAACGCAGTCGAGGCCATTGACGAAGCAACGGGCGGTGCCGGCGTCGACTGCGGCGTCGAGGCGGTAGGCTATCAGGCGCACGACAGCCATGGGGACGAACATCCCGAAATGACGCTGGACAGCCTGGTGCAGATGGTCCGCGCAACCGGGCACATCGGCGTCGTCGGCGTCTTTGTTCCCCAGGATCCCGGGGCCGCGACTGACTTGGCCAAGGAGGGGCGGATTCCATTCGCCTATGGTCAGGCGTTTGCCAAGCACATCAGTATTGCCGGAGGTCAGTGCCCGGTCAAGAAATACAACCGGGAACTGCGGGACATGATCATCAGCGGCCGGTCGGAACCGTCCTGGATTGTCTCCCACGATCTGTCTCTGGACGAGGCCGTGGACGCGTACGACAAGTTCGACAAGCGCGTCGACGGATACACCAAGGTACTGCTGCACCCATAGCAACACGAATGAAAACGCCGGAGGGGCAACCCTCCGGGAAGGTTGGATGAGCTTGGCTGAACAAGCGAACGGTACTCTAATCTCGCGGACCTGATTGCCCGTATTGCCCAGTGCGAGGTCGCCGCGTTTGAGGAACTTTACGCATTAACGATCACACGGGTTTACGGTACGGTCAGGAGAGTACTCCTCGATCGGACGTTGAGCGAGGATGCCACCCAGGACGTGTATGTGCAGGTCTGGTTCACCGCTCATAAATATAATCCTGATGTAGGAAGCCCCATGACGTGGCTTCTGATGATCGGCCATCGCCGGGCTGTGGACAGGGTCCGCGCTGAGCAGCGGTTCTTCGGACGCAATACCAAATACGAAGCGCAGTCCTGGCCCGGTGAACAGGATCCCGTTCCGGAGCTTGTCGACCGTCTGGTGGCGGGTGAAGCCATCGGGCGGTGCCTCGGGTGATTAACGGCTTTCCAGCACGAGTCGATTTACCTTGCCTACTACGGCGGACTGACGTACACCGACGTAGCTAAAAAGCTTCGCGTAAAGCCGTCAACTATAAAATCCAGAATCCGCGACGGCCTACTCCGTCTAAGAACCTGCTTGGAAAAGCAGGGCTTGGACCGGCATTCACTCTGAAATCAGTGCCGAAGGCGGGGATGCCCGAAGACAAGAACGCTTGCACCGCCCATGGCAAGAGGCGATTCGGACCATATCCCTGCGCGAGCTGCCCGCCATACCATAGCCCACTCTGGCAGCTCCCGGTAAGAGCTTAAGGGGATTGAACCTTGTGCTCGACCGGGGCTGCCCATGGTTGTCAGCTGATTTCGGTGAGTGTGCCGTCAGCCACGGAGTAGATGAAACCGCGGATGTTTTCTTTGTGTCCGATGAAGGGATTGGCTGTGATTCGGGCGAGGGATTGTTTGACGTCTTCGGCTGAATCCTTGAAGGATTCCGGCGCCCATCCTGGCCGTAAGCCTGTGTCGGCTTCGATTTGTGCTTTGAAGTCATCGTCGGTGAAGGTGAGCATGCCGCAGTCGGTGTGGTGTATCAGGATGATTTCGTTCGTGCCAAGGAGGCGCTGGCTGATAGCCAACGAACGAATCCCATCCTCGGTGATGACGCCGCCTGCATTGCGGATCACGTGGGCGTCACCCTCGTTGAGACCCAGCAAACCGTAAGGGTTCAGCCGCGCATCCATGCACGTCACGATGGCTACGTTACGTGCCGGCGGCATCGGCAGGTCAGCGTTATTGAAGGTTTCGGCGTAGCTTTGGGCGTTTTCGATCAGCTGGTCTGTGACAGTCATTCTTTTGGTGTCCTTTCAGTAAATCCATGCCGGTTGCGGTCATGGTGAAAATCAGTGTGGTATCGGGGTGATGATCCACGCTTTTGGAGCAGGGGCAGGCTGGACGGTATCC
>NZ_KI914675.1:26657-27729 GCF_000520495.1 Arthrobacter sp. H14
GCCTTATGCGGGCAGCTCCAACTCCCAGTCCTTTACATCTGCCACCGGGGCGAACAGGCGTCCGTCCAGCTCGTCTAAGGCCAGGTTGTTTCGAACGCGGTGTGGCCAGTTCCGGTTGGCTAGGGCCGCCTTTCCGAGGGCAACGACGTCGGCATCACCGTTCTGCAACATAGACGCGGCGGTTTCCGGATCGTCCAGGCTTCCGTTGGCTATGACCGTTACGCCCGAGTGCTGCTTAGCCAGCGACGCCAGCGAGAATCCCTCGTCCCCAAATGCCGGCGCGGCGGCACGGTATTCAGTGGTGTGTATGAAATCGATACCGGTGGCGCCCAAGGTGGCGAAAATTTCCTCTGCCTCTTCTGCGCCGCCGCTCCACCGGTGCTCATTGTCGCTGACCTTGGCCTGGGAAATACGCATTCCTACAGTCATATCCGGCCCAACCGCCTCGCGCACGGCGCGGCAGATCTCAGCGGCGAACCGCACCCTGTTGGCGGGGGAACCGCCGTACTGGTATCCGCCCAGCCTGCCCGTCGCGGTACAGCCTTATGCGGGCAGCTCCAACTCCCAGTCCTTTACATCTGCCACCGGGGCGAACAGGCGTCCGTCCAGCTCGTCTAAGGCCAGGTTGTTTCGAACGCGGTGTGGCCAGTTCCGGTTGGCTAGGGCCGCCTTTCCGAGGGCAACGACGTCGGCATCACCGTTCTGCAACATAGACGCGGCGGTTTCCGGATCGTCCAGGCTTCCGTTGGCTATGACCGTTACGCCCGAGTGCTGCTTAGCCAGCGACGCCAGCGAGAATCCCTCGTCCCCAAATGCCGGCGCGGCGGCACGGTATTCAGTGGTGTGTATGAAATCGATACCGGTGGCGCCCAAGGTGGCGAAAATTTCCTCTGCCTCTTCTGCGCCGCCGCTCCACCGGTGCTCATTGTCGCTGACCTTGGCCTGGGAAATACGCATTCCTACAGTCATATCCGGCCCAACCGCCTCGCGCACGGCGCGGCAGATCTCAGCGGCGAACCGCACCCTGTTGGCGGGGGAACCGCCGTACTCGTCGGTCCTCTTGTTGAAGTAG
>NZ_KI914675.1:27829-29689 GCF_000520495.1 Arthrobacter sp. H14
GGGAACCGCCGTACTCGTCGGTCCTCTTGTTGAAGTAGTCGGTCAGGAACTGGTCAAGCAGGTATCCGTTCGCGCCGTGGATTTCCACGCCGTCGAAACCTGCTTGTTTGGCGTGCAGCGCAGCCACCACGAAGCCTTCCCGGACCTCGGCCATCTGCTCGGTGGTGATCTCTGAAGGTACGGGAAAGGGTCCCTCGCCACGGTAGAACGCCAGTTGCTCGCCCTTGGGTGAGACCGCGGAGGGACCTATTGAGGATTCCACGAACCGGTTGCCCTGGGCCTGGGCTCCTGCGTGCATGAGCTGGGCGAATATGCGCGCGCCGGCTGAGTGGACGGCGTCAACGACATTGCTCCACGACTGTGCTTGTTCCTTGGTGGCGATGCCTGGCTGGAACAGGTAGCCCTGACTGTACGCGGTGTCAGGATAGATTCCCTCGGTGATAAGCAGCCCGAAACCGCCACGTGCATAAGCCTCGTAGTAGGAGGCCATCTTGTCCGTAGCATGACCATCCTCGGTTGCGCTGACGCGCGTCATGGGAGCAAGTGCAACCCGGTTATTCAGCTCGGTGGAACCGATCTGAAGAGACGACCATAGTGAGTCGAAATTGGGCATGGAAAAACTCCTTCGAGTACTGATAATTCGGGATGATTCACCGTGGTCAACGACTGCCATTGACCGTCCATTCCCGGCGGTGGAGTTGAGGGCATATGCCAATTCCTGCAACAAAATGCCTAAACGGGGGCTCTGGCACCGTTTCTCTCGTCACTAGCGCGGGGTTGTCTCATACCGGCCGCTTGATATAGGAGTAGGTCATGACCAGCGCATTGCACTTCGTTGTCGTTGACAGCCGCGACCCCGTAAGCTTGGCCCGTTTCTGGTGCGCGGCTCTGGGTTATGAGGTTCACGAGGAGTACGAGGAGGGCATCAGGATCGCTCCGCCCGACGGGGGGCGGCCGTTACTCGACTTCCTGTTCGTTCCTGAGCCGAAGGTGACTAAGAACCGAATGCATCTGGATCTGCGCCCGACGGACACCGATCAGGCGGGTGAGGTGGTGCGTTTGGAGTCCCTTGGTGCCCGCCGAGTAAATGTGGGGCAAGGTCCTGAGGTGGACTGGGTAGTACTGTCAGACCCTGAGGGTAACGAGTTCTGTGTGCTGGCCGGCCTGTAGCGTGTTGCGTCACGTACGTTGACGGCCACGAAGGCAGCGGGCGAACCGCGCGAGTCTGTACATCGATCCGGCTGAACGTTTTTCTGGAGGTATTTCTGATGGACCTGAACAACCGCAAGATTCTGCTTACCGGTGCCGGCAGCGGCATCGGGCGCGCCCTGGCCCTGGAACTGGCACAGTACTCGCCGCATTTGGCGCTGGTGGGCCGGCGCCCCGAGCCCTTGGAGGAAGTGGCCGCCCTGATCCGCGGGAAGGGCGGCCAGGCCGTAATCATCCCCGCGGACCTGACCGCGGACGGCGCCCCGGCGCAGATCGTGGCCGAGGCCCAGGAGCAGCTAGGCGGGATTGACGTGCTGATCAACAACGCCGGCAACGTCCGCGCCGGACGGCTGGAGGCGATCGAGGAGCCCGAGGTGCTGGCGCAGATCGCGCTGAACCTGACTGCCCCGATCCTGCTCACCCGGGCCGCGCTTCCGGCGTTGCGGGCCTCGGGCGACGGGCTGGTCGTGAATGTCTCCTCCGGGTTCGGCCTGCTCGGGATGGCGTTCTACACGGTCTACGGTGCGACGAAGGCCGGGATCGCCCACTTCGGCGAGGCTCTGCGCCGGGAGCTCTACGGCGAGGGCGTGCATGTGCTCAACGTCTTCCCCGGCGCCACTGACACCCCGATGATGGAGAGCTCCGAGGCCG
>NZ_KI914676.1:0-16363 GCF_000520495.1 Arthrobacter sp. H14
CGAACATGCCATCCCTGCACCTGCCATCACCGCTGCGCTATTCGCCCGGTTCTCGTCCAGGCAGAAGGATGCGCCGGCGATGAAAGCGGTGGCTGCCTTGCGCCACCAGTTTGGCGGCCACGCCGTCAGACCGGCCGGGGACTAGTGCTTTCTGCAATAACCACGGGATCAATGAGACACTCTGATAAGGCACGGTTCGACCGCGAGAATTGGAATAGCGACCGGTGTACGTAGAGTTTCTTTCCCTGACTGACTTCCGCAGCTACAGCCAATTGGACGTGGAGCTTGGCCCTGGTGTCACCGTCTTTGTTGGTCCGAATGGGCTGGGCAAAACCAACATCGTTGAGGCGATTGGTTATCTCGCTTCGATGTCGTCGCACCGGGTCAGCGCCGATGTGCCACTGATTCGTTTTGGTGCCGAACGTGCCTTGGTGAGGGCGCGGATTCGCCGCGGGAGCCAGAGTACCGCCGTCGAAATGGAAATTAACGCTGCAAAATCCAACCGTGCCAGAATCAACCGAGCCAACCCCGTTCGGGCCAGGGATGCGCTGGGGATTTTCCGCACCGTGCTCTTCGCCCCCGAAGATCTGGCCCTGGTCAAGGGCGACCCGTCGAACCGGCGCCGGTTCCTGGATGATCTGCTTGTTGCCCTGCGTCCCCGTCATGCCGCCACCAGAAGTGACTACGAACGGGTACTGAAGCAGAGAAACGCCCTGCTGAAATCCGCCCGGGCGAGTGGGAAATTTACCGAGGGACACCAGGCAACCTTGGACGTTTGGAACCAGCATATGGCCGTTGCCGGAGCGCAACTGTTGCGGGCCCGTTTGGATCTGATCGATCAACTCCAGCCCCATATCGCGCGTGCTTATAACGACCTCACCGATGGTTCAAAACTTGCAGGTGCCAAATATAAATCGACCATCCAGACCGCCTTGGCCGACGACGGAGCTGCGGAGGAAGAGCTGTCCGAAACGGCCCAGGACCTCTATCCGCTCAGCGTGGAGCAGCTAACGGAAATGTATTTGGCTGCCTTTGATGCCCAACGCCGCAAAGAGCTGGAACGCGGAGTCTCACTGGTTGGGCCACACCGGGACGAGATTGAACTGACGCTGGGTGAGGCACCGGCGAAAGGATATGCATCCCATGGCGAAACTTGGTCTGTAGCGTTGTCGCTGCGATTGGCGTCCTATTATGTCTTCTTAGCTGACGACGACGCAGCCGGCGCGGCTCCGATCCTGATCCTGGACGATGTATTCGCGGAACTGGATGTCCAGCGCCGTGCGAGACTTGCTGAACTCGTAGCGACCACCGAACAAGTTTTGGTAACAGCCGCCGTGGCTGAAGATGTCCCGGCTGCTTTGGACGGGCGCCGGATTAAAGTCGTGGCGGGCGGAGTGAGCGATGGCGATTAGCAACAAGGGACCCGCCCCGGATGGTGACGGCCGCGAAGGCAAAAATGATCAGCAGTTCGAATCCGGCCAGGATATCGACGCTGCCCGGTCGGCACTAAACCGGATGCGCGAAGCCGCGCTGTTGAGGGGAGAGCGCCGTACCGCTCCCGGCCGCACAGCAGGGTCCACACAACGCAGGCCGCATCGTGGGTTTTCCCAGCGGGAGGATTCGGGGCGGGAGCCTCAGGGGCTGAGCAAAATTGTCGGCCGCCTCGTCAGGGAACGTGGGTGGACGGCACCGGTGGCGGTTGGTTCCGTCATGGCTCAGTGGAATCAATTGGTCGGCCCCGATATCTCGGCCCATTGCCAGCCGGAAAGCTTTGCCGACACAACGATTGCCGTGAGGTGTGATTCGACGGCATGGGCTACGCAGTTGCGTTTGCTCAGTCCCAACCTGCTGGCGAAATTTGATGCGGAGCTGGGGCAAGGGGTCGTGACGAAGATCCATGTCATCGGTCCGGCAGCACCAAGCTGGCGGAAGGGGAACCGCTCAGTGAGCGGACGCGGTCCCAGGGACACCTACGGCTAATCCGATGGTCCCTTGGTTTGCGGGATCAACGTGAGACTATGCACGGGAATGTCCACAGCTGTGGATAAGTTTTTGCGCCACGGCACAACGCCGTGTAGAACTCCGTACGGCCCGTAGGACGTACGGAACCTTCGCTCCGGGTCCAGGAATCGCTCAAATGCCGCATTATTGGCCGCGCAAGGACGGTTTAGTGCGGTCTGAACCTACAGGACAAGGTAGAATAGAGAGAGGATACACCGGGTGCGGCCCATTTTGCGCCCGGATGTTGCTTTGTGCCCTCCAGCCCCTCTTTTAGGAGTAGACAGCGCCTGTGGTTAATGACAATCCGGCCCATGCCGAAGACGAGATTGCACCTGATACTGCCGTAATGAGGGGCTACGGCGCCGACGATATCACCGTCTTGGAAGGCTTGGAGGCGGTGCGCAAGCGTCCAGGCATGTATATCGGATCCACCGGGCCGCGCGGCTTGCATCACCTCGTTTACGAGGTTGTGGATAACTCTGTGGATGAGGCTCTTGCGGGCTATTGCACACATATTGAAATAAACTTGCTCGCCGACGGCGGTGTCCGGGTCGTCGATAATGGACGCGGGATTCCCGTGGACATGCACAAGACTGAGAAGCGGCCGACCGTTGAAGTCGTGATGACGATCCTCCACGCCGGCGGAAAGTTCGGCGGTGGCGGATACGCCGTTTCCGGAGGTTTGCACGGCGTCGGAATCTCGGTGGTCAACGCCTTGTCCAGCCGCGTGGAAACAGAAGTACGCCGCCAGGGATATGTCTGGAACCAGTCCTTCGCCGATGGTGGGAGGCCTGTCGGCGAACTGCGCAAGGGCGAGGAAACCTCGGAGACAGGGACGACGCAAACCTTCTATGCCGATCAGAGCATATTCGAAACCACGGACTTCGATTTTGAAACTCTGCGGGCACGTTTCCAGCAAATGGCCTTCCTTAACAAGGGCTTGTCCATCACGCTGACGGACGAGCGCACCATGGAGGAAGACGGCGATGAACTTGCCCAGGAAGAAGACGAGGCACCGAAGCACAGGCAGGTTTCCTACCGATATGACAACGGGCTCCTGGACTACGTCACCTACCTGAACTCCTCTAAGAAGGTGGATGTTATCCACGAGGATGTCATTGCTTTTGAGACTGAGGACAAAGAGCGTGAAATCGCTCTCGAGATGGCGATGCAGTGGACGACCGCATATTCCGAAAGCGTCCATACCTACGCCAACACCATCAACACCCATGAAGGCGGAACCCACGAAGAAGGCTTCCGCGCGGCGATGACCTCCCTTATCAACCGGTATGCCAGGGACAAGAACATCATCAAGGAGAAGGACGACAACCTGACCGGAGATGATATCCGCGAAGGGTTGACCGCTGTCATCTCGTTAAAGCTTGGTGAACCTCAGTTCGAGGGGCAGACGAAGACAAAACTCGGCAACTCGGAGGCACGTACCTTTGTGCAGAAGGCAGTGAACGAACTGCTGGGTGACTGGTTGGACAGGAACCCGGGACCGGCCCGCGACGTTATCCGCAAATCCATCCAGGCATCCCAGGCCCGGCTGGCGGCTCGCAAGGCCAGGGAAAACACGCGCCGCAAGGGTTTGTTGGAGTCCGGTGGCATGCCGGGCAAGCTGAAGGACTGCCAGTCCAAGGACCCGGCAAAGTCCGAAATTTATATCGTGGAGGGCGATTCGGCAGGCGGTTCCGCTGTTCGCGGGCGCAATCCGGAAACCCAGGCGATCCTCCCGTTGCGGGGGAAGATCCTCAACGTGGAGCGTGCCCGGTTGGACCGGGCGTTGGCCAACGCAGAAGTCCAGGCAATGATTACTGCTTTCGGCGCCGGCATTGGTGAGGACTTCGACGTCACAAAGGCGCGCTACCACAAGATTGTCCTGATGGCCGATGCAGATGTGGACGGTCAACACATCACCACCCTGCTGTTGACTTTGTTGTTCCGCTACATGCGCCCCTTGGTCGAGCAGGGATACGTCTACCTGGCGCAACCGCCGTTGTACCGGATTAAGTGGTCGAATGCGCCCCACGATTACGTATTCAGCGACCGTGAGCGCGATGTGGTATTGCAGGACGGTATCGCGTCAGGGCGTCGGATCCCCAAGGATAACGGCATTCAGCGGTACAAGGGTCTCGGCGAGATGGACTACACCGAGTTGTGGGACACAACGATGGACCCCGACCACCGCACACTGATGCAAGTAACCATGGACGACGCGGCCGCTGCTGACCAGATTTTTTCAGTCCTGATGGGCGAGGACGTCGAACTTCGACGAAACTTCATCCAGCAGAATGCCAAGGACGTTCGGTTCCTCGATATCTAGCAGCCGGACTGGAGTTGTCGTTTCGGCCGCGATGGAATTACATCCCTTGACGGAAGTTTCAGACACGCACAGACACCGCGGCTATGTCCCCATCCACTGATCAAACCTCATGAACTGATGAACGGAACTTGAAGAGTATGAGCGACGAGACTCCTGAGACACCTTCGGACAACACTCCGGCCGATGGCGAAGTGGTGGCCGGAGCGACGATGACAGACCGTGTAGAGCAGGTGGACCTGCAGCTGGAAATGCAGCGCTCTTACCTGGACTACGCGATGGCCGTCATCATCGGCCGCGCACTGCCGGATGTGCGTGACGGTTTGAAGCCGGTGCACCGCCGCGTGCTCTATGCAATGTTCGACGGCGGCTACCGCCCGGACCGTTCGTTCAACAAGTGTGCCCGCGTCGTCGGCGAAGTCATGGGTCAGTACCATCCGCATGGCGACATGGCCATTTACGACGCCCTCGTGCGGCTTATCCAGGATTGGACCATGCGCTACCCCCTGGCGCTGGGACAAGGAAACTTCGGTTCTCCCGGTAACGACTCCGCGGCGGCTCCGCGTTACACGGAAACCAAAATGGCGCAGCTGGCCCTGGAGATGGTCCGCGATATCGATGAGGACACCGTCGATTTCAAGGACAACTATGACGGTAAGAACCAGGAACCGACCATCCTCCCGTCGCGCTTCCCCAACTTGCTCGTCAATGGCTCGTCGGGCATCGCCGTCGGCATGGCCACGAACATCCCCCCGCACAACCTCCGCGAAGTCGCCGAAGGAGTGCAGTGGTACCTGGAGCACCCCGAAGCCAGCCGGGAAGAACTGCTTGAGGCGCTAATCGCCCGGGTCAAAGGCCCGGATTTCCCGACCGGCGCGCAGATCCTGGGGCACCGCGGGATTGAGGACGCCTACCGCACCGGCCGTGGATCGATCACCATGCGCGCGGTGGTCAGTGTTGAGGAAATCCAGGGACGCACCTGCCTGGTGGTCACCGAATTGCCGTACCAGGCGAATCCGGACAACCTTGCGATTAAGATTGCCGAACTGGTCAAGGACGGCAAGGTGCAAGGCATTGCGGACCTGCGCGACGAGACCTCCGGCCGCACCGGCCAGCGCCTCGTCGTCGTGCTCAAGCGCGACGCTGTCGCCAAGGTTGTTCTGAATAACCTCTACAAGCACACCCAGCTGCAGGAAAACTTCAGCGCGAATATGCTGGCCATCGTCGACGACGTTCCACGGACCTTGAGTTTGGATGCCTTCATCCGGCACTGGGTCATCCACCAGATGGAAGTCATTGTCCGCCGGACGCGTTACCGCCTGCGCAAGGCCGAGGAAGCTGCCCACATTCTCCGCGGCTACCTCAAAGCCCTGGACGCGCTCGACGACGTTATCGCCCTGATCCGCCGGTCACAGACCGTCGAGGATGCCCGGAACGGGTTGATGGACCTGCTCTCAATTGACGAGCAGCAGGCACAGGCGATTCTCGACATGCAGCTGCGCCGCTTGGCCGCGCTGGAGCGCCAGAAGATCCAGGACCAGCACGACGAACTCGAACGCCGGATTATTGGCTACAACGAGATCCTGGCCTCCGAGGAGCGGCAACGCACCATCGTCAGTGATGAACTGGCCGAACTGGTCGAAAAGCACGGTGATGACCGGCGTACCGAGATCATGCTCGGCTACGACGGGGACATGAGTATGGAAGACCTCATTCCCGAAGAGGAAATGGTTGTTACCATCACCCGTGGTGGCTACGTCAAACGGACACGCAGCGACAATTACCGGTCGCAGAACCGCGGCGGAAAGGGCATCCGCGGAGCCCAGCTCCGGGGGGACGACGTCGTCGAACACTTCTTTGTCACGACCACCCACCATTGGCTGTTGTTTTTCACCAACCTGGGACGGGTCTACCGGGCCAAGGCTTATGAGCTGATCGAAGCCGGACGGGACGCGAAGGGCCAGCATGTTGCGAACTTCCTGGCATTCCAGCCGGACGAGCAAATCGCGCAGGTGCTGGACCTCAAGGACTACAACCAATCTCCGTATCTGGTCCTGGCGACCAAGAACGGACTCGTTAAGAAGACCAGACTTGAGGATTACGACACCAACCGATCCGCCGGGGTCATTGCCATCAACCTGCGTGAGGACGATGAACTGGTATCGGCACAACTGGTGTCGGAAACGGATGACATGATGCTGGTTTCCCGCAAGGGCCAGTCGCTTCGGTTTACCGCTACGAACGAGGCGCTGCGGCCGATGGGCCGTGCGACTTCAGGCGTGACCGGTATGAAGTTCCGTGAGCGCGACGAACTGCTGGCGGCTGAAGTGGTCACCGAGGATTCATTCGTCTTCACGGTCACCGACGGCGGTTACGCCAAGCGCACCGCCGTCGCCCAGTATCGGCTCCAGGGCCGCGGTGGACTGGGCATCAAAGTGGCCAATCTCGTCGAGGAACGTGGTGGTCTTGCCGGCGCCCTCATTGTGCAGGAAGGCGATGAGGTGCTGGTCGTCATGAACGGCGGCAAGGTCGTCCGTTCCAGCGTTACCGGCGTGCCGGCCAAGGGCCGCGACACCATGGGTGTCGTCTTTGCCAAGCCGGACAAGAACGACCGGATTATCGCCGTAGCACGCAATAGTGAACGGAACCTGGCAGCTGTTGACGAGGACGCTGAGGACCTCGATGAGGCCCCGCTCAGCGAAGATTCAGGTCCCGTTGAGGAAAGCGCCGAACCTGCATCAACCCCTGCCGATGAAGTACCGTTGAGTGCAGATCAGCAGGCAAATGGCGAATCTCGAACTGAGGGAACGGCCGAGCCTGACACAAACGGAGGTAACGAGTGAGTACGACCAACTCCAACCAGCGGGGCGGTTCCAGCCAGGCAAACCGGCCGCAACCGTACAGCGCTCCCCGGTCCGGAGCCCCGGCGCGCCCTTCACAGGGCCCCGGTGGTGCGTCGTCCAACCGCTACAGTTCGGCGGCGTCGCCGCGGCCATCAGCACAACGCACGGGAGGATCAAAGTCCGGGCTTGTCCGCCCGGCACCCAAGGCCAAGGTACGCCGTGCCCGGCTCCTGGTCAGCAAGATGGACCCATGGTCGGTGCTGAAGATGGCCTTCCTGCTGTCCGTGGCGCTCGGCATTGTCACCGTGGTGGCTTCGATCGTGCTGTGGACGGTTCTTGACCTCACCGGGATCTTTGACCGGGTAAATAGTCTGTTAGACCAGATCATGGGATCCGAGACCGGACCGGCCTTCGACCTGAGGACGTTCGCCTCACTGGGACAAGTGGCATCCTTCGCAACGATTATCGCCGTGGTGAATGTGGTGCTGCTGACCGCTCTCGCGATGCTCTCAGCTATCCTCTACAACATCTCCGCAACCCTTGTCGGAGGTATTGGCGTCACCCTTACAGACGACTAATTTGAGCCTGACAGGTTCAGTAAGGTAATGTCGTATCTCGGCCCGATACGGCATCCGGGCGTATAGCTCAGACGGTTAGAGCGCTTCGCTGATAACGAAGAGGTCCCAGGTTCAAGTCCTGGTACGCCCACGGAAACTGCCACGGATTAACGGTCAGGAGAACCATCATGAAGAAGTTGCTCGCTGTTGCAACTGCCATTGCTGGAGTACTGGCATATAAGAAGTGGCAGGATTCTGAAGCGGAGAAATCCGTGTGGAGTGAATCGACAGATAAAGTCGATTGAAGCTCCGGAACCGCCGCTTTGGTTCTTCGGCCCGTACGGGTTGAGGTAGACTGAACAGGTTCCTTTGAGGGGGCATGGCGCAATTGGTAGCGCACCTGCTTTGCAAGCAGGGGGTTCGGGGTTCGAGTCCCCGTGCCTCCACCGGAAGGAGACCCGGTCAGCATCGGCTGACCGGGTTTTTCCGTCTCTGCCCTAGGGTTGGATGAGTGAACTACATCCTGGCCCTGGCCGGTGTTTTGGGCGTTTCGATGTCGGGGCCGATCATGGCCGCGACGGCGGCTCCTGCCCTTAGCATCGCTCTTTGGCGCAATGCACTCGGTTCCGCCGCTCTCGGGATATATGTTGGTGCCGCCCAACGGACTAACCTCAGGGCGTTGACCTTCAAGGACTATGGCTGGACGGCGTTTTCGGCACTGGCCTTGGCCGGTCATTTCGCATGCTGGATCACTTCCCTCAAACTCACCTCTGTGGCCTCCGCAACTGCACTGGTATGCATGCAGGTGGCCTGGGTTGCCATCCTCACCCGCTTGCGCGGTGGACGGACGTCACGGCGGATTGCTTCAGGCCTGGCCGTCGCCATCGTCGGCGTTTTTGTCATTACCGGATTCGATTTCAGCCTCTCCACCGAGGCGCTGGTGGGGGACTTACTCGCCGTCGCTGGTGGTATGTTTGCTGCCCTGTATGTGATGGCGGGAGCGAAGCTGCGCCGGACAATGTCTACGACGACGTACGCGGCGTTGTGCTATGGGGGTTCGGCGCTGGTGCTGCTCCTGCTTTGTCTGGCCACAGGACAGCCGCTGTGGGGATTCAGCGTCTGGGCATGGGCCGGAATCGTTGGCGTCACCATTGTGGCCCAGCTCGTCGGACATACCGTCTTCAATCACTTGCTGGCCGTTATGAGTCCGATGGTGGTCTCGTTGATCATCCTTCTCGAAGTTCCAGGCGCTGCGCTGCTGGCCGGGGTGTTCCTCGGCCAGACACCGCCAGCGGGTACCTACCTGGGGCTTGTGTTCATCCTTGCCGGGCTTGCGGTCGTCGTCACCGGGCAACAGCGGCCCGATCCGGCCAAGACGGTCTCACGGCCGCGGCGAACGACCCCTTAAAAACCGAGTGCCCCCGGCGAACCGGGGGCACTCGGGAAAATCCTCAGCTACGCGGCCAACTACTTCGTGTGTTTGCTCCCAGTGCTGGAATTGCTGTCCTGGGCGGCGGCGCGGCTCTCAGCCTCGACTTCTTTCGCCTGGGCCTTGGCCTCGTCCGAGACATCCTTGGCAGCCTGCTTCGCTTCCGCGGAGATTTCCTTGGCTTCTGCCTTCGCTTCTGCGGAAACGTCCTTTGCGGCCGCCTTTGCTTCAGCAGCCAGCTCCTGTGACTCCATTTCGGCCGTGGCAGCAGTTGCTTGGGCGCCTGTGCTGGAGTCGCGGAATGCCGGGCTCGTTGGCGCCGGGGTCTTCCACGGGTCTTCAACCGGCTTGGATGCCCGCCAGGCGGCAACGCCCGCAACAACGGCGGCGGCAATAATACCGAAAACGAGCCAGCCCTTCCCATTGGACTTCTGCTTCACCTGCAGGTCCTTGGAAGCCTGCCGGGCGGCCTTAACGGCTGCCTTCTTGGCGTTGCTCAGGGCCTTCTTATCGCCGGTCATACGTGTAACTACGGCATTGATGCGTTCCGGAGTCTCCACCTTGTCCAGTCGGGTTGCCAAGGTTCCAGCAGCCACGCCCAGCCGGTTGGAAACCTGGGGGATGTAGTTGTCCACCATGCGGTCGCGGGCGTGATTGATAGCAGGGGCCGCCCGGTCAAGCTGCGACTGGATCCGGGGAGTTACCTCGTCCACTGCATGCGAAATCTTCGGTCCCATGCGGTCGAGCCCTTCCTGGATTTTTGGGGTTACCGTTGCGACGCCGCCAGCGACCCCGCCGGCAGCCCGCCGGACGCCCTCCTGGATCTTCGGTGATGCAGTCTCAAAGCCTTTTTCGAGTTTGGGTACGGCCCAATTCTTTCCGCCCTCGATTCTCGGTGCAGCCCACTGCCGGGCAGTAGCTACGCCGGTGTAGAAGCCTTCTTGGAAATCGCGGGTTTTGTGCTCAGTTTTTTTCACAGTTACCTCCCGAGGATGGTCTCAACCTTGAGGTAAGCCTACGTGCTATGACAATGCCACGCTATTCGTTTGAAAAAGCACTGCGCAGTTTCACTGTCCGCTAAACGGGCGGAATCCGGAGAATGCCGCGAACCGGCATGGAAGAATGGATCTATGACTGCTATCCCTACCGCAAAAGCGACCATCCACACCAACCACGGCGATATTGTGGTGAACCTTTACGGCAACCATGCGCCCAAGACTGTGAAGAACTTCGTAGACCTGGCCACCGGTGCCCGCACCTGGACGCACCCGGCCACCGGCGAGGAGACCAATGCGCCGCTGTACGACGGCGTTGTTTTCCACCGCATCATCAAAGACTTCATGATCCAGGGCGGGGACCCCCTCGGGCAGGGAGTCGGCGGACCCGGATACAAGTTCGACGACGAGATCAATCCAGACCTGGACTTCACCGAGCCTTACAAGCTGGCCATGGCCAACGCCGGCATGCAGATGGGCCGCGGCACCAACGGTTCACAGTTCTTCATCACCACCGCCCCCACCACATGGTTGCAGGGCAAGCACTCAATCTTCGGTGAGGTTGCCGACGACGACTCCCGCGCCGTCGTCGATAAGCTGAACAGTGCCGATACCGATGGCCGCGACAAGCCCCGCGAGGACGCCTTCATCAAGACCATCGACGTAGAGCAGCTCTAAGCATTCGTTTCCACCGCCGTTCCATGTGCCGAGCGGCCTATGGCGGCCTGCAGAGGAGCAAATGCCTGTGAGTTACGGAACCCCGGCCGGACAGCCGTCCCAAGACGTTCCGGTCTGCCCCCGTCATCCGGACCGCATTTCATATGTCCGGTGCCAGCGGTGCGGCAGGCCGGCATGCCCCGAATGTCAGCGGACGGCGTCCGTCGGGGTTCAGTGCGTTGACTGCATCAGGGAGACGTCAAAGTCCGTCCCTAAAACGAAGACCACTTACGGCGGAGCAGTCCGGCCAGGCAAGCCGGTGGTGACGTATACCTTGATCGGCTTATGTGTGGCGGTCTTCCTGCTGCAGTTCGTCGTCCCTGGATTGACCCGCAGCTTCGGCTATTCGCCGCTGTACACGCTGACCGACCCGTGGACGATGCTGACCTCTGCGTTCCTGCATTCGCAAGGCTTTTTCTTGCACATCGCCTTCAACATGTACATTCTTTGGTTGATCGGCAACTCCCTCGAGCCATTGCTCGGCCGATCCCGGTTCCTTGCGCTGTACCTGATATCCGCCTTCGGCGGATCGGTCGGCGTCCTGCTGCTATCGCCTCTTAACACTCTCGTCATCGGCGCCTCTGGAGCCGTCTTCGGACTGTTCGGTGCCCTGTTTGTAATTCAGCGCCAGCGTGGCGGTGATGTCCGCCAGTTGGTCATCCTGATCGCCATCAACGCAGTCCTGGGCTTTGTAGTAAGCGGTATCGCCTGGCAGGCACATCTGGGAGGACTGGTGGCCGGTGGCCTGGCCGCCGCCGTCCTTGCCTACGCACCGCGCGGAAAGAAAAGGACGCTGGTGCAAACCGCAGGATTGGTCAGTGTTGCGGCTTTGTTCGCCGCCATAGGAGCTGGCCGAATCTGGGCGTTGCTCTAAGTTATCCACAGGATATATCCACACTGGGGAGAACTTACACACATGTAATTCCACAGCTGTGGATATAGTGCATCCCTGCCATGGCGGGAAAACACTCGCTTTCCACGGAGTTTTTATCCACCGCTGTGGAAAACTTCTCCCCACTGCTTGTGGACTTTGTGGATTACCGGTTGTGGGGCGCTGATTATGCCGGCCGTCGAGGGCCTCCTATTGGTCAGTTGCCCAGAACCAACTTTGCAAGGGCAGAAGCATCGGAGGATTCGAGCGGCTTGTTGGTCATAAGGCGGCGGTAGAAAATCGCGCCGGCCAGGGCGGCCGAGGCGAGCTCGGGATCGAGAGTTGGAGGAAAGTCTCCCGTCTCGATCCCGCGCCGCAAGACGTCGACCAGTGTGCGGTTGCGTCGGTTTGAGTAGCTGTAGAGGAAGTCGCGCACCGTTTGGTCGTGCTCGGCTGCCTCGATGAGTGCTGGAATGCAGCTTGAGAACGTAGTGCGGGTCAGGGCGGCGGTGAGATGACGCAACATAGCCTCGACCTGTTCATGTGGGTTATCGGCATTCAGGTCGGGGGCTGGCTGCTTGTTGAGTGTCTCCAACGCATCAGTGATCAGATTGAGCTTGCTTGTCCAGTGCCGGTAGACGGTGCTGCGGCCTACGTTTGCCCGTGTCGCCACGGACTCGATAGTGAAACCGCCATAGCCTGCTTCCGCGAGTTCTTCCAACGCTGCCTCGCAGATGACGCGCCGCGAGCGTTCGACGCGGGGATCTACAGCTTGGACACGTCGGTTTTGGCTCACTCCAGATCTCCTCCACTTTGATACACAACTGTATTGCTATGAAACACGAGTGTATCGTAAGATTGGAGAACGAACCATATAGAGGAGGTGTCCAGTCATGGACGAGGTCAGTGTTCGTTATATCGTCGACGATCTGGATTCAGCGGTTGAGTTCTACAGCACCCACTTGGGATTCCGGATAGGTTTCCGACCGGGGCCGGGATTCGCGATGCTGCACCGCGGCAGTCTCCGCCTGCTTCTCAATACGCCTGGTGGCGGAGGTGGTGCCGGGCAAACCCTCGCCGACGGTTCCATGCCAGAACCGGGAGGTTGGAATCGAATCCAGATCGTCGTGGCAGACCTGGAGGCCATCGTCGCCTCTCTGCGCGAGGCAGGTGCATCATTCAGGGGCGATGTCATTACCGGTCGCGGTGGCGTACAGGTGTTGGTTCAGGATCCTGCGGGCAACCTCGTTGAGCTCTTCGAGCCGTTCAGTCAGTGAATGACCCGGTCGCGATGACGAGGTAGGGCGAACCATGTACCCGCTGCCACTGGTGGACAGATCCAACGATCCCGCTGGTAGTCGGGATACTGTTCGAGCAACCTGAGCTCTGAACCCCTGGGATCAGGATCGGTTCGCATCTGCTGGCTATGAGCGCCAACGGGTAGTCATCAGGAAGCCGGCAATGGCGATACCGAAACCAATGGTGATGTTCCAGGCTCCGATGCCCGGAATCGGCCAGAGAGCTTCGGTTATATAAAAGACCAGGATCCACACCAGTCCTAGAAGCATTAGACCGAACATGACCGGCTTAAACCACACAGGGTTCGGTCCCGGCTCGCGCGATGCTCGGGGACGGCGGTCGGCCGACTGTGGCTTCTTGCGGGACTTCGACTCGGGCACGGATCCTCCTTGACGTGTTCACCGCGAACGATGAACGACCGTATGGCATTCAGCTTCTCTCAAACGTTGCGCCGCCGCAAGGTATTCTATTGTGAGGGCTTCTGCGCCGTGGGGCAGAAGTTACTCAAACGGTCGTTGCGGGCCGGTGCGGTTCTGGAGCCAATTCTAGCGACATTTTGCGCCGGGACTTCCCAGCGGGCGCGAAAGCGAGCATCCACCACAACCGGGAGGCGCAGTGGCACAGACTACCGCCGTCCGTCAGCGGCACTCGACGCGGAGCCTACCTCCGCGCCGGCGGTCGATCCTGGGCACGATCGTGCAGGTGTGTGGAGAACTTCTGATCACTGCGGGCGTCGTCTTGCTGCTGTTCGTTGCATGGGAATTGTGGTGGACGAACATCGAGGCCGATGCCAAGCAGCAGGAGGTCGTTGAGTCACTCGCTGAATCCTTCGACTTACCTGCGGTACCTCCAGGGGAGTCGGGAGGCGGTGTCCAAGAGCCCGCTCCAGCACCGGATCAGCCAGCGGAGCAGGAAATGGAGCCGCCGGTGATGGATTCCGTACCCGCCGGCCAACCAATCGGCATCATGTACGTGCCCCGGTTTGGGGACAACTACACGCGGCCAATCGTCTCCGGCGTCGGTGCACCTGTGCTGGACAATCTGGGACTGGGACACTACCCCGAGACCGCGATGCCCGGCGCCGTCGGCAACTTCGCCCTGGCCGGCCACCGGCAGACACATGGAGAGGTACTCGACGCAATCCATACGTTGGTTCCGGGAGACAAACTCTATGTGCAAACCGCCGATGGCTATTACACGTACGTATTCCGTAACAAGCAGATCGTCCTGCCGAACCGCGCCGATGTCCTGCTGCCGGTTCCAACCCAGCCCGGTGCTGAACCCAGCGAACGGATCATGACCCTGACCAGTTGCAACCCCCGTTTCGGGGCACAGGAACGTATCATTGCCTACTCAGTGATGGAATCCTGGCATCCGCTCTCGGCCGGCCCTCCCGCCGCCATCGCGGACCAGGTGGCAGCTGTCCAAAAGTAAGGGATAATTAGATGTATGGATGGATTTTCCGCCACCTTCCGGGCCCGCTGTGGATGCGGATCGTTCTCTCCGTCGTGCTGCTCCTGGCGGCGGTGCTGGTGCTGATGCAGTTCGTCTTCCCCTGGCTGGGACAATTCAATCCCCTCAACGATTCAACGATTGGGAACCCAAACGCTTTATGAATAACCGCATTCTGGTTGTCGATAACTACGACAGCTTCGTATACACGCTGGTCGGTTATCTCCAGCAGCTTGGCGCTGAAACCACAGTGGTGAGGAACGACGACGTCACGCTGGCCGAGGCGATCGAACTTGCTTCCAGCCGTGACGGTGTCTTGATTTCACCCGGGCCCGGTGCCCCGGCGGATGCAGGAATCTGCATTGACCTGATCCGCTACTGCGGCGAAGCTGGCAAACCGATGCTCGGCGTATGCCTTGGCCACCAGGCGCTGGCAGAGGCGTATGGCGGTGTGGTGACGCACGCGTCCGAGCTGATGCATGGCAAGACCTCGCAGATCGAGCACGGGGACGGAAACGTATTCGCCGGCCTGCCCAGCCCGCTGACAGCTACGCGATACCACTCCCTGGCCGCCGTGAGCGAGAGCATTCCGGACATCCTTGAAGTAACCGCCAGGACACCCGGCGGCGTCGTCATGGGGCTCGCCCACCGGACCGCCCCGCTGTGGGGTGTGCAGTTCCATCCGGAATCAGTCTTGACCGAGGGCGGTTACCAGATGCTGGGCAACTGGCTGGAGTCTCTGGGCATGACCGGAGCTGCCGGGCGTTCCTCGACTCTCAGCCCGCTCATCAGCAGCTGAAACCTGGTCTGACACTAATCGTCTTCGGGCGGTGTCGATTCCGTAGGTTCAGGACTCGGACTGGTGCTGGAACCCGGCGATTCCTCGTCCGATGACGGATCATCTTCCGGAGCCGGTTCTTCCTCCGGTTCAACAGCGACCGTGATCAGGACCTCGGTCCCCTGGGCGACGGCGGTTCCGTCCGGAATACTCTGCGCAGTCACGAGGCCCGGCTCCACGACCGAGTTCTCCTCCTCCTCGACTCTGTACGGGAGACCGATGGCCGGATCCTCCAACGTGGCCCTGGCATCCTCGATGGGTTTGCCCGTGAGCTGCGGCATGGTGACACTTCCTGTCGAAATGATGAGATCGACTGTTGATTCGGCCGGAACGGATGACCCGAGGGCAGGCTCAGTGGCGATGAGATCGCCCTTGGGTACGGTGGCGCTGTTCGTCGCTTCCGTGGTAGCGCCAACAAGGTCCATCTGTCCAAGCCGGTCACGGACCGTCGCCTCGCTTTGGCCTCTCAGGATTTCGGGAATGACGACGGTGCTCGGACCGGTTGAAATCAGGAGCTCTACGGTACTGCCAACCTCTACCCGGGCACCTGCTTCAGGCGACGTGCCGATGGCGAGACCTTCCTCAATCCCGTCATTTTCGACCCGGTCGGTAACCCAGTCAAGATCCTGCTCATTCAGTGCCGAGAGTGCCTCCGCTTCAGTCATATTTTCGACGGCGGGAACCTTCACCAGCGGCGGTGGCGGAGGTTCGGCCGTCAGCGTGTTGTAGAGGAAGTAGCCACCGACTCCAAGCACCAGCAGGAGGGCAACGACCAGAGCGGCAATCCAGCCGCCGCGGCGCTTCCTGCCCCGCGGTTTACTTTCACGGTCGTCGTCGAAATCGGTAGGTCCGCCGGAGTTGCCGTCATATGCTTCCCCGTTGGTCAAAGGCCCGCCGGTCCGGACCTTAGCCATCGCCCTGGTTCCCGGACCGGGATCCACGGTGTAGCCCTTTTGACCGTAATCGTCGTCATGCGGACGCGGCATCGCCTGTGTCCGGGTGCTGCCGGCGTTTTGTACGCGGGTCTCGGCTGTGCGG
>NZ_KI914676.1:16463-26664 GCF_000520495.1 Arthrobacter sp. H14
ATCCTGCTCGGGAACAGTGGGTGCAGGCGGGGTAAGTGCGACGCCGGTCCGCGCCGCCCGCAGCGCCCGGCGGAATGCTGCGGCATCCTGGAAACGCTCCTGCCTGCTTTTCTGCAGGGCGCGGAGCATCACTCCATCCAGAGCGGAGCTGATTTCCGGGTTGAACCGGCTTGGGGGCTCCGGTACTTCACGCACATGCTGGTATGCAACCGAAACGGGGCTGTCGCCCACGAAAGGCGGGCGGCTCGCGAGCATTTCATAGAGCAGGCAGGCCGCGGAATAAAGGTCACTTCGCGCGTCGACCGTCTCTCCCCTGGCTTGCTCGGGAGACAGGTACTGCGCCGTTCCAATAACCGCCTGGGTCTGGGTCATTGTGGCTGCGGAGTCGGCAATCGCCCGGGCGATACCGAAATCCATCACTTTCACGCCGCCGTCGGGCGTGACCATCACATTGGCTGGTTTGATGTCGCGATGAACGATTCCGGCCCGGTGGCTGTATTCGAGTGCCGAAAGCACGCCGAGGGTGTGCTCGATGGCCTCGTCGATACTGAGTTCCTTGGAACGGACCAGATCACGCAGCGTCCGGCCATCGACATACTCCATCACGATAAACGGCACGGTGACCGGTTCGGTGACGTCGTCCACCACGCACTGATCACCGGTGTCGAAGACAGACACAATGCTGGGATGGTTCAACCCCGCCACCGCTTGCGCTTCGCGCCGGAAACGCGATTGGAACTGCGGATCGCGGGCCAGGTCCGGGCGGAGGAGCTTGATGGCCACAGAACGGCCCAGCCGGACGTCACGACCGAGGTGAACGTCGGCCATACCGCCACGGCCGATCAGTTCACCTACTTCGTAACGTCCATCGAGGACACGTTGCTGGCTCAAATCTCTCCTGTCAGTGGTGGCTAGGGTGTGGGGCCTGTGGGTGGGGTGAGCGGAATTGGGGCGTCGGTTACGGCACGCCCGGACCTAAACCCTGGGACGTCGATTCACTCGGTGCTGGCGATGCCGATTCCTCGGGTTCCGGGCTGGGCCCCAGAGATACGACATAAGTTACAACCGATCCCTGATCAACCGCGGTTCCCTCACCGGGCGAAACCTCAATGACTTGTCCTTCGGGGACGGAAGGATCGTACCGGGACCCGCTCTGTTGAGGCTGCAGCCCCGCATCAACTATCTGTGCTGATGCGGTTTGCGCATCGGCACCGATCAATCCACCCGGGACGGTGGCCTGCTCCGGCCCGGTGGAATATTGCACGGTAATGGTCTCGCCCGGTGTGAGCTGGCCGACTGGATTGACGCCCAGTACTGTACCGGCCGCTTCTGGGCTCGGAACCGGGTCTTCCGCAACAACGAACCCGAGGTTTGTGAGCTCAGCTGCGACCTGGTCGAAAGGCCTCCCCTGATATTCCGCCTCGACAATATTTATCGTTTCGGGCTCCTCGGGAGTCTCCGGTTCCGGTTCCGGTTCGGGTGCCGGTGCCGGCTGGGTCGGCGCCGCGCTTTCGCTGGTTTCCGGTTCGGATTCAGATTCCGTTGGCGTCGCGGACTCAGACGTCGTGGTCTCACTCGCAGGCGGAGGGCCCTCATCGTCCGCGAGCAGTGGAGTGAGAATCAGCCAACCAATAACGGCAAAGAGAATAAGCAGCAGCAAGGCAAGGAGCGGCCAGGTCCACGGACTGCGGCCACGGCGCTCCGGTTCTTCCTCCACCACCTCTTCGTCCTCGACCCAGGCACGTTCGGCTTCGACAGCATCATCATCGTGGCCAACGGCCGGCATGGCCGACGTCACCGGGGCAGTGACTGCCTGCGTCGCCGCCGTCGGCTGCTCATCAACCGGGGCAGTGATTGCGTCCCCGTCCCCGGCACCAAACAGCAGCATGGCCGGTACGGCAGCTTCGGCCGCCCGGATGTCACCCCTGCGGATGGCATCAACGGCATCACCCAGCGACTTTGCGTCCTTCGGCCGTTCCTCCGGCGATTTCGCCAGCATGGACATCAACAGCGCGCGGACGGGTGCCGGCAGGTGCTCGGACAGCGGCGGTGGTTCATCGTTGACCTGGGCCAAGGCAATGGCAATCTGTGACTCGCCGGAGAATGGCCGCGATCCGGCCACGCATTCGTAACCTATTACCCCCAGGGAATATATGTCGCTGGAGCCCGTTGCTATCTGGCCCGTAGCCTGTTCCGGTGCGAGGTACTGGGCGGTTCCCATCACCTGTCCGGTGGCCGTCAGCGGAACCTGATCAGCCAGCCTGGCAATGCCGAAGTCCGTGATTTTCACCCGGCCGTCCGGAGTGATCAGGAGGTTTCCCGGCTTGATGTCCCGGTGTACCAGGCCCTGCGCGTGCGCTGCCGCCAGTCCACGGGCGGTCTGGCCAATGATGGAGAGCGTCCGGTCCGGTGAGAGGACGCGTTCGCGTTCAATAATGGTCGAGAGTGGAACACCAGGGACAAGTTCCATTACGAGATAGGCGGATCCCGCCTCTTCGCCGTAATCGAAGACATTCGCGATGCCGGGGTGGCTCAGCAGTGCAGTGTGCCGGGCCTCGGCGCGGAAACGCTCCAGGAACCCGTCGTCGCCGGTGTATTCCTCCTTGAGGATTTTTATGGCCACCAGCCGGCCCAGAACCTGATCCTGTGCCTTCCAGACTTCCCCCATGCCTCCGATCGCAATACGATCGGTCAGCTGGAATCTGCCGCCGAGTGTGATTCCAGAAGTTGGCCTCACCTGTTCAACACCGCCTCAAGAAGTCGCTTAGCGTTTGGACCCGTAAATTGTGCGCCCGTTTCAATATCGACATCCGAGACGACGATCGACACCACTGCCTGCGGATCATCCGCAGGGGCGAAACCAGTGAACCAGGAGTTGTTCTGACCGGGCGTACTGAGCTCCGCCGTACCGGTCTTACCGGCAACTTCAACGCCTTCGATGGCGGCCGCCGAACCGATGCCCTCGTCAACCACGCCTACCATCCAGTCGGTGATCTGATTCGCGATTTCGGGGCTGGTCGGGGTGGAAAAGACTTCCGGCTCGGGCGAACTGACCGGTTGCAGGTCCGGACTACGTACCGTTTCGACCAGTTGCGGTTTCATGATGACGCCGTCATTGGCAATGGCGGCTGACATCATCGCCACCTGCAGCGGCGTTACCCGCACATCTCGCTGCCCAATAGACGACTGGGCAAGGGCAGCGTCGTCCAAACCATCCGGGAAGATGCTCGGGGTGACGCGCAGCGGAATGCTCAGTTCCTGTCCGAAACCGAACTCCTGAGCCTCCTGCTGGATGGCTTCACCGCCGAGTTCCAAGGCAATACTGGCAAATGGCGTGTTGCAGGACTGCGCCAGGGCGAAAGCGAAGCTCGCCTCCCTCTGGGCGGAACAACCGCCAGTGGCAAAGTTGGGCAGGGTGTAGTCCAGACCGGGGAACTCCATTGCGGCAGGATTCGGAAGCGTACTTTCCGGAGAATATTCGTCGGATTCCAGCGCGGCGACGGTGTCAATGATTTTGAACACCGATCCGGGGGCATAGAGGTCACCCTCAATGGCGCGGTTGAACAAGGGGTTGTTCGGCGCCGACGTGATCTGCTGATAGTTCTCCACTACCTGGCTGGAGCTGTGTCCAGCCAACAGGTTTGGATCGTAGGACGGTTTGGAAACCATAGCGATGATGTCGCCGGTTTCCGGGTCCATGACCACGATCGATCCTGTTTGGTTACCGAGCGCTTCGTAAGCCAACCGCTGGATCTCGGGGTCAATCGTCAGCTCCACGGAGTAACCCTTGGGCTGATTGCCGGACAACAGGGACATGGCCTTATCAATGAACAACTCGCTGGCATCGCCCGAGAGCTCCTCACCCATCACGTCCTCCAGCGCTGTCGCTCCGTAGACGAGGGAGAAGTAGCCCGTCAGGTGCGCATACATTTCCCCGGGCTCGTAGACGCGCTGGTAATTGAACTGGTCGTCCGAGGGAACGGAATGAGCAACTTGCTGCCCATCGACGAGTATCGCTCCCCGGTCGCTGCCGAACTGTTGGTACAGCTGCCGGTTGTTCCAGTCGTTGGCTTGAAGTTCGTCCGCTACAAAGAACTGGACGTAAGTCACCGATCCCAGGACCAAAGCGAACATGGTCAGTGCGATAACCCACGAGTTTCGAATGGCTTGGTTCATAGTCTCCGCACCGCCTCGGTTGCTGTTCCATCTGATTTTCCGCTGGACCCGGACATGCTCGACGGCGGTTGGGTGTCAGCCGTGAGATCCTCGTTTGGCATCGGTCCGGTCGCCACGGGCCGCCTTGCCGCATCCGAGATCAGCAGCAGCAGGGCAATAATGATCCAATTCGCCAGCAGGGAAGAACCACCGGCCGACATGAACGGGGTGGTGAGACCGGTCAGTGGGATCAGCCGGGTCACACCGCCGATGACCACGAAACACTGCAGCGCGATGACGAACGAGAGTCCGCAGGCGAGCAACTTGCCGAACCCGTCCCGGGTTCCAAGGGCTGCCCGGAAGCCACGCGTGACCAGGAGTACGTAGAGCAGGATGATGGCGGAGAGGCCAATCAAGCCCAGTTCCTCGCCCAGCGCAGCAATGATCATGTCGCTGTTGGCGAACGAGACAAGATCCGGCCGTCCCTGACCCCAGCCGGTGCCCGTGAGGCCCCCGCTGGCAAGACCGAATAGACCTTGGACAATCTGCCCGCTGCCGCCCGGGGCGCGGTTGTAGACTTCGGGATCGAAAGCGTTGATCCAACTGTCGATCCGCAGCGTTACGTGCGGAAACAGTTGGGCCGCGACATATCCACCGGCTGCGATCAGCGCGAACCCGATGATCACCCAGCTGACCCGGCTGGTGGCCACGTAGATCATGGCCATGAACAATCCGAAGTACAAGATCGACGAGCCCAAGTCACGCTGGAAGATGAGCACCCCGATACTGACCCCCCAGGCGGCGAGCATGGGTCCCATGTCAGTTAGCCGGGGAAACTGCAACGGACCGACCTTTTTACCTGCAAGCAGGATCAAATCGCGGTTGGCAGATAGATATCCCGCAAAGAATATAGCAAGCGTAATCTTTGCTATTTCACCCGGCTGGAATGAATATCCGCCCACCAGGACCCAGATCTGCGCGCCGTTGATCTGTGCACCAAGTCCGGGAACCAGCGGAAGGATCAGGAGCACGGCGCTGACCACCAGTGAAATATAAGTAAACCGGCGCAGTATCCGATGGTCCTTGAGCACCAGCAGCACGACGATGGCGACGACGATCGCGACGGCGGTCCAGAGCAGCTGGCTGGCGGCGGCGGCACTGCCGGTTGTCAAGTCCAGCCGATGAATCATGGCGATGCCGATGCCATTCAAGGCAGTAACAATCGGAAGTATTATCGGATCGGCATATTTTGCCTTGATCCGCAGCACGATATGGAACGCAAAGACGATGCCGGCCAAGGTTCCGGCCTGGACGAAGAACTCCTGTGTGAAGGCACGGCCGGAGTCCAGATCGACCAGCATGTTGGCCCCGATGCCGACAACCAGGGCGAGCAGGAGCAATACTGCCTCGATATTCCGCCGTGGCTTCGGCACAGTTGCGACTTGGCTCATGATAAATCTCCGCACTCAGCAGGCTCACCGGAGGGACCGGCCGCTTCAGGGCTCTCACTGCTGCCCGGACTCTCGGTGCTGTCCGGGCTCGCTGTGGATGTACTGTCCGGCTCGGGTGAGGGGGACTCGGACGGACTGTCTGTGGGGTCGGGCGTCGCTGTCCCCGTAGTTGACGGCGAAGACGGCACAGGCGGACAGTCCGGCTGCCGGGGATCGGGGCCGGGGAACTGAATGTCGCGGACGATCCGGAACGCGTGGTTCAGGTCCTCAGCCGGCAATGTCCGCTCGAGGCGCTGCTGTGCATACTCCGGCAGCGATTCCACCTCTACAAAGGTCTTAGTGCGCAGCGAGGACAGTGAAATGGGTCCAAGATCCTGGGATATGCCTCGATAAATAGCCACATTGCCCTCGTATTCTGCAACGTAGTACCGGGTCTGCGTCCAGGCGTAGCCAGCCCAGAGGCCTCCGGCGAGGATGATAACGACGATTGCTGCAATAACCGCAAACAGTCCTCTCCGGGACCGCGGGACGCTCTCTTCTTCCTCGAACTCTTCTACAGTTTCCGGCGACTTGTGGGTCAGCAACGTGGCCGCGCGGCGTTGTGCGGTGCGCTCTGCGATGGTCGGAATTTCTCCGGTACTGGCAACGGTGGCGGCCGAACCGACAAGAACATGCGGCCGGCTGGCCAACTCCTCGCGCAGCACCTCCGCATTCAGATGGTCTATGTTGTCCCCGGCGTCTTCGCTGTTCCGCGTTGACGCATCATCCGGGTCGCTGCCGGCGGCCGTGGTTGCGGTCCCACTGCCTTCCGCCTCTTCGGCGGATCCGGGTTCGACCACGGCGAGGGCCGTCGTCGCAATATTGTCGGATGTCTTTTCCGCAACTTCGGCAACGACGATGGTGACGTTGTCCGGGGAGCCGCCTTCGAGAGTTAGCTCCACGAGCCGGTCAACGCATTCCTGCAGATCCGGATAGCCGCGGACTATCTGCTCGATGGTGCGCTCGTCGACCACGGCGTTCAGCCCATCCGAGCAGAGCATCCAGCGTTCGCCGATATCGGCGTCGAAGGACATTAAGTCCAGCTCGGGACTGGCATCCACGTCACCCAGCACCCGCATCAGCACGTTTTTATGCGGGTGGGTTTCGGCGTCTTCGGGCCGCAGCCTGCCCTCGTCGATCAGGCGTTGGACGAAAGTGTGGTCGATGCTGATCCGCTCAAAGGTGTCATTTTTGAGCCGGTAGGCCCTTGAGTCACCTATGTGCGCGAAATGCAGCTTGTCTTCCGAGAGCAGTACGGCGGTCACGGTGGTGCCCATGCCAGCCAGCTGCGGACTCGTCCGGACAAGGTCGGAGAGCAGGGAGTTCGCGGTCTGGATCTCGTCCGCCAGCGCCGTTCCGGCCTCCCCGTGGTAGACGTCGTCGTCCAAATGGATTAGCTCGAGCACCGTTGACGCCGAGGCAATGTTGCCCCCGGCGTGACCGCCCATGCCGTCCGCCACGACCGCCAGATACCTGCCGGCGTAGGCGGAGTCGTCGTTCTTTGACCTGACCTTCCCTACGTCCGATCGCGCCGCGTAGCGCAGGATCTTGACCACGGTCATTGCCTCAATTCGATGACCGTCTTACCGATCCGAATGGGTATCCCGGGCTCAACCGGCAGTGCGCGAGTCAGCTGCGAGTCGGCCAGGTAGGTCCCGTTGGTTGAGCCGAGGTCTTCGATAAACCATCGGCTTCCCTGCGGGAAAAGGCGTGCGTGCCGGCCGGACGCGTAGTCGTCGTCCAGCACCAGGGTGCATTCCTGTGCGCGGCCAAGAAGTATGGGGCTGGAGGCAAGGTCGAGGGTTGTGCCTCGCAATGGTCCCTCGACGACGACGAGTTCCCGCAGCGGACGCTTGGCCGGCGGAGGCGCGTGCTCGGCCATTTCGGGATTCTTCCGGACCTGCCGTGCGGTGGGCGCGCCGGTGCGGGTCCTGCGTCCCACGGCCAGGTCCCGGCGGAGGGCGCTGACGATGCTGAAGATAAGGACCCACAACAACAGTAGGAAACCGAAACGCAGAGCCGTAATGGTCAGTTCGCTGATCTCAGGGCTCACCCGCGTCCCCCATTCCGTGCCGGTAACAGCCGGAACGTGATTTTAGTACGCCCCATCGAAATGGTGGCGCCGTCGGTGAGCTCAACCTCGCCGTCGATCTTCCGGCCGTTGACATAGCTGCCATTGGTGGAACCAAGATCCACGGCCCGGGTGCGGCCGTTTCCGGTACGTATTTCGAGATGACGACGGGAAACGCCGGTGTCATCGACCGTAATGTCGGCATCCGAGGAGCGGCCCAGCACGACTGACGCGGCATTCAGCGAGTACCGCTGACCGTCGATCTCGAGCACCGGCTGCAACTGAGATGGCGGACGGGCGGGAGCACTCGGCCGCGGCGGTCCGGATGGCCGGAGAGCCGCGGCGGGTGCGTCACCGGATTTTTCGGTTCTCGACTGGACTTCGAATACGCCGCCCTTCAGCTCACTGTCCCTGGTGAAGGAGACCCGGACCGGGCCCTGCAGAGTGTAGTTCTGGCTGTTCACGTGGCGGATGATGACATCACACAGTTCCTCGGCGAGCGAGGATCCCCATTCCTGGGCACGCTCAAAATCCGTTGAGCTAAGGCGGGTGTCGAAAATATTCGGTGCCAGCGTCCGTCCGGCGGACAGCGTCATGGCCTTATTGTCCAGCTCGCGGCGGAGCCGGTTAGCGATTTCGACTGGTTGTACCTCGGCATTGGAACCGTGGGAGAAGGCGCCACGGACGACCTTTTCAATGCCACGTTCCACATTGTCCAACAGGCCCATTGCGTTGCCTCCTCCCTGTACTCGTCCGGCGCCCGGCGCCGCTGATAATTGCAGCCGGGCACCGGGCACGTACCGGGTTTGGGCACCCGGGATGTACGTTCTCCAGAACCTGACTTCCTACCGATACTACTTGGGTCAGTATCGATTGACCTTAAAGGCTAACGAATCGAGCTGTGGTTTTGTTCTTTTCAGGCTGGGTGTTGACCTATCTCACAATCGACCGATCGACGTCGTTTATGCATATCCGGACTGTTTCAGCTATGCTGGATTTCGCTGTTATCGGGGGTCTTGGCCTTCAATAATGCGCATGCGCGAGTGGCGGAACGGCAGACGCGCTGGCTTCAGGTGCCAGTATCCGAAAGGGTGTGGGGGTTCAAATCCCCCCTCGCGCACTACGGGAAATGCCCCGGTCTTCGGACCGGGGCATTCTTCGTTAAGCGTCCGCCTTGGGGTTAGTGGCTTTGCTGTCCCCGTTGATCCGTTTAGCCTCCGCGCGGACCTTGGCCTGTGTGGCGCGTTCTTCAACCAGCCACTGCGGCGGGTTCTCCAACAGCGCCGTAATCTCCGCCGTCGTCAACGCCTCAGTTACACCTCCGCGCGCGAGGCCGCTGACCGAGACGTTCAATTTCCGCGCAACTTCCGGGCGGGGATGAGGTCCGTTGCGCCGCAGCTCTGTCAGCCATTCGGGCGGATTGGCCTGCAGTTCGTTGAATTCGGCCCGCGAGATGGCCGACTCCTGGAAACCGGCAGGGGTGGCAGGAAGGTAGATTCCGAGTTTCTTGGCCGCGGTTGCCGGTTTCATGGACTGCGAAGTTTGATTGGTGCTCATGGAACAAGGGTATCGGCCCGTGCACCGGGACGGTTGAACAGCCGTTGGGTTAGTGTGATGGAGTGCCCCTTTTGGAGTCGTTAAGCATCGCGTTTGCCCCGGGAGTAACACCGGGCAAGTGGCTCAGCCGTTGGCGGGAGCGGCATCCGGACGTGCCGATTGACGCCTTCCCGTGCGACGTCGGTGCCCAGCTTGAGATGCTGCATTCGGGCAGGGCGGATATGGCTTTCGTCCGGCTGCCTGTGGAGGACGAGTCCTTGCATGTAATTCCGCTGTATTCCGAACAGCCGGTTGTTGTTGGGCCCAAAGACCACGAGATCTCCGTCTTCGATGAGGTCGAGCTCGACAGCCTCGACGATCCTTTCCTTGATCCGGATGCGATGGGCGGCGAAGCGATGGCCGTGGAAGTTGCAGCCTCGGGGGCCGGACTCGTGATCCTGCCCATGTCCGTCGCGCGTCTTCACAACAGGAAAGACGTCGTGTTCCGCCCGGTCACCGGTGTGGAGGAAAGCCGGATTGGTCTGGCATGGCTGGCCGCAAATACGTCAGAGCTGACCGAGGAATTCGTCGGGATCGTCCGCGGCCGTACCGCCAACAGTTCACGTCAGCCTTCCGCGCGTTCTGAAGCCGCCGGAGCGCTAAAGCCGGACGGCACAACGCCGACGACGGCGGGAGGGTCGGCGCGCGCGCAGGGGTCGGGTAAGGGGGGCGGGTCGAAGACCGGAAGCAAGGCCGGACGGACCAGCGGCGGGCGAAGCGGCGGCGCGAACAGCAGTGGCCGCAGCAGCGGTGGCCGTGGGAAAGGCTCCGCCGGGCGGAACCGTCGGCGGGGCGGCGGCAGGTAGTCGTGGCAGGCAATTATTGGCAGGCCGCCACCAACCGCCTGGCCAATCCGGTCCAGGTTTCAGCGGACACGGTTACGCGTCCG